>JAPJQL010000001.1 GCA_030825115.1 Lachnospiraceae bacterium
CCTGTCCCCCTTGCCCCGCCCGGACTATGTATCGGCAGTCTCCAAATACTGGGGCTCAACAAAACGACCGGATTTGCCCAGGCATCTGTGATGCCTTACACAAATCCGGTCGTTTGTTCAGAGATTCTTTCTCTTGTTTATACAACTGCCTTTAGGCAGCATCTTTGAGCGCTTTTTCTACCGCTTCTTTAATTCCATTCGACGTCATCGTTGCGCCGGATACTCCGTCCACATCTGAAGTCTGCTTCCGGATGATATCTCCTGTCACATTCTTTTCGGCTGCTTCGTAGATTCCGACAGTCTCCACGTGTTCTTTTAACTGGATGGAGACGATATTTCCGCCTTCTACCACGACCTCAACCGTGATATCGCCGTTGTTGCCTTTACCGGTTCCGGTGTAGGTGCCGTCTTTATAGTTCCCCTGGACTTCCGGCACGGGAAGTTCTTCGATCTCCGGTACGGTGATGGTGCGCTCGGTCACTCCGCCGTTCTCTTTTACATATGCGCCTGCCGCGCTGCCTGCCACACGTCCAAACACCACGATATCTGTCACCGCGTTGCCGCCCAGACGGTTTGCTCCGTGTACGCCGCCGACTACCTCACCGGCTGCAAACAGCCCCGGAATCGCACTGCCATCTGCCTTCAGCACTTCCGTGCCTGTGCTGACCTTTACGCCGCCCATCGTGTGATGGACTGCCGGAGCACAGAGAGCCGCATAGTACTTTGGCTGATTTAACGGCTGGGCCATATCTTCCCTGCCAAATTCCGTATCATTTCCGGCCGCATGGATATCAGCATACTGCAAAAGAGTCTCGGCCAGAGCCGCGCCGTCGATTCCGATCGCCTTTCCAAGCTCCTCCGGCGTATCCGCCTCGGTTACAATCCCCTTTTTGATATAGGACTCAATCGCGGAGAGGCTGTCCCGCACCGCCTGGTCAAATATCATATAGCACTGGCCGCCGGTCTGTTTTAAGATTGCCTCGGAAACCACGTCGCGGGTCTCCAGCTCGTTGACAAACCGTCTGCCTTCCATGTTCACCAGGATCGCGCCGTTTCCGCGGACACCCTCCGTGTACATATCAGTTGTCTCTGGGTTTACGGTCGGATGGGTCTGGATCTGGTCGATATCGGTCAGACCTGCTCCCAGCGCTTCCGCCATCACGATACCGTCGCCGGTCGCACCGGAGTGGTTGGTGGTGCAAAAGCCCTCAAGCCGCGGCTGGTATTTGACAACCAGCTCAGAGTTTGCTCCGAAACCGCCGGTCGCAAGCACGACTGCCCTGCACTTGATCCCCATCACGTTTCCATTTCTGTCCGTAGCTTCCACGCCAAAGACAGCGCCGTTTTCATCTACCAGGATACGCTCTGCCTTTGTCTCAAGAAATACCGGGATCCCAAGTTCCTCCAGCTCCTCATTCAGAGTGGTGACTAACATCGGTCCTACCGCAGAAGTATCTGACGGGCGGTGGATTCTCTTTACGCTGGCTCCGCCAAACATTCCCACAACGGACAGATCTCCGCCAATCTCATTGACCCAGTCCACCGCATCGGCGGAATTTTCTGTCAGGACCTGTACAAGAGCCGGGTCATTGAGGTTCTTGCCGCCTTTCATGGTGTCCTCTGCAAAGAGCTCCACGGAATCCTCGATCCCGTCGGCCTTCTGATGCTTTGTATAGGCCGCGTTCAGGCCGCCCGTTGCCCTGGTGGTATTGCCGCCTGTGATCGGCATCTTTTCCAGTAATACGACATTCTCCACGCCGTCCTGGGCCGCCTGGATTGCCGCCGTCATGCCGGCTCCGCCTGCACCGATCACCACGATGTCAGCCTGCTGCCAGTCGTCCGTAAACAGTTCTCCCTTTGCCATCGCCAGCGCCTTGCGGACTGCCATCTTCGCCACATCGCTGGTCCCTGTCGCACCGGATACGCCGTCGATATCGGCGGTCTGCTGCTTTAACATATTCATTCGGAGCGTCCCGATCGCCTTCCCGCCATACTCCGGTGACTCATACGGGGCATCCAGAATCAATTCTTCGATGTCCTTATCCGTCACGATGACCGTAGCCGTGATCGGTCCATTATACCCCTCAGCACTTGCCGTATAGCTGCCCGGCGTATAGACAGACTCCGTTCCTTTAACTCTTCCAATCTTACTCATGCTCTGATACAGCGGGGTGCTGCACAGAATCAGTGCTGCCGCTGCCGCCGTCATGATACCGGCGCCAATCAGCCCCTTCGCCCTGTTGCTCAGTTCTTTCTTATGCATCTTTTTCCTCTCCCAGTGTTTTCTTGACAGCTGCTTTGATATTTTTTTCACAGTTGCCTCTATTAATGTAATATGAGATGGAAAAAAACGCAAGCAAAAGTGTATATTTTCTAGTATTTTCCTGCGTACAATCCGATCTTGCGCCTAACTTTCATAAGCCCCTGCATACCAGCCGGCTTTTTCAAATTCTTCTTTTTCATATTCGGCCGCGATCATACCGTTTTGCAGTACGATCATCCGGTCCGATACATCCATATTGTCGGCAATATTGCTGGTAAGAATCAATACGGAAATCCCGCTGTTTTTCAATTCCTGAATCAAGTCCAGCACATAACGCCTGCAATACATATCCCCCTTCGCAAGCGGCTGTACACAGACTGCCACCTTCGGATGCAGAAGGTGGATCCGGTAATACGCAAGCCCGTACCGTTCCCGGATCGTGAGAGCATCGATATTCATGGCATCAATGCAGGCGCCGACCCTTGGCTGGTACTCCCGGCGCACGCTTTTTAAGTAGCTGGTTTTGATGTTCCCGTATCTTATCTTCCGGTCCAGAAGAAAGGTCAGATTCTCCATATAGCTCATATCCCGGAACAAAAACCGTTCTACCGGATTGTCGGGAATGACAGCGATGCCCGCCGACATAAAATCCTCCGGCTCCACCACCACATACGGCCTTTTCTCCAGCAGAATCCTCCCGCCTGCGATGGCTGCCTCGCCCGCCATCACCCGGGCGATGGCTTCCCAGTTTTGGTTGTCCTGATCCAGGATCATCAGGCATTCGCCGCGGCGCAGGGAAAAACTCAGAGGCTTCCCGTCCCCCATCCTTACCCGGTCAAACTCCAGGACCGCCTCCTTCTCCGGCATCCTGTTCTGGCTGCCCGACAGATCAAAGGAGATGGCGTAAGGGTCCAGGGCGTTATCTTTCATCTCTTCTTTTTCAAATACTTTCCAGATGATTCCCTGGTTGAACACCGCCGCCCGGTCGGCAATCCGAAATACCTCCTGATGGTGGTTTCCGATATAGAGAAAGGAAATCCCCTGTCTTCCAAGCGCCCGGACTGCTTCCTGAAAATACCACAATTCCTTCTGGCTGAGAAAATTGCTGACCCGGTCCAAGACCACCAGCCTGCAGCCCATCAGCTTCGCCTTCAGCAGTTCCACGATACACCGTTCAAAAGCCCCGAGGGCTGAGATGCGCTTTTGCGGATCAATGGACAGCCCCATCTCCTGCATCAGGCGGTCTGTCTGGCCGTCGAGCACTTTGTTGTTGATGATATACTTCTTAAAACCCCTCCGCATCACAAACAGATTGTCCGACACGGTTAGGCTGTCGATCAGCCGCCCCCGCTCTTCAATCACATAAACCCTGTTTTCCGACAGATTAGAGTGGGCATACTGGTTCACCAGTTTCCCTTCAAAATAGACCCGCCCAAACCGGATGGGCCTGTTTGTGCAGATCAGCTCGATCAATTGGCTACTGCCCTTTATATCCGCCACGATCAGCCCCATGATCTCCCCCTGAAGGACATAGAAGTTCAGATTGTCCAGATATGCCTCGCCGTTTTCTTCCAGCGTGATATTTTCCATCCGCAGGATTTCTTTCCTCATCCCACCCATGTTCCCCTTTGTACCTCCCGTATCCGGTCCAGGCTTTTCCCTGGTCAGTCTTTCACCAGCGGCAGCGATATCTCCACATCCGTTCCCGCATTCTTCTGGCTGTATACATAGATTCCATATTCCTCGCCAAACAGAAGCTTGATCCTGTTATTGACATTCTGGATCGCGATTCCCCCCTGCTTATCAGTCTTTGGATCTACGTCGTCCAGGGACAGGCTTTTCAGCTTCTCGTTTAACTCCCGCACCTTCTTTGCCTCCATCCCAAGGCCGTCGTCCGAAACCTTGATGACAAGGCGGCTGTCCGTGGCGGATATCCTGATCACCAGATGCCCCTTCCCCACCTTCCGCTCGATCCCGTGGTAGATGGAATTTTCCACCACCGGCTGCAGCGTCAGCTTGGGCAGGCGGTACTGCAGCACCTCCATCTCATCCAGTTCCTCCCGAAACGCATACTGGATGTTAAGTTTCAGCTTGTCGCCAAAGCGGAACTGCTGGATATAATAATAATTTTCAATGTTGGCAAGCTCGTCTTCCAGCGTCACCAGATGCTCCACATTCGAGATCGTGTAACGGAAAAAGGTCGCCAGCGCCTCGGTCATCTCCGCAATGCTGTCCACCCCTTCCATCAGCGCCTCGCTCCGGATCCCTTCCAGGGTATTGTACAAAAAATGAGGATTGATCTGGTTTTGAAGGGCCAGATACTCTGCCTGCTTCTTGGAGACATTGATCAGCTCCCTCGTCCCAAGCATCTCCTGGAACCGCCGGTTGACCTGCTCCGACTCCCGGCTGTGAGGATAGCGGATCGTAAACAGGTCGTTTACCACGTATCCGGCGGCAAACTGCTGCTCCACCCGCCTCGTTTCCTCCATCGGCTTATAGATACCCCAATAGCCCCCGTATGCAATCCCTGCCAGTACAGTCACCGCAGCAGCCAGCACCCAGGTGTGTTCCGGTCTGCCGATCGTGAGATATATGGCATAGCCAAGAAGCGCCACGATGACTGCGGCCATCCCGCCCAGCAGCAAAAAGGTCCTGACCGACAGGAATTTTAATTTGTCTTTCATGCCCGGCCCTCCTCGTCAGGAATACAGTTTGCGGTATTCATTGGGCTTTAACCCTGTGTACTTTGTAAATCCTTTGGTAAAGTATTTCACATCGCTGTATCCCACCTCTTCACAGATGGCCGCCACATTCATGTTGGTCTCCTTGAGAAGCGTCTTCGCCTGCTCCATCCGAAGGCCGGATAAGTATTCCAGAAATGTCTTCCCGGTCTCCTTTTTAAACAGGGAGCTGAAATACGTCGTATTAAAGCCCGCCACCTCGCTGACGTCCTCCAGGGTAACTGCCTGATTGTAGTGCTCCCGTATGTACTGCTTTGCCACCCGGATCGGGCGGTTGTCTTCCTGAAGCTTTCCGGCAACCGCCTGGTCATAGGAGGCGGCAATCTCCTTCATCAGATATCGCAAAAGCTCATTTGCCGAGGCACAATACTCCGCCCCCTGGTTAAAACGTTCGATAAAATTCTGTTCAATGGCAATCTTATGGTTCTTCATAAAGAACAGATACAGATTGCATACCTCCCGGCACATCTGAAGAATCTCGTGGCCGGTCACGTCCTCGATCCCAAGCAGGTCATCCCGCAGCTTTCTCAAACAGTCCTGCACCTGCTGCCGGTCCAGGCTCTCCAGGGCTGCGCTCATCGCCTGGTTGAATTCTGCAAACCAGCCGCTCTCCGCCAGATTCGCCCCGTCACGCAGTTCTCCCTCGATCAGCTTCCCCGTCCCGGCGACCAGCCTCTGCTCGATCAGATATCTGGCCGACTTCAGAGAAAAGCGCAGGTTTCCGATATCCTCAACCGGTCCCCCAAAGCCGATCGTGACCCGCATCCCTTCCAGAATGGATTCCAGGACCGTCAGCTCGTTCAGCATAGCCCTGCACTGCCGGCGCACCGCCTTTTTCTCCCCGTCCTGATAGTTTAAGAGCAGATAAATATGGCTGTTCTCCACATACAGTTCCCAGTCATAGACCAGATTTCCAAACATCTGTGCCGCCACCTGGGTCGTCTTATCAGTCAAAAACTCCAGATTTTTTTCTTCATGCATGGAGACCCCGTCAAACTTAACGCAGACGATCTGAAAACAGCCCGGCTGCATCCGGTAATAGTACTGCCTGTTGATCTCATCCAGGCAGCCGTTGTCCTGCTCTCTCCGCTCCCGGTAGAGAATATCCGAAAACCAGGTCGTCCGCAGCCGTTCTGCGTCACTTTTCATCGCCAGACGCACCCGCTCCTCGTAGGTGAGCTGTTCATTCTTTTCCTCATACCGCACCTTGATCTTGCAAAGCGTATCCGTCAGCTCGTCCTTGCGGATCGGTTTTAAGAGGTAATCGCTGACTCCGAAACGGATCGCCGTCTGGGCATATTCAAAATGACGATAACCGCTGATGATGACAAACTCCACCCCCAGCCCCAGCTCCCGTGTCTTTTTCACCAGATCCAGACCGTCATAACCGGGCATCCGGATATCTGTCACCACCACATCCGGCACGAGCGTCCCGATCTTTTCAAACGCCTCGATCCCGTTATGAGCCACCCCGACAATCTCCATATTCAGCGACTGCCAGTCGATCAGCTTCTCGATCAGCTGGCATATCTTCTCCTCATCATCTGCAATCAGTACTTTCAACATGGCGTCTTCTCCCCCTGTACTCTGTCACATTCTGTCCGCGCTTCTGTTTTCTATAACTGTAATATGAGTCCGGAAGGAAAGCAAGCTTTTTCTTTTCTCAGATTGCATATTCCTGAATATACTGGTGCACCAGCAGAAGCTTTGCCTCCCCCAGGATATTTTTCAGTTCCCTCTGTGTGAGGATTCCCTCACAGTACATTCTTGCAAGCCGCATGGACTCGCTCCCGATCTCGATCATCAGTTCCAATTGTGTCATAATATCCCCACCTTACGCATGATTCTACACCGATGCAAAAAAATGCCGGCAAAATATTATATTCACCGGCACGGGGGATGATTCCTGTTTCCGGCAAAATCATCTTAAAAATCATTCCGCCAAAACAGAAAGCTTGCGTTTACGCTTCATGCTCGTAAGCATATTCTAAAATATCTCTCATCATATCGTCGATCCTGTAATCCCGGTTAAAGGCAAACAGGATCTCTCCTATCTTTTCTGCCTGTTCCCCCGGAGACGAAAGGTTCTCCGTTTTCTGCCTGATGTCCGCAATCATCTCCTGGAGGGAATCCTTTTCCTCCGGAAACGGAAGTTTGTATGCCTTGGCAAGCCTGCCGATACAGCTGTATGCCTCCAGAGGAGAATCCAGCTTGACCGGGGCCGATGGGATCGTAGTCTTGATCGTAATGCAGTGGAACTGCAAATAGGGGGTTGGGGAATCTTGATTTCTCATAAAATAATCTCTCCTTTTTCAGTTTCAGCTTTGGCTGCCGCCCAAAGAAAAAAGCCGGAAAACCTAGTCTGACCAAGGTTTTCCAGCTCTTCTCTGGTTAAATAAAAATCTCATTTCACTAGCAGGGGAAGAGGGGCTCGAACCCCCATCTACGGTTTTGGAGACCGCTGCTCTACCATTGAACTATTCCCCTTTGTATCGGTGCGCTGTCTCACGCGCTTGATTATAATATCATATCTGAAAATCCTTGTCAACATTTTTTTCGATTTTTTGTTACAATTTTTGCTACAATTTCATTTTTTTAAAAAACTACATCTTCTGCCTGTAATATAATGCTGGTAATTCATGCCGGAATCTTTTACAATAAGACTAAGAAAAGGAGGTGCTTTATGAAAAAAGCATTTACAAAAAAAATAACCCAAGGCCTTGCCCCTTTGATTTTGGCAGCTTCCCTCTCTGTCAGCGGCTGTGGCGGCGCTTCATCCCCCACGCCCCCGTCAGAGCCTGCTGCCGATGCTGCCACGACCGCTCCGACGGTTCCTGAAACAACAGCCACGGCAGAAGTTAAAAACGATGCCGCACCAGCTCCACAGCCAGATGATTCCGAGCGCTGGGACCTGACCGACATCTACCCCGACGAAGAGGCTTTTCGCAGCGATCTGGCTGCATTTGAAAAGGAATATATCCCGGGCATCGAACAGTTCCGCGGAAAGCTTGGAACCGTGGAAGGGGTTCTGGATTATTTTAACTATTTCAACAAAGCCATGGCTGCATTCTCAAAACTGCAAAATTATGTAACGCTTCGGACAATATTGGACCAGGGAGACAGCAGTGCCACCGCAGACTCCGGAGAGGTTATGAAACTCGGCGACCGCTACTTCAATGCATCTGCCTATGCGTCCAAAGAATTGTATGCAAACGATGACGCTTTTTTAGACCGGCTGATTGCTGATGAGCGCATGGCTCCCTATAAAAACCAGCTCCTGCGGGAACGTGAGCAAACGCAGCATCTGCTGGACGAGCGGGAAGAACAGCTTTTGATGCCACTCATGCTTCAGGCAAGCGGAGCCAGCACCCTGTATGAAAAGCTGGCGAATGCCGACATGGAATTTCCGACAGCAAAAGACAGCCAGGGAACAGAACATCCCTGTAATGAGCCAGCCTATAGGAATCTGGTAAATTCAAGCCCGGACAGGACGCTGCGGGAAAATATGTCAAGGACGCTCCTGGGTACTTATGGACAATACCGGAATACGCTCTCCCAGAACATGGATAACTTTGTCCAGGCTATGGTTGCCACTGCACACTTCCATCACTATGACAGTGCCAGAGAAGCTTCCCTCGCAAGCAGCGCTATTCCCCTTGCGGTCTATGACAATCTCTTGTCCACCGCAGACAGCCGCCTGGATGTCCGTCACCAGGCAATCCGTCTCCGAAAAGAGATTCTTGGATATGATGTCTTGAGCAACCAGGACCTCGTTATCCCTCTCGTTAAAGATACGGACCGCAAATATCCCTATCAGGACGCAAAAAAGATTGTCCCGGAGGCGCTTGCCCCTCTTGGGGAAACCTACTGCAACGATTTCAGGAAAGCTTTGGACAGCCGCTGGGTCGATGTCTACAGTGCCGACAGAAAAGCAACCAATGCGGCCAGTATGGGCGTGAACGGGATACACCCCTTTATCTACTTAAATTATGGAGACAACTATGACAGCATGTCCACCCTGGCACATGAGATGGGGCACGCCATGCATCAGTACTATTCCGATGTATACCAGGAAAGCATTTACAATAAAAATGTAACTACGTTTGCTACCGAGGTCGCTTCCCTCACCAATGAACTGCTCCTCTCCGACTACATGATTTCCCATGCAGAAAGTGACGAGGAAAAGCTGTTTTATCTGTCCACCCAGCTCACCCTGCTGGACAGCGCATTTTTCAATCAGACCATGTACGCCCGGTTCGAGACGGACATGTACCAGATTGTAGAAGACGGAGGCTCCCTCACCCCGGATATCCTGGAAACACTCTGGACAGATACCTGCCAGAAATATTACGGACCGGATTTTCATCCGTTGGAAGAAGGCCGGTACGGCTGGTCGAGAATTCCGCATTTTTATTACAACCACTACGTATTCCAATATGCCACTTCGATTGCAGCGTCCTGCAATATCGTGGACCGGATTTTAGCCGGGGAAGACGGAGCTGTGGATCAGTATCTGGAATTTTTACAGGCAGGAGACGCCAGCCCCGACAGCGTGACCACCCTGAAAATTGCGGGCGTTGACATGACTGCTCCATCTGCATATGATGCACTGTTTCAACGATATGAGAATCTGATCGCCCAGATTGAAACCCTGAAACAGGTCGGAGTCCAGTAAAAGACTGATAGAAAAACAAAGAGGAGCAGATGGTTTTGGAATATTTCCAAACCGCCTGCTCCCTCTTGTAATCCGGTTTTGCCAGTTCACCCTTACTTTGGCATTGCCCCGTTCATATCTCTGACCAAAGAACCCAACGGACCTCCACTCACTTCGCTAAAATAAAAGCTGCGTTCCTGGCCATATTCATCCTTAACCACCGTCCATCCGGTGCACATCTTGCCGCGATTTCCATCTGATACCGGATTCATATAATAAACATTCCCATCCAGATCCGTAAACCATCCGGTTATCATCTTTCCTTCATCATCAAACCGGTACCATCCGGCATCTCCGGCGCCCCCGTTTCCATAAGGATTATAGAGATACCCCCAGACATCCTTATAGTCCTTCTCGTCCACCCGGAATCTCCAGCTTCCATCTTCATGCATCGTCCAGTCCCCCTCCTGCGCTCCCGGGAAACGTTCCGCCACAGTCAGTCTTCTGTCAGAGCCGGAAGAAGAGCTGCTGTCCCTGGTCACAGTCACCGTGCAGACCGCTTCTTTATCCCCGGCTCTTACACGAATCTTTGTCGTTCCACGGTTAAGCCCGATCACGTTTCCCCTGTCATCGACAGAGGCAATGGAAGGCTGATCAGAAGTAAACACGGGTTTTATCTCTACTCCGTCTTCTGCATCCACTTTAACGTTCAGAGTTTGAAAAGCTCCGACTCTCAGGTTCATATATTCCGGCTCCACCGTCACACGTTTAACGCGATTTTCTTCCATCAGCACAATTTCAAAAACCGCCGCCTTGGTCGGATCATCTTCGGAGGATACCCGCACCGTGATCATTCCGCTGTCCTTCGGAATGAGGATGAGCGTTTCCTCTCCACTTGTTGAGAACTTTCCAACGCCGGACTGTCCTTCAAAATCCGTTCCGGCAAAGTCAATTGCATGAAGGTCTCCGGAAAATTCCCAAAGAAGGCTGGCTCCCATATTTACCAATGGGCCGCCATCCCAGGACAGGAGCCGGCTATCAAACACCGCCTGCTTCATGGATTCAGGATTTCCCTTGTCAAAACGGTATAAAATCCGTCCGTCCTGCATCACCGGCAGTTTTGTCCCAACCTTTACCCCGGAGGCATAATTATAGTTAAACAGATTGCTCCCGCCCATAAGAAAGCCGGATTCCACCGCGGCTGTAGAACCAAATGCCCAGCAGCTGTTCGTATTCTCCTGATTTTTAACCGGAGTCAAGACCCCTTCCTCTCTGAGATCAAACCGTTCCGGCAAATCTGCTTCCACAGCTCTGGGCTCTCCCTTCATTCTGCTCCCCGCGTTTGGAAGTGTCCTGAGGATCTGCCTTTTGCCCGTGAATCCGTCATAACCTGCCGTATGTCTGCCAGGTTTTGTATTAGAGTCTGTCGCAACTTCTGCATCGGAATCTGAGGCTTTAGACAGCATCCCATCTTCGTCGTCTATCCACTCGTCAGACATCCCATCCTCATCCAGGATGTTTCCGTCATAAGCTGCGCTTTCCCCGACAGATGCCCTTTGCTTCCTGTTCCCGGCAAATAGGCCGGACTCCGCTTTTTGGGTATTGGAGCTTGTCGCCAACAGGTTATAATATTGGTCGGGATCAAGGTCAAAAACCGTAACCCGCTCCACTTCACCTTCCTCCAAACTGGCATCGTAACATAAAGCGATCAGAGTTGCATACCCATACCACTCCTCCCCTGCGCGCCCTATATCCTCACGTCCAAAAGGACCATAACTGTAACTGAGTCCGGGCTGTGACGGAATATTTCCCTGCCGCTGGTTGTTGCTCATGACAGAAAAAGCAAGTTCAGAATCATCCTCATCATCGAGCGCCAGCCCCAGCACTACTTCAAATGCTTCTCCCTGTTCCAAAAGAATCGGTTTGTTCAAACGCACGGTATAATCTCCGGCATATTTTTTATAACCGGAAGTATAAATATTTTCCTCTAACAGCCCCTTTCCGATATCTGCTCCCCGGTTGATCCCAATCTGGTATTCTGCGCTGTTGTTCAGCAGTTCAAATGAGACAGCCCGCAGGACATCATTCCCCTCTGCCGTAAAAACATTCGAGACTGCCGTACAATCGACCCAATTAGTAAATCCGCTGACAGCCATCGCCGTCATATACAGCTTGTTGTAATTGTCCCTGGCTTCCGCAGAGCTAAAGACCCAGGAATTATCTGCCGAAACCAGTCTCTTATCATAATAAGACACATAGTAATACCCTTCGTCTCCGAGGTTGGTTCCCCAGGAATTCCGGACGATCCATGCTCCATCCCCCTCCGGAAGGTACCTGTCATCTGCCAGAGAGTCCAGATCAGATCCTGTTGCCAATCGGTTCAGGTCCCTGTAACGGAAATTTTCCCTGGGATAATTGTCATCCCATCCTACGATATCAACTTCATGATTTTCCATCAGATTCGAAGCCGATGCATATGGACTGTCTTCAAAAAGGTTCACAATATCAAATACGGATTCCTCGTCATTCCACCTGTACTCATAACCGCTGCAATAATAATTCTGCTCATCCTCACATGGGGCCATAAAATTCCAATATACCCCGGTAGTGGCGGCGCCATAAGTCATAACAGCATTTTTCAGGTGCTCCATCCACCCTTCATTCTCTTCCTCCTCTCCCCAATCCAACGCTTCAAACCGCATGGGAAGAGCAATTGCATCCTGCACATGAATCAGGGGATTTCCACCTTCCCGGTAGCGAAGTCCGGACTGGACGAGATATTTTTCATATTCTTCACTTGTCTCATCCGGTCTTAAAGCCCGGATATCCTTCATGCTTAAGACATCGTCCGCCACCGGTCCGATCCAGCTCCGATAATAGTGCTGCGGCATCGGATAGATGCCTCCGCTATTTACACCAGCTCCGAGGTAACACGGAGTATCCAGCTCAACAAATGCCATTGCATCCCAGTCAAAGTAATAATTTACGCTATAACCATTTAAAAAATAGGGGGAGCCGTATGCCTGCAGTGAGGCCAGCATATGTAATTCTGAAAAATCAACCGTCTTGATATTTTCCTCTGATAAATCTGTTTTTGCTATGGAAACACGAAAGGATCCGGAATAATCGGAATCCCCTATCGGAAATACTCTCAAAAAATAGGCACCCGGCACCACATCCGGCTCCAGAATCCGCTGGCTGTAAACCTGATCTGAAATGCCAAGCTGATTTTGACTGCTGTCTAAAAGCTCCAGTCCATACCGGGCAAGTCCATTCTCATACTCAAGGGATACCGTCAGGTCACATCTGCTGTCAATCTGAAACAGATAATACCGGTCTTGTCCGGAATCAGGAAAACTATCTTCAAACCGCGCCGGAAAGCTCACATAAGAGAGGGGTTCTGTAAACCATTCCTCTCTGACTTCCACTACTGTCTCCTGAACAGCATAAGCAGCCTGCGCTGCAGCAGACGGCGATACCATCATCGATACCATGAGAGATACTGCAGCCCACTTCTTTATTGTCTGTAACATTGCGCTTTTTTTCATGATCAATCCCCCTCCGGCTAAGACAACAGCCCGATTGCCTCCCTCACATTGCAGACCCCGCACAGACGTATCTTGTCTGTCTTCTTCATCTTATCCAGACATACCTGCGGCAGGATACAGGTATCAAAACCAAGCTTCACCGCCTCATTCACCCTCTGCTCCGCCATCGATACCGCCCTGACCTCCCCGGAGAGTCCCACTTCTCCGAAGATGATCGTCCTTGGGCTTACCGGCCGGTCCTTATAGCTTGACACCAGCGCCAGCACGATCGCAAGATCCAAGGCAGGCTCATTCATCTTCATGCCGCCTGCAATATTTACATAGGCATCGTACCGGGACATCTCATAATGACACCGCTTTTCCAGCACCGCCATCAGCAGGTTCACCCTGTTATAGTCTGTTCCTGCCGCCGTCCTGCGCGGCATCCCAAAATTAGTCTGGGTCACAAGAGCCTGGACCTCCACAAGGATCGGTCTCGTCCCTTCGAGCGAACAGGCAACCACCGCCCCCGACGATTCTTCCGGGCGGCCGCTCAGCAGATACTCCGACGGGTTCTCCACTTCCACAAGTCCCTGCTCCTGCATCTCGAACACGCCAATTTCATTCGTAGAGCCAAACCGGTTCTTCACCCCCCGCAAGATCCGGTAGGAGGCGTTGCGCTCTCCTTCAAAATACAGCACGGTATCCACCATATGCTCCAACACACGGGGACCTGCCACTACGCCTTCCTTCGTCACATGGCCGACGATAAATATCGCAATCCCCATCCCTTTTGCAATCTGCATCAGGATATTTGTGGACTCCCGTACCTGGCTGACGCTGCCCGGGGCAGATGCTACATCCTCCCGGAACATGGTCTGGATGGAGTCGATGATCACGATCTCCGGCTTCCTTTCCTCAATCGCTTCCCGGATAAGGTCTAAGTTCGTCTCACACAAAAACAGAAGTTCCCCTGTGATCGCGCCGATCCGGTTCGCCCGCAGCTTGATCTGCTTAAGCGACTCCTCGCCGGAAATATAGAGCACCTTATGCCCGGCGGCTGCCAGATTCCGGCAGACCTGCAGCAGCAGGGTAGACTTTCCGATGCCGGGATCGCCTCCAACCAAAACCAGGGAGCCGGCAACAATGCCGCTCCCCAGTACCTGGTCCAGCTCCCGGTATCCTGTAGATATCCGGTCCTGTTCTTCAATTGATACTTCCGACAGCAGCACCGGTTTTTGTGCCTGTCCATGCCGGGCGGCGCCTCCGTGAGCAGATACCGGCTTTTTCGCGGTCGGCTCCTCTACAAAGGTATTCCACTCCTTACAGGCCGGGCACTGTCCCATCCATTTGCTCGATTCGTATCCGCATTCCTTACAGAAGAATGCAGTTGCTTTCGATTTTGCCATAATATGTACTGTCTTCTCTCTGTCTTTTTCTTATCTCTTAACCACTTTCACGCGGCAGGCAACGCCCTCATTCAGTTCCACGCTGACCACCAGCTTGCCGCTCATGTTGGTCTTCATCCCGCCTACTGCCGCATCGTCTACATATACCTCGTATTCCGTGTCGTCTTCAAGCTGGACCGTGATCTGGGCATCCTTATCCCCCTCCACGAAAAACTCCACGCCTCCGCTGGTAACTGCAAAATTCTCCACCGCCGTCCCCGGCACGGACTCATATACGAACAGACCGTTGCGCTCTAACTTGGTAATCTCGTAAAATGTCTTGATCTTATATAAATCACCTGCATGCTCAAAGTCCTGGAGTTTGGATTTTGTCGCTAACTTGTAATTTCCAAAGCTGATAGTTCCGTCTGCTTCTGAACGGATCAAAGATTCGATAACTGGCATTTGTTTGCCCTCCTGGTATATTCTTGAACTTATCTGTTATGAAGTGACAGCACCCGTCTCCGGATGCCGTCACCCTGTCTTCATTATACACTACCCAATTTAAAATGGCTAGTTTTTTATGAGCTCCGCCGATAAAAATCTGAGCCCGTCATCTGCCTTCACCACATCCACGCAGTCCCCGCTTTTTACCCTTCCATCCAGGATTTCTTCTGCCAGTTTATCCTCAAGCTGACTCTGGATGGTCCGTCTGAGCGGCCTTGCCCCGTATTTTGGATCATAGCCCTTCTCCACCAGATATGCCTTCGCCTCCTGGCTGACCTTTAGATCGATATCCATCTGTACCTTCGTCCGTTTGATGATTCCCCGGAGCATGATGTCTACGATTTCTTTCATGTGTTCTGCATTCAGCTGATGGAATACCATGATTTCATCGATCCGGTTCAAAAATTCCGGTTTGAAGAGGCGTTTTACCTCCTCCATCACACGGTCCTTCATGAACTTATAGCGTTCCCCCTCATCTTCTGCCGAGACAAAGCCCAGCCGCTTCGGAGATACGATATTCTCAGCCCCGGCATTGGAAGTCATGATCAGGATCGTATTCTTAAAATCAATCTTCCGTCCCTGGGCGTCTGTGATATGGCCGTCATCCAACACCTGCAGCAGGATATTGAACACATCGGGATGGGCCTTTTCAATCTCATCAAACAAAATTACGGAATAGGGGTTGCGCCGTACCTTCTCGCTGAGCTGCCCGCCCTCGTCGTAGCCTACATATCCTGGCGGAGAACCGATCATCTTGGATACGCTGTGCTTCTCCATATATTCGGACATGTCAACCCGGATCAGAGCATTCTCCGTGCCAAACATCGACTCGGCCAGAGCCTTGCAAAGCTCGGTCTTACCCACGCCGGTCGGTCCGAGGAATAAAAACGATCCTATCGGGCGTTTCGGATCTTTGAGCCCAACCCGTCCTCTTCGGATTGCCTTGGATACGGCAGTCACCGCCTCCTCCTGTCCGACTACCCGCTCATGCAGGATGGACTCCAGCTTCATCAGACGCTCGGATTCGCCCTCCTCCAGCTTGCGGACAGGGATCTTGGTCCAGCCGGATACCACATCGGCAATCTCGCCTTCTCCCACCACCAGCTTTTTGGAGACTTTCTCCTTCTGCCATTTTGCGCGGAGTTTTTCTATCTTCTCCCGCTTCTTTTCCTGTTTTTTCTTGATGTCCCCTGCCTTTTCATATGCTTCGGCCTTGATCGCAGCTTCCTTTTGCTGTTCCAGCGCCTCGATATCCTTTGTGAGGTCCTTGATCTCGGAAGGCTCCACATAAGTCGTCAGACGCACCTTGGAAGAAGCCTCGTCAATCAGGTCGATTGCCTTGTCCGGCAGGAAACGGTCGTTGATGTAGCGCGCCGACAGCCTTACCGCAGCCACGAGGGCGTCGTCGGTGATCGTCACGCGGTGATGCTCCTCATACCTGGGGCGCAGCCCTTTTAAGATGCTGATGGACTGCTCCTCTCCCGGCTCTTCCACCGTCACCGGCTGGAACCGCCTCTCCAGGGCAGAATCCTTTTCGATATATTTGCGGTATTCCTCGATCGTGGTTGCTCCGATCAACTGCAGCTCGCCACGGGCCAGGGACGGCTTTAAGATGTTGGATGCGTCGATAGCGCCCTCTGCTCCGCCCGCACCGATGATCGTGTGTATCTCATCGATAAACAGCAGGACGTCGCCGTCTTCCATGACTTCGGCAAGCACCTTTTTGATCCTCTCTTCAAATTCCCCGCGGTATTTGGAACCGGCCACCATGCCGGAAAGATCCAGCGTAAGCACCCGCTTGTCGGCAATCGTCTCCGGCACGCCGCCCTGGGCGATCATCTGGGCAAGCCCTTCTACCACTGCGGTCTTCCCGACCCCTGGTTCACCGATCAGGCAGGGATTGTTCTTGGTTCTCCGGCTGAGGATCTGGATCACCCGCTGGATCTCCTGCTCCCTGCCGATCACCGGGTCCAGCCTGCCTTCCCGCGCAAGGGCCGTCAGATCGCGGCTGTAGTTGTTCAGAGTCGGAGTAGCAGCTTTGCCTTTTCCTCCCTTTCCCATCTGCAGTTCTTCTTTATTGGCAGGGGCATCCTCTCCCATCGCTGAGAGCACTTCGATATACAGTTTCTGGATGCTGACGCCAATCGTATTGAGAAGCCTTGCCGCCACACAATCACTTTCCCGGATGATGGAGATCAAAAGATGCTCCGTGCCGATCAGCGGGGCCTTAAACCGCACCGCCTCCCGGTAGCTGTTCTCAATCACCCTGGTGGCGCTCGGCGTATATCCGCCCTGCTCCGCCAGACGTACCGGCTGGTTCGGGGCGATCAGCTGGCTGACCAGCTGGATCACCTTCTCGGCGTTCACACCGTTTTCCTCCAGCACCTTTGCCGCCACGCCCCTGCCTTCCTCGATCAGTCCGATCAGAAGATGCTCAGTCCCCACATAGCTATGGCCCAGCTCCTGGGCCGCATCCACGGCAAGGCTGATCGCCTCCCGTGCCGCTTCTGTAAAACGATCTATCATCTGTTTTGTCCTCCTTGTTGTCTCTGTAACTTCATCAGCCCTTGATCTCCGGCAGTTCCGCCCTCAGATAATCGGCGCGCGCCATATCCAGTTCTTCTTTGCCAAGGGGCGCTTTTGAGAGCTTCTGCAGGTTGGCCGGCTGGATGCCGAGCATCAGCCGGTAGACCGGACACGGCTCTGTCGTCTCAAGCAGGCCGTCCTCCAGCCCCGACATCAGCTGGGACAAGAAGATCATCGCATCCCTGCCGGACAGCCTCCGCGCATATTTCAGGACGCCATAAGATTTATATGCCTCGTCCGCGCACTCCAGACCATGTTTTTCCAGCGCCATCTTCCTGACCTGCCTCTCCTGGGCAACCAGCTGGACTGCCACCCGGTTCACCATATCCAGGATTTCCTTCTCCGTCAGTCCCAGCGTCTTCTGGTTGGAGACTTCATACAGAGAGCCATAATTCTCACTGCCCTCTCCATATACCCCTTTGATCGCGGCTCCAAACCGTCCCATCTCCGCCACAAGCCCGTTGAATTTCTTCCCCATGGACAGGTTCGGAAGATGCAAAAGGACAGAAGCCCTAAGCCCCGTTCCCACATTGGTCGGAAATGAGGTCAGATACCCGTACTTCTCATCAAAAGCATAGGAAAAACGGGCGTTGATATAATCATCCATCCGGTCGGCGCGCTTCCACAATTCATCCAGATGCAGCCCTGAGGACTGTACCTGCAGACGGATGTGATCCGTTCCATTCAGCACGATATTCACATCCTCTTCCTCTGATATGATAATACCCGCCGGCGTTTTCTTGGAAGCGATCGTGGAATTGAATACCCGGCGCTCCCGAAGCGCCCGGCGTTCCAGTTCGCTCAGCTCCGACAGATATGCATACTCATAAGTCTTCCCTTCCAGAGAACCGATATCCTTCAGTCCGTATTCCAGGCGGCGGATCATCTCCGCGCTCTCTTTTTCGGAGAGCCTGGAAGGAAACGGGTACTGGTCCCAGTTCCGCACCAGCCGCACGCGGCTGCTGATAATGCCGGGCCGCTTCCGGCCTGTCTGTTCAAACCATTTCATCATCGTCAGACTCCTTCTTTCAGCTCTTTGATCTTATCCCTGCACTGGGCGGCAGTTTCATACTCCTCCCTTGCCAGGGCTTCCTGAAGCCTTGTCTTTAACACGCGGATCTGTTCCTCCACGTTCTGCTCCGCTTTTGCGGGGACATCGCCTCCTGTCTCCTCCGGCAAAACGTCATCCCCTTCCGGCGCCGCAGATTTTGCTCTGCTCTCCCCCACAGGCTCCTGGGTCCCGTCCTCGGCAGCCCGGTATCTGGGACGCTTGCCCGTGTGACTGTCACTGCCCTGCAGTTGCTTGATATTGTCACTGATCAGCAGATCGAAGACCCCATAGCAGTCCGGGCAGCCAAACCGGCTGTTCTTTACAAACTCTTCATAGCTGGTCTTACAGGTCGGGCATACGACCTGATGCATCTTCTCTTCCTTATGGTCTTCCCCGATGCCCAACAGTCCGCTCAAAAGCTTCCCCAGAGGGAAATCACCGTCAAATATGGCGGAATACGGTCCAAAATCCAGTTCCTTCGCACACTGGGCGCAGAGATTATGCTCTGTCTTTATCCCGTTGATGACCTCGGTATACTGGATATTGGCTTCTCTGATCTTACAACGTTCACACAACATAAATCATTCCTCCTGATGCTACTCCCCGCATCTCCTGGTATAATAATCATAAATCTCATCTACCAGACCGTGAGCTTCTTCGCGGCTGATATCCTTGCAGATCCCACGCGCAAGAAGCACGCTCAGATCGCCTTTTAACTCTTCGATCGCCCGGATCTTATCGATATCCAGGGATATCACCGCGCCCCTTCGCCGGTCCAGCTTGATGAACCCTTCCTGCCGGAGTACGGAATACGCTTTATTTACAGTATGCATGTTGATCCCGATATTCTCCGCCAGCTGCCGCACAGACGGCAGGGAATCGCCCTCCCGGATACGGTCCGTGGCGATGCCGATAATAATCTGGTTCCTCAGCTGGATATAGATTGCTTCGTCACTTTCAAAATCAATCTTCATTATCATAAAACCACCGTCTTTCGTTTTCTCTGTTCTAGAGATGATATAACAATTGTATAACAAAAGGGGAGTTACGTCAAGTAACCCCCCTGTGCCTTTTTTATCCTTTTTCACATCCCAGAAAAGATTCGATATTGTCAAGCACCTTTTCGGTCAAAAGCCCAAACGCCTGCATGGTGCGCCCTGCCGACGCCCCCGCACAGAATACCCGCGGATGAGAGCTTAAGCTGCCGTCCAAATCACCCAAAGCCCCGGCCGTATCGCAGAAGAAATAATTGTCCCCGCCATCCAGCCATTCTTTCAGGGCCGCCGCGTCGTGGGAAGGCCCGATGGAAGTGTTGAACATGATCTTGCCGTTTCCAAGGGCGTCAAATTCTTCTTTGTGCAGAAGGATCACATTTTTATTCAGACAAGTGAAAATCACGTCATTGTGCGCCAAAAGTTCATGAAGCGGAAGGTACGCAATCCCCCTGGCTTCCTGATCCGGCTTTCTGCTCCTGCTGTAATAGGATACATCCGCCCCCATAAACTGCATCGCATCCGCAATCATGCCGCCGGAGACGCCGAGACCTACCATGCCCACCTTCAGACCTGTAATCTCCACCGGCTGCTCCTTCCACATCGGACGGTCGTAGCCATGCAGCAGGCGCACCAGCTCGCAGAGCACATACTCCACCACGCCTCGGTCCCCGTAATCCCGGATTCCAAGCACCTTGATGCCTCTCTCCCTGGCACAGGCGATATCCACGTTGGCGCTTTCCTCGGAATACAGGCTGCAGCACATCCCGATATAGCGAAGATTCGGACACTGCTCAATCACAGCCCTGCCGATTTTTGATGTATAGCTTACCAGCACCCCGTCCGCATCCCCGATCCTTCGGATGATCTCTGCATCATCCTCCGGGATATCAGTATGCAGTACCACCTCGTCTGCATAATCATGCAGTTTTACCTCCCCTTCAGCCACCAGGCTGACCGGTTCGATCGCTACCAGCTTCTTAAACGTATTCATACATCTTTCTCCTTCCCCAACATTCTATGATCTGATTTAAAATACAATCGGAGACACGATATTTCTGAGCACTGCAACCACGCTCCACCCGGCGATAGCGCTCGTACTGGAATAGATATCCACAACAGCCTTTATGCCCTCGGTCTCCGCAACGATGCAGTGGTCATCCCCGATCATTCCGGGAACACTGAAAATATTCACCCTCGTCTGCTCCGGACCGGCTGAGGCAAGGGAAGAAGCTACCGCTACATTCACCCTGGTCGGAAGCAGGGCGATCGCCTCCTTTGCATTGCCTGCAAATACCTGGCGGTCCTCGTCCTCCAGCATCAGCGACTCCTCAAACAAAGGCGTTCCTTCCAGAGACTTCGGCCCTTTTCTTGTTGTGATTCCTGCCTTCACTTCCCCCATCAGGGATACAGTCCGCAGCACATCAAACCCGCCCACTGCGCCGGACGCGATATAGACCCTCGTGCCATGAGCCGACGCGGTATCCTTCACTTTCTCATAAAATTCATCATCTGCAAATGCTCCGATGGAAACCACGACCAGACTGCTGCCTGATGACAGGATCCGGATCGCGGAGTCCTTGACCAGTTCTACCGATGCCGCCTCCGCAACATAGTCCGGCTTCAGAGCCAGCAATTCATCCAGGGTTGTGCAGGCAGCACAGCCCGTCTTTTCAGCCAGGGCAGCCGCAGTCTTCTGGTTCCGCCCCATAACGCCGACCAGCTCATACTCCTCCAACAGACCGTTTTTCCATGCATCTGCAATGATCTCTGATAAAAAACCTGTTCCCATAATTCCAAGCCTTAACTTACTCATATCCATGCTCCCTTTCCTGCAGCACTTTCAACGGTGTGCATGATGAAAGGAAAAGCCCTGTCTTCCAGAACTTTTCCCTCATCTGTTTTGTTTTATTTATCATCTAAATCAAAAAACTCAAAATCATCGTCTTCGTCGTCCAGGAAACCATCTTCCTCCTGTACCTCGGTTGCCGCAGCCGCTTCCTTCGCAAGCCTTGCCGCAATCGCCGCTTCCACATCTTCTGCCGGCATTACCGCTTTTTTCTTCACCGGCTCTTTGCCTGCCGGCTCAGGCAGATACGCATCCTGAGCTGCATCTTCAAATGAATCAGACCGTTCAGCCTCATCATAGTCATCTTCCACGCCCATCATATAGCGCTCTTCTTTGCTCAGCTTTCTGCCGTGTGATGCATGAGCGGCATGCTTCCTCTGGGGAGCATCCACATCGTCATCATCCTCATCCGGCTCCGGTCCCTTTTTCCTGCCGCCGGATACCAGAACCACAACCAGCGCAATTGCCAGAATACCGGCCAGCACGCCAAGACCGATGATGATATAGAGACGAACCTTAAAATCATCCAACAGAAGGTTGTAATCCTCAAGCGCCTTTACCTGCTCAGGCGTCAGCGCCCCGGCGTTTGCCGGATAGTATTTCTGGACGGTCTTTTCCGTCTTATCGTAACGGTAGAAACCAGGTTCTCCGTCCCCAATCCTTCCATAGAAAATACAGTAATCTGCAACCTCTTCTTCGCCCAGCGTCCAGCCCTGGAGACGGGTGTCCCCGATTGCGATGGAACGCTCTTTAAACTCTGCGGGGATCTGAAGATCTTCCGGCCAGGACAGGAACTCAATCTTCTTAGCAGAGACGTTCAGCTCTGCCAGAACCTCCAGTTCTGCCGGCACTGCCGCTTCACTGCCGCCAATGCTGTCGCCGCCCTCCACCTTGTTGACCGTGATGGTGTAGCTCTTAACCGTAGTACCGTCTTCTGCCCTGACATTGCATACGACCTTATTCTCGCCTGCTGCCAGCGCATCACCGCCTTCTACCGTGACCGTTGCATTGTCATTGTTGGCAAGAGCGCTGACGGTGAGCCGTTCGGTGTCCATCCCTACGCTGGTGCTGTAATTCTCCGTAGCCGGGGTAAAGGCCGGATTCAGGACACCCGGGGAAATCTGAAGAGACTTCAGCGTAGCATCCGTGGACGAGGTTTCCAGACCTGCAATAGTAATCTTGGAAGAACCTTCTTTTTCCATCGTAAGAACCTGACCGTCATTGTCATATCCTTCCCAGTCAGATACGGTGATGTTCGCCGTCCCAGCCTGCAAAGCCTTAAACCGCAGGGTCGTCACGACTTCCGTTGCCCCCGGGGCGCTCCGCACTACGATTGCTCCGGTACCGCCGCTGGCATTCTCCGATCCACCGAGAAACTCAAGCAGCGTATCCTCATAGGCCAGCATCACCTTGGTGTCCCCAAGGGTTTCGCCGCTGACGCTGGTAAACTTCATCGTTACATCAACTTCCTCTCCCACCTTGACCGACGGGTCGGAAAATGAAATCTTGGCGGTCGCCGCCAAACTGCTTATCATACAATATGGTGTCATGGACACGATCATGCCTGCCAGCAGGCTGCATATCCACTGTCGTACTCTTCTGTTCATAAAGTCTCCTGTCTTTTTTCTTCCTGCATATTATTCATCTGGACACAGCGTCATCCCGCCGGACTGATCACGATCACATTATCGCCGCCCGGAGTTCCCACACTTCCGCCATCCGGCGCCGGAGATGAAGTTCCGTTTCCTACGTTGCTAAATCCCGGTCCGCCGTTGCTGATACCCGGTCCGCCATTGCTGATACCTGGTCCGCCCAATGGGCCTGCCGGATTTCCTCCGCCTGACACATTGCCGATTCCGGAATTGTAGGTAGGTCCGTTGGTCTGCCTTACCACATGAATGACGTACTGCCTCAGCGTTCCGTTCCCGGCTTTTACGGTGACAGTAATGTCGTTATTGCCGCTCTGCAGCTGGATATTCCCTGTTCCGCTGATGCTCGCCTCCGAATTCAGTGCATTCGCATAGATATTTACACTGGATACGGAGTGGTCCACGATCAAGTCATAAGATGCCGTATCCTTGTTGAAGGTAGGCGTCAATACAAAGCCCTCTGCGCCAAGGCTTCCCAGCTTGTTGTTCGGGCTGCCGTCGAGCGTCGGCTTCACACTCGGCGATGCCGGCATATTCGTATAGACCGGGATCTTGAATTTTAAAGCCGTGTTCTTCAGTTCCGAAGAAAATCCCTCCGCAAATATAGCGCCTTCGGATGCCGCTCCGTCCACATTGGTCATGTACTGGTGCTTGTACATATTGCTGCCCTGCACATTGTATTTTTTCAAATAGAATGTATCCTGGCCTGCACTCGTATAGTTCGTTCCGTAAAACTGGGCGCCGCCGACGATGGATGCCTCCGGCGAATTCCAGGGCCTGCCATAGCTTCCTGACTGGGATGCGTACCACAGTCCCCTCTCTACGGCCCCCATGCCGTCCGACGCATAAGCGCCCACATTGAAATAATTGTAAATGCCGTTGTATCCGGCATAGTTCCCCTTGATAGAATTGCCCCGTCCGTCACTGCCCTGTTCCTGGATGATCATGGCTGCAATCACATAAGGATTCACACCGGACTGGGCTGCAGCATTCATAATGATATCCACATAGTTGACACTTCCCGTCATAACGGACGACCCGTTTCCCGACGGACTGCCGCCGGAGTCAGAAGGGTTTGATACTCCCGGACCACCGCTAACCACGCCGGGACCATATACGGTAGCCACGCGCGGAACATCCTTCTTGCTGATGGATGCCGTAGGCGCTTCAAAGCTGACCTGATCCTGGTTTCCCGAAGGCGCTGACGCATCCCCGGAACCGCCGTTTGTACTTTCGCCCCCCGACGGAACCACTACGACTGCGCTGGAACCGCCGCCAGGACCGCTTCCTCCCGGTCCTCCCGGACCGGCTCCGGTATTCCCGCCGCTCTGATCCGTACCGCCTGTTCCTGCGCCCACCGATGCCTGGCGCTCCATAAAAGTTCCCTTTAAGAGCGATTCCAACCCTTCTCGCGTATGGACAGCCGGGTCATATCCATGTGTCATGAACTGGAAGACCGACACTTCATCCAGAAAATTCCTCGGATCCATATAATACCGCAGGATATCCTCGGAAGCCATCACCCAGGTGCTGCCGTCAAATCCGGTCCATGTACTGGTATCCCAGTTATAAGCGCCGTCCATCGTTGATTTAAAAGAAGAGATACTGTTTTTATGTACCAGGTTCCGTCCCAGAACGCCCTCATTCTGGATCACGGTATTCCAGTCAAGCCCTGTGTTCTGTGCGATAAATACCCAGTTTGGGTATTTTGCATGAAGCTGACGCAGGCTGTCTTTATAGCTGTCCGGAAATCCCTGGGCATTCAGATATGATTCAAAATTCGAATCATGGGTATACGCGACCGGAAAACTGATATAGGTGCTCAGCGCATATCCCGTCACTGCTGCGCCGCCAGAACCGTAAAACCGGATCTGATACCACAGCTTCCCGTCTGTTCCCGTTGTCTCACCGATGACCGTAACCGCCGCATTCCTCGACAGCTTCGTCACCTGGCTGTAGCCGGTTCCCGGTCCGCTTCTGACATTTAAAGAGGAAGCATTGACCGTAGCCGACCGCTCTGTATAAGCGTAAGTCTTAAGTACCGGCGTCACCATGCCCAGAGGAGCCTGAACCCCCAGCATCAGCCCCATGACGGCCGCCAGTCCTTTTTTCCATGACCATTTTTTCATTCTTTTCTCCTTGGTATGGAAGAAGTTCAAATTTCCTCCATTTTTACATTACTGTTATTATAATGACAAATCATATGATATGTCAACCAAATCAAAAAAACTTCACACAATTGGAATAATTTGTAAGAAAGACTTAAATGTTTGTTAAATTGCCCGATACCATGATTTCCACATAAAAAATGCTGCCTGACCCCGCTTCTTTTGCCGGGATACGGCAGCATTTCTTTCCTATTTTATTTTCTGGCGGCGATCCAGCCCAAATCCCCGAAGAACGGGTGCAGCATCCCGCACAAATCCGATGTAGGAAACACCTCATCCTTCAGCGAGATCTTCAACGTTTCCCGCATGAATTTCTGCCGGTTTTTCATCCGCTCATAGCTGTCCGGCGCAAGACGTCTGATCTCATCTCTCGCGGCCTCGTCCACCAGCATGACCCCGTCCTCCACATGCACGCCCAGCCCTTTGCAGGATGTCGGACGCGCCGTAAAGTCGCACTGGATCAGCATACCGGATTTCAGCACAGCGTTCCCGTCTTCCGTAAAAGGACTGTTGATCCACTCTTCGCTGTGGATCAGATGCCCCGGATTTAGGGCAATCCCAAACTCCTCATATCCGCCGATCACCTCTCTTACCCGGTTCCAGACTTCCTTCCCGGCTACGCCGATCTCCAGCGACTCAAACCAGACAGCCATCGCCTCAAAATAGGTACGAAACAAGGCATCCATACACTCCCTGTCCTGTTCCTCCAGCTCTTCAAAGCTACTGATATAAAGCCCTACCCGGTGAATCTGGGCATACCGGTATCCCATACCAAACGCGATCGGCTGTCCCCGCCGGAGCCTGCGGTGATAATCCGGGCTCAGGATTCCTTTCCCGTAAAAACAGACATTCGGATAGGTCGGGCACGGCTCTCCGTCAATCTGAAACAGTTGAGAAGCCTCTATTTCCCGCATCCCCTCCTTTAGCCCCCGCATAAAATCCCAGGTCTTCCTGCTCGCCTTGGTGGATGCGATTTCAGCCAGGATCAGAGTTTTCACATCCTGGACCGTCCTCAGACCGACGTGGTTGTCCATCATCAGCCAGTTGGCATTTTCCAGTTTTGACGTTCTTGATTCCAGCGCCTTTATTATATAGGAAGGCACCTCAAAAGTGTGCTTCCAGTCTTCCGTCTCCTGCTCTGTAAAAGACTTCCAGCCGAGGACACCGACATTTGACGTGGCATCGATTCCATACTCGGCAAAAATACATTGCAGGCTCTTGCTCTGCCCCCGCGCCTGCCCCATCGGACTTAAGGACTGAAACAAGACCTTTTCGTGGCGGATCGTTATGCACTGCGACTGTCCCATGCCTTCATTCCCGACCAGCAGCCGGGGCACGCTTCCCCGCTTCAGCAGAAGCATACATTCTTCATATCGCGGGTCATATCCGGTGACATACTCCAGATTGGAGAAATGCTCCTTGTCTGCATAGATCAGAAGATGAGAGTATCTCCCTCCAGCTTCCAGGAGGCGCTTGATCCGCTCCTCATAATCTTCTCCGGTGATCTCCGGCGCATTTTCATAAGTCAGCGGAATTCCTTCATTCATAATCCCGTCGTGCCGGATATAAGTAACTGTATCGCTTCCTTTTTTCATCCGCTCAATTCCCCTTGGCTTCCCGCTCTTCAATCTCTGCTCCGGCGTACGCCTTAACTTCCTCCCTGTGTTCCCACTTTCCCGGGTTATGGTCGTTGCGCTCCTCAATATGGATTGCAAATCCGGCCAGAAGTTCTTTCAGATAGATCACATACATCTTGCCCTGATACGGTTTTACGCTGTCATAGTTAAATTCAATCCCTTTCTTTTCCAGATAAAAGACTGCGCGCTCCAGATTGTCCGTAAAATACCCCAGATGCCCGTGAGGTCCCCTGACCTTAAACGGCTGCTTTGTAATCTCGACTTCCTTCCCCACATAGGATGAACTCCAGGTGTTTCCCAAAATCAGGTCAAACGTATCCGCAAGGCGGAAAATATTCTCGTAACCCTCCCGGCATGTATCACAGTTGATCCCCACATGGGCGAAGCTGAAATTCAGGACACTGAACACCGCATCCCGCGCCAGCTTCCGGATCTCATCATAGCGCTCTTCTTTCAGCAGATCCGCCGGTACGATCCAGGTCCCGCCGCAGGCGATCACATTCGGATTCAGAAGGTATTCCCGCAGGTTCGCCGGATTCACACCGCCCGTCGGCATAAATTTCACTCCTTTAAAAACGGAAGCCAGGGAATTCAAGTAAAAGATTCCGCCCGCCGCTTCTGCCGGGAAGAATTTGACTGCCTTCAAACCATGCCGTACCGCCATCTGTACCTCGGTAGGCGTCGCGCACCCTGGCATGACACAGATGTCATGCTCCACGCAGTAACTCACCACCTCTTCCACATAGCAGGGGGAGACGATAAAATCAGCTCCGGCTTCCCGTGCTTCTTTTACCTGCTCTACGGTCGTCACAGTTCCCGCTCCCAGCAGCATATCGGGATATTCCTTCCTGATTGCCGCAATGGCTTCTCCTGCACACTCTGTCCGGAAGGTAATCTCCGCCGCCTCCAGTTCTCCGTCACATAAAGCCTTTGCAAGCGGGATGGCCTGGTTTACATCTTCTATTTTTACTACCGGGATGACTCCGTATTTTTCGATTTTTGTTAAGGTATCCATTTGTATTTTCCTCCATATTTTATTCACCAGCTTTTACCGCTGTCTTTTTCCCTGCTCTCCATTCAAAAAAGAAAATCACAATCAAAAAACCGACTCCGATTATATCGGTAACTGCTTCCGGTATAATCAACAACAAAGCCACACCAAACAGTAACACCCGTTTCCAGACCGGCAAAGGTCGGAAGGTAAATCCGGCAATCGTAGATGCCAGTGCAAATACTCCGGCAAACAGCGTCACAGAAGATATCGCTTTCTTTCCTGACAAATCAAACAAATCATTCATCCTTCTTCCCCCTTTCCCGAATCAGGTATTCGCATATACCGGGTCCAACACCGCAAGGTCGTAACGGCGGCTTGCGTGGGAATGCGCCGCCAACACCCAGAAATAAGTGTTTCTCGTCCCCGGTGAAGCAACCGTAGGATGATAACCGGCTGGTGCCAGAACCATGTTGCCGCTCCTCACCACATGCGCCACAATATCCTCAACTTCACCACTTTTGAGATAAGAAACATGAAAACCAAACTTCGGGGCACTACATCATAAAAACCTAAAATCTTCAAGATAAAATTTTATTTTATTTATATTATATTTTTCTTTGTTTCTATTGGATTTTCTTCTTTTTGGCAAATAAAAAAGGTTCTGTCCCGTAATACGGTAACAAAACCTTTTTTATTACAAAATACTCAAAGCACGTCATAAATCTCTTCTGCCGAATAATCAGGATTAGCTTTAATGGCATTGCAAATCTCTTGAACCACATCCAGCATTTCCCCTGTCATATCAGCAATTTCTTCTGCGGAAAGCCCTTTCTCAAGCATCCTTCCAGTCATAGAGATCAGCTTTAACATGGCCCCTTCTTCTTTCCCCTCCAATCGGTCCATAATCCGCTCTTCCCACGCCTGCATATACTTCACCCCTATCTCTTCACTTGCTCTGACAGCCTTCACACAATCATCCAGAACCTTCAGCCGCTCCCCTCTGACCGGGATATCATAATCTCCGGTCGCATTCTCCATATAATGCAAAAGCTCTATCAGCTCCTCGCTGACTCCCTCAGGATTTGTCCCACGTGTATTCAAAAAAATCCGGTGTCCCCCATCCCCCAGCGCCAGGTCTGCCTCTTCCTCGCACCGCATCTGAAAGGTGTAACGGTAACGTCCTTTTCCCATCAGGTCAAACAGCGCGATCATGATCACGTGACAGTCCTTCATCAAGCCAAAATCCGTCGTTCCCGGTTCGAGAAGCGTAGAATCGATCAATGCCTGATAGAACCGGGTTCTTTGCGGCAGATCTCCTGTGTTTTTCCCCTGAACCTCCGTGTCATAGACACGGTTTTGGTCATCCATAGAATAAACATCGATCCGGATGGAACGTGCAAGCGGAGTCCTGCGAAATTCCTTCTCCGTCTCCGAATCATTCAGCAGCTTGATTCGTGTTCCGAAGATGATCTCCAGCAGCATCCTGCTCGCCAATGGATTTTCCATCGTCTGTGCAAAAAGGAAGCGGTCCATCAAGGTTAAATCCTTCAGCGGCTTTCTGACCATATTTCTGGTCACATTCCTCACTTTATTACCCATAATCTGTATACCTCCATTATAATCATTTTTCCTCTCCACTTCAAGCCTGTTTTATGGGCAGACCAACACCATACCGGCATCACCAGCCTTCTCGTTATATTTGATCGAAACAGTGACCGAAACGGTCATCACGGTACCGGCAAGCGATACCAAAGAAATGCTTCCCCGAACGAAAGCGGACATGCTGCAATATTTCTTTGCAAATGTATTCTCATTATGACGGAAACGAAATAAGTTGTCAATAAAAATCTGATAAATCAGCAGGAATGAAGCAGGAAACAAAAAATCCCCGGCGCTGCCAACACCATTCGCAGCAGTCCGGGGACGTCCCCTTTTACATTTCTGTTTCCTCTACCTTCCAAAGCCCCAGAGCCGGAGCCTTCACCACATAAATCTCTTCTCCGTCCGGCATCACATGATAGCCGTCCTCCATCTGATGGATATCATACCGCTTCACAGCCTCTTCATAATCCATATGACCATACCCAATCCCTTCCACCTCTTCCTTCGTCACCTTCGAGGTATCCGTTGCATAGATGATCGTAAAACGCCCCTCCGAAGAGCTGTGGATGATATGGGCGGCAACCATATCTGCATTATCAAATTCCCCCTCGTCCCGCAGCTTCATGACATAAGGCGTCCCACGATACCCGTATTTGCGGATCAGGGCATCCACCTCATCATTTTCCCCAAAATGCAGCAGTCCGGGAGCCAGGACCAGCAGTTCGCCGCCATCCGCGATCATCATCCTGGTGCGGTAAACCGCCTTATTCCCCACCCAGGTCGAGGTGAATTCCTGCGGTTCCAGATAGGCCACCACCTTTTTCACCCGCTCCGGCAGATACGTGATATTCCAATGCTTTGCCAGCCTGCACGCACGCTCATAAGGAGCCCTTGTTCCACCGGTGAAGACCCCGTGGACCGCAGCCTCATGATCCTCCTCCGTCGTCACCGTCAGCACATAGACAAGCGGGACCTCCGCCAGAAAATGCTCTTGTGCATAATCAAGCATCTTTCTCACCGGTGAATCTGTATTTCCCATGATCGTCTCCATATCGCAGACAGCGCCCACCATATGGCTTTTATTGATCATCTGCCGGCCGCCGAGTCCCACCAGGATATTTTTGCTGTAATTTGCCATCCCCACCACCTCATGAGGGACTACCTGTCCCACAGAGATAATCAGATCGAAGCTTCCGTCCACCAGCATCCGGTTCACTTCCGCATCGATCTCCATGCTGCATTTTCCGCCGCTGATCTCTTCGATATAGGACGCCGGTATCGTACCCACCGTCACAGTATCCGTCCGCCAGTTGTGATAAAGATATGCCTCCTCCGGGATATCCTCCCCGATAAAGCCTATCTGCTCCTCTCGCGTCATCATCCGGTGCGTCCCCAGCGCCGGCATGATCTTCACCTCTGCCTGCCCGGACAGATGACGGTAGCAGTATCCTGTGATCGCCCCGGCATAGGAGTAGCACCGGGTAATATCCGGCGGTACCAGCAGTACCCGCTTTGCATCGGGAACCTGTGCCAGCATTCCGTCCAAAACATGTTCGATCTCAGCCCTGCTCAAAACCCCGTCATAGTTCTCTGCATATACTTCTTCAATCGTTTTCCCCATTTTTTACCTTCTTTCAAATCCGGTCTATCGCCTCTCAACAGTCTTCGTCACGATCACATCACTGTCATATCCCAGGATTCCCGCGATTACGACACTCCCGGCCTTTACCGGCGCCTCCAGCTCGATCTTTTTAATTTCTTCCATCGCATCGAAGAGCCGTTCCTTGGGAATCGGTCTGGTGAGGCGCACACTCGCCAGCGGCAGTTCTCCCCCCCCCCTTACCAGCACGGAGGTTGCGATATTTCTCTGCGGGTTTGTCAGTTCCTGTCGGACATAGTCCTTCCCTTTTGGGCAGAGCGCCCCTTCTATGGAAAGAACTTCCCCTTCCCTCACTTCCGCTTCAATGCTACATCCGTTCGGACAGATAATGCATGTAAATTCTCTCAACATTCCACACTCACCTCCAGACTATCCGTTCCTGCAATCTGTTCTGCTTTTACCAGGATCTGAATCATTTCCGCAGGAAGGGCTTTTTTCATCTTTTTCGACGCAATCTCTTTTCCACCCTGCCGAACCACGATCCGGCAGTCCTTTAGCAGCTTCCTGACGCGCATCGAGAGCTTGACATCCCTGTTTCCGCTGACACGCTGGGGAATCGTATACCCAAGATTTCCATCCGCCACGACTTCGATGGGACATGGATCTAACACATCTCCCGCCACATACGATGCCGCCGAATCTGCCAGCGTCTCTGCCTCCATCGACACAAAATCCACCAGATCGTGTACATGAAGGACATTTCCGGCTGCAAAGATCCCGCTGACGCTGGTCTGGAAATGTTCATCCACAACCGCACCTTTCGTTCTCTGATCCAGCGCCACTCCCGCATCGATGGACAGCTCGTTTTCCGGAATCAGCCCCACTGACAAGATCAGCGTATCGCAGGCATATTCCCTCTCTGTTCCCGGTATCGGCCTCAACTGCTCATCCACCTCAGACACCGTCACCCCCGTCAGGCGGGAATTGCCATGGATCTGTGTCACCGTATGGCTTAAATACAGAGGAATTCCATAATCATTCAAACACTGTTCAATATTTCTGGGAAGGCCGCTTGGAATCGGCTGTATCTCAAAAACCGCCTGCACATGGGCTCCCTCCAGCGTCAGACGCCGCGCCATGATCATGCCGATATCTCCGGACCCCAGGATCACTACTTCTTTGGCCGGCATCCTGTTATACAGATTGATATAGGCCTGTGCAACGCCTGCCGTAAATACACCTGCAGGACGCTCGCCCGGGATTCCCAGCGCTCCTCTCGTCCTCTCCCTGCACCCCATCGTGAGGATGATGACGCCTGCCTGATACTGAACCAGACCGTCCCTTGATGCAGCAGTCACCACTTTGTCCTCTGAAATTTCCAGGACAGTGGTATCTGTCCTGTATGGAATCTCCAGCCGCTGTACCTCATCGATAAACCGCTGTGCATACTCCGGCCCGCTCAGCGTGGTATGAAAACGGGTCAATCCAAAACCGTCGTGGATACACTGGCGGAGGATTCCTCCCAACTGCTTCTCCCGTTCCAGGATCAGAATATCCGTAATTCCCTTTTGATACAATTCTACAGCCGCCGCCAGACCGGCAGGACCGCCGCCGACTATGATGACATCACGCTTCTCCATCACGCTTCCCCCTTCCGAACCCTGCCCATCAGCACCTGGGAACCCTGGCGCGCATACAGGACCTCTGTCTCTGATTTTTCAAGCTCTTCTTCTATCATCTGCTCCAGTCTCATCTGGCAATATCCGCCCTGGCACCGCCCCATCATAGAACGGGTACGGTATTTGATTCCTGCCATTGTGCTGACGCCCAGGGGATTGTGGATCGCCTGCAGGATCTCCGCCTTCGTCACTTTTTCACAGCGGCAGATCACCTCGCCATAGTCCGGATTCTCTTCAATCAGCCGCGCCTGCTCTTCCACACTCTTTTCTTCAAACCGTACGATCCCTTTTCGGTTTGGATTGAAATCAGGATTTTCCTCCAGTGTTTCCCGCTCTTTCATCAGCCCGATCGCATACCGCGCAATCGGCACGGCCGCTGTAAGCCCCGGAGACTCGATTCCCACCAGGTTGATGGCACGGGGAGCCAGTTCATCCCGCACTTCAATCTTGAAGTCCTGGATCCGCCCCTCTTCATCCACCCACTTGGGAAGGATGCCGGAATAGTTGCGTATGTAATCCGCCCTGTGGATATGCGGCCACAGCCGGGATGCACTCTCCGCCAGATAATCCATGTTTTCCTGCGGTACTCCATAATATTCAAAATCATCCACCATCTCGGCGTTGGGTCCCACTGTCACATTCCCGTCTATGGTATTCGTCACATGAATCCCCATATAGGTATTGCTCGGCACCGGATAGACCGGCATCGGAAGCAGCGGACCTGTCCGCTTATCCAGGATGATATAATCGCCTTTCGAACCGATGACCTTGTACCCCTTGATTCCCAACAGATCCGATATCTTCCCGCAGCCAAGTCCTGCGGCGTTCACCACCCACCGGCAGGCAAAATCCCCGCGCCCCGTCGTCAGAATCCAGATTCCATCCTCTTCCCGTCTGATCCCCGTCACCTCATGGTCAAAGAAATACTCCACCCCGTTCTGATGTGCATTCTCCGCCAGGGCGATCGTATACTGAAACGGCTCCAGGATCCCGCTTTCGGGGGAGTACATCGCAAACTTCCCAACTACGGCAGGCACCAGCTCGTGAAGGCGCTGTTCATCGATGATTTCAAGCCCCTTCGCCCCGTTGACCGCCCCCTGCTTTAACGTGCGCTCCAGCGTCTCCATATCCTCCCCGGTATTCCCGACCAGCACCTTTCCGCAGCGTTTAAAAGGAAAATCAAGCTCTCTTGAAAGCTCATCCATCATCTGGTTTCCTTCCACGCACAGCCTCGCCTTCAGGGTTCCTTCATCATAAGCAAACCCCCCGTGGACGACCGCCGAGTTCCGGCCGCTCGTCTCATAACAGACATCAAGATTCTTCTCCAGCACCCCGATGCTCAGCCGGTATCTCGACATCTCCCTGGCAATGGCGCTCCCTATCATGCCGCCGCCAATGATCAATACATCATATATCTGCTTCATATCCCGTCCGCCTCCTTTATTCATCCTACAAATATAATTAATTATTATCATATTTCTTGGGTAAAGTCAAGGATATCCTGAGTTTTTCTTGCAAATTCATCCCACCTTTGTTCATAAAGAAAAAGGATAACTGACATCGGCTTCGCCCTGCCCCATCAGTTATCCTCTCTTTTCACAACCTCTGTCCGCCCAAATCGCGTCACGCTTCCTGCTCCTCCAGATACCGGTTCTCATTGTACAGCAGGTGGAAATACATGGCCTGCTGCGCCTCCACCGCCTTTTTGTTCCTGATCGCATCATAAATTGCGCGGTGGGAAATCAGCGTCTGCTTATATTCCGTGCTCTGCACTTCCCTCGCAAACACGGCAACCCCGTTACCGATGACAGGCACCAGGTTGGACATGACGCTGTTGTGGCTGCAGTTGGCGATCTGTTCATGGAACTCCACATCCTTTTGAGCATAGTCTTCCCGCTTTCTGATCAGGTCTTCAATCTCCTCCAGAATCTTTCTCAGGACTTCCACTTCCTCATCCGTGGCATTCTGCGCCGCCAGCGCTGCAATCGGCGGTTCCAGGATTGTCCTGATCTGGATCAGGTCCCTTGTCAGCTTCCGGCGGTTTTCTACCAGGGAAAATCCAAAAGGATCGTCCGACACCCCTTGTTTTTCCGAGATAAAAGTCCCCGATCCCTGGCGCACATTGACGATATTACGGGATACCAGGATGCGGACCGCCTCCCGCACCGTGTTGCGTCCGACGCCAAGAAGCTCCGACAGTTCCACCTCCGTAGGCAGCCGGTCCCCCGGCACATACCTTTTTTGGCGTATCAGGTCTATGATCTGACCGGCCGCCTGTTCCGCCAGAGTCCGGTTATCTTTTTCTGCATTTTTCTCCATAAGACCTCCTCCTGCCATTACAAAACAGAGCCCGCAAAACCTGTCGCGGACTCTGTTCACTGAATTTTAAATCATTATACCGGATACGCCTTACTTGCCGTGTCGGCTACCGTTGCATCTACCTTGGTCTGCTGAGCCTCTCTGTATTTGAAGAACTCTTCTGCAACCTTCGGGAACAGTGCGTAGGACAGTACGTCCTCATCCTGCTGTTTCCACTGTGCACATTCCTTCTCAAACTGCGGAAGCTGCGGCGGGATCAGATCTGCCGGTCTGCAGGTGATCGGGGTCTCGTCGCCGATGATCTTTTTCTGAACCTCAGCGTTGAACGGTTTTACGGTCTGGCCAAATTCGCCCATCATGATCTTCTTGGACTCCTTCGGAACCATCTTGTAACGCTCTCCGCCGATGACGTTCATAACTGCCTGCGTGCCCACGATCTGGGAAGACGGGGTAACAAGCGGCGGCTCACCGAAATCTTTTCTCACACGCGGAATCTCTTCCAGAACCTCACGGTACTTATCTTCCTGACCTGCTTCCTTCAACTGGGAAACAAGGTTGGACAGCATGCCGCCCGGCACCTGATACTGCAGGGTCTTGATATTTACTCCCAGTACCTTCGGGTTCAGCAGACCGCTCTTTAATACCTCTTCTCTCATCGGAGCGAAGTAATCGGCAATCTGTGCCAGCAGGTTCTGGTCATAACCGGTGTCATACGGTGTGCCGCGGAATGTCTCTACCATAACCTCGGTAGCCGGCTGGCTGGTACCCAGCGCAAACGGCGACATAGCGGTATCGATGATATCACAGCCGGACTCCACAGCCTTTAAGTAGGTCATGGATGCCACGCCGGATGTATAGTGGGTGTGCAGGTCGATCGGAAGCTCGGTGGAAGCCTTCAAAACGCTTACCAGCTCCTCAGCCGCATACGGGGTCAAAAGACCTGCCATATCTTTGATACAGATGGAATCTGCGCCCATGTCTTCGATTCTCTTTGCAATATCTTTCCAGTAGTCCAGCGTATATGCATCGCCCAGGGTGTAGCACAGCGCGATCTGTGCATGTGCCTTTTCCTTGTTTGCAGCCTTTACCGCGGTCTGCAGGTTGCGCAGATCGTTCAGGCAGTCAAAGATACGGATGATATCGATGCCGTTTGCTACGGATTTCTGTACAAAGTACTCAACCACGTCGTCTGCATAGTGGTTGTATCCCAGGATATTCTGCCCGCGGAATAACATCTGTAATTTGGTGTTCTTGAATCCGGCTTTCAACTTTCTCAGTCTCTCCCACGGATCTTCCTTCAGGAAACGAAGGGAAGCATCGAAGGTTGCGCCGCCCCAGCACTCAACTGCATAGTAGCCAACCTGATCCATCTTGTCGATGATCGGCAGCATCTGCTCAGTGCTCATTCTGGTTGCGATTAAGGACTGATGCGCGTCACGAAGGACGGTTTCCACGATCTTAACCGGCTTTTTCTGTATCTGTGCCATGTAATTTTACCTCCTAAATATTTGCTTTCCAGTGTCTGTCCACTGCTACTATACGCCGAATATCGCCATAAAGGTACCAGCCGCTACAGCCGTACCGATAACGCCTGCAACATTCGGTCCCATCGCATGCATCAGCAGGAAGTTTGTCGGATCTGCGTCAGAACCGACCTTCTGGGATACACGTGCCGCCATCGGAACTGCGGATACACCGGCAGAACCGATCAGCGGATTTACCTTGCCGCCGGTCACTTTGCACATGATCTTTCCGAAGATCACGCCTGCCGTCGTACCGAAAGCAAATGCAATCAGGCCAAGCGCAACGATCTGTAAGGTGGTAACCTTAAGAAACGCCTCTGCACTGGTGGTAGCGCCCACGGAAGTGCCGAGCAGGATAACTACGATATACATCAGGGCATTGCTTGCAGTCTCGGACAGCTGTTTTACAACGCCGGACTCACGGAACAGGTTTCCGAGCATCAGCATACCGACAAGCGGAGCGGTAGACGGTAAGATCATACATACCACAGTGGTTACGATGATCGGGAACAGGATCTTCTCCAGCTTGGAAACCGGGCGAAGCTGCTCCATCTTGATCTTGCGCTCTTTCTCAGTCGTCAGAAGCTTCATGATCGGAGGCTGGATGATCGGAACCAGAGCCATGTAGGAATAAGCCGCAACCGCGATCGGGCCCATGAACTCGGTCTGGCCAAGCTTACCTGCCAGGAAGATGGAGGTAGGACCGTCAGCGCCGCCGATGATGGAGATCGCCGCTGCCGCCTTGTCGTTGAAGCCCATAAAAATCGCCATAAAATATGCGCCGTAAATACCGAACTGAGCCGCCGCACCAAGCAGGAAGCTCTTTGGGTTTGCAATCAGCGGACCGAAATCCGTCATCGCACCAACACCCATGAAAATCAGGGACGGCAGGATGCTCCACTCGTCAAGGAGATAGAAGTAATGAAGCAGACCGCCCACACCGTTTGAAGTATCTTCAGGAGACGCCATAATATCCGGGTAGATATTAACCAGTAACATGCCAAATGCGATTGGAACCAGAAGTAACGGTTCGAATCCTTTTCTGATCGCAAGGTACAAAAATGTAAATGCCACCAGAATCATAACGAAGTTGCCGATTGTAAGGTTAAAAAATGCCGTCTGATGAAGAAGATTATCTAATGTTGTTACTATATAATCCATTTTAATCCCTCCATATGGAACTTGCCGCTTACGCGCAAGCTATTAGTTTAACGTAGCAAGGGTTGCGCCGGATTCTACGGAATCGCCCACTGCTGCATTGATGCTTGCAACGGTTCCATCCTGAGGAGCCACGATATCATTCTCCATCTTCATCGCTTCCAGAACCAGAAGAACATCGCCCTTCTTTACTGCCTGTCCTGCATTTGCTTTGACTGCCAGGATCTTGCCAGGCATCGGAGCCGCTACTTTTACGGAGCCCTGTGCGCCTGCCGGAGCTGCGGCCTTCGGTGCTGCTGCCGGAGCCGCCTTCGGTGCTGCCTTTGGTGCTGCTGCCGGTGCTGCGCCGGTGGAAGCGCCTTCTTCAACGGTTACATCGTAAACATTGCCATTCACTGTAATTGTATAATTCTTCATGATATGAATCCTCCTAATTTACTTACGCGATTACGCTCTTTTCCATTTTGCTCCCGGTGCGCGTTTGATGGAACGCACAACCAGACCGTCGGTTGAGGAACCGGTTGCCGCCGCGATCGCCGCGGTGATGACAGCCACAAGCTCCAAATCGTCCACAAGTTCTTCTTCCGCTGCCGGTACTGCCGCCGGTACAGGCGCTGCCGGAACCGGTGCTGCCGCTGCAGCTTCCTTGTCCTTCATCTTCTTTTCAAATGCATTGATATACTTAAAGCAGCCGATCAGCAGGCTGATAAAGATCAGTACCAGGAATACGGTGCCCATGCCCATCAGGGTGTTCATCGCCGCCTTTGACATCTTTTCACCGGTCGTATACACCGGGGTGAACGAGATGGAGGTCGGCATCAGCCCATACTGCTGATTTTCTTCATAGAAGAACTTAACTTCTGCCTGTCTGTTCTCAAAATTCGCTGTTATGGTACAGCTGAATTCGCCGTCTTCTTCCTCTGCCGCCTCAGAAGATACCACCTCGATAAAGCTGCCGGTATCCTTCATCACGCCCAGCCAGGAAGTCACGCCGCTTGCCAGTCCTGTCTCTTTCTGTTTCAGAAGAGCCGACTCGATCTGCATGGCACCTTCCTCGTCCAGGCTGACGATCTCTTTTAGCAGTCCCTCGCCGGTCTGTGTGATAAAAGCTGCGCTCTGCGCGCTCAGTCCTTCTTCAGCAGCCGCAGTTGCTTTATTGGAACAAGCAGACAATGAAAAGAGGCAGGTTACCATACATAACACTAACAATACTCGTTTCATATTCTGTTTCATATACCTGTCACCTCATTCTAAACCGTACCGTGTTTTCTGTCAGGACGATCCTCTCTCTTGGTAAATAACATCTCGAAAGCGGCGATCACACGTTTTCTCGTATCGCATGCCTCGATAATGTCATCTACATATCCTCTTCTTGCCGCTGCCACTGCGCTGGACTGCAGTTCGCGGTAAGCCGCTGCCTTCTCATTGATCAGGGCCAGGCTGTCATCTGCTTTTGCGATCTCATCTGCATACATGATCTTAGCCGCAGCACCTGCCTCCATCATACCAATGGATGCGGACGGCCATGCGTATACCACATCTGCGCCGATGGACTTGGAGTTCATGGTCAGGTATGCGGTGCCATAAGCCTCTCCTACGATCACAGTCACTTTCGGAACACTTGCGTTGGCAAATGCGTAGGTCAGACGGCCTGCATTCTTTGCAATCCTTCTCTCGGTGCACTTGCTTGCCTTATAGCCCTTTACGTTCACCAAGGTCAGGAGCGGAATGTTGAACGCATCACAGAAGGATACGAACTTTGCCGCCTTCTCGCAGCCATGAGAGGTCAGCGCCGCCTCATAGTCAGCTTCCTTCACGCCCTGATCGTCATACACCTCAGTGCGGTTCGCAACACAGCCTACGGTCGTGCCGTTTAAGCGGATGAAGCCGGTCACCATGGACGGATCATATGCGCTCTTTACTTCCATAAAGAAGTTGTCGTCGGAAATCTGGGACAATGCCACATCCGTGGCTCCCACATAGTTTTCCAGGTCGGAGCAGATACGGTTTAAATCATCGGTGCACTCGCTGTAGGACATGTCATCCTCGTTGTTCGCCGGAAGGATGGATACCAGGGTACGGATCTGTGCAAGGACTGCATCCTCGTCTCCGGTGAAGTCCACAAGCCCGGTCTCCGCGCTCTGGAACCCGGCGCTGGAAGTGTCGCACTTCTCAATGCGGTTTCCTTCGATTGCGTTCGGGGAATTCACAAATAATTTCGCTTTTTTCTCTTCCATGAAGATAAAATCGGTTAAAGCGGAAGACACTGCCATACCGCCGCCGCAGGTGCCAAAAATGGCGGAAATCTGCGGGATCACGCCGGAAGCCATCGTCTGGCTCAGATACATCTGGCCAAAGCCGTTCAGCGCATCGGTAGCCTCCTGCAGTCTTAAGCCTGCACAGTCGATCAGACCGATGACCGGAGCTCCCATCTTCATGGCCAGGGAATAAATGCCTGAAATCTTCTTTGCGTGCATCTCGCCTAAGGAGCCGCCCAGTACGGAAGCGTCCTGGCTGTACACGTACACAAGGTTTCCGTCGATGGTGCCGTAACCGGTGATCACGCCATCTGCCGGAGTTTCCTTGTCAGTCATGTTAAAATCGGTGCTTCTTGCCGTAATGTAAGAACCGACTTCAACAAAACTGCTCTCATCAAGTAATGCGTTGATTCTGTTACTTGCTGATGCTTGTGCTGAATTACTCATTTTGCAATCCTCCATTTTGAAATATTTTCACGATATCCTGTCCATTTGTGAAGAACTTAACAAAATATCGCTTAGTAAATCCAATTTCTGCCGATTATAATTGTATAATGTTGTCCACCAAATTTCAAGCGGTTTTTTCGTTTTTTTGCCCTTTTCAACAGAAAAAGCAGTATTGCCGGAAAAATCATGACAATACTGCTTAAAACTGTTTATTTTTATCAGTCTTCCACGCTGCCGCCTGCTACCCGCTCGAACTGGGCGATCATCGCCGCGGACGGTTCTTTCGTGGCAAGGCTTGCGATCACCATCGCTGCCAGACCTACCAAAAAGCCCACAACAAGGGAATAGAGCCCGGTTGCAGCGCCAAGGGTGTTCCCGCCCAGAAGCGGAACATAATCCCAGATGAGGACGGTCAGGCCGCCTCCCACCATGCCGGCGACCGCTCCGGCCCGGTTGCTCCTTTTCCAGAACAAGGACAGGACCACCACCGGCCCGAAAGTCGCGCCAAATCCCGCCCAGGCATTGGAAACCAGACCCATGATGCTGCTGTTCGGGTTGACTGCGATAAAATAAGCCAGCACGGCTACCCCGATGACCGTAAAACGGCTGATCGTCAGGACATTCACATCCTTCGCCTTCGGATTGATCACACCCTTATAGATATCCTCCGCCACAGAAGAAGCCGTAACCAGGAGCTGGGAATCCGCCGTAGACATGATCGCAGCCAGGATCCCGCACAGGAAGATGCCTCCGATGAACGGAAGCGCATAATCCTGGGTAAAAAGCTTCATGATCAGCCGGATAAACACATTCTCCGCAGAGCCGGTCGCCTCTGTGCCAAGAATCACAGGCATCAGGTACGCGCGGCCGATCACGCCTACAAAGCAGGCCATGCCAAGGGAAACAGCCACCCACACAATTCCGATGACCCTGGATTTCTTTAATTCCTTCTCAGAACTGATCGCCATAAAACGGGTCAGGATATGAGGCATTCCACAGTATCCCAGCCCCCAGCCCAGGTTCGAGATGATGCTGACCGCGCCGATCTTGCTGCCGCCGCTCTGCATCAGGTTCAGATACGACTCGGTGCCGCCTGCCACACCGCTTTGTCCCAGCACTTCGTAAAGGCTCTCCGGAGACACGATCGCCAGCGCCATGATCGGCACAAGAAACAGCCCCACCAGCATCAGCATGCCCTGGATGAAATCCGTCACACATACCGCCATAAATCCGCCAAGGAATGTATACACAAGGATAACCAGGGTGCCGATCGTCAGCGCCACCTGATAGTCAAGCCCGAATACCACATTGAAAAGCTTTCCTCCGGCAGCCAGCGCAGAGGCCGTATATACAAGAAAAAAAACTACGATGAAGACAGAAGACACTAAAAGCAGAAGCTTCGAACGGTCTTCAAACCGGTTCTCAAAATATGCCGGAAGCGTCAGCGAATTGTTCGCCACGATCGTGTAGCGGCGAAGTCTTTTGGAGATGATCATCCAGTTGCACACCGTTCCGATAAAAAGTCCGATGGCAATCCATACCTCGCCAAGTCCAGACAGATAGATGGCTCCCGGAAGTCCCATCAAAAGCCAGCCGCTCATATCTGAAGCCTGTGCGGAGAGAGCTGCCACCCAGCCGTTCAACCCCCTGCCGCCCAGAAAATAATCTTCCGTGTTCTTTGTTGTCTTTGCATATCCCGCACCGATCATGATCATGCCGATCAGGTATGCACCGAATGCGACCAGCACCCATACAATTGATTTACTGTCCATACTCATTTCCTCCAAGATGTATTTAGGCGACATTATATCATACCGGATTTATCCAGGCAAGAAGAAAAGGTAACAAATCTGCTCTGCCACATACTTAAAGTTTTTCCGTTTTACCGATTTATCTGCGTAAAGCAAAAAAGTGGCAACGTTCTGTCCGTCGAGCTGATACGAGATATGCCCCACCACCTGCCCCGCCATGACCGGCGCCTCCAGACAGGGCGGAATCTCCATGCGCCGTTCTACCTTTTCCCCTTCCCGCAGCAAAAGCCGCAGGTGCTTTTCCTCTTCCGTCAGGTTCGTCACAAGGCTCACCGACACCGGAGTTTTCTTCACCGGGTTTTCCATATCTTTTACCGCAATATCCGGAATCCCCTCCTCCACAGGGACAGAGGGCAGCTCTGGCTCTTCAAAAACATCCCGGTAGCGGAAATGCTGTTCCCCATAGGTAAACAGCGTCCGCGCATCCGCCCATTTGTAGGTCTTATGGGGCGGCCAGCCGCTGCCGAGCAGCGCGATCACATAGGTGCGCCCGTCATCCTCCAGCGCCGCCACATAGGAATAGCCGGCGCCGCCGGTAAACCCGGTCTTTCCTGTCAGCGCGCCGTCCATCATAGACAGAAATGCATTGTGGTTGACACAGCTGTAATTTCCCCGTCCCTCCACATCCGAAAAACTGTAATTGGCCGTCCTCGTAATCTCCAGAAACTGCTGCTTCACAGGGGATTTTGTGACACAGTACCGCATGATCTTTGCCAGGTCGCCGGCCGTGGTTCCGTGGGTGTATTCCCGGCCATCCTCTGCCGTAAAAGTCGCATCCAGCCCGTTTGGCGTGACAAAGCAGGTGTTGGTACAGCCGATGTCCCTGGCCTTTTGGTTCATCATCGCAGCAAATCCCTCCACGCTCCCTCCCACCTGTTCCGCTATCATCACCGCAGAATCATTGTGGGACTCCAGCATCAAAGAGTATAAAAGGTCTTTTAAGTAAAACTGTGTCCCTTTTCTTGCGCCCAGATGTACCTTGGGCTGGGCGGCCGCCGTGTCCGATACCGTACAGATGTCAGTCATGCTGCCATTCTCCAGAGCCAGGATGCAGGTCATGATCTTCGTCGTGCTTGCCATGGGCCGGAAGGTATCCTCCTCCTTCCCATACAGGATCCGTCCGCTGTCCGCATCCATCAAAACGGCCGACAGCGCATGGAGCGACAGCTCTTCCTCTGCCGCTGCTTCCCTTGCCTGTATTTCATTCCCCGCCTGCACCCGCACCGGAACCGCCGGGCTAACCTCTGCCGCAATCCCATTTCCCGTATATATGCCAAGGAGCACGCCGATCCCCAGAAAAATCCCGCTTATGCCAATCCGATATTCCATCCAAAAACCTCCCGGACCTGTTATCATTCTATCCTATTCTGGCAAAATGCCGATTATTCTGGTATACTGGGCTTATCAGAAAACCGAAAGAAAAGGAGGTCGCCGTATGCAGCCGGACGAACGTATCATCTTCCATATCGATGTAAACTCCGCATTCCTGAGCTGGGAATCGGTCTATCGGCTGAACCAGGACCCCTGCGCGCTGGATCTGAGGACGATCCCGTCCGCAGTAGGCGGAGACGCCAAATCCCGCCACGGCATTGTCCTGGCAAAATCCACACCGGCTAAAAAATTCGGGGTCACGACCGGCGAGCCCCTGGTACAGGCGCTCCGCAAGTGCCCGGAGCTCACCGTAGTCCCCTCCCGGTTTGACCTGTATATCGACTGCTCCCGCAAGCTGATCCGCCTGTTAGAGGAATACACCCCTGACATCGAAAAATTCAGCATTGACGAAGCCTTCCTCGACATGACAGAAACCATCCATCTCTTTGGCGAGCCGGTAGCTGTGGCCGACAGGCTCAGAGAGCGGATCCACCGGGAACTTGGCTTTACGGTCAATATCGGGATCGCCCCCAACAAGCTCCTCGCCAAGATGGCATCCGACTTTGAAAAACCAGACAGGACCCACACGCTGTTTGCCGGGGAGATCAAAAAAAAGATGTGGCCGCTGCCCATACGGGAGCTGTTCTTTGTCGGCAACGCGGCCGCCGGCAAGATGGAGCGGATCGGCATCCATACCATCGGCGACCTTGCCGCCTGCGACCTGCGGATATTAAAAGCCCATCTGGGGGACAAATATGCCACACAGATTCACAAATATGCCAACGGGATCGACCATGATCCCGTGTCAGAAAAAGACCCGGTCAACAAAGGATACGGCAACAGCACCACCCTGTCCCACGACGTTTCCGACTACGAGACGGCGTGCCAGGTCCTTTTATCACTCAGCGAGACTGTCGGCGCAAGACTCCGCGCAGACAAGGTGCGGTGCAACTGTATCTGCGTCGAGTTAAAAGACTGGCAGTTCCGCACCCAGTCCCACCAGCTTACCCTCGACACCGCCACCGACTCCACCGCCACGCTCTACGAGCATGCCTGCCGTCTGTTGAGGGAATTCTGGGATTTGACTCCGGTGCGCCTGATCGGACTTCGAACCAGCCGGATTTCAGAAGATTCCTTCGAACAGCTCAGCCTGTTTGAAACGGAAAAATCGAAAAAGCTGAAAGATCTGGAAAAGGCCGTTGACTCCATCCGCGGAAAATACGGGATCGACAGCATCAAGCGCGCCCGTTTCCTGGAAGAAGATACCCTGGTTGACCACGCCGTCGGCAAACAAAAACACTTAAAAGAAAAAGAAACCCGGAAGGAAGAAGACCATGACACACCGTTTTCAATATAACATCACCCCGGATGATGCAGGAAAGACCGTAGAACAGCTTTTACTCTCCCACGGCTATTCCCGCCGCCTGATCATCGACCTGAAAAAAACGCCGACGGGACTTTCGATCGACGGCCGCCATGTCTACATCACCCACCGGCTGGCAGAGGGGGAGACGCTCACCGCAGAACTTCCAGGACCAGTCCCGTCAGAACATATCGTTCCCACGGCCATGCCGCTTGACATCGTCTACGAGGACGAACACATCCTGGTGGTGAATAAGGCGGCAGATACTCCGATCCACCCGTCCCAGGGGAATTTTTCCAATACCCTTGCAAACGGGATCGCATGGTATTTTCAGGAAAAAGGAGAGCCTTTTGTCTACCGTGTCATCAACCGGCTGGACCGGGATACCACGGGGCTTCTCATTCTCGCAAAACACGCGCTGAGCGCCTGCATCCTCTCCGGCATGGTTCGCGACCGCCAGATCCACCGCACATACCTTGCCGCCGTAAGCGGCGATGTGCGAAGGCTTTTTTCTCCTCTCGCAATGCAGGATGGGCCTTTCGCCGGATTCAGCTGTACAGACGACGCACATGATTCGGCGACGGTCACAGCGCCGATCGCCAGGGTAGACGGCTCCACGATCGAACGGCAGGTTGACTGGGAAAACGGAGAATACGCCTGCACCCATTTTACCGTCCTTCGCTACTCTCAAACAACCGATACCTCCCTGATCAGGCTTCGCCTCGAGACAGGGCGCACCCACCAGATCCGCGTCCATATGAAGTATCTGGGCCATCCCCTCCCCGGGGACTTTTTATACAACCCGGATTACCGGCTGATCGGACGGCAGAGCCTCCACTCCTGGAAGCTTGAATTTCTTCATCCGATAACAAAAGAACCGCTGGCTTTTACTGCCGCGGTTCCTGAAGATATGAACGTGTTTCTTTAATCAGGGGCGGAAATTAACGCCCCACAACGCGCAGCCCCTTCGGATAATGGTTTTTCAACACCCCCGAAGCCGCTTTCGCCCAGCCAATCGAATACCCGTCTGCACAGACCAGCACCCAACCCTTGTCCGCCGCCTCAGCTTTCAGCGTGTTTCCGCCAAGATAATCCCTGATCTCCTGGCCTTGTGCATCTAACAGACATGTCCGGACCGCCTGCTCTGACCGCAGCGCCAGCGCCAGTGCATGGGACGGCTCAAACCTGTTTTTCTTGAACGTCCCCAGATGCAGCCCCGGACGCAAAACCTTGAGTCCCTTAAAATCCGGCATCTGCGGCGGAAGACGGTACAGCTGGTCTCCGTAGAGGATCAGGCAGTCCCGGCCGATGGCTTCCCGAAGCGTCTCGCTCTCAAACTCCAGATAAGGCAGGATTCCCTTCTTGTCTTTCCAGTAATCGGGCATCTTTCTTTTCTGCCTGTTTTCTTCCCCTGTCACATCCTTTTTCAGCACTGCCAGATAATGCCCTTCGCCTTCTGCTTTGTGAGGCCAGATGCGAAAAGTATCTGCAAGCGCCAAAGATCCGCCGCCCCATTCCGGTCTTCCCGGAGAAAGCCCCTCAGGAGCGCTCACCTTCTCAATGGAAAACTCTGGATGGCGGCCCAGAAACCATGCAATCCCAGCCTCATCCTCCTCCGGAGAAAACGTACAGGTGGAATACACCATGCGGCCGCCAGCCTTCAGCATCTCAGCGGCGTTATCCAAGATCTCCTGCTGCCGTTTGGCGCAGTTTTGCACGCTCTCCTCACTCCATTCTCCCCTCGCCTGTTCATCCTTGCGGAACATCCCCTCCCCGGAACAGGGCGCATCCACCACGATCCGGTCAAAAAACTCCGCAAAGTAAGAAGTCAGCCTGCCTGAATCCTCATTGGTGACAACCGCATTCGCGATACCCATCCGCTCCACATTCTGGGACAGGATCCTGGCCCGTGCAGGATGTATTTCGTTGCTGACCAGGATTCCTTCCCCCGCCAGCCGCTCCGCGATATGGGTTGTCTTGCCGCCAGGAGCCGCGCACAGATCCAGCACCGCCTCCCCCGGCTGCGGGTCCAAGAGCTCCACGACCGCCATTGCGCTTGGTTCCTGGATATAATAGACTCCCGCTTCATGGTAGGGATGCCTGCCCGGACGCGACTTTTGTGAATAATAATATCCCTCCCGGCACCACGGCACTTTTTTCAGATCAAACAATGCCCGGCAACCATCTGCCATCTCGTCCAGCCTGCCCTTTAGCGTGTTGAAGCGAAGCCCCTGCACCCGTTCTGTCTCATAGCTTTGTGCAAAAGCTTCGTATTCCTCTCCTAAAAGAGATTTCATCTTACGTGTAAATGCCTCTGGCAGCATCACTGCCGGTTTCATGCTTTCCGCCATAACGTTTTAAGCTCCATCTTTCTATTTTATAAGACGCTCCGCCATCTTCAGAGCATCATCGATGTTCGCGCAAAAATATTCCTCTCCCACTGTCTTTACGAATCCCGCCTTCTCCATCACAGAATAGGGATAGGGATTCAAATGGGAAAAGATCAGGGTGATGTGCTGCTTTTTACATCGGTCATAAAATTTCTCCATGCTGTGCAGCGCTGTGATATCAATGGTCGGCACGGCTCTCATGCGCAGGATGATGACCTTTGTGTTGGCCCCTGCCACGATATGCATCAGCTCATCCACCGTTGCAAAAAAGACCGGGCCCTCGATCTCATAGACCAGCGTATGCTTGGGGACCACACGCAGGCTCAGGCTCTCCGGGTCCGCCTTCCCCAACTCCTCCTCCGACAGATACTCCCAACCGCGCACATGGGTCACATCGGTCATACGCCGCAAGAACAGGAACGCCGAAAACAGCACGCCCATCTCCACCGCAAACAGAAGGTCCACCAGCACGCCGGAGAGAAAAGTACCGATCAGCACCGCAAAATCCGACTTTGGCGCATGCTTTGCCATATAGACAAATTCCCGCCAGTTGCTCATGTTGTAAGCGACCATGATCAAAACAGCCGAAAGGGTGGGAATCGGGATATAACCTGCCAGCGGCATCAAAAACAGCAAGATCAAAAGCACCACTACACTGTGGATCATGCCTGCCACCGGCGTCCGCCCACCGCTCTTTACGCTGTTTGACGCACGGGCAACCGCCCCCGCCACGGGAACCGCCCCAAATAATCCGCAGAAAATATTGGCGATCCCCTCCGCGATCAGTTCCTGATTGGAGTCATGCCGCTCTCCCGTCAGCCCGTCCGTCACCACGCAGGCGAGCAGGGAGACGATCGCGATCAGCATCGCAAGCGTCACCGATGACGGTATCAGGCTCTCCACCATCGTCCAGCTGATCTCCGGGACAGAAATGTTCGGAAAATGGGACGGAAGTTCTCCATATACGCTGCGGATCGTCGCCACATTCATCCCTGTCATCGATACGATCGGAGTTGTGACCAGGATCGCCGCCAGCGAACCGGGGATCTTTCCGGTGATTTTAGGCAGAACGATCAGGATTGCAAGAGCAAGCGCCCCAATCGCCACAGACGGCAGAGCCGCCGTATGGAACACTCCTGCATAGGCGATAAACTTGTCCATCACCTTCACAGGAACCGCCCCCATCTCAAAGCCGAAAAAGCCTTTGAGCTGTCCCGAAAATATCCCCATGGCAATCCCCGCCGTAAAACCCAGCGTGATCGTCCGGGGGATATATTTAAGGAGCGCCCCAAACCGCAAAAGCCCCATCACGATCAGGAAAAGTCCCGCCATGATGCTGGCAATGGCAAGTCCCGCAAGACCGAATTCCTCCACGATCGTAAAGACCGTCATCACGGTGGCGGCCGTAGCTCCTCCGATATTGACCTTGCTGCCGCCAAACAGCGATACAAAAAAGCCGCCCACGATCGCCGAATAAAGTCCACGCTCCGGGCTCATCCCCGATGCGATGGCGAGCGCCACCGACAACGGAAATGCTATGACTGCCACGAGACAGCCCGCAAAGATATCCTTTCCAAATTGATGCAGCCCGTACCCTTTCATACAAGTTAAAATCTTTGGTCTCATCTGATCCGTATTCATGTTTCCCCCCTGATGCTCGCTTTTCTTCTTCTCTCTTTCACTCATTGGTTCATATTCCATTATATCGTCCATCAGGGTGGCTTTCAAGTTTTTTCCTGGATACACGCCCGCACATCCACATCAAAAAAAGCCCCGCATCTGCCGCGCAGACACAGGACCTCTCTTCCTGATGAACCTGGATATGTAATTATAATGCTACCTTGAAGTCATCAGAACCTTCGCCGTTTACTACGTAATAAGCAACGTTCTCTTCCGGTTTTACATAGATGTCGATATTGTTGATCGTTACGCCCTCGTGGGACTCCGTGTAAGCCTTGATTGCTGCATCCAGAACATCCTTAGCCACTACGGACTTGCCTGCATACTCGATCACAACTTTTGCTGCCGGCTCTGCCTTCCTGGCTGCCGGGGCTTTCTTTACGGTCTCTTTCTTCGGAGCAGCTGTTTTCTTCACGGTCTCTTTCTTAACGGTCTCTTTTTTAGCTGCCGGCTTTTTCTCTGCTGCTGCCTTCGGCGCCGCCTTAGCTGCAGGTGCTTCTGCTTTTGCTGCAGGCGCTGCTGCCTTCGGTGCCTCTGCCTTTGCTACAGGTGCCTTTGTCTCAACTGCTTTACCAGTTTCTTTCTTTTCAACTGCCATTTTGATTTCCTCCTCGTTTGAATCCAAACTTATTGCTCCCTTTTAAAAAGCCTGATGTTCCGTTAAGAACACATTGATGGCAATTATAAATCCGTTTTTTTCATTTGTCAATGAATTTACCCTCAATCCGTTGTAAATCCGTTATAACATCACAATCAAAACCATGGTTATCGTGACAATGCTAAGCACAATAGACAACGAATTTACGGCGCTGGAGAGCTCTACATCCCCTTCCAGCCGCCCGGTAAAAGCTGGAGAAACGGAGGAAACCGGCCCAAAAGAGACGATGGCAAGAGCCTGACGGACCTCCAGCGGAAACGGCAAAAGGAAATACGCCGCCAGTGCAAACAACACGGCAGTGCCATACCGAAGCGTCAAGATTTTTACCATCTGGCTCACTTTTTCCCGCTCCATATGGATCTCAAATCCGATACCGATCATCAAAAGCGCCAGAAACGCATTGGCTCCCCCCACAGTCGCCGCAAAGGAGGTCACCACAGACGGAAGCGGGATCCTTAAGATGGCAAGGGCCGTCATGATGATATATGCATCAAAAGGCAGGGAGGAAAACAGGCTCTTTAAGATGCTTTTCAGGGAAGGCTTCTCCCCTTTTCCGATCACCATGGAGGCCAGCGTAAACGTAGCGCCCGTGCACATCACGGCATTGCCCGCGTCAAACAGGCTCGTCGTTGCAAATCCGACCGGTCCAAGAAAGCTCTGCACAAAAGGCAGAGTGAAATTGCCGATATTGTACCCCGACAGGTTGATCATGTCGAATGCCTTCGCCTCCTTTGACTTTCCCGCATTGATCAGATAGCCGATCGCCACCATGACCATATTGGCGACCAGACCGATGACCACCATAAACAGCAGGGAGTTGTCCATCGTTATCTTGCTGAAATTGGAGACGATCGCCGCAGGCAGGGTGATGCGGATGACGATCTTTGATATCAGATAAAAATCGCCCGCATGGAAAAACCCTTTTTTCTTCAGGGCGTACCCCATCACAATAATCATAATAAATGCCAGCGCCTTTGCCAGCACCTCCAAAATGCCTGTCATATCTGCTCTCCTCTCAACTTCACTCGTCTATATCAATAATTCCGCGAAAAATACCGCCATACAGGCTCCGATCGACACCCGGAACAGATTGCCGTCGACCCATGCCAGCACAACCGCCACAAAAAGCCCCGCAACAGCAGACCACAGGCTTTCCGTCGCCGTGAGGATCGCCGGAAACGTCATGACCGACAGGCTGACATAAGGCACATAATACAAAAACGAACGGACCGTTTTGTTCTTGATCTCTTTTCTGAGCAGCGTAAGCGGCAGGAGACGGACCGCGTAGGTAGTCACTGCCATGACGAGCAGTGCAAGATAAATATCAGGCTGCATCTCTATCCTCCTCCCCTTCCCGTTCCTCCTGCACCGGAAACAGCACCGCGGCCGCCCCCGAGAGCAGGACTGTCAGGATAATGATCTGAAAACCGGCGGATATCTGGTTGATCCCCGGAATCTGCGTAAACAATGCGCTGGCAAGCATGGATATTCCGACCACGCCCGCGATGATCCGGCTCTTCTTTGCCGGAGGAATGATCACCGCCAAAAACATCCCGTAAAGCGCAACATTCATCGCGCTGAGCACACGCCCCGGCATGATCGTCCCCATCACCGCGCCAAAAAAAGTGCCAAGGACCCAGCCCGGGGAGGCCACCGCCATCGCGCCGTAAGTATAGCAGGGATGCAGACGCCCCTCCACCGCCATGGAGATCCCAAAGATCTCATCCGTCACATCATATGCCACCAGAAAACGGTGAAAAAAGGGCTGATCCCGCCGGATTTTCTGGGACAACGCACCAGACATCAGCAGATACCGCAGATTGACCACCAGTTCCGTCACTGCCATCTCCACATATCCGGCTCCTGCGGTGATCATGCCGATTGCTGCAAACTGCCCCGCTGACGCATGCATTGCCGCAGACATGAGCGCCGCCTGAAACGCCGTCAGCCCCGCCTTCTTCGCCGCGATCCCCAGGGTAAACGCCACAGCAAAATACCCCAGGCCGATGGGCACGCCGTCCTTCATCCCTTTTAAAAACCATGACTTTCCCGATAACTCCTTCATATCTCCATATCCTTTTTCATCTTCCTGTCATTCTCAAAAAACCTTTACTATCATAACCAGAACCGTCCGTGAAGTCAACCAAAAAAAGAATCCCGCCCGCGGGATTCTCCGCCTGCACCTGTAGCCTGACAGGTGCAGGTATCATCAGATTCCGTTTTTTGCACAAATGTCTGCAAGACAGCAGCTTTCGCAGTGGGGCGCTGTCCGTGCTGTACAGACATCCCGCCCATGATAGACCAGCCTGTGGCAAAAATCGCTCCCTTCCTCAGGCGGAATCAGTTTCCAGAGCGCCATCTCTACCCGCCTGGGGTCTTTGATGCCGTCCACCAGCCCCATCCTGTTTACCAGCCGGATGCAGTGGGTGTCCGTCACGATCGCAGGCTTGCCAAAGACATCTCCCATGATCAGGTTCGCACTCTTTCGCCCCACCCCCGGAAGCGCCAGCAGAGCGTCAAAATCATCCGGTACCTTCCCGCCGTATTCATCCCGCAGGATCTTCATGCAGGCGCTGATATCCCTCGCCTTGCTGCGCCCCAGCCCGCAAGGTTTTACAATCGCCTCGATCGCCTCTACGGGCGCTCCGGCAAGCGCCTCCACGTCGGGATATTTTGCATACAGGTCCTTTACCACTACATTTACCCTCGCGTCCGTACACTGGGCTGCAAGGCGGACACCAACCAGCAGCTTCCATGCCTCATTATAATCCAGCGTACAGCCTGCATCCGGGTATTCGCTCTTTAGCCGGTCGATGATCTCTCGTGCCAATGATTCTTTTGTCATGTTATTTCCTCTTTATCTCAATTCGTAATCTGCCCGGATCGCCCACCGCATCTTGGTGGAATGGGCACGGCTGTTGCGCCTGCATTCCTCTGCAGACGGACGGATGACCGTCTCCGATATCTCGCTGTAGACTCCCTCCCGCTTCCACTGCTTAAAGGAGCGCTTCACAATCCTGTCCTCGCCGGAGTGGAAGGTCAGGATGGCGACGCGGCCGCCCGGGGCCAGCACGCCGGGAAGTTTTTCCAACAGCTGATACAGGACCTCAAACTCGCTGTTGATATCGATCCGAAGAGCCTGAAACGTCCGCTGGCACGATTTTTTAACCGCCTCTTTCCGTTCCTTTTCCGGGACAAAAGAAAGGCTCTCCTCTATGATCATGCGAAGCTGGGACGTCGTGTCGATCTGCCTGCCTTTTTTGATCGAGGTGACGATAGCGCGGGCAATCTCCTTTGCGTAGGGCTCATCGGAATTTTCAGACAACATCCCCTGCAGTTCTTCGCAGGAGATCCGGCGCAGGCGCTCTGCAGCCGAAATGCCCTTGCTGGAATCCAGCCTGAGATCCAGCGGTCCTTCTTTTTTGTAAGTAAAACCACGGTCCGGGTTATCGATCTGCATGGACGAGACGCCCAGGTCCGCCAGCACAAAATCAAAAGGCCCCACCTCTCTTCCAATCTGGTCAATATCCGCAAAATTCAGATGCCGGACCGTCAGGATCTCGTCCCCGTATCCCAGATCAGCCAAACGTTTTTTGGTCTTTTCCATCTCGATCGTGTCTACATCCAGGGCATACAGATGCCCCCGGGATTCCAGGCATTTCAGCATTTCCCTCGTATGCCCTCCGTACCCCAAAGTGGCGTCCAGCCCGGTCTGTCCCGGCCTGATCTGCAAAAACTCCAGAATTTCCTTTACACAAATCGGGATATGCATGCCAACAGGCGTACCCCCTTTTTCTATGACCCGCTCAACTGTTTCCGGATATTTTTCCGGCTGCAGCTCTTTGTATTTTTCCTGATACGACTTCGGATGTGTGCCCTTGTACCGGACACGGCGTTTATGTGTCTGTTCCTGCTTTTCCATCGGCGTCATGCCATCCTTTCTTCCGTCTGCGCCTTTGTCCTGCGCGTCATTTGCTACCTGTACACGACCAGATGCTCCAATATATCCGGTATATCCAAAACCGGTATGATGCGCTGGCCGTCCGTATAGGCCCGGCAGACCTTCAAAAGGCCGCCCAGCCTCTCAGGGATCTCCCCATTCATCCTGTCTTCGGGATTTACATCGACGATCCCCGGTTCATTTCCAATCAAAAATCCACATTCCAGTTCCCCGGACCGGACGATGATGACCACGCCGGAACCTGGTCCCTCCACCACGGGAAGTTCCCCCACCCGCTGCAGTGATACGACCGGAACCAGTTTGCCCTTCCAGTTGCAGATACCAAGATAGTATTCCGGCACACAGGGCAGAGGATGGATGGAGACATTCCGAATCAGCTCCATCACATATTCAAGTTCCATTCCCACATGGATATTTCCGCCGCTTACCACCATAAGTGGCAGGCGTTCCATTACTTCAGCCATTGCTTTTCATCCCTCCTGCCATGCGGACCAGATCCTCGATATCAAGCTGCATGCATACCGCCCCGTCGGCAAGCAGGCTGCAGCCGGAGATTCCGGTGTAATGCCTGAAATTGGCGCCTAAAATCTTCGGAAGAGGTTTTTCCACAAGATTTTCGCTGCTTACGATCCGGTCTGCCAAAAGGCAGGCTTCCCGGGTACTTCCCGACACATAGACCAGAATCTGGTTTTCCTGCTTCTGTGCCTCCCCAAGTTCATAAAACTGATGCAGGGATACCACGGGAATGTAACGCTCCTCACAGATCCAGTACGCCCTTCCGTCTTGGCAAACCAGTTCCTCCGGACGATACGGAAAAAACTGTATGACCTGGTGAGCCGGCACGGCAAAATAAAGATTTCCCGCCACAAACCGCACACTGTCAATGATCGTCAGGGTAAGCGGCAGATGGAGCACAAACCTGCTCCCCTCCCCCATCTTGCTTGCCAGGTGAAGATGACCGCCAAATTTTTCCACCATCTGGCGTACCACGTCAAGCCCCACCCCGCGGCCGGAGTATTCGTTGGCCAGTTCCCTTGTTGAAAAACCGGGTAACAGGCACAGATCCAGGATATCCTGTTCCGTATATTCTGCCTCGTCACCTGAAAAAAGCTTCTTTTCTTTTGCCTTTAAAAGCACGGCTTCCACATCGATGCCACGCCCGTCGTCGCTGACGGTGATCTTTACCTCTCCGCCCACATTTGAAAGCTCCAGGCTCACCCTTCCGGTCCCCGGCTTTCCTGCCGCCAGACGTTCTTCCGGCGTCTCTATCCCATGGTCAACGGCATTGCGGATCAGGTGCAGAAGCGGTTCAAGGATGCTGTCCGCAATCTTTTTGTCCAGCCCCACATCCTGCCCTTCCACCACAAAGTCAACTTCTTTCTTCTCTTTACGGCACATATCCCGGACAATCCGTTTTATCTTTGGCACGATTCCCGCGAATGGGACCATTCGGATGGATATCACCATCTCCTCCAGGTCTTTTAAAAGCCGCTCCAGCTGACGGTTCTCCTGCTCCCCTCTCAGGCTGCCCCTGCCGTCGCCATGCAGGCCTGCCGCCTGCGCCGCGATCATAAGCTCTCCTGTCAGGTTCTGCAGGGCATCCAGCTTTTCTACCCGTACATGGATAAAATCACCGTTAGTTGGAACAACCGCCTGTTCCTTCTCTTCCTGCCCTCCCGGAAGCTCATCGACAGCCGTCAGAGACTCCACAAACAGGGCTTCTTTCAGCTTTGCCAACACCTGCTCCGGGTCATCCGCAAGAAAGCTGAGATAAAAACCGTTCTGTCGGATATACGCCTCCGCCTCAGGATCTGTATCTACATGCGCCGGATATGACGACACTTCACTGCAGAGGCTGTCAATCTTTCTCAGCACCATATAAGCCCGGATATTCTCCATTTTGCAGTCCTTTTCAAACCGCAGGCAGACAACCGTTTTTTTATGTTCTACAATTTTTGACAAAAGGGTATCGATCCGTTCATCAAACCGGGATGCAGCCGAAGGCTGATAGTCTTCCTGCTCCATCCGCGCCAGCTCTTCCCGGTAAAAATCACTGGATTCAAAGATCAGATCAAAGGTTTCCTGTTCAAATCCTTTCAGCCTGGACGGATCCTCCCGGAACACGGCAAACACATCCTCAAGCCGGTGGGCAAGCATCGATAACGCCTCAAGCCCCATCATCGCCGAAGAACTTTTTATGGTATGCATGACACGGAATATCCCGTTGATATCCTCTCTGGAAAATGCCTGTTCCTGTTCGGCACTCATCAGGATCGCTTCCGCCTGATCGAGCAGCTGCGTTGTCTCCAGCAGATATACCTCCAGCATATCTTCCATATCCGAATCAAAAAATCCCATATGACTCACGCTCCTGTCTCCTCAACGTCCCCATAATGCGCCACCCGGTTCTTGCCGGTGGTTTTTCCCCTGTAGAGCGCCATATCCGCATGCATGATGTTCTCATCAAATCCCAGCAGCTTATCATACAGCGCCACTCCCAGCGTAACCGTGCAGAGGAACGTGCTGTCTCCCGACCGGAATGCGAATTCAGCGACTTCTTTTCTGATGTTCTCACAGATACGCAAGACCTCTTCCTCCGTCACGCCCAGCAGGACCAGCAGAAACTCCTCCCCGCCCCAGCGCACGACTTTGTGACGGCTGCAGATGCTTTCCATGATATTGGCAATGCAGATCAAGACCATGTCCCCCGTGGAATGCCCATAGGTGTCATTGATCTTTTTAAAGTCGTCCACATCGATCATGACGATTGCGTCCTGACGCCCCGGTTCCGCCAGATCCTGAGACAGGCTCTCCATCACAAAGCGCCGGTTATAGAGCCCCGTCAATTCGTCGCGCAGAGCCGCCCGGTTCAGTTTTTCCATATTGGCAAGCAGGCTCTCGTTCAAAAAACGCAGTTCGTCCTTTTCCTGTTTCTCATGCAGATGGGCTTTCACCCTGGAACGCAGTTCCTCCGGAAGGAACGGCTTTTTGACATAATCACAGGCTCCGAGGGAAAATCCCTTTATCACGTCCTGCTCACTGTCTTTGGATGTGATGAAGATCACAGGCGTCCTGCTTTTATCGATCTGCCTTATCTTCTGGAAGAGTTCATACCCCTCCATATCCGGCAATATTACATCGAGAAGAATCAGATCGGGTTTCTTCTCCTCAAGCATTGCCAGCGCGTCTTGTGCGGTATGGGATGTATATACCGTAAATTCATCACTTGAAAGAACTTTCTCAATCTGTTTACAAACCAGCAGACTGTCGTCTACTGCCAGGATCGTCTGTTTGCCTTTCATTCCTCAGTCTCCTTCCACCAAAGTTCTTTCCTGTCATATAACCTTGATTCCATGTTTTACGGATGTAACCGTAACGATACCGGATATGGAATCCAGCGTCACAGTGCGTCCATAATCTTTTCCCGTGTCCTCGGCGATCAGGCAGATTCCCAGAGCGGCAAGCGTCTCCCTGACAGCCTTTACATTCCGTTCACCGATCCCCCATGTCTTCCCGTCGGTATGGAACATCTTTGCCCCTCCCACCATCTTGGCTGTGACAAACCGGCGGCAGGCGCCCGCCCTCAGCATCTCCTCCAACAGGATGCTGCAGCCGGTATCTGCAAATTTATAAGGGTTTGTCCGGTCTATGGCATCACGGTGCGACGGCAGCAGGATGTGGGCCATTCCTGCTATCCCGCTGCTCCTGTCATAAAGGCACAGCCCAACGCAGGAACCAAGCGCATAGCTGACCAGTTCCCGGGGCTTATGCACGACATTGCCCTGGGCAATCCCCACGATCACCGGATCATTCTTCATATTCCTCTCCTAAAACATGAAAAATCCGCTCCAGAGAATCTATCTCGGGCAGAAACAGGACATGGCTCACAATCGACGTATCTCCAAAATGATATCTGTCTTCAATCAATAAAAGCTCGTCGCTCATGCCTGCAAAATGGATCATCGGCACACTTAGAATGGCTCCGATCATATCAATGCAGATATCCGGCACGGATACATGCACCTTGATATCCATCATCTTTGTCAGGGCATTGATATAAGAGCAGCACATAATATTGCCGATCTCACCTACCGCGGAAAGGCTTAAAGGATCAAGTTCATGGACATCGGCCGCCTCACAGCCTAAGATCCCCTCCAGCATGATCTTTAAAAATGGCTCGCTGATCAAAAACATGAACATGCCTTTGATATCCCTGTCAATCTCCAATAGAACGCCCACCCGGACTTCTTCCGCGCCGCCAAGCAGTTCCGGCACCTCATTGAATTCCGCGATCCTGACAACCGGACGCTCCATATCGATCTGCCTTGCCATCATCTGTGACAGGGATGTCACCGCATTGCCGGTTCCGATGTTGCCAAGCTCCGTCAGCACATCCCTTGCATTATCATTTAGATCCGAATATTTTTTCATGGTATGCCCCTTATCTCAGTCCGCCGGATATGCCTTTGCAAGCGCAGCCGCGATCTGCTCTGTCTTAAACGGCTTGACGATAAAGTCCGCTGCACCGTTCTCCACCGCATCCTTGATCGTCCGTTCCTGTCCGATTGCAGAGCACATCACCACACAGGCGTCAGGATCCTTTTGCATGATCTGCTTTAAGACCTCTATGCCGTCGATTCCCGGCATGGAGATGTCAAGCAGGACCAGACCAGGTCTTTTTTGGGCATATACGCTCAGGGCTGTCTCTCCATCCTGCGCCTCTTCTACGGTATAAGCTCCGGCTTCCTCGATCACCCGCCTCAGCATCGTCCGCATAAACGCCGCGTCATCGACCACCAGCACTGTCTTTTCTTTTATCATGATAGTTCAAATTCCTCCACCAGTTTTTTCAGTTCCTGCGCCTGTGCTGACAACTCTTCACTGGCAGCGGCACTTTCTTCCGCGGTTGCAGAGTTCCCCTGCACGATCCCGGATACCTGCTCTATGCTTTGACGAATCTGAATGACCGCATCCGCCTGATGTACTGACGCATCGGTGATACGCCCCACCATTCCATTGATCTGCTCTGTCCCGTCTGCCACTTTGCTCAAAGCTGCTGCCGTCTTCTCCGCCGCAGCCTCTCCACCTGCAAACGTTTCTTCCGTCCGCAGTGACAGCTTCGCCATCATTCTGGAAGCTTCCGTCGTTTTTACGGATAACGCCCGGATCTCGGAAGCCACAACGGAAAACGCCCGGCCCGCCTCTCCGGCCCGCGCCGCCTCCACCGCAGCGTTCAGGGCAAGCAGGTTTGTCTGGAATGCAATGTCCTCAATCTCCACCGCAATATTGCTGATGGTCTTGGAATTTTCCCGAATCTGCCCGATCGCGCTTAACATCGCATCCATCTGCCTGCTGCTGTGTGCAACCGTACCGTTTACTTCGTCCGCTTTGTCTCTCACTTTTACCGCATCATCTGCATTGTTTTTGATATTATCAGATATCTCGTTGATATTGGCAGCCAGCTCTTCCATCACTCCGGCCTGTTCTACCGCGCCCTCTGACAGGATCTGGGCTCCCCCGGCAATCTGTTCAGAACCGCCTGCAACCTGCTCCGCCGTGTTGGCAATCTGCAGGATCGCCCTGTTCAGCATCCGGACGATCTGTTCCATCGCCTGCCCAAGCGCGATGAAGTCGCCTTTATACTCTACCGCGGAGTGGTAGGTCAGCCGGCCGTCGCCGATGGCATAGAGCCCCCGCTCCAACTCCTGGATATAGGCTTTCAGAGCTTTTGCAGTCTCCCTGACACTTTCTGCCAGTTCCCCCAGTTCATCTTCTGCCACATAGGATACCGTGACATCCAGATTTCCGGCAGCAATCCCCTCTGCGGCATTTTTCAGTTCTTTCACAGGTTCTGTGATTCCTCTGGTGATCCGAAACCACAGCAAAGTGGTGATCGCCAGGACAACGATTCCCAGCAGATAGACCGTCGCCTTCATGCGGATTTCCACATCGTGGCCGTTCTGAAGATACCGCTCTGCACGTTCCATTGATCTGTCCGCTATCTTCTGAAGACAGCCTCTTGCCTTTGTGACATTCGGTTCATACTCGTTGTCAAAGAGCTCCAGAGCCTCCTCATGCTGCCTTGATTCCAGCAACTTGATGATTTTATTCCTGGTCGGTCTGATATCTTTAATGTAAGCTTCCAGCTCTGCCACCAACTCATCTCCGCCCAAGTTCTCCCTAAGCATCGGGATTCCATTGTCAACGACTGCGGACAGGCTGTCTATCTCAGCAAGATCCCTCTGTCTTACTTCCTCGTCGGTCCCGGTGATCACATCCAGGATACACCGTCCAATCCCCTGCTCCGATGCCTTGATATCCATCACCGTATTGGATACTGTAAAGGCCTCGCTGTAAAATACCTCCAATGTCTTCGATGTCTCTGTAATGCCGATCACCGCGGACAGAATGGTAAATACATACAGGAGGATGATCACACCATAGGAAATCATCAGTTTCCTTCCAATTTTCAAATTGTTAAATCGAGTCTTTTTCATCTTGCCCCCCTGCCTAGATCCAATACCGCAGCCTGTTCACCGTCTCGATTGCCAGCCTGCCGTCTGACGTATGGAAATAGACGCTTCTTCCGTAATTTTCTCCCGTATCCTCTGAAACCAGCGGGATCCCCAGTTCCTGCAGCTGCTGCCTTGCACAGAGGATATTCTCCCGTCCAACTTCCTTTTGCCGTTCTGTCTGTGAAAAGCTGAAAATCCTGGCTCCGCCTGCAAGCTTCGCCCTGAGGTCCGCCAGATCAGCCCCCTGCGCAAGTAAAGCATCGCAGAGCGCCTTGACAGAGCTGTCCACATAGCGCAGCTTATCTGTTTCCCGGACAACGCCCGAGCAGCTCCGCGGCAGAAGCGTATGCACCATGCCGCCAATATGGCGGTTCTGGTCATACATACAGATGGCAAGGCTGGAACCCAGGGCAAGGGATGTCAGTACTGCATCCCCTTCCGATACTGCCAGTTCATCCGGTCTGATTAATATCTGTCTCATTCTGACACCTCCAACGCCTCCACAAACTTTCTGGCCGACTGCGCCTGCATGATCACCAGCATATGACTTGCTTCTTCCCTGCCTTTTGCCTGGAAGTGGTTTCCAATGCACAGTGTCTCCTCCGACAGACCGGCAGCCCCGATCAATTCCGTGACGATCGCGCCTGCCATATCCATTGATACTGCCGCGCTCGAGAGGGCAAGCCGGCAGTCCGTATACAGCGCCAATGACGTCAGATAGGTCGATGCCGCTATGCTTCCCACCTCCCGAAGAAGGTCCAGACGCTGACCGTCCAGTTCCCCTTCTCCGCTGTGCTCGCCAAGCACGCCTTCCAGGATCGACCTGACCATCCCGTTCCGGTATATATGGAGGATCATTCCCCGGATATCCCCATCAAAAGGGACCAGTACCCCAACCACACTTTCTCCGGCATTGCCAAACCACTCCGAAAGACTGCCATATTCCAACTCTATAAGCTGCGGCGGGGAGTACCTTACCTCTTCCCCGATCATATGGGACAGCGACGCCATACAGCTTCCGGTTCCCACATTTCCAATCTCCTGAAACACATCTTTAAACTGCATTCCCTGCCAACCCATCTCTATAAACTCGCTTCCACTAGTTTTAAAAGTTCCTCATCTTTAAACGGTTTGATGATAAAATCCAGGGCTCCCCGGCGGATTGCCTGGGTGATCACCGCTTCCTGCCCCACGGCAGAACACATGATAACTTTCGCCCCCGGTTCTTCGTTCAGGATCGCATCCAGTACCTCCAGCCCGGAACACTCCGGCATCGTGATGTCCAAAAGGACAAGATCCGGTCTCAAGGCTTTGTACTGTTCCACCGCCTCCCTGCCGTCTCCCGCCTCTACAAACGTTTCATAGCCGCCCCTGACAAGCGCCCGCTTGATGACTCTCCGCATAAACATTGCATCATCTGCAATCATGATCACCGGCTCCATATCCTTCTACCTCCCACTGCTGTCTCTTCTGTGTAAAAAATCCGTTTTTCTGCGCTGTCCATGACTGTCATTTTCTGTAAACAGCAGGGCAGACATATTGGAACAGCCTGTGATCCCTGGGAAGCAGCTCTGTATGCCCCACGAACAGATAGCCGTTTGGAATGAGTGCATTGTACAGCTCATCCACCAGCTTGTTCCGGGAACTTTCATTAAAATATATCATGACATTGCGGCATAAGATCAGGTCATAGTGACTGATTCCGACCACAGGCCTTAAAAGGTTCATGACCTGAAACCGCACCTTGGAGCGAATCTGCGGAGCAATCGTAAAATGCTGTCCTTCCGTGTCGGTCTTGCAGTATTTTCTCTGCCACAAAACCGGAATCTTTTCCAGTTCATCGACAGGATACCAGGCCTCGACTGCTTTGCGGACCATTTTCTCCGAAATATCTGTTCCCAGCACCTCAAAGTCGGGAAGCCAGCCGCCGCGGTCCCTGTAATCCTGGAGCAGCATCGCGACCGTATAGCATTCTTCCCCGCTGGAACACCCTGCAGACCAGATCCGGTAACAGCCGCGCCCTCTTTCCGGCCGTATCTCCGGCAGGATATGGTCCACCAAAAATTCAAAATGCTTCGGCTCTCTCATAAAATATGTATAATTTGTCGTCAGCCGGTTCAGCAGTTCCGCCTTCAGCCTGCCGCTGCGGTCCTGCTCCATCCGGGCCAGATACTGCCTCAAAGAAGTGAAGCCGTTTGCTTCCAGCTCATGGCTCATCCTGCACTCCGCAAGAATCCGCTTTTTAGACAGATCTATCCCAAACTGCTGCCCCATCCATGTTTTTAACAATTCAAACTCACTATCCGTAAACCGAATCAATCAGCACACCTCCGGTCATCTCATCCGCCAGGACTCCCCATCTTCTGTTGTCGGCATCAGACACGATCACAGCACACTCAAATGACGCCTTATGCACCGCGCCATCCAGATAGCGGACGGCGATCAGGCTGTCTTCAAAACCAAGCAGCCCTGCAATGCCTTCCGGCGCTCCCGGCAGACGGATGATCCGCGGTTTTGGCAGGATCGTAATGATATGTTCCATCGGAATCTCGCCATAGCCGCCGTCAGAATACAATCTCAGGATCTCTTCTTCCATATTTCCCTTTCTCTGCATTTCCATAGATGGCAGAAAGATACTGCTCTATGGGCGCCGGTTTTCCGTAACGATACCCCTGAGCCAGGTCGCAGCCGATCTCCTTTAAAAACAACTCATGCTCACTTGTCTCAATTCCCTCTGATATCACCTGGATATCCAGCTCCTTTGCCATATGGATGACATTGGATACGATGATCTTCTCCCTCTCATTCAGGACTTTTCGGAAAAACTCCCGGTCCAGCTTGATAAAATCTACCGGAAGATCCTTTAGGAGGCTGAGAGAAGAGTACCCGGTCCCAAAATCGTCCATCGTAAGCACAAACCCCTGATTCTTGATTTCCTTTGCCGCCTTCAATACTATCTCCGTATTGTTCAGAAAGGCGTTCTCCGTAATCTCAAGTTCCAGATACCGCTCCGGAACCCCGTGCTTTTTGTTGATGGCAGTCAGCCTTTCCAGAAAATCCGGCTCCACGATATGCAGCCTTGATATATTCACGGCGATCGGCAGCGGTTTTAGCCCATCTGCCATCCATGATGCAATCAGCTCGCAGACCCGCTCATACACATAGGAGTCCAGTTCTGAGATAAAACCGTTCTTTTCAAACACCGGAATAAATTCATCCGGCGGGATGATCCTGCCATCCTTTCCCCTCCATCTCACAAGTGCCTCCAGACCGATGATCTTTTTCGCCTTCAGGCTGATCTTGGGCTGGTAGTAGACGAGAAAGTCCCTGTTTTCCAGCGCGCCTCTCATCCGGAATGTTATCTCCCTTTCCCGGACGATCTTTTGCTCCGCCGCCCTGTTGTAGAAGCTGTAGGCGCTCTTATGGTAGTCCTTCAATGATTTTCTTGCCGCATTTGCATGGTCTGCAAGTACCGATACATCCTGATCTCCCTGCTCTACCAGACAGACGCCCATAATGCACCGGATATCGAAATCCAGCTTTTCTTCTTCCGGGATCTGCTCGATCCTTCGGATCAGCTGATTCAAACGGTGCTGAAGACCACTGATGCTCTGGTACTCCAAAAGCATGATAAACTTGTCTGCCTCAATCCGCGCAAAACATTCGCTTCCGCCTGTAAAGCTGTTCAGCAGGCTGCTGATATGTACCAGGACCGCATCGCCCTTCTCGTAACTGAAACTGGCATTGATCACCTTGAAGTTCTTGATATCCATCGTAACCACGGCCTGCATAAGAGAGGAATTGCACAGACGCTGCTTTCCCTCCACGAGGAACCGGTTATAATTCCACGCCTCCGTCAGACGGTCATAATCCATCATGATCCCGGCAAACCGTTTAAAGCGAATCGGAAGGATCTGCGCGGCAATAACTTTTGACGCCAGAAAAAACGTCATCACCTCCCGCTGCGTCCACACACGGCACCGGCTGTCATTTACACTGAGATAACCGACCGCCTCGCCGGACTCCATGATCGGACACTGGAGCATGGACCGGCTGTCCCGCATCTTCTGCCGTTCTGCAATAATCGGGTCCAATTTCTCCAAATCCTGAATCCGGCTGCATACCAGCACGTCCTGCTGCATCAAAAGTTCCAGATACCGGTCGCCGATCAGGCTGGGAATCTCCTTTAAATTGTCGTTCTTTACGCCCAGCACCGCCTGTTTTCCATTGAACGTCAGCTCATAGCCTTTTCCGCCATACTTCCGTTCAATCACATATGCGCTCCCGGCTCCAAAATACCGGTATAAAAATTCCAGCCCTTTTGTAACCACCGTCTCGCTGCCCTCATTCGCGCAAAAGAAATCCAGCAGCCTGCGGATAAAATCCATATCCGCAACTGTGGTATCCTGGACATACTCCGGAATCGGACTGAACGACCAGCTGCTTTCTTCGGTCCTGCAAACGGTTCCTTCTTCCGGGATACAGAGGATGGTATTCTCCTGCTTTGCACGGAACAGTCCGGTCTTTGCCTGCATCAGAAGCGGTTCGTATTCTTTTTCATCCGATATTACGGCTCCGGCATGGATTCTATACCCCGTCTTATCACTGATCAGGCTGCTGACTCCGGATACCATCCTGATAACCTCATCCTGATCATGACACCCCAGCAAAAATACAAGAAAACAGTTTTCACCGACCCGTGCCGCCAGATCTGTCTGCCTCAGCATCTTCTGCAGACAGACTGCCGTATCCTGCAAAACCGGGATCTCTGCCTGACCGTCTGCCCGGGCTGTCTCTATCAAAAGAAGGGCATCTTTGCCCCACGTATTCTCCGCATTCAGATAATGCGTGATGATCTCTCCGGCAGCCTGGAGACTCCATAGTCTTGTCAGCGCATCCAGCCTGTCTTTTCCTCTCAGAACCATATCATAACCCCTTAATCTCCAGCATCATTCTTTCTTCTAAAATAAAAGCCCATCTGTCTAATGCTTCCAGATATACTGCTTTTTTCAACCATGTATTGTGCTCCCCTCTGGCCTCAGCGGGAATCTCCTTTTCATCCCGGGAATCTACCGGATACACGCCAAGAACATTGGAGACAAGAAGTCCATGCAAACCGTCATTCCCATTCAGCAGCACAATATATTCTCCGTCTCCGGCTCCTTTCTCCCCCCACAGACGACGGGCCTCTGTGACAGGAATCTCGATATCCCCATCCAAAAATCCATCTTCTGTCCGCGCCTTTCCAGGAACGATACGGTATACCAGAGCAAGCGGCACTAAAAAAAGAGCGGCATCCGACTCAAAACACAAAAATGTTTCCTCCATCGCCTCTCCTTTCCTCAATTTACCAAAACTTTATACTATTACATATTTTAAACCATATAGCTGCTTTATGCAAGTTTGTTCGACAACTTCCGTTATTCTTCCAATACTTTCCAACAATAAGCCAACGGCGGCGTCAGGCAGCCGCCGTTTTGACCGTTCTGTCATTCCTCATCTCTCAGCCGGAATTCACTGACCAGATGCCGCAGCGTCTCAGCCTGGCTGGACAGTTCCTCACTGGCCGCAGCGCTCTCCTCTGCAGTAGCCGAGTTGCTTTGGACAATGCCGGATATCTGGCTGATATTCTGGTTCACCTGTTCCACCGATTCTGCCTGCTCCTGCGAAGCTTCCGATATCTTGTCAATCGTTCCGGCAATATCCTGAATGCCATTTACCACCTTCTGCAGGGATTCCGCCGTCTCCTTTGCCGACATTACGCCCATTTCCACCGCGCTTCGGGAGCGCTCGACCAGGTGTGAAGTACTGGCTGTGGCTTCTTTACTCTTTAAAGAAAGAGCCTGGATCTCGTCTGCAATCACCGCAAATCCCTTTCCGCTGACTCCCGCGCGCGCCGCCTCCACCTTGGCATTCAATGCAAGGATATTGGTCTGGAACGCAATCTCTTCAATGGTATCGATGATCTGTTTGATCTGACTGGAGCTGTCACGAATGTTGTCCATAGCTCCCAGGAGATTTTTCATGCGGACATTGCTCTCCTCCGCCTCCTGCCCGACTATCTCCGCCTTTTTATTGACGTCAGCTGCGTCATTGGCATTGCTTGCAATCTGCTTTGATATTCCGTCCATAGTAAAAGCGAGCTTTTCAATCGTTGCCGCCTGCTCTCCCGAGCCGACCGCAAGCGTCTGCGCCCCGCTGGATACCTGCTCTGCACCGCTGGATACCTGTTCCGAAGAACTGTTGATCTGCCGCATCGTGTCACTCAGCTCCACGGTCGTCTGCCTGACCGACATCAAAAGAGGATAGAATGCACCCACATACTCTTCCTTATTCTCAAAACCGATATTAAAAACGCCTTCCGACAACTGGCGCAGGACCCTGGTCAGATCGTTGATCAGGACGGAAATCCTAAAGACTGTCCGGCGCATGCTTTTGGCAAGCCTTCCCAGCTCATCCCGGGACTCATAGGTTATGGAAATATCCAGATCCCCGTCGGCAATAGACTCCGCCGCGCGCTCCAGCTCGGAGATCGGCTCTGTTATACTGTGTGTGATGTACATGGCAAAGCCAATGCTGACAACAACGCTCAAGACAGAAAACAGGACCACCGCGCTGACAGCCCTTGTCTGCGCCCGCCTTACCTCGCTGATCAGCTCGATTCCGTTCTTATTGGTCTCTGCAATGATCAATTCCAGTTCCTTCTGGATCTTATCGATGACTTCCGAATTATTGTCTTCCATGTACTGAAATGCTTCTCTCAGAAGGTTCTGCTTTGCCAGTTCCAAAAGCCGGTCGTTCATCGGAATCAATTCCTCATAATGTGACTTAAGGTTGTCCACCCACTGGTGGTTTCCCAAAAAACGTTCCGTGAGGATTGGAAACTGTTCTGCAATATTGTCACATTCCGCCTCAATCTGCTTGATGGATCTTTGCACTGCCGCCAGATCCTCTGTGATGATCGCGTGGTAAAGCAGTTTCTGCATCGCTTCGATACTGATGCTTGCAGAATCAGCCGCCCCTCTCACGGTAAAGGGACTCTCATAAAAGACTTCTACTTTTTCCCCTACACTGTTGAAATTCCCAATGCTTACTGTAGACCCAATGATAAATAAAACCATGATCACGACATAAGATATGATCAGCTTCTTCCCCACCTTAAGATTTCTCATATTCCCCTCCTGGCAACAGCTTTGACTATTATTTATCTATCATATCACTTTTCGGGTTGCAACTCAATCACAACTTTCATTTGCCTCCTCCACGAGAAATCCCTCTTCTCTGCTCTGGGTGGCGAATTCTACGCAAAACACAGCCTGCTGCCAGTTCAGCCCCACCCTGACAAAACGTTCCTTCTGCCGGGCCGTGTCCTGTAAAAGACTGAGAAGTTCCTCCAGCATGTCCCGCGTCAGATACCCGCCGCGCCAGTGAAAAACGAGCGGCCTGCCCTTACGGATCGCCTGCTGGGCCCGCTTTGCCACATCCTCCTGCTTTGTAAACGAGAGTTTTTTCTCTTTGTAGTAAAATCTGCCGCCGTCTTCACAGGCGGGAGCCGGATACATCAGTGGTTCATGATCCCGGAATATCTGCCTGTCATCCAGATTGAAATAATCATACCGGATCATCCCGTCACGTCCAAGGCTGTTGTCAAACGTGGCATCCAGATGGTAGTACTTTCCCCCAATCCGGATGATATTCCAGGCATGCCGGTATTTTATCTTCTTTTCAGGATTGGCGTCCGAGACAGCGATCATACACCAGATTCCCAGTGCATCACAGAGGATCTTGACTGTTTTTGCTATTCCTTCGCAGACGCCCACACCCTGTCCCAGCGGTCCGATGATCTCGTGGGAATAAGGTTTTTTCAGCTTGTCATACCTTACGGCAGTACAGACAAAGTCATGGATAAACAGTTCCTTTTCCAGCTCTGTCATACTCTGCGCCTGCCGGACCAGCTTTTCCACCCGTGCTTTCATGGCCTTCTGGTGTTCTTTCACCTTTCCCTTTTCAAACAGATACTCCGGGATCATCTCCACATTGTCAGAGCCGGGATAAAACCGGTAGCGAAAGGACACGGCGTAAAATATTTCCGGGCAGTCCAGGCGCATCCGGAAGAATATATCAGACAGTTCCTTCCCTTCCAGCCTCGGGACCGGAAAGGATGGAGACAGCGCCGTAATCCCCGCTTTCATAGCGTGGTAAACACGCTGCCGGAGTTTATCCATCTGGCTATAGTAATGCATATCAAAATCCTTCCTCTCTTTAAAACAGGCGCATACCCTGGATCACCAGACAGTATGCGCCGTTTATGATATACTTTTATTCAGAAAGCAGTTTTGAGCACAGCGACAGGATCTCCGGGTCAAGCCAGCAGCTCTGATACACTGCTTTGCCATCCTCTCCGTCTGCTCCAAGGCAGGCGTCTGCCACCGCAAGGATCCGGGCAATCAGCGGAATATCCCTGCCCGACAGGCCGGACGGCCAGCCGCTCCCATCCCAATGTTCCGTATAATGCAAAACATAACCTGCGATACCCCTGTACTCCTCTATGACAGACAACAGGCGGTAAGCATATTCGGTATGCCGCCTGTTGACCCCCGCTTCTTCGGGGTCACCGGACTGGAACAAGGAACAAAGCCCGATCTTCCGCAGCCAGTAAGCCTGCCGCAGCAAAAAGCGCGATTCCGGGCAAAACGCTGACGCCATGCCGTCCAGGGCCGATCCCTCCTGCTCCGTAAGCGGTTTTACCAGCCCTTCCTTAACTGCCGCCTCAATCATATTGCTGACCGTCTGACGCTTCATCTCAGCGCTTTCCACCAGCTTTCTTCCATACATCATCTTATCGGCGCGGCGGACAATCTCTTCATAAGTCTCCTCTTTCCGCTCCTTGATCCCAAAACCGAGGGACGCCGAAATCTCAGCTCCGCAGATATTTTCCCTGGGGAACCCCGACTTGATCCTTGCGATGATCCTCTGGGCCGTCTGGGCTGAGGTGCGCGGCATGATAATAGCAAACTCATCGCCTCCCATACGCGCCAGGATATCATCTGCCCGGCACTCGCCCGCAAGGCGGTCCGCTATCTTGCAGATCAGCTTGTCGCCCACATCGTGGCCAAACACATCGTTTACCAGCTTCAGTCCATTGATATCACAGCAGATGATACAGAGCGGATAATTGCGTGCCGTATCGAGGCGACGCACCTCTTCCTCAAAGAAGCGCCGGTTGTAAAGCCCTGTCATCGTATCGTGAAAACTTAAGTACTCCGCTGCCTTCCGCTGCTCTTCCCGCCTGGAGATATCCTTGACGATCGTCTCGATTCCGACAGCAATATCATTGATCTCCTCATTTGCAAAACGAAGTTCCTGCGCCTCCTCCGTTCCCCCATATGCCACGCTTTCAATCCTGCTCTTAAGCACCAGGACCGGTCTGGCAAACCGGTACATCAGCACAAACCCCAGGACAAAGCCCAGTATAATGGAAATAACGACAAGCAGGCCCAGCAGATACATCATATTGTAAAAGATCGGCTCCGTCACCTCGATCATATCGATCGTGGTGGCCACAAAAAACTCCGTATTCGGGATGCGCTCAAAATACGCCATGGCCCGCTCTCCGTTGACCCTGTATTCTTCGTAATTCCCATTGCCGCTTACGATCCTCGCCCATATGGGTTCATCCACATAGTTGATCAGGGTATCTCCGATAAATTCTACATCCGGATGGATCAGCACCTCACCTGCGGAGTCCAGGATATAGCTTCGCTGGGATTTGTAACGGTATCTGGCGCTCAGTTGGCTGGTAATGCTTTCATTCGAACAGTCGATGGAGATAACCCCTGTCTGGTTTCCATCGGAATCGACCAGTTTTCTGCACTGGCTGAACAGCCATTCCCCGGAAGCCGCATCCGCATAGAACAGCTTTACATTGCCGTCTTCCGCACATGCTTCCCGATACCACGGCCTGTCCGTCGCCCGATACCCTTCCGGTATTGCATAATCCCGGATATACAGACTTCCATCCTCATACCCGGAATAGATATAAGTGAGCTTCGTCGTATCTTCTTGAATGGCATCATAGATGCGCAGTACCGACTCCGGGTTTCCATATCCTTCGTGGATCACGGCATCATTCTTCGACAGCAGACTGATAATAAGGTCATTCTCATGAAACATCCCTTCCAGATAGGTTACGATCTGGCTGTTGCATTCCCGCAGAGAAGCCCTGGCACCGTCCATATTCTGCCAGTAAAAGATCTGAAAAAACACATACAAAAAAACAAGGGATATAACAGCCAGTATCGCAAAGCTGAGCAAAAAAACTTCCATTCTGATTGTCAGCAAGCTCTTTTTCCTGTCCTTCATAACATTTCTCCCGTATCGCATCCCTAATCCCAGGATTTCTCTATACCATATTCCGATACTCCTGCTTCCACCGCGTCACCAGCTTCGCAGCCCCTGCCTGGCGTCTTACCGGGTCCCTGGCAAACAGTTCTTCGATCTCCTGTACCTGTTCTGACCGGGACGCCTTCTTTTTCGCCGCTTCCAGCTTCGCCTCCCAGGTTTCCTTTTGTTCCTGCGTCACCAACGCGCCCAGACGCTCGCCCAGTTTCAGCCGTCCGTCAAGCAATGTCAGCTCATAGAGCCGTTCCAGAACCTGCCGCTCTCCGGTCTTTGCATAAGCCTTCTCAAACGCATCAAAAGCCCGTTCCAGCTGAAACATCCGTGCATAGCAGGAACCCAGGTTGTTCCACAGCCGTCCGGCAAACATCTCATCCACATAGGCGTCCTCGTCCAGTTCCAGAAGCTCCTGATACAGCTCCACCGCACGTCCATACTGGCGCAGCCCGAACAGCTCGTCTGCCTTCAGCTTCCGGTATTCGGCAGGGTGCATCCGCCTGATTCCCGAAACCTGCTGTTTAAACCGGTTGATCTCCACCGGTTTATAATAATCGCACTCCTGCAGGATCATGGCCAGCGCTTCATCCGCATTCTCACCGCTTTTTAACCAGCGCTCCAGCTTAAGCGCCAAAAATCCCAGATTCAGTTCCTCCCGCAAAAACGCCAGCAGCGGCTCTCCCACAAGATCATCCAGGACCAAAAGCGGGTAGTTGTAGATCACATAGCAGAGTTCCTGGGAAGAATGAAGATGAAGATCCAGAAACTCCACATAAAACGGATGTCTGACCGTTTCCTGCCTGCACAATAGTAAACTCATATCATAACCTCTTGTCTAATCTGAATCCCCGATGCCGGGTACAATTCGCCAAAGCCCTGGTCCTTCAAAGTCACTGCCATCGTCTTCTCATCCAAAAATGTCACCCGTATCCTCACCCGTGTCGTCCTTTCCGGACGCTTCGGAAAGCCCTCCAGCGGAATATTCACCACTTTCTTTTTCCTGGCATCCAGAGGTGTAAGCGTCAGTTCCACGAAATCCTGATCTTCTGTGATCACATCCAGCTCTGCACTCATCTCGTACCAATTGTCTCCTGCGGAGGCAATGACGACCGAAGTGTCCTGGCCCTTGTGCCGGGCATTCAGCGATACCGTCGTATTCAGCCTTCCCTCACAGACACAGGTGAAGGGATAGGAGGTCGTCTCATTGAGATGATCGGCCGCTTTATAGGCAGCCCCTTTGGCAAACACCACCGGCTCCATATAGACCCGGCGCTTTAAGCAGAGCATCTTCATAAAATCCTCCGCCCAGTCCCGCTTCAAAAAGCCCTTTCCCGCCAGAAACATGGAGGAATACAGTTTTTTCTGCATCAGCCGTTCCGCACAGGAGCACAGGATCTTATCGCCCAGCCTCGCGCCCGACGGCGTGTTCAGGATATCCAGATTAAATCCCTCTTCCAAATCCTCATACTCGGCGATCACGATCGTCCTTTTCAGGCCGCGCTGCACCTTCATCTCATAATAGCGCAGGCGGTCTTCCGACAGATCAAACATACCTACCAGGTTGTTCCAGATCTCTTTTTTCTGGCTCAGGATATAGTAGACAAAGCTCTCCGTATGGCTGATCACATGAACCCGTTCCTTCGGAATCTGCAAGTCCTCCGCGCAGGCATAAATCGCTGCGAGCAGCTTCGGTTCCAGCTTCCTGATCGTAAACACCAGCTGGCGGACGTTCATGACGCCGTATTCCTGTTCCGGAAATTCCAGGACTTTTTTCACAAACAGTTTCATCAGGTCAAGACCCTCGTACTTAACCTCGCGAAGCGTTGCCGTCCCGTCCTTTAATACCATTTTCACCAGCTGGTCAACGATGATCCCGTCTCCCGTCAGGTTATGGGCGTACGCCTCCTCACCGATATACCATTCATCTGCATTTTTACTTCTGCATATGACGGTAGGAATTGTCCATGCCTTATCCTCTTTTGCACAACTGACCTGCGTGTATTCATTGCACAGGTCAATTCCTATTACAAGTCCGTCCATCGACAGCCCCCTCATCTAATCTCACTGCCGCCAGTCCTACATCAAAGGGAACAACTCCTCCATCATAGCACTGTCGGTTACGTACTTCTTCATCTTATCCCCCAGCGTACCTTCTTTCAGGGACAGGCACAGCCCCATCTCGTTCAGGGCAGCAAAACGACTGTTCTTCCCCTTCTTATCATCCGGCTCACTACAAACGCTTCCTTCTTTCACAAGCACCTGCTTTCCATCGCGGGACTCATAGATCTGGTACTCCATAATCTCTCCGTCAAACAGCACCTTCTGATGTACAAAGATGCCCGGATAAACCCGGCGCATCGCCTCGCTGTGATACTCCTCTTCCTCAGGCAGCACACGGACCATCAGCGCAGGGCTTGCATCCCTGCCGCCTTTGTATTCCACCGTCACCTGATCCATGACAGAATCGGGCATCGGAATGAGTCCTCCAAGCTTTCTGAAATACGGGAACACCTTCCCTTCTGCCAAAAGCAGCTCCACCATCGCTTTGCAGAGTGCAGTCCGCTCTTCATCCAGGGCAGGCAGTTCCGAATAGTACCGGGTCAGGGCCAAAAGATAGATCGTCGGCACGCGGCTCATGTCCGGTGTGGAATGAAGCGCCCCTTCCAGCCATGCAAAGACCCTGTCTCCGGTCGGACTGTCCTTTAAAAAATAATCCACGGTCTTCAGTGTAAAATACGCTTTAACAATATTGTCACTTGTCTTTTTCCCGACGGCATACCAGTCAAACACCTGGTCGATCCGTCCGGTCTCTCCGGTAAAAAGCATCTGTGCCAGCAGACGCTCCGGCATGTCGTAGGTGTCCACATGGTCCAGGATCACCTGGTTCAATATCTTAAACATCTGTCTGCCAGAACCGTTAAAATGCTCGCAGAGGTAATCCAGGATCACCCCGTCAAACTTTCCTTCAGAAAACAGCCGGCATGACAGGTTCAAAAGGATATCGTCCTGATCGAAAAGATTCTGCAGGATCATCTTCGTGCAGAGTTTTAAAAGGCGGCTGCTTCGGATATCTTCAAAGCCGTACTCGCGGATGATATCAAACGCCTCCCGGATGTGGTCCCGGCTGATCAGCATCTCACAGACGCCGGAACGCTCCCTGCGGGTCAGACGGGCCAGATCGAGGTCCATCAGATAATCGACCTCTCCCCCCACGCTCTCCTCGTCCGCATCCAGACGTTCCTGATAATACCGGATGACCCCGGAGAGGATCTTCCGCTGAAACAGAGGATGGAGGTCCAGGTCGGCAGACGCCCTCTGCAGCGTCATGATATCCGCTTCATCCCGGATTCCTCCCTCGATGATCTCTCCGCACTCCTGAAGCCGGAGCATCGGATGGGCGGGGAAGATATCATAGCACCGCTCTTCCAGTTCCCTGATATCGGTCTTTTCCATCGCCGGAAGCTTCCGGTATGGGATATTGGCGTAGCGGTTGCCATAATCATCCTGAAACAAAAGGACCGTGCGTTCTAAAAACAGCGGGACATACGCCACGCCGTCCCGGATTGGAAACGCATCCTCTCCTTTCAGTTCTTCATAACAGACCACTACATATTTCATGTTAGGATTTTTCAGCCGTACCCGGCAGGATTTGAGGATGGCCGGCAGAACCCTCGCCACCTTCTCGTCGATCATCTCCCGGTACAGCATATGCTGATACAAAACCACCAGCCGCCGGTTGATCCGGGACTGCAACAGCTGCTCCATCGTAAAGCGCTCAATGTCCCGCTCATACTGCTTATACAGAGCGGCCTCCGGCTTCATGAATCTCAGGATATTCATATACAGGACCGAACGGCTGTAATCATCCATATCCTTCTCATAGGAAAAATACATCAGTACTTCCTTCGGCAGCAGGTAAGGATAATCCTTTGGCAGGGAATACAGGAAATACTCATACAGTCTTGTCAGACTGATCCCGGCCTCCAGCGCCTTCTGATACCACGGAAAATACACGCTCTCCCTGCAGTCTCCCTTGATCAGCATGCAGCAGACAGCCCCCAGCAGCTCTTTGACCGGAAACGACGCATGGAGCATCACCAGGATGCGGTAATACAGCTTGTGGTAATGCTTCGCCACACCTGCAAGCTCCGCCACCCTAAGCGCCAGCTCCCGTTCGATCAGATCACGTTTTGCCGCAAATAAAAGGACCTGAAGCTCAAAATTCTCCACCTTTTTCAAAAACAGCGGCTCCCTCGCATACAGTTTAAACGCCTGCGCATATAAAAACGGGCTTCGGCATCCGCCCTCAAACAGTTCTTTCATCTGCCTTAAAAGCTCGCCCGGGTTGTCCCACATACTTGGTTCCAGCTTCATCCACAAAAAGAACAGATAATGGTGACCGCCTTCCGACAGGTACTTTTTGACCAGGCGGATCAGAGAATCCCTCTGTCCATCCTTTTTCTGCAGCAGGAACATCAAATACTGGAACAGGCAGTAAAGCTCCCTGCTGTCCGCCCGCCTGTCCGACATCTCGATCCGGCAGCCGTCCAATACCGAAGAAGCGCGTTCTTTCTGCCCCTCGATCAGGTACAGCTCCGCCTGCAGCAGTTGGTTCATAAGCGTCTCACCCGACGACTGGCGGATGCGCTCCAGTTCCTGACGCATCTGGTTTAAAAGCAGCCGGTCTTCATACATTCCCGTCTCGTATTCCAGACGCAGGGTCAGATACCGGAAAAACTCCCCCTGCTTTTCAGAAGCCCTGCAGGCAGCATCTTCGTCCACCCCCTGTACCTCAAGGCGCAGCCTCTCCACGGACCTTACCGTAGACACCGTCAGGGAACCCATATTCTTTCCGCGGTGCAGCCGCGCCGGATTCACCAGATACCGCACCCTGCATACCCCGTCCTTAAAATCAGCATTGGTAAACACTTTTTTCGGAAGCTCGATAAAGTCCCCGTCCGCCTCCACTTCAAAACGGACGTATCCCCATGTGCTGCTCTTTACCTCCAGTTCTTCTAAAAGCAGCTGGAACAGCCCTTCATAGGTGCGCCGTTCCGTATCAAACTCCAGCTCTACCGGCTCCTTTTGCTTAAGCGCCACCAAAAATTCTTCCAGCAGGTTTGACCGTCCTGCATGGCCTTTTAATCCATCGTATAAAGTCCGGATATGCATGTCCTGCATAAACGGAGCCTCCACAAAATCCTGGTATTCAAACAGGCGCAGCGCCGTATCCAGGTCTTTCTTTGCAATCTCACCAAAATCCTCCGGGGTCTTCAACCCTTCCAGGGTTCTTCCGGACACCCCCAGGTCCACGTGAAATTGATAGGGAACCTTTCGCTCCCCTCCGCCCGTGACAAAATAAAACGCACCGGATATGGTATCTCCCTGCGTCAGATGGCTGCTGTCGACATCGTAACTGATATGGTTCCGGCTGCCTCCAAACGCACTGTTCTTTACCTTTACCCGGATATTGGAAGAATATACCAGTCCTTTTATGTGCAGACCACCCTTATCAGCTATCGATATTTCTTTTCTTGTCAATTCGTCCGCATTCACCCGCTCCTCAATCTGTTCCGGGCTGATCTTAAGCTCAGGGATGTCAAAATCCACGATTCCCTTTGCCAGACGGTTAATTCTTTCTCTCATAGTACCACCTGTCTAAAATTGCTCATTATTCTTTACATCTTATCATATTTTGACTTGATTTAAAAGAAGTAAATTGGTATGATTAAGAAAAACTTCTTGATGAAAGTGACGAGCGCTTATGTTATCCGAACCTATGACCTTATATAAACTGATGAACCTGTATATGCTGAAACAGGTGAACTTTCCGTTGACGAATGCCCAGTTGACCGATTTTTTCCTGAAGCATGAATACGCCAGTTATTTCACCCTGCAGCAGGCTCTTGGCGAATTACAGGAATCCGGTCTGATTCGCACGGAATCAACCCACAACAGCACCCGTTACGAGATCACAAAGGAGGGCGAAGAGACCCTGCGCTTCTTCGGCAAGAACATCTCCCCCGCCATCATCGGAGACATGGACCAGTATCTCAAGGAAAACCGTTTTCGGATGCGGAACGAGGTCGGTATTGTCTCGGACTTTTACAAATCCACCAACCAGGAATACGTCGTGCACTGCGAAGTCCGCGAGGGAAAAGGCACTTTGATCGACCTGGATATCACCGTTCCTGATAAGGAACAGGCCGAAATGATGTGCGCCCACTGGAAGGACCGCAGCCAGGAGATCTATGCGTTCATTATGAAGTCATTGATGTCGCCCCATTGACCTGTTCTGCGGGGCGGTTTGAAAACAACATCAAAAAACGTGTCGGCAGAACTTACCGGCACGTTTTTTTGATGTTGTTTTTATCCTGCATCCCTTTTGTCAGGCTTCTTCATATCCATTCGGATTGTTTTTCTGCCATCTCCAGGAATCCTGGCACATATCCTTGATGTCATGTTTTGCCTTCCAGCCAAGTTCACGCTCCGCTTTTGCCGGATCCGCATAACATGCCGGGATATCGCCTGCCCGTCTCTCCTTAAAGACGTAATTGATCTTTAAGTCATTGGCTTCCTCAAACGCATTGATCACATCCAGCACGCTGTAGCCGGTGCCGGTTCCCAGATTGTAGATCCAGACGCCGCCCTGGTCTTTCTCCATCCTGGTCAGCGCTTTTACATGACCGTCCGCCAAGTCTACCACATGGATGTAGTCGCGGACACAGGTTCCGTCCGGCGTATCATAGTCGTTGCCGAATACGCCCAGGCATACCAGCTTGCCGACTGCCACCTGTGTAATGTACGGAAGCAGGTTGTTCGGGATGCCTTTCGGATTCTCACCGATCCTGCCGGACTCATGTGCTCCGATCGGATTGAAATAGCGCAGCAGCATCACCTTCCACTCCGGGTCAGCCGTATGCAGGTCCGTCAGGATCTGCTCCAGCATCCCTTTGGTCCGTCCATAAGGATTGGTGATCTGACCCATCGGGCACTCCTCGGTGATCGGTACGAATGCCGGATCGCCGTATACCGTGGCAGAAGAACTAAAGACGATGCTCTTCACGCCGTGGCGGCGCATCACGTCACATAAGATCAGCGTGCCTGTAATGTTGTTATGATAATATTCCAGAGGTTTGTACACAGATTCGCCCACAGCCTTGAGACCTGCAAAATGGATGACCGCATCAATCTTCTCATTCGCAAACACCTGCTCCAAAGCCGGCTCGTCAAGCAGGTCCACCTCGTAAAACGTCACATGCTTTCCGGTAATCTCTTCCACCCTTTTTAAGGACTCCTTGCAGGAATTGCAGAGATTATCCACTACCACCACCTCGTAGCCTGCATTCAGCAGTTCCACACAGGTATGACTTCCAATATACCCCGCACCGCCTGTTACCAAAATAGTCGCCATGTTACACATCCTCCTTTATGTCCAATTAAAAAACCTTCCCATTTATTATAAATGGAAAGGCTTTGAAAAACAATGCGAATTTCTTTGATTATTTGATACAATTATTCTGACTGCGGACAGCCTGTTTCAGCATGGCAAAGTACAGTATGATTCCAATGCCTGTACAGATATGCCCGATTCCCGCGATACCGGAGATGGAAGCATCCAGGGCTTTTGACAATTCCACACCCTGCACCTGGGTGATGCCGCGCCAGATGAGCATAATAACCGTCACAGCCATGCCAAGATTGTAGATAAAATAGAACAGACGGAATCTTTTCTGGCCTGCCACATCCACATGGAACTGAAACAGGGCTGCTGTCAGGAAAAATACCATCCCCAGCAGAAATAAGTGGGTATGTACGACGCTCAGCGTTGTCTTTCCTTCAAACATGCTGAATTTTGTAAATTCCCGGTAGAAAACGCCTCCCGCCATGGCAAGCAGGGCATATACCCATGCCGTGTTGATCAATTTTATTCTGTTTTTCTTTTCTTCTGTCATTTTCATTTCCTCCTGATCTGGTATTTCTGATGACTGTCCCCCGCCTCTGCGTGAAGCTCCCGGGTCATGATCTCCACTCACGATACCCCATCCATACCATCCACACATAGGCGCAGGTCTTCGGTATCATCAGGATTCCAACCAGTGGATAGGCGTCAGCCCAGAGCACCACCGGGATATAAAAGCCGAAACTGAGCGTGATCGCCAGCCACATATAGCGGAAATTCCTGTCCTTCGCCTTCCGGTAAAACAGCACGATCATCAACAGCCCCAGAACTGCAAACGGTATATTCCGGTAAATCCCCCAGGACAGCGGTGCGTCGGCGCTCAGCCAGTCATTGCCCGGCATGAAGCAGAGGGCGATCCTGGCAGCGGCCAGGACGTAAACTCCTATGGTCAGTTCTTTTCTGCCCGTCACCTCATATTGTTGTCTCCAGATATGATACAAGATCACGTAAAATACCGTCATGGTCACTGACGTCACAAATTTTCCAAATCCCAATGACACCGCATGGCTGGCCAGCCCATCCGTGCAGAGGGCATAGGCTCTCGGCACCAGATGAAACGCATCGCCGCATCCAAGGATCACCGCCATGATTCCAAACAGTTTCACCTGCTTCTTCTCTCCTGCTCCCGCCGCCATCCTGATTCCCATTGTGATGACCGTACTTAAGTAGACCACATCAAAAATCGTTTCCATAATTGCCTGCATGATAAAATCTCCATCTATTCAAATTTCTTTTAACTCTTCGCGCTGTACAAGAGCTTTTCCAGCAAAAGCAGCAGATACCTGCAGTCTTTCTTCCCCTCTGTCAGCGCCAGCACGATGTGGGAAAAAGTAAAATCCACCAGCGCCTCGGGCGTAAACTCCTCAGTCCATACCTTCCGGTCAATCCTTACATCCTTTTTTAAAATCCGCAGGACACCGTCTTTCATATGATCCAGATACTTCTGCCAGGTAATCTGGCTCTTCGCCCTCTCCGCCTTCTCCATGGACGGCAAATCCTCCAGAAACGCCCGTTCAAACACTGCCAGATTTGCAGAAAGTCTCCGGTAGATCTCCCCCACACTCCCGAGGAAATCTCCACTCTCCGTGTCAAAGTGGCTCCCATGAAACACCTTTCTCCAAAAATCCTCCATGATATCCGCCACCAGATCCGCCTTCGACGGATAATAGTTATACACGGTCCCGATTGCCACCCCGGATTCCGATGCCAGACGGCGGATACTCACCTTCGAGATGCCCTCCCGGTAGAAGATGTCCCTGGCAATTTCCAGCAGGGCTTCTTTTGATGTCGCCAATCGATTCATGTTCCCACCCCTTCCAATATGAACAGTGTTCATTATAGCGCAATATTGAATCCTTGTCAACATCCTCATCAAAACTACAGGCGGCGGCCTCCGTTTAGAAGCCGCCGCCTGTTTCTTTTACTCCGGTATCTTCAGCACGTCGCCGGGATAGATAACCGAGTAGATGGTCTTGCCGTTGATTTCCGCCAGGGTATACATATCGACATTATGCTTCCTGGCAATCTTCCAGAAGTTGTCGCCTGCCTGTACCGTATAAGTTCCGTAGCCGGCTTTTTTCTTCGGGAAATCCAGGGTCACGCCGCAGGCGTCGAAGCTGTAATCCTCACCGTCCACGTTCCTGGTTGTGTTTTTAACGGGACTGCCGTTCTCATAGTACATCCACTGGCCGTCATCGTTGTACATCCAGCCCTGCGTGGTGGAGGCGTCAATCATCAGTTCCACGAAGCGACGGAGTGTCGCCGCCGCCTCGGCTCTGGTGGCCGTGCCCTGGGGATCAAACCTGTTTGCGTTCTTGCCCGCGAGGACACCAGCCATCTGCATGGATTTCACAGAGTCAGCTGCCCACGGGGAAATATTCGCAGCGTCCGCAAAGGTGTTCTGTGCGTGTGCCTTTGGCAGGCTAAATCCGATTGCCTTTGCGTAATTTGCCATGATGACCGCCATCTGCTCACGGGTGACAGCATTGTCCGGCGCAAAGGTGGCAGCTGTTGTGCCTTGCAAAATGCCGTTTTTCGCCGCCCATTCCACATAGCCCATGTAGTAGGCATCTGCCTTCACATCGGTGAAGCTGCTCTGCTTATATCCGCTTACGTCCGCTCCTGCCAGTCTGCCGAGCGCGGTGACGAACATTCCTCTTGTCATGGCTGTATTCGGGCTGAAGGTAGTGGCGCTTGCGCCGGAAAGCAGTCCGCGGTTTACCACAAACTGAATGTCGTCCTTTGCCCAGTGCCCCGCAATGTCGGTAAAGCCGGCCGGCGCTTTATAGCCCACGCCGTAGGTGGAAAAGTGGTTGGTGGAGAAGCGCAGCACCCTGGTATTCCCGTCATAAACAGAGCTGCCAAGCCACTGGACGTCTCCGTTTGCGTCCACATAAACCGCGTACACGCCGCCTGCCGATTCGCCCGCTGCCAGTGCATAGGGGATTGCAACACTCACGCTGCCGTTGCCAAACTGTGTCACCTGCCTGCCGCCGCCATAGTTTACCCTGAGGTCAAAGACGGGACGGGTGCCGATAGCTGCTTTTGCCGCTTCTGTAAGACCCGCGGCGCTAAGCCTTGTGGCGGTGATGTTTACATCCGCGTTTGCCTGCATGTTGATGGACGTTACCGCCGCCAGATCAATACCAATCTGAATGCCTGGGTCATCTACTACAATCACCGTATTCACAATGTTTTTCCTGATGATGGTTTCCTGCGTTGTCTTTGGCAGATTGACCGTCACACTGTCGGCTGTCCTGCCCGCGCCTTCCGGGTTGATGATATTTATCACAAGGACGATTCCGTTGCCCAGACTGCCATTTGTCCGCGCTTCGTCCTCCGCCGCTTTGATGGCGTCCTCCACAGCCTTTTCAGACAGGTTTACGGTTATGCCGCCGTTTTTATCCATCGTGCCCTCTGCCTTGATTTTGCTTTCTGTAGGTGTGCCGGGCTTTGTTCCCGTGGACGGTGTTACTGTGGGGCTTCCGCCAGAGCTGCCGCTTGACAATCCGCCCCCGCCGCCGGAGCCGCTTCCGGAACCAGAGCTGCCGCCGGTATAGGTTCCGGTCTTAATCGCATCATGAAATTCGGCAACCGCACTGTTCAGTGCGCTCACTGCGGCAGTAATATCCGCATCCGTTGCGGAATCGTTATCCATTACAGTCTGTGCCGCCGTAATCGCATTGTTCAGCGCCTCCATTTCAGCGGTGGTTACAAATTTTGTACCGTTTGCAACAGAGGAAGCCGGGAGGTCTCTGACGACAACACCGTTCTTGGCGCTGTTTGCCGCCGCAATAGCGGCTGTCAACGCAGACTTATCGGCGGGCAGCCTGGCAATGACCTTGCTTACCGTAACGGTACCGCTTGCGCTGCCGAGCGTCAGATTGAGCGTGCCTGTGATGAAGCCATTTGCATTTTCGGTGGCTTCGGTTTTGCTAAAGCCGTCTGTGCCGTCCCATGCGACTGTGACATTGTACAGCGTCGCCGCGTTTGCCACGCTTAAAATATCCTGTGCTGTGGTGGCGTTTGAAACCGTCAGATCCGCAAGCGCTTCCTCAATCGCACTTTTCGCCATGGCAAGCTTTTGCGCGTCGGTAAGCACGCCCGCCTGCACCGTTACCGTTGCCGTGCCGCTCTTGCTTGCATCCACGGTGGAAGTTGCCGTTACCGTCAGCGTTGCTGCCGTTTCATCAGCCGCCACGGTCAGCAGACCGCCTGTGCTGATGCTTGTGCCGGTTTTTTCCGCACCGCTTAATGACCAGCTAACTGTCTGTGCCGGGTTGTTTGTGCCGCTGACGATGGCGGTAAACTGCTGCGTACCGCCCTTTTGTACGGTAGCAGGGTTCGGTGAAACGATTACCGAAGCAACGGTGGGTGTGTTTGACACCTCGGGATAGACCTTGCCCACAGTGCCGCCTGTATGGCTGTAGTAGCTGCCCAAATTGTCGGCGTTCACGCTGGCGGCATTAAAATACACCGCATAGCCATTGGTTTCCGTGTTGTTTACACTGCCGCCGCTGATTTCCAGCACAACTGCGGCGGGGTTTGGCACCGCATCGATGTAAATTGTACCTTGGGCTGCATATATATTCTCGCTGGTGACAACTGCATTTCCGCTGATTGTGATTTTGCCTAAGTTGATGTTCAAAATAGCCTTTCCGTACGAGCCGCTCGCCGACACCCTGCCGCCTTCTACCTTGATTTCGCCTTGACTGCAGTTCAAAATGGCAGCACTGTTCCCATTTACTAACGACACCGTGCCGCCCTTCACCGTGACCGTACCGGTGTAGTTGTTCAAAATGGCAGCGCTGTTTCCATTTACCGCCGACACCGTGCCGCCTTCTACCTTGATTTCGCCTTTATCGAAGTTCAAAATGGCAGGGCCGTTTCCATTTACTGCCGTCACCGTGCCGCCCTCTATCTTGATTTCGCCTTTATCGAAGTTCAAAATGGCAGGGCCGTCCCCATTTGCTGCCGTCACCGTGCCGCCCTTCACCGTTACCGTACCGGTGGATTCGTTCCAAATGGCAGTGCCGCCTGACTCCAGCTTGCCGTCGGTGCCGCCGTCTGTTACCGTAAGGCTCGCATTATTTGACAGTGTGATTGCCTTGCCGCTGCCGCTATATGCAACAGTCTGACCGTTCAGGTCAAGGGTGAGGGACTTGCCGCTAATCTGCACGCCGCTTGTGCCAAGTTCGATTTTCTTCAGGATTTTCAGCGTATCACCGGTTTCCGCCGCATTGATAGCGTCGGCAAGGGTGTCGTACTTGCCTTGCGTGGTGCCGCCGCGCAAAAGCTCCACGCCCTTTAGCGGTTCGGGATGCACCTTGCCCACCGTCGCAGACCCCATCACGGTGTAATAATCTTTTACATTTGCGGAGGTCACACCTGTGCCAAGGGTCTGGAAATACACCGCACAGCCATTGGCTGCCGTGTTTTCTACAGTGCCACCCGTTATTTCCAGCACAATTTTGGGGTTGCTTTGCGGTACTACTTGGAAATAAATCGTGCCGGGAAGTGTATTCCTGCTGGTGACAACCGCATCACCGCTAATGGTTATTTTGCCGGTGGATTCGTTGTAAATGGCAGGACCCGATGTACCTGTTGCTGACACCGTACCACCCGATACGTCAACCTTGCCGGTGGAGTAATTCCAGATGGCAGCGCCGTTCTCATTTACTGTAATCACCGTGCCGCCCGTTACCGTGACTGTACCTGCGGATTCGTTCCTAATGACAACGCCCGCCTCGCCGGTTGCCTCCAGCTTGCCGCCGGTGCCGCCGTCTGTTACCGTAAGGCTCGCATTATTTCCCAGTGTGATTGCGTTGTAGACACCGCTGTATGTAACCGTCTGACCGTTCAAATCAAGGATGAGGGACTTGCCGCTGATCTGCACGCCGCTGCTCAGGGTAATGTTGTTCAGGATTTTCAGCGTATCACCGGTTTCCGCCGCATTGATAGCGTCGGCAAGGGTGTCGTACTTGCCTTGCGTGGTGCCGCCGCGCAAAAGCTCCACGCCCTTTAGCGGTTCGGGATGCACCTTGCCCACCGTACCCCCTGTGTGCCTATAATAACTGCTCAAATTATCGGAGGTTACACTGCTGAATGAGAAATACACCGCATAGCCATTGGCTGTGTTTTCCACCTTGCCGTCTGTGATTTCCAGCGCAACATCGGAGGAAAAGGGTATCCCCGTGATGTAAATTGTGCCCTCGCTTGCAGATGTATTCTTGCTGGTAATAACTGCGTCGCCGCTGATCTTTATGTTACCTCTGGAGAAATCGGCTATCGCAACACCCAATGAACCGCTTGCCGAAACCGTGCCGCCCGTTACCGTAACCGTGCCTTTGGAGCTATTCAAGATGGCATAGCCCTCCTCGCCGGTTGCCTCCAGCTTGCCGCCGGTGCCGCCGTCCGTTACCGTAAGGGTCGCATCATTTCCCAGTGTGATTGCGGTTTGGGAGCCGCTATATGTAACCGTCTGACCGTTCAGGTCAAGGGTGAGGGACTTGCCACTAATCTGCACGCCGTTTGTGCCAAGGTCGATTTTCTTCAGGATTTTCAGCGTATCACCGCCCTGCGCCGCCGTAATGGCAGCGGAAAGGGTATTGTACTTGCCTTGCGTGGTGCCGCCGCGCAAAAGCTCCACCACAGCGGAGGATGCCCGCACCTTGATTTCGTCGTTCTCAAAATATGCTTCCTTGCCCGCTGCGCCGTTGCCCACAAGCTTGATTTTTGCCACGTCGCCTGTCACTGCGCCGGTGGCAATGACGGGATTTGCCGAAGCATCATAACCCCCTGGCAGATAAACATAGATATAAGCATCATTCCCCAAGGTCTGTTGGATGGCGAAACGGCTATCAGAGAGAGTCTCCAGCTGTACACCGCTCCATAGGCCGCCATTCCCGACCTTTGCCCCACCGCCGATAGTGAGGGTGTTTTTGCCGGTGACTGAATTGCTGCTATAGCTGCCTTCGACTTTGTAACCCACTGTGCCGGTGATCTTGATGTCGATTTTTCCATTCACTGTGCACCCGCTTCCGCAACCATGAACATTACTCTTCACCTCGCCCGCCACGGTAACGGAAATGTCGCCGTTGACCGCGCTGCTGCCGGCTTGCCCACCGCCGTAGACATCGCCCGTCACCGTAGCCCCTTCCTGGATGGTGACGGAGATGTTTCCATTGACTGTGCCTCTGCTGCCGCCGCCGCATACGCTGCCCGCCGTGCCTGCCACGGTCACCGTAACGGTGTTTCCGCTATTCTCAGTCCCCACGGTTCCACTGCTACCGTTGCCGCCGTAGACAGCGCTCACCGTGGCATCTTTCCCGATGGTAACAGAGGTGCTGCCGGTGACTGCTCCGCTGAGACCGCCGCCGTAGAGAAATTGTTTTACCTCGCCGCCGCTGATGACGATCTCTGTATTTCCATTGACATCGTTGCTGTTGTTGCCGCCGTAAATATAGTTTACATTACCACCGGTCATGGTGATTTTTGTGTTTCCGGTGACATTGTTGCTGTTGTTGCCGCCATAAATATAGTTTACATTACCGTCGGTCATGGTAATCTCTGTGTTTCCGGTGACATTGTTGCTGTTGTTGCCGCCGTAAATATAGTTTACATTCCCGCCGGTCATGGTGATTTTTGTGTTTCCCGCCAAAGCACCGTTGCCGCCGCCGTAGATAACGTAGTTGTGCAGGTCGTAGCCCGCTCCGGTGGGTTCGGTGCTGCCGATTTTCAGATATTCCGTATCCTCAATGGTGCCGTTCTTATCTGCGTCATAGAGGATGTTGGTGTGCCGTATGCCGTCGGTTTCCCCCGTACCCGCTACAATTTTGATTTCTGCGCCTTTAGCGTAGATGGTTTGCCCCGATACCGTGGGAACGATGGTTGTCCGCACTTTGATGTCTGTGCCGTCCAGATATGCTTCCTTGCCCGCTGCGCCGTTGCCGATGAGGGTGATTTTCTTCAAATCTGCCTGAACCGCCTCTGTTGCAATGGTTCCGCCGGTGTAGCCGCTGGGGAGAACCACATATACGCTGCCGTCATCACCGGAAAGGTTAGGGTCAATCTTGAAGTTTGCAACGCCGTTTTTAACAGCCCCGCTAACAGTGGTGTCAGCGCTGTTGATGACAACGCCGCCCAACGACTGGCTGCCGATTTTCGCCCCGCCACCAAGGGTAAGGGTTTGATCGCCGGTGACGGTACTGTTGTTTTGACCGCCGCCGTAGACGTTGTCCCTCACGGTGCCGGTGACGATAATAGCAGTGTTCCCGTTGACTGCGGTACTTTCACTTTCCGATCTGGTGTCATTGCCGCCGCCGTAAACATTGCCGTTGACAGTTCCGGTGACGGTGACGGCAGTATTGCCGTAAACCCCTCCTTTGTCACCGCCGCCGTAGATTGTTCCCGATTCGCCCTCCATCAACACCATAACGGCAGTTTCGGTAGTACCTTGCGTACCTACCGTGCCGCCCTCGCCGACGCCATAGATGCTGCCCGCTTTGCCGCCCGTGCCGACGGTGATTTTGGCGCTGCCGGTGAGATTAGCGTAGTTGCCGCCGCCGCATATCTTAAAGGCATAACCGCCGGTGAGAGTAATTTCCGAACTGCCGATAACGTCGCCGCCGTTATCAAAGCCGCCACCATAGATGATATAGACCTCGCCGCCCAGCATGGTGATCTTGGTGTTGCCGGTGAAGGAGGTGCCTTTGCTACCACCGTAGATGATGCAGTTGGTGAGGTCGGCGTTATCCTCCGGGGCGTTGGCAATGTTTAGAGATTTCAGGGATTTGTCCACGCCTTCGTCAATCACGCCGTCCCTATCCACGTCCACATAGACGGTGGTGCTGGTTTTGCTTGTACCGTTGATAATCAGCGCCGCGCCGTTGGCGTAGACAGAGTAGGTGGTGTAGCCGATACCCACTAACTTCTCCACCGTGGGAATCGCCGCCAGTGCGGGGTGAATACTGCCCACTGTCGCATTGGTGCCCTGGGTGTAATAGCTGCTCAAATTGTCATAGGTTACTCCTGTGCCGTCGGTTTTGAAATACACCGCATAGCCCGCCGTAGGAGTTGCCGTATTTTCCACCGTGCCGCCCTGAATGTCCAACACAACAAGGTCACCGCTGCCGGTGGGCACTGCGTTGAGGTGAATTGTGCCGGAATCGGAAATCGTGTTCGCACTAGTGACTTTTGCATTGCCGTTAATCGTTATTTTGCCGATTCCGTAGTTGTAGATTGCTTTGCCCGATGCGCCTGTCGCTGACACCGTGCCGCCGCTGATGGTGACTGTGCCACCCTGGTCGCCATTATAGATGGCATAGCCGGTCGTCGCCGACACCTCACCGCCGCTTACCGTGACTGTGCCGGTGAGAGCGTTATAAATGGCTCTGCCGGTCATCGCTGACACCGTACCGCCGCTGACGTTGATTGTGCCGCCGGAGTTGTTGTTGATGGCATATCCAAATGTACCTGTCGCTGACACCGTACCGCCGCTAACGATGACTGTACCGGTGTTATTGTTGAAGATAGCGTTGCCCGTCGTCGCTGACACCGTACCACCCTCTACCTTGACTGTTGCGTTGGCGGAGCTGATGAGGATAGCTCTGCCACTGTCGCCGGTGGCTTGCAGCTTGCCGTGCTTGCCGGTGCTGCTGTCCATTACCGTAAGCTCTGTACCTGTATCGTTCAACAGCGTGATTGCGCTTTTTTCGCCTGTGCCGCTATATGTAATGGTGTTGCCGTTCAGGTCAAGAGTGAGAGTTTTGCCGCTGATCTTCACGCCGGTTTCGCCAAGGTTAATATTGGCGATAATTTTCAGCGTATCACCGGTCTGCGCCGCCGCCCCGATAGCATCAGAAAGGCTAGTATATTGCGTGGTATTGTTGTCCCCTGTAATCTCCACGATGAACGGTTCGGGATAAACCTTGCCCACTATGCCGCCGGTGTGGCTGTAATAGTCGTTCAAATTAGCAGAGGTTACTCCGGTGCCGTTGGTTTGGAAATACACCGCATAACCATTGGCTGCCGTATTGGTCACCTGAGCGGTATCCTGAATGTACAGTATAACAGGGGAACCGCTATCGGTGGGTACTCTGTCGAGGTAAATCGTGCCTCTACCCGCGCCTGCCACACTGGTAACAACCGCGTTGCCGCTAATCGTGATTTTACCGGTAGAATTGTTGTTGATGGCAACGCCACTACTGCCGGTTGCCTCCAGCTTACCTCCCGTTATCGTGATTGCGCCGTTGTTTTTGTTATGTATGGCAACGCCTAACGCTGACACAGTGCCGCTTTCTATGATGATTTTGCCGCTAGATTCATTGTAAATGGCAGTGCCCGACGAGCCTGTTGCCTCCAGCTTGCCGTTCTTTTCGTTGCTGCTGTCCGTTACGATGAGGGACGCACTGTTTGCCAGTGTGATTGCGCTGCCGTTGCTTTCGGCACCCTCTGTGATACTATATGTACCGCTATATGTAATGGTTTGACCATTCAAATCAAGAGTGATGGATTTGCCGTTGATTGTCACGCCGCTTCCGTTGCCAAGGTTAATATTGTCAAGGATTTTCAGCGTATCACCGTCATTCGCCGCCGTAATAGCAGCATCCAAGCTAGTATACTTCGTGGTATTGTTGTCCCTTGTAATCTCCACGACAGTTGCCGCCGATGCGGGATAAACCTTGCCCACTGTGCCGCCGGTATGGTTGTAATAGCTGTCCAAATTAGCAGTGTTCACGCCTGTGTTATTGGTATTGAAATACACCGCATAGCCATTGGTTGTCGTATTTTCTACCGTGCCTCCTGTGATTTCCAGTACATGGGCGGCGGGGGTGGGCACTGCGTAGAGGTAAATTGCGCCATTGCTTACAGATGGATTCCCACTGGTAACTTCCGCAGTGCCGCTGATGGTGATTTTGCCAGTGGAGACGTTGTTGATGACTCTGCCGGAAGTCACCTCAACCTTGCCGCCACTGACGGTAACTTCTCCGGTGGATCCGTTATTGATGGCAATGCCCATTGTACCTGTTGCAGACACCATACCGCCGCTAACGTTGACTTCTCCAGTGGAGCCGTTATAGATGGCATAGCCATACTGGCCGGCTGACGTCACCGTGCCGCCGATTACTGCAGCTGTGCCGGCGGCGTTGTTATAGATGGTAGTGCTCTGCGCAGACACCGTACCGTTTTCTACCGTGATTGTACCGCCAGCATTGTTGTGGATGGCATAGCCGGTAGTCGCAGACACCTCGCCACCGCTGATGGTGACTTTTCCGTTGGAGTTGTTGTTGATGGCTCTGCCGCTGCTGGTCGCAGACACCTCACCGCCGCTGATGGTGACTTCTCCGGTGGAACCATTATTGATGGCAGTGCCGGTAGTTGCCAACACTTTACCGCCGCTTACTGTGACTGTGCCGCCGGAACCGTTATGGATGGCAGTGCCATTCGCTTTGTTCACCTTCAGCGTGCCGTTGTTGCCGTTGCTGTTGTCCGTCACGGTGAGCGACGCATTGCTTGACAGCGTGATTGCGCTGGTAGCTTCACTTGTAACGGTGTGTCCGTTCAGGTCCAGCGTAAGTGACTTTGCGTCCGCGAACATTACGTTGCTGGTCAACTTAAAGTCTGCAGTAATTTGCAGCGTGTCGCCGTCATTCGCATTGCTGATGGCAGCGTAAAGGGTTGAGTTCGTGCCATCCACCTGTATGGTGGTTCCATTCCGCTGCAATGCGGAAAACACCGCCGAAGTCTCCCCAACGCAAAGACTCAAATCTGCGTTTTCCGCCGAGCAAACAGGGCAGTCAAGGTTTATGCTTTCTTCCACGCCCTGCTCCTCGTTTGCAAGGCTGCATTTTGTTTCGCAGATGCACTTCTGCTGTTCCTGCTGTTTCCCCTTACATTCTGCCAAATCTGCGACCTCCGCCGAGCAAACAGGACAGTCAAGGTTTATGCTATCCTCTGTACAGAGGGTATCACAGATACATGTATCTGTGGTCGTTTCCTCCAGCTTGGGCGGGTTTTCCACAGTCGGCGTTTCCTCTGGCAGTGTTTCCTCCGGCGGGTCACACAGTTCGCAGGAATGAGTGCAGTCCGCGCCCTCCACCGCTTCCACATAGCCGCAGCCGTCGCTGTGGTCGCATACATAGTCCGCATCGCTTGGCGTGGCATCGTTGTCGCTTATATCGTCGCTGTCCAAAATAGGGGCGCAGCTATAACTGCCGTGCTCGTTTTGATGAGAACAGGGAACGCCCTCCACCGCCTCGATATAGCCACACTCCTCATTGTGGACGTGTCCACACACTCCGCTGACCGCGGGCGGTACTTCCGATTCGGCGGAAAATGCCGTCATGGGCAGCAGGTTCGCCACCAGACAGAGCGACATCACCGCGGCCACCAGACGCCGAGCAGCCTTGCTCCGCAGCGCCTTTCCCAAACGCTTTGCATAATCTCCTGTCGCCGAAACGGCGCACAGGAAAAAGCTCGCCAATCTTTGAAGCATTAACTCCATAACCTGATTCCTCCTTTTGATAAATTTTTATCTTGCGCTAAAATAAATATGATCCACTTGCTCAGTCGATTTGCTTTTTGGGCCAGCAGCAGATGCCTACATCCAGCGCCACCCGCTCTTTCAGGTGGAAATCTGCGTATTTGCAGTACCAGCACACCCGTTCCTCCGAGAGTACGGCGGTGCGGGGCGTGAACGCCGGGCAGCATTGGCGCGGCCAGACGCTCCCGCCTACCCGGGGTTCCTTCAGCGGATAGTCCCCGGCAAAGCAGTTGGTTTCCATGTCTTTACGCATTGTCAAATCCCTCCTGTTCCCGGAAGGCAACACCACACGCGGAATTGGGGGTATCACCTCAATCAAATGGTTTTGCTTTTTGTTTTCATGTTCGGCGGATTCGGCTTGACAGGAGCCTGTCCGTTTGTTACTTTTACTTTAGCAAAAAAAGTATAATCTGTGGGGCTATGTTCGAAAATTGCACTTGAATGTACGAAAATTGACTGTTGGTCCCTTGAAATTCAGGAAAGGAGGCGCGGCCCATGCTGCAGCTTGCTGTTTGTGACGATCAAATACAGGAATTAAATGAGGTGGCAGCTCTGCTCGCTGAGTATGCCCGCCTCCATCCCGAAATCCCCGTCCAGCTGCGGCCGTTTTCTTCCGGCAGCGAGTTGTTGGAATGTATCCGTACGCAGGGCGGCTTTCCCATCTATCTGCTGGATGTGATGATGCCGAAGCTGGACGGTCTAGCTCTCGGCGCGGCCATCCGGGAGGACGACCCCGATGCGGTGATTGTCTATCTTACCAGCTCCCCGGACTATGCAGTGGATTCTTTCGGCGTGCAGGCGTCCGGTTATCTCCTGAAGCCTGTGGAGCGCACGACGTTGTTTGCCCAGCTGGACCGGGTGCTGAATAAGCTTTCCCGGGAGCAGGGAGAGGTGCTGACGGTGAAAACAAGAGATCGCATTTCGCTGATCCGCCCCTCCGACATCCGCTATGTGGAGGGAACGAACCACACCGCCGTTTTCTATCTTTCCTGTGATCGGACTGTCACCGCCTCAAAACGCGGCTCTTTTGAGGAGGCGGTGGCGCCGCTGTTGGCTGATGAACGCTTTCTGCGGGTAGGCATGTCGTTTTTGGTGAACATGCTCTATGTGGACAGCATGGAGCAGGGCTGCTTTTTAATGCGGGAGGGCGGAAAAATCCCGATTCCCCGCTTAAAGCGCAGCGAGGTGCGGGAGCAGTTTTTGGAATTCACTTTGAAAAGGGGGCTGAATCTATGACGGCGATCAATGCAGTACGCTATGTCCTGCTGGCCTTTACCGGGATTGGCATGATGTTTTTACTCACCGACCTCAAATATGACATGAAAAAGTCCCTGTCCATTCTGGGCATCGGCACGCTGGGCATCCTGATCGTCAATCTGCTGATTTTCGGACTGTGGGGCGGCCAGGTCTTTTTCTCCCTTTATCCGCTGGCCACCAACGGTCTGGCGCTAGCGGTGATTTTTCTAATCTCAAGACAGCGGGGGATGCCGCTTCTGTTCAATCTGCTCACTGCGATCACCACCTGCAGCGTCATCACCCTGCCCGGCTTTTTGCTTACAAGGGTATTCGGGTTTGGGGCAATGGCAGATATCGTATCCCGCCTTGTGCTGACCATACCACTGCTCTATCTGCTATACCGCTATTTCCGGCCGGCCTATCTGGCCATGCTGAACACCATGGAGCGGGGCTGGGGCCTGCTGTGCCTCATGCCGCTGGTGTTTTACGGCGTGTTCCTCTACCTCCTAAACTTTCGCCCCCGGCAGAACTACCCGGAGAGCATTGCCCTCACCGCCGCCATTCTTTTGATTTTGGTTACCGCATATGGCGTGGTATTTATCCTGTTTCAGAAAACGAAGCGGGAGGCCGCACTGCAAGAGGAACAGCAGCTGCTGGAGGCTCAGGTGTCCGCCCTGCACCGCCAGTGGGACATGGTGGAACGCAGCGAGGAAAAAATCCGGCTTTACCGCCACGATATGCGCTTTACCTTGCACGCGCTGACCGCCATGCTGGAACGGGGCGATACTGCCGGAGCCTTGGAGCATTTGGGGAAATCGGATGCAAAACTGGCTGACACCGCCCTGATGCACTACTGCAAAAGCCCTGTGCTTGACGCGATGCTGGCCTATTATGAGGAGCAGGCGAGGGACAGAAACATACAGGTGCTGATCCGCATGACCCTGGCCCCGGAGCTGCCAGTGGATGAGACAGAACTTTCCACGGTGTTCGCAAACGCTCTGGAAAATGCCATCCATGCCTGTGAAAAGCTTCCGGAGGGCACGCCCCGGCGAATTGAAGTCTCGGCGGTATCTGCGCCCCATTTCTGCGTTGAGATTTCCAACACCTGCGATGGGGAAGCCGCGTTTGACGGCGAGGGATTCCCCATTACCCACGCACCGGGGCACGGCATCGGCACCCGCAGCATCGCCGCCTTTTTCTCAAAACACAAGGCGGTCTATCAGTACAGCGTGACGGAGGACGGCATGTTCCGATTGCGGTTTCTTATTAACCGGCCACATGAGTAAGACGGGACTCGTCCAGTTCCACCATGCCGTCCGTCTGCCGGGCAGGTTCAGGAATTGATTTTCAGTTTAGGCAGCGTTTCAGCTCCGGCTACATTTTTTAGGAAAGATTTTTGCAACTTATCACAGTTTTCTGTTCTCACACACCAAATATCAACAAAAAAGGTCAATACCGCTTTCACGTTTTGACCTTTTTTGTTGATATTCTTTCTATTTTTTCTCAAACTCTACCCTTAACTTCTCCAGATTCGACTTTTTTCTTGCAAGACATTTCGGAATTATTTCTTTCTTCCGCTTTACGAGGTCAAACTATCATTTCAAAAGAGTACTATCAATAACTGTTTGCAAATTGCTGGTTCAACTCTAACACTCTTTTCTTATTTTTAGTATTCACTATCAAGCAGAAAATCCGCCAAATGCACAATCCTAACACCGTTGATATTGCCTGCGGCAAGCTCATCAAGCGTCACCACATATTTCGGGTAGTGGTCTTTGATTTCAAGGAGATTGGCGACCTCCCGATCGGATTCCTCCGGCAGTCTGCGGCAGACCTGAACATAAATGCGCTCATCACGCTGCACCGCTACAAAATCAATCTCTTTGGTTTCGTTTTTTCCGATATAGACCTCATAACCTCTGCGCCGCAGTTCAAAGTACACGATATTTTCCAGCATAGCGGCAATCGACTTCGGATTAAAGCCCATAATGCAGTATTTTAGAGAAGCGTCAGCCAGATAAAATTTTTCCTGCGTTTTCAGCACGGATTTTCCTTGCAAATCATACCGCTGGCAACGATAGATTACAAACGCCTTTTCCAGCCAATTCAGATAATTATAAACTGCTTCAACAGATAGAGAACGCCCCTCGCTTTTCAGAAATTTCACGATTGCATTAGCAGAAAAGGTTTTACCCACATTCTCTACGATATACTTCACAACACGGTTAAATAAATCAAAGTTTGTGATGTTGTGCCGTTTCGTAATGTCATTTGTTATAACAGAAGTGTAAATTCCCTCTACAATCTGATATGCCGAGCGTTCGTCAAAGCTGCCGAGCGCAACAATCGGAAAGCCTCCCATACGAATATATTCGTTCAAAAGCTCTTTGGGAGATTTTCCGCCCTGTTTTTTGAAATCCAGGTATTCAGTAAAGGACAGAGAGTAAACCGGGATGGAAATATACCGTCCTGTCAGATAGGTAGAAATCTCGCTTGACATCAGCTTGGAGTTGGAGCCGGTTACATAGATGTCGGTGTTGGCATTTTCAAGCAGACTGTTGATTGCTTTTTCCCAGCCGTCGATTTCCTGTACTTCGTCCAGCAGAAGATAGTAGCGTCCATCGCCGGTCATTTGCTCCTTGATCGCTTGATACATCGTTTTATTGGTCAACCCATCGTCAAAATCTACCGATGTGTAACTCATACTAATAATGTGCTCTGCATCCACACCACTTTTAAGCAAGTCGTCCCGCAGCATTTCTAATATTGTGGATTTGCCGCAGCGTCGGATTCCGGCAAGAATTTTTACAAGCGGCACATTACGGTAGGTTTTCAACAGTTCCATATATTTCGGTCGAAGAATCATCTTGATTGCCTCCTTTTGTCTTGCTAACAGTATATTAAAAAACTCAGAGAATATCAATAGTTTTTACTGAGATTCCGTAAAAACTATTCAATATGCCAATTTTTTTGCTGACAATGAGGTGATTATAGTATGGAAAAAGCGGTATATTTTTTTCTGTGCCGCCCATCGAATTGCACCATCCCCAATCACACACACTTGACAAGCCATAAACTCAAAGCCAACCTTCTGCGTTCTTTGTATATTTCATTTTACATTTGCCTCCTAACGATTATAGCAGATTATCATCATTAGAAGATGCCTTCACTGAGACATCAAAATGCCACCCGAAAGTCAGTCATACACTTAACTTTCGAGTGGCACTTTGTACTATATTTCCTTACTTCCCGTTCTTCTCAAACTCCCCCCTCAGCTTCTCCAGCGCCTTCTTCTCAATCCGCGACACATAAGACCGGGAGATACCGAGAAGCCCGGCTATCTCCCGCTGGGTATGGGCTTTTTTCCCAAATAATCCGTACCGCATCCGAATCACCGTCTTCTCCTGGTCCTTCAGGCACACCTCGTATGCCTCATACAGTTCCTTGACATCCTGGCTCAGGATGATATCTTCCAGTACCTCTTTGTTCTCCATCTCAATGACATCCACCAGGCTGACGGCCTCGCCGTCCTTGTCTACCCCGATGGGTTCGAACAGGGATACCTCCCTGCTATATTTTTTACTTGCCCGCAGAAGCATCAGGATTTCATTTTCAATGCATTTTGCCGCATAAGTGGCAAGCCGGGAGCCGCGGTCCATATGGAAGGTATTAACCGCCTTGATCAGTCCAATCGTGCCGACCGACAAAAGATCCTCCATATCGTAATCCGTATTCTGATATTTCTTCACCACATGGGCCACCAGCCTCATGTTCCGTTCGATCAGTACATTACGCGCTTCCTGGTCACCCTCTTTGCAGCGTTCCAGATACTCTCTCTCCTCCCCGGGCGTCAAAGGTTTGGGAAATGTCTTCAAAGAAAGCCACCTTAAAGCTTACTTATTTACAGTCTATGCTTCGGTGGCTTCCCAAGTGCTTTTACAACATTTTGACAGCTTATACTATTTTACAGCGGCAAAGCCCCGCCCCAGGTCGGCGATGATATCATCAATATGCTCCGTCCCGATCGACAACCGGATGGTGACAGGCTTGATTCCGGCCTCTTCCAGTTCTCTCCGATTCATCTGGGAATGGGTCGTGGACGCCGGATGAATCACCAGCGACTTTACATCTGCCACATTGGCAAGCAGGGAAAACAGCTCTAACGACTCTGTAAAACGTCTCGCCTGCTCTTCTGTCCCATCCAGCTCAAAGGTAAAGATGGAAGCTCCGCCATTCGGATAATACCGCTCATACAGCGCTTTTTGTTCTCCTTGTGCCAGGGACGGATGCTTCACCTTTGCCACCTGGGGATGACGGCTTAAATATTCCACCACCTTAAGGGCGTTTTCCACATGGCGTTCCACGCGCAAAGACAGCGTCTCAAGCCCCTGAAGCAGCAAAAAGGAGTTAAACGGCGAGATACAGGCGCCCATATCCCGCATCAGAGTCGTCCGTATTTTCAGGATATATGCCAGGCTCCCGCATGTCTCAGAAAACACAATCCCATGATAGGACGGGTTGGGCCTTGTCAGACCGGGGAACTTGTCATTCTGCCCCCAGTCAAACGTTCCTCCGTCTACGATCACGCCGCCAAGCACCGTGCCGTGTCCGCCTATGAACTTTGTCGCCGAATGTACCACGATATCGGCTCCATGCTCCAGCGGGCGAAAGAGATACGGCGTTGCAAACGTATTGTCCACGATCACCGGAACGCCATTTGCATGGGCGATCTCAGAGACTGCCTCCAAATCTATGATATCCGAACCGGGGTTTCCCAGGGACTCGAGATATATTGCCTTTGTATTGGGACGGATGGCAGACGCAAAATTGCGGGGATTGCTGCCGTCCACAAAATCTGCTGTGATCCCGCTCTCCGGCAGGGTATTGGCAAGCAGATTATAAGTGCCGCCGTACAAGGTGGAGGACGCCACGATATGATCCCCGGCAGCCGCGATATTGCGGATCGCATAATCGATGGCCGCCGAACCGGATGCCGTCGCCAGCGCCCCTGCGCCTCCCTCCAGCGCCGCAATCCGCTGCTCAAACACGTCGGAGGTCGGGTTCATCAGCCTGGAATAGATATTCCCGCCTTCCGTCAACGCAAACCGTCCTGCCGCCTGAGCAGAATCCCGGAACACATAAGAGGTTGTCGCATAGATCGGCACCGCCCGCGCATCTGTCGCCGGATCGGCATATTCCTGCCCTGCGTGAAGCTGCAATGTCTCAAATCTGTATGTCTTGTCTTTTTTCATGGTATCGCTCTCCTTTTCCTGTGCCGCGGGCTGTGACATGCCCTTCCCAGTTGTTTCGGAGATTATACCACGTATAGTATAGTATTTCAATAGGAATTATATGATTCAGATTTTCTTTCAAATCTCCTCCACATACCTCAGCCCCTCAATCTGCCTGATTTCTTCCAGAACAACCTGATGCAGGGTATTCTTCCCAAAATCCAGTTCAATCATAGCGCTCGTATCTTCCATATACCACTTGTTCTCAGCTTTGCGCGAAAGCGAAAGGACTTTGATTCCATGCCGGTTAAAATAATCCACCAAAAGCAGCATGAACTCCTCGCTCTCCCCCTCCACATAGATCCGCATGATCCTGGAGCGCTCCATGATCTTCCGGTCCAGCCACCGGTAGACCATAGAGGTCACATAGATGACAAACATGGCAGCGATCCCGCCAAAATAGAACCCGGAACCGATTGCAATCCCGAGAGCCGCCGTAACCCACAAAGCCGCCGCCGTAGTTAGCCCCTTGACCTGGTTGTGCCCCGTTACCATGATAGAACCCGCCCCCAAAAAGCCGATTCCGCTGATCACCTGAGCCGCCATCCTGGCCGCATCCCCATTTCCAAGGGAGAGAAATATAAAAATATAATCATTGGTGATCATGACGAGCGTGGAGCCCATACATACCAAAGAAAATGTCTTAAGCCCCGCAGGCCGCCCTTTCATCTCCCGCTCCAGACCGATCAGCCCGCCACACAGGGAAGACATGATCAGTTTCAAAAGCGCAATCCCCTCAAATTCAGATAAACCACACGTTATCGCGAAGTCTAAAAACCCCTCCACATAAATTCTCCTCTCTGTCTGCCGGTAAACGCAAAGTCCCGAAGAATTCCATATGGTTCTTCGGGAGCATTTACTCTAATTATTTTTTTGAAAATTCCAAACCGTAATCAATGTCATATACATCCATCTTCAGCCGGATCGCATCCCCGATCCAGGATGTGACAGAATGTTCAAACGGGGTATTGTCCGCCAAAAAAGAAGTGCTGGTCACCTGCAGGATCAAAGTCTCATAGGTGATCTTCAGCAGTTCTACCTCAGACACCGACGGCCGCACCGCTTCGATCACATTGCTGCGATGACCTGCCTTCAAATGATAGACCTGATTCAGCGTTTTCGACAGCGAACCTTCTACAGACAGCCCGTTTTTATCCAGGTCCGGAGCAAACTTCTCCGGAATCCAGATCCGGTTGACCGCAATCGGGGTTCCGTCCACCTTCATGATTCTTTTGATATAGAAAATCCCGCCCTGATAATTCAGCGCCTCGCTGATATGCTCGTACGTCGTCTCAAAATGACGCAACTCCACAATCTCGGGGCATTTATCGATATACTGGCGCACCGACTGCCTGGACATGCTGGTCGGAAGGTCCAGATTCTGCATGATAGGCTTAGGCGACATATTCACAAAAGAACCGCGGCCGCGGTAGCGCACGATCAAACCGTCTTTTTCCAGTTCTGCCATCGCCTGCCTCATGCAGACTCTGCTGACATTGTATGTCCTTGCCAACTCCTGCTCGGGAGGCAATTTGCCCTCCTCCAGCCCCGGCCAATTGCTCAGAAGCTTTTTTTTCAAGTCAACGTAAATCTGATAATAAATCGGTATGGGAGACTCTTTTACCACATTTTTATTTCTTGTATCCATCTCACGCCCTCATTCCTGAATATGCATTTGCTCACTTAAGATTGTATCATATTCCCGGAAATATTCCTAGAGGCGTATTTTTATTCCCCCGGCTCCCCGGCTATTCTCCCAGCAGGCTGACGCTGTATTCCCGGTTTCTCGGTCCGTCAAATTCCAGGAAATAGATTCCCTGTGAATGGCCGAGGATCAACTTGCCTTCCTGGATGGGAATCGACAGGCTTACGCCGATCAGCGACGATTTTACATGGCCGGCCGCATCCTGGGGCGTGTCGTGCTGATGTTTGAAATTAATTTTCGTTGGAATCAGGCGGTCGATCTCATCCATGATATCTTCAAACCCTCTCGGGTCCCAGAAGGATGTGATGGTAAGGGCGGCCGTCGTATGGGGCGTAAACACCACACACTGCCCGTTTTTTATCCCAGAGTCCTCCACATACTTTTTTATGGTGTCCGTAAGCGGCACGACCTCGTTTAATCCTGCTTTTATTTTAAATTTTTCACACTGATTGATCATTTTTATCTTCCTCCGGCTTTACTTTATGATTTCGATTTCGCTCTTCCAGATTGCAGAAGCGTCTTCCGCAAAGGCCCAGTTGTCACGAAATCCTCTGGAATACGGCTCTCCCGACATTTTCCCGATATAACCGGCCAGCAATGCCATCGGGATAAAATACATAAACGGAGAGGTTACTTCAAAATCCGTTTTGGGAACCAGGATATAAGAAGCTTCTGGAATATCCAGCCCTTCGATGTCGGTCACCACCATCATCGGCCGTTTCATCACCTGCATGTAGTGGAGAACTTCTTTCATCCTTCCCAAAGAACTGTTTTCATCGTCGATCACGGCAACCGTGCCTGTGGAATCCACATCCTTGAGGAAAAAGTTCAGATGCAGCCATTCCTCGGTATTGATATGACCTGCATATTTGCCGGCTGCCTCTATCATCTTGGCATGGCCGTACCACGCCGAAGCATAGTCCGTCCCCGCCCCCACATAATCAAAGCCGCCAAAGCTGCTCCATGCCTCTGCAATGGCGTACACGGTCTCATCCACCGCTTCCAGCGACCCCTGAATCCGCTCCGCACATTTTTTTATGTCTTTCCGGTACAGATTGGCCTGATCCATCGTATATTTTCCACGCACTTCGCCGATCCGAATCGCCAGCAGCAAAAGTGCCTCCAGAGACGCCAGGTATCCCCTGACTCCCGGCGCGCTTTCAAAAGACGGGATGCTGGTATCAACGACCTTCTGGCATACTTCTCCCAAAGGCGTGGTCTTCCCGGAGGTCAGCCCCAGCGTCAGCGCTCCCAGTTCATTCATCCGCATAATCGCTTCTTTCACCCTGGATACACGGCCGGAGTTGCTGATCGTCACCACCAGCGGACAGTTCGGGGAATATCCCACCCGTTTTGCAGGAAAAAACCTTGCCACGTCAATCGCCGGAAGGACGTCGACACGCAGCCCGCTGAGCTGCTCAAAAGATTGTCTGACCGCCATCCCCGCCGCCATCGAATCTCCGCAGCCCGTGATCACCACATGCTGTAAGGAATAAATCTCCTCAAAGGAAAGTGCCTCCCGGATTCTTGGCTCCATCAGTTCATACTGCTGGAGGATCAACTCCGGAATGCTGTACGCCTGTCTTCTCATTGCATTATCAAATTCTTTCTTCATCCTGCTTATCCTCATTTTCCATATAATTTCGAATCAAATATTCGCCCACCTCAATGCTGAACCGCAAGGCCTGAGGCATCAGCTCATCGGGCATATTTTGCGTATAGCGATGTGTCTCATATACAAAATCCCCCTGATAGCCGATCTCATTTAGAACAGGGAGAAACTCCTCCCACCTGGTTGAGCCTAAAAACGGAAGCTGGTGGTCTGCCTGTATCCCGTAATGGTCCGATACATGTGTCGCCTTCAGCCGCTTCCCCACATACCGCAGCGCAGCCTTTTGTTCCTGCTGCATGATGGACGCGTGCTCAAAATCCCAGCAGATGCCCACCCGCGGCGATTGCAGACTGTCCACCAGTTCCACCAGTTCATCTACACCGGAGGTATAACGTTTTTTCGGCGCAATATTCCAATCCCACAGATTTTCAATCGCCAGGGAGAGGTTCAGCCGGTCCGCTTCTTCCAGCTTGTCACCGAAATATCTCCTGTTTTCCCTCAGGGAATCTTCCCTCATGCACGGACTCCCAAATGCGGTGGCCGCATGGGTCACCGCCCATGTTACGCCCAGCATGGCAGAGCCTTTCATGGACCGGGATATGAGCTCTTCCTTTTCCTTTTGCAGCTCCTCTGACGCTCCGATAAATTCATAAAAATGCAGATGGGACTGGCTGAACTCTACCCCGTACTTTGCCGCAGCTTCCGCAATCTCATCGATCCAGAACTCCCACAGCCCCGTCTGCAGCGGCGTGTGAAAATTGGCGCAGTCATGGAAATTCATATCCAATACCCGGTATCCTGCTTCTGCACACATCCGAACCACTTCCGGAATCGTCTCTTTTCGGCCGTGCGGTCGGTTAAACCCTATCGTCGTCGATGTACCAAGTCTCATAAACTTTCTCCTTTAACCTTTCACAGCGCCTGTTGTCATCCCTCGTACAATCTGCTTTTGTGCCACCGCAAATACCAGCAGAGATGGCAGCAGTACCAGAACTGCCCCCGCCATCGTCGAACCATACGCCGCCTCTTCCGAGAAATTCAGCATGGTAATCCCGACCTGCACCGTCCGCATCTCATTCCTTGTGGTGATCAGCATCGGCCACAGATACATGTTCCATGTGCTGACAAAAGAAGAGATGAACACAGAGGCGATCACCGGTTTGGCCACCGGCACCAGAATCGTCGTGTAAAATTTAAAGCTCCCACAGCCATCTATTTCCGCCGCTTCCTTTAACTCTTTCGATACGGTCAGAAAATACTGTCTCATCAAAAAGATATTTGCCGCCGAAACAAAATATAAAATCATGATCCCCAAATAGTGATTCACCAGCCCCATGCTGGAAACCGTCATATAATTCGTAACAATGGTTGAATCCGCCGGTATCAGCATCGTCCCCAAAACCAGGTAAAACAAAAGGTTTTTCCCTCTAAACTCATAAAACGCAAAAGCATATGCTGCCAGCGACGCCGTAAAAATACGCATAAGACTGCAGACAACCGAGACAAGCACCGAGTTGACGATGAATCTGGGAATCTTTGTCAGCTTAAATGCCATAGCATAGTTGTTCAGGTAAAAGCTTCCCGGAAACAGCGTAGGCGGCGATGACAGGATTTCTTTCGGCTCCATAAAGGAAAGCAGCACACAATAGATCACCGGTGAAATCAGAACAAGCCCAAAGCCCAGACAGATCGTCTGCAATATTGCACTTTTTACTTTTTTTGCCCTTTTATCATTCATTAGTTATAGTGCACTCCTTTCTTCTCAAATCGGAAGCTGATCAGTATCATCACAAATGCAAAGATAAAGCCAACGATGGCGGCGGCATAAGAAGACCCGTAGTTGTAAATCTCAAACGCCTTTTTGTACATATAGTAGATGATCGTCGATGTGGCATTGTTCGGGCCGCCCTTGGTCAATATGATCACCTGGCCGGACATCATCATGCTTGCGGCAAGGTTTGTGCAGACCAGATAAAACAGCGTGGGCGAGACCATCGGCACATAGATGTCCTTCAGCTCTTTCCAGAAGTTTGCCCCGTCAATGCGGGCCGCCTCGATCAAATCTTCTGGAACACCGCGCACCGCTGCCAGCAAAAAGAGAAAATCCATTCCCACTCCCAGCCACACTCCCAAAAGCATGATTGCAGGCATTGCCGTGCTCTCCCCATTAAACCACAGGGAATTCAGGTGGAAAATGTGATTGAACGCCCCGATCTGCGGGTTTAACAGCAATTTAAAGATCAGGGCCGCCACCGACATGGAGACCGCCATCGGGAACGAAAACATGAGTTCATAGATTCCCGACGCCTTCCGCTTTTTCCCTGCTGCAATCGCCATGAAAAACGCCAGTGTAATGGTGATTGGGACCTGGCAAAAGGTGTAAATAAACGTGTTTTTAATTGATTTGATAAATGTCGGGTCTTTGAACAGGTTTTCATAGTTTTCCATTCCGACAAATTCTACCGCCTGTCCTGTCGCGTTGGTCAAAAACGTACTTGTAATGACCGTCTTTATAAATGGATAGTAAGTAAAGGCAAACATCAGCCCCAGCGCCGGTATCAGGTACAGATAAGGCTCTATCTTTTTCTTTTTAAACTGCTTTTTTTCTCTCACATCTTACCTCCGTACTAAAAGCAATATGTTTCAATCGCTTCTATCACCCCATAACAATATTCTCTTTTCGCAACATAATCCGCTTCTTGTTTCAATGCCTCCGACGCATTTGCCACCGCGACTCCAATCCCGGCTTCCCGTATCATCTCCAGGTCGTTCGTAAAATCACCGCAGGCCATGATATCTTTCATATCCAGCTGCAGCATCCCGGCCAGGTGCTTAAGTCCCGTCGCCTTATTGCACCCTTTCGGTCCAAGTTCGACGGCCATGTCGGAATACGTGGTAACGCTGTACTCTGTCTGATACTCCCGCATCCTGTTCTGGTACTTTTGGATCTTTCCGGTCCGGTGTTCATCCAGGATCATGATTTTCTGGAACTGCTGCCGTCCCCAGTCCGTCTCCGTAAGGCTGATCGGCTGTAAAAAACGGTTTCCCATCTTCTGGTGCTCCTTTACATAAGCGGTTTCCCTGACAGCGCGTTCCATATAATTATCAGAAAACGTCACTGTCAGTCCCTCCACATCCGCTTCCTTGATCAGGCCCAGAATCGGCTCCGCCAAAAATCCGCGGGAGTAGATACACTCGCTGCCCCGGAAGATGCAGGCTCCGTTTGCAATCACATAAGGGCCTGCAATCCCCAGCGTTTTTACGATGTCAGCCACCAGTTCCCTCGTCCTTCCCGTCGCAAGCACAAAATAGATTCCCTTTTCCTGGCATCGCTGCACCGTTTCAACCAACCGGTCGGGAATTTTCTCTGTCTGGTCGATTAATGTCCCGTCTATGTCTGTAGCAATCAGTTTAATCCCCATCCCTGTCTCCTTTATCCTGTTACTGAACCGGATTTGCCCGGTTATACTCATCCAGAGCCGCATTACACCGCTCGGCCATCAGCTCCACACACTCATCCGGCGTCAGCTGCCCGGCCGCAAACTGTTCCCCGCATTCTTTAAAGATCGTGGTGAACGCCTGCTGGGTCGGCGCCAGATGCTCCTGGACATTCGGATTGGAGTTCATCATGGCGTCAAACGCCACATAAAACTCCGGACGCCCCTCTGTATACGCCTTCATATCTTCTGTTTCCATCGATTTTTGATTCACCGGGATACATCCGGTCCCCAGCGCCCACTCAGTCTGGTAATCGGCGGAAACCCATGTTTTTACAAACTCCCATGCCTTGGCAACCTTCTGCTCATCGTTGCGGTTCAATACGTAGATCGAAGAACCTCCCGGACAGACGCCGCCTTTGTCATCTGCGCTTACTTTCGGAAGCGGAGCTACCCCAAGCTCAAAGCCTTTTTCCTCTGCCACGCCAAACATCGTCTCAAGAACATTGTTGCTTGTAAAGAGCATTGCGCTGGTTCCCGCGATAAACTCATCTCTCGCCTGCGTCCCCTCGTCCACCGTCTGTACGGCCCCGGTGTCCAGAACCTTCTGCCATTCGGTCAGGAACTTTTTCATCGTCCCGTTCTTGTCAAATTCGACTTCTGTCATTCGCCCTGCACGGCCATTTTCCTGATTTCCGATAAAGGAATACTCGCCCTGTCCGCCGATAAAATGATTCAGATAAGGATTTTGGATTCCAAACGTGATCGCATACTGGCGAACGCCGTTCCCATCCTTTTTCAGCAGCTTTCCTGCCATATCTGCCACATCTGCAAGCGTCTCTGGTGCTTTCTCCGGATCCAGCCCTGCTTCTTCAAATGCCGTCTTGTTGTAATACATGATCATGGTAGAAGCATGGAACGGAAGGCTGTAAAGCGTCCCGGAATAAGTGTAGGTGCTCAAAAGCTGCGGCAGGATCTCGTCGGTCGTGAAGCTGTCATCATTCTCGATCAAAGTCTGTGCAGGTACGACATAGGGAACCGTGCTCATGTACTCCGCATCCCCTGCAAATATCTGCACCAGATCAGGAAGGTTCTCCACATCTTTTGCCAGGATCAGCGCTTTCAGCTTGCTGATGATATCAGAAGAGCTCTGATAAACCGGCGTGATTTTTATTCCCAGTTCTTTTCCTGTCGTCTCATTGAACTCAGGAACCATCGTCTGCTCGAGCAGCTCTCCTGCATTTCCTCCCCTGTTGTGCCAAAAGATCAATTCCGTGGTTGACGCCGTGTCAACCTCTGTCTTTCCCGATACCGGAGCTGCTGTTTCCGGCTCCGCCTTCTTTCCCCCGCAGGCCGCCAGTGACACCACCATAGTAACCGCTAACATTGTAGATAGAATCCTTCTCATCATTTCCTCCTTGTGTTATCCATGTTATTAGTTATATTGTATTAACTTTAATACTTTAAAAGCATGATTATTTTATACCATGCCTCTTATTCCCCAGCCAGTTCATTTCCGTTAATAATATGTTAATTTTCAGTAAATCACCATATTCACTTATCAAGGTGCGGTTCGTCCCTCATTTGCTCTAATGTATTAACTTTAATACATTTCATATTTCTATCATAATATTCTATGTAAAAAAATGCAATACCTTATTTGTTTTTTGTATGTTTTGTATACTTTCTTCTGTTTTTTTGGTCACATTGTACATTCCAGGTATGGAAAATGGAAATGCAGCAATTCTGCAAAATCCCTCTTACCGGCCCTGCTTTCCAAAGAAATCAGCCGCGATCTTCTCTATGGTCTCTTCAAATGCCCCTTCAAAGATATCCATCGAACAGCCAAACATCAGATTCAAAGGATAATCAAAATTTTCCACATTACATCCGCTCATATCACGGAATTCCCGTTCCTCTCCCAGATGCGGCACGCGCTCCTTCATCGGTCTTGCGTCGTCCATGTAGCCATAGAGCGCCTTCCCGAGCTGAAATGCCATCCCGCACTCAAACGCTGTATCATTGCAGCATTCATACCCTCTGTAATCGTTGAGGTTCGCGATGATCAGATCGCAGTTTCGCACATGCTGCTGGTAGTTGTCAAACAGATTGGCGGTCCTGGTGTAAAGGTTGTCCGCCTTGATTTTTTTCACCCCGTCAGCCGCATCCAAAGGGGAGCAGGCGTCCAGCCCATATCGATCGCAGATCCGCTTCATCTCCTCGTACCGTCTGGCGGCGTCCTCGTCATACCGCTCCGGTCCGGACAGGTATACGACCGGACGGCATGCGGTGCTGCTGGTCCGGTAGGAAGCCTCATCGACTTTATACCCTCTTTTTCCTACCATCTTGTAATCTTCTTCAATATCCGTCATCAGCATTTTCAGGCAATCGTCAAAATCCCCCTCCACGATCTTTGTCGAGCCGACGACACAAGGAGAAAACGGCAGTTCTTTGTATGGGGCAGGCTTCCCGTGCTCATCGTACACCTGTTTGTCTTTCAACACATACTTCTGGTCTTTCCACGCCAGCGGGCGCTTATCCCTGGTATACCCGTAACAGCGGATTCCCCTGGCATACGCCATACCAATCTCATATATGGTTCCGCTGTCCGGCTCCGAGCCGCGGTAAGCCTCCAAATCCGCAACGATTGCTGTGGACTCGTTCATATCAATCTTCAAATCTTCAAAAATGCTGTCCGCCCGTTTCTGCAAAACAGGATTTTCCATATCCAGCGGATGGTCATTCGGCAAAGTCACGCCAAACCCAAGGCTCTCTGCCCTGCGCCTCATCGCATTCAACGCCAGAAAACCGCCCTCATAGAAACATTCCGGTCCTGCAATATATAGTTTTTCTTTCTTAAACATAACGCCCCTCCTATGCCAATACCAGTTCCATCAAAAGTTTCAGGAATCTCTCATGATCTGCGCTCTTTCCAATCTCGATGAGCGGAAGCTGCTCCCACACATGGTGATGCCTTGCGTCGAGGACCGTATTGCCCAGAGTCAGCTCACCTTTTGTCTCAATCCCTACCCGCCCCATAAACGTTTCGACCAGGCTTGGGTCGATGGCATAGCCCACGGCCATGCAGTCAATGACGGTACAGTACGCCTCAAATCCCCTGCCATTCACAAAGCGGATGGCCTGCAGTAAAAATCCGGCTTCTTTATTTTTGCTGTTTGCAAGCTGTTCGATGTCCTTTTCGGTCAGATTGACATCAAAGTGGGTTGCCACGTCCAGCCCCAGAGCCACCAGCTTCACGCCGGAATTGTACACGATCTCAGCGGCTTCCGGGTCTACGAACACATTCCACTCGCTCTGGGGAGTGTCGCCCGTCGCATTGGCAAAGGAATACTGATTCAGCCCAAAGGCGCCGGAAATCGCATAGATACCGGCTATCATCTCTTTAATCTCAGGCGCTTTGATCATGGCCATTGCAATGTTGCTCATCGGACCGGTTGCCAGAAGATAGATCTCCCCCGGATTTTCCTTCACGATATCGATGATCAGGTCGACGGCATGTTTCTCGCTGAGCGGCGTAACCGGATCGGGCAGGAAATTCTCCGCCTGTCCGTCCTTCCCGTGGGTAAACGGATCCTTCGGCGTCGGACGCACCATCGGAGCCGGCATCCCCTTTCCTACCGGAATATCAGTCCGCCCCAACAGCTCCAGCACCTTCAATGCGTTTTTGCTGGTCACCTCCACCGGATAGTTGCCGTTCACGGTGGTGATCGCCATCACTTCAAGCGCTTTTGATTTGCAGGCCATGATAATCGCCATGGAGTCGTCCATCCCGGGGTCGCAGTCGATAATAATTTTTTTTACTGGCATCATTCTTTTTCCTTTCTTTTGCTTGATAAATTGTCGTTTGGTAAATATTTGATAAATTATTTTGCATTTGCTAAATTATATCATGTTGTTGTTTGCTTTTCAACATATTTTTTATCATTTATTTATCTTTTTGTGGTAAAAAAACGACGTCCCAATCTTCCCCTCAGGAAATCATGAAACGCCGCTGCTGCGGTATGCCTATTCTGTTATTCTGTTCCCCACCGACTCCCGCTCTGCCAGAACAGGAGTAAAATAATAATTCCTTGGACCTTCCTCCTGCTCCGTCTCCTGGATATTCGCAACAATCACCTCTGCGATCCGGCCAGCCATCTGCAGCACATTCTGCTCGATGCTGGTCAGCGGAGGCTCTAAAAACCCGCAATAATCCGAATTGTCATATCCTATCACAGAAAGCTGCTCCGGAATCCGGATCCCGTGCGCAGTGGCATAGCGGTATATGCCGCGGGCAATCTCATCATTACCCGCAAAGATGGCCGTAATCTCCAGCCCGCTTTCCAAAAGTGCTTCTGCTCCGGCAATTCCCGTCTCCACGTCGAAGTCACCAAACCAGACAGCCTCCTCCAGATAAGAAAGCCCCGCGCCTGCAAGCGCCTGCTTATACCCCTCCAGACGTTTTCTCGCCGTATAGACCTCCCGGTTTCCCAAAATACAGCCAATCCGCCTGTGGCCTTTGCCAATCAGATATTCTGTCGCAAGCCTTCCTCCATGCTTGTTATCGGCGGTGATAAAATCGCAGAATACAGAGTACACCGCCCGGTCAGCCAGGATCATCGGCACGCCGCTGTCCTGCAGCGACTTCAGCATCTTGATCAGCTTTGCGTCCTTGCTGTGGGTGGCAGGCGGTATCACGATGATCCCATCCACATTTTTGCAGGTCAGGGCCTCCAGCGCCTGATAGCAGAAGTTCAGGTCATTCCCCACGCTGCACTGCAAAACCGTATAGCCCTGTGCAAAAAGGCACCGGCTGATTTCGATGGACAGTTTCTGGTAGAACTGGTTTCCTGCCGCCGGTATGACAAGGCCAATGGTCTTTACCTTCCCCAGTTCGTCCAGGCTGATCGAGCCCTCCTTCTGAAACTTCATTTCCCGCGCCACCCGCCTGATATGCTCTTTCGTTGCATCCGACAGCCGGCAGGGCTTATCGTTTAAGACCAGCGATACAGCCGTCGGCGATACGCCGGCGGCTTTCGCAATATCCTTTACCTTAACTTTCAACCGTACTGCTCCTTTGATAAATATATTTATCAATATCATAGTACAAAGGGAGCGCTCCGTCAAGCCATCTATTTTAACGCCGCCAAAATCGACTCGCCGATCGTCCCCTCCGGCATCGCCACTCCAAAGTTCTCCGCAACCGTAGCTCCCACCACGCCGAAGTTTTTCTGGTCCTCAAGCTGTCCGCTTTCTTTCATCGAAGGAGAATACATCAGAAGCGGCACCATCTCCTTTGTGTGGTCGCTGCCGTGGAACGTGGGATCGTTGCCATGGTCTGCCGTGATCATCAGAAGGTCGTCCTCCTTCATCTGCGACAGGAACACTCCCAGCTTCTCATCAAACCGCTCCAGCTCCTGCCCATATCCTTCCGGGTTTCGGCGGTGTCCCCACAGCGCGTCAAAATCCACCAGGTTCGTAAAACAAAGCCCGGTAAAATCCCGCTCCAGCATCTCAATGGTCTGCTCCATCCCATGGACGCTGCTTTTCGACTTATATGCGTCGGTAATTCCCTCGCCGTCGAAGATATCCCGGATCTTGCCGATACTGATGACATCGAAACCATGTTCCTTCAGCGCATCCAGCGCCGTCCGCCCATAAGGCTTTAAGGCATAATCGTGGCGGTTGGACGTCCGTTTGAACTCGCCCTTTTTCCTGCCCAGGTAAGGCCTTGCGATGACGCGCCCCACCTTCCACTCATCCCTCATCGTCAGCTCTCTGGCGATCTCACAGCAGCGGTACAACTCCTGCAGACCAAAGGTCTCCTCGTTTCCGCAGATTTGCAGCACGGAGTCCGCCGAGGTGTAGACGATCATCGCCCCCGTCGCGATCTCCTGCTCCGCCAGCTCATCCAGGATCTCCGTCCCGCTGGCAGATTTGTTGCCAATGATCGGATGGCCGGTCCTTCTGCTCAGTTCATCCAGCAGTTCCTGTGGAAACCCATGCTCGGTAAAGGTCTGAAACGGCGTGGTGATATGAAGCCCCATCAGCTCCCAGTGACCTGTCATCGTATCTTTTCCCACGCTGGCTTCCTTAAGCCGCGCCTGGTAGCCGGATATCGTTTCCGGCACAGGAGCATGGGCCACAGGGTGCAGACGCCCAAGCCCAAGCCTCATCATATTGGGAATCTTAAATTCCGGCATATGGTCGTCGATATGGCCGAGCGTATCGCTCCCCACATCCCCGTACTCTGCCGCGTTCTCCATTGCGCCGATACCAAAAGAATCGACCACGATTACAAAAATCCGTTTATATTCTCCCATCTTCCACCTCACAGACTCGCTTCCAGAGCTATTTTCATCATATCGGTAAAGGCCGTCTGGCGCTCATTTGCCGTCGCCTTCTCGCCGGACGGGAAGGAATCCGAGATCGTCAGCAGGCAGGCCGCCTGTCTCTTTAAGACATTTGCGTTGTGGAACAGGGCGAAGCTTTCCATATCGACGCAGGCGCACTGATGCTTCCTGTTGATCTCCCGGTAATCATCCACATTGCTCTCACAGTAAAATACATCGCTGGAATGGACTCTGGTCACAGCCAGAGGAATCCCAAGCCGCTTTGCCACAGCCTCGATCTTCTCATTCAGTTCCCTTCCCGGCAGGATGATGTCGCTCTCATATCCGTTCTGTGTGCGGGCAAAACTGGACTCGCTCCAGACGCTCTCGGCAAGGACCACATCCCGCAGCTTCAGCTCCGGCACATAAGCGCCTGCAGAGCCGATGCGGATGATCTGCTCCACATCGTACTGGGAAAACAGCTCGTAAGAATAGATTCCCATGGAAGGCATCCCCATGCCGCTTGCCATGACAGTGACAGGGCTTCCCTGATAGGTCCCGGTATACGCCAGCATATTCCGCACTTCATTGACCAGTTTCGCATCTTCCAAAAATGTTTCCGCAATAAATTTTGCCCTCAAAGGATCTCCGGGCATCAGTACCTTTTTTGCAATCTCTCCCTTTTTTGCCTGATTGTGTGGTGTCGCCATAATCTGATTCCTCCTGTGCTCTCTTCCTGATTCAATACATTCCATCGCCAGAATCCCGACAAAGGACTTGCATTTCTTATATAAATAAAATACTATAAAAGAAGCGAAATAAAAAGGTCACCTGTCACTTTATTGAAAATATTTAGGAGGTTACCTCTCATGGCTGTCCCAAAAAAATTCCATAAACGCTTATCCACGGAGCAATTATCGTTCCTGGAAACCTTTCTGGCAAAAGCTCCTGCCACCCTGTGCGGCAGCATTCTTTTGCAGACGTATCCCAAAAACCATACCCTGATGAGCGCAGGCGACGGCTGTGTCTATGTCTATATCCTGCTCTGCGGCCGGCTGCAGGCGATTGAAGAACGCGTCGCCAACGAACCTTACAGCTTCACCGAGATTTCTCCCGTCGAGATCGTCGGCGATTTTGAGCTGTTCACAAAAGAGGCGGTCCGGGCCGTCACTCTCACCACCCTGGAGCCGTCCGTCTGCCTTGCCATCCCCGCCGCCGATTATCTCTCCTGGATCCGTCAGGACGCTGACGCCCTGTTTATCCGCACCGGGATGCTGATCCGCCAACTGGCCGTCCAGACCCGGTTGGAACGCCAGAACCTCTTTATGGACAACAAGACGCGGCTGCTCCATTTTCTGTACGCGGAGTGCAGGAAAAAGGACACGGCTGACTTTCCTCTGACCATCAAATATACCAGGCCGGAGATGGCCGGCAAACTGGGCTGTTCCGTGAGGACGGTCAACCGGACGATCCAGGCCCTGGAGCAGCGCTCCCTCCTCTCCCTGCGCCGCGGAAAAGTCGTGATCACCACAGAACAAAAAAACCACATCCAGGCATCTATGGATGAGACATGATGCAATACAGGGCTGTGAAAACGGCGCAGCCAAGCTCCATTCTCACAGCCCTGTTCCAAGGATATGGATCAATGGTGGAACAGACGAATGCCGGTAAACGCCATCGCCATCCCGTATTTGTTGCAGGTTTCGATCACATTGTCATCCCGTACCGAACCGCCGGGCTGGGCAATGTATTTCACACCGCTCTTATACGCTCTCTCAATATTGTCCCCAAACGGGAAGAATGCATCCGAGCCAAGAGCCACATCTTTCATTTTGTCGAGCCATGCACGTTTTTCCTCTTTTGTGAAAACCGGCGGCTTCACCTTGAAGATCTTTTCCCACGCGCCGTCCGCCAGCACGTCCATATATTCCTCGCCGATATACACATCGATCGCATTGTCTCTGTCAGCCCGCTTGATGCCGTCTACAAACTGCAGGGAAAGCACCTGGGGAGCCTGGCGCAGGAACCAGTTGTCTGCCTTCTGCCCTGCCAGTCTGGTGCAGTGGACACGGGACTGCTGCCCTGCGCCGATTCCGATCGCCTGACCGCCCTTTGCGTAGCATACAGAATTGGACTGGGTATATTTGAGGGTGATCAGGGAGATGATCAGATCGATCTTCGCCTCGTCCGGGATCTCCTTGTTCTCCGTCACCACATTGGCCAGCAGTTCGCGGTTGATGTCCAGTTCATTCCGTCCCTGTTCAAACACGATGCCAAATACCTGTTTGCGTTCAATCGGTTCCGGCACATAGTTCTCATCAATCTGGATCACACAGTAGTTCCCGTTCTTTTTCGCCTTCAGGATCTCCAGGGCCTCCGGCTCATATCCCGGTGCGATCACGCCATCCGAAACCTCCCGCTTGATCAGCTTCGCGGTATCCACATCACAGACGTCTGATAACGAGATAAAATCACCGAAAGAGGACATCCTGTCCGCCCCTCTCGCCCGCGCGTAGGCGCTCGCAAGGGGAGACAGTTCGCCCATATCATCCACCCAGTAAATCTTTGCCAGGGTTTCATCCAGCGCAAGACCGACTGCCGCGCCTGCCGGGGATACGTGCTTAAATGAGGTGGCAGCCGGAAGCCCGGTCGCCTGTTTCAGCTCCCGTACAAGCTGCCAGCCGTTGAACGCGTCCAGAAAATTGATATACCCCGGCCTGCCGCTCAAAACCGTGATCGGCAGCTCTTTCCCGTCTTTCATAAAGATCCTTGATGGTTTCTGATTTGGATTACAGCCATATTTTAATTCTAATTCGTTCATGATCCCTCTTCCTTTCACAGACTACTGGTTTTTATTCACAATCTTTGTCTCATAAGCTCCTGTTGCGATATCGATATAGCGCACAAACAGAGAAACCTTGTTGTCCTCATTCAGGCTGTTCCACAGCATGCCGGTAAATTCCTCTATGTCATCCGGGACAGAGACCAGCTTCGGCTCGCCCTCAAAGCTTGGCAGCGGATTGCCGTCGTGCATGTAAGTATGGATAAAATGGCCTTCCCCAGCCACCGGGTTCTCATACGCAAAGGTATAACGGTTGCAGGCATCCGGGTTTCCGTTGTTGCTTTTTAAGATGGACATCGCATAATTATAGCTGCCGTTTTCCAGATGCATGATGCCGGAGATCCGCGGCGTATAGTTTGGTCCGTCCGGCTCAAACTCGCGGCTGCGAAGAGACTGCTCGAAGGTCATCTGCCTGTCCATGCCTTCATAGATGGTATCGGTCTGATCCCCGTTGGTCACGATCGTCTTATTTCCCAGAACCCGCACCGGCGCGTAGATGATCAGGCTCGGGTCGGATAATTTTGCCGGGTCGAACGCCTGGGTACGGATTCCGGCGCCGTCTTCTACAAATACGCGGTTGCGGCTGTTTTCACTTCTGCCCATGATAAAATAGGCGGCTACCGCCTTTCTTCCGTCAGCAGACTTTCCAATCACAATCCCGCGGCCGGGATAGGCGTTGTTCTTCAGTTCATTCTCCAGAGATAACATATTCATCTTTGGTCCTCCTCAATCTTTTCTGGTGGTCCCTTGTGGCTGCAGAATACAAAAAACCGCCCGGGTACCACAAAATATGGCGCCCAGGCGGTCGGCATTCTCAAATACGTGCTCCCCTGTGGTTCCCCACTGATCCGCCAGTCGCACGCTGTGATTTTATAATAATAGATTCCGGCGGGAAATGCAAGTGGTTTTCGGGAATAAATTCACAATCATCTCTGCCGCTATTCGTTTCTGATCGCCGCCAGCGGACTCAGCTTCATCGCCCTGAGCGCCGGGAAGAACCCTGCCACCATACCAACTATAACCGCAAACACCACGGCTGCCAGAGCCAGCCAACTTGGAATCCGCGAGATGTCCCCCGCCTGTCCCGTCATCATCTCACCGATCTTTAAAAACCGGTTCATGGCAAACGAGACGCCATAGCTGAACCCAATCCCAATCATCCCGCCCATGAACCCGATAAAGCCGGACTCCAGCAAGAACATATCCCGGATTGCCCTCATATCACAGCCAAGGACCTTGATGACCCCGATTTCCTTAGTCCTCTCATAGATGGACATCATCATCGTATTGGCGATTCCGATCGCCGCAACGAACAGGGATACTGCTCCGATCCCTCCCAACACCGTCTGGATCATCTTGGACTGACGCTCCGTCTGCTCCATCCATTCGGCCTTGCTGTATGCCTGAAATCCCATATCCGTAAGCTGCTGCTGGATCTCTTTGACATTCTCCATGCTGTCCACATTGACCACTGCGGAATTATATGTAAAATAAGGGTAAGCCTTTCCTTTTTTATTGGTCGGCTGTCCGGGGATCGGATTCTTTTTAAAGATCTTCCGAAGCTGTGTCTTTAATGAATCCAGGTCCGCGTATACCGAATACGCGTATTCATTGTAGTCGTTTATATCGCCTTCCACGATGCCCGCAGTCTTAAGCAGATATTTTTTAGGCGCTTTTACCGTACTGTCTCCCCGTGACTGATAATATTTATCCATATCAAAAATCACAAACATCGGTTTGCCCATAAAATCAACGGCCGGCAATTCTCCCGTCTCCCAATAGCCCTTGCCTGACTTGGTGTTGGAAAACCACTGCCTGATCGCGTTGCCAAAGATCAGCTCCAGCTCTTTGCTGCCTTCTTCCGGAAGCTTTCCCTGGCCGAGCGGAATCTTCTCAAGGTACTCTCTTGGCGCGCCGATAAGCTGCGTCCCTGCTTCATAAATGCCCTGCCGCATCAGCACGCTGATCTCCAACATCGGGTACACGCTCGTCACATGCCCCATATGTTCCAGCTGGGACACCACGTCGTCGGTCAGATATTTCGGCTCTGTCTTGCCGTCGTCGCCGCCATAATATCGCTCCGCCCGCACAGTGATCGAAGTCAGGCTGCCATAGGACTGGATCAGCTCCATATTCAGTTCCTTCAGACCGATTCCCAGCGACACCATGACCACGATGGATGCCGTGCCGATGATAACGCCAAGGACCGTCAAAGCGGTCCTCAGTTTACGTCTTCTCAGATTGTTCACGCTCATAAGGAGCAGGTCAAGAAATCTCATCGTCCATGTCCTCATCCTGTTCTGCTTTTCTCTTTTTGTGCCGCTTGATAAGAACTGCGCCAAGGACCAGCAGCACAACCGCCGCCCCGATCCCAACCGGGATGAGAACCTGTTTGTACCGCGAGAAAAACGATGGTTCCTCCATTGGAACGTCATCAAAGTTACCGACGGCCATATCATCCATCGGCGGCATCTCCATGACATTGAGCCGCAGTTCCTTCTCCTCCGAAGACACCTCGCCGTTTTCGTCCTCATAGGTGATGGTCACTTTGACGGTTCCGTCATCCGTGGTGGGGGCTTCTCCTGTCACCATGCAGTCCACATTTCCCGTCTCTCCCGGTTTGATATTTCCCACGTAGGTGTCTGTTGTCCGGATGGAATCCGCCTCAAACTTCACCATCACATTATACAAAAGAACCTTGCCTGTGTTGTTGATCCCGAACATGATGTTTGTCTCATCCCCGACATTGATGCTGTCCGGCATGACCTCAAACGTCCCCGTGTTCAGCCTTGCGATCTGCCTGACCGGTATATCCACCGACATGCTCTCTTCTGCATTCTTAAATTCCGGGCTGTCAAACTTGGCAACCACCTTCAGGCCGTATGAGCGCTGGTCCACCCCCGGCTTTGACGCCAACCGCAGCCGGATCTCCTTTGTCGCTCCCGGTCCCAGGCTGTCCATCGCCACCGAGGAAGAGCCGGACTCCGTCGTAAACACGGCGCTCTCCGAGACCTTCTCTGACTCAAAGGTGAACAGCAGGTTCGTCGCCGTAATGTTGCTGGAGGCGTTCTTGATATTCAGGATCAGGTCAAACTCATCTCCGGCGATGATCGTCTCCGGGCTTGTCACGAAGCCGTCTACGATGACACGGGCCTTGGTACGGTCGTGCTCGTTAAAATCGCCTTTTTCGTCTTCCTTTTCCTTGTTCTCCACATAGACATAGAAGGACGTCTCATAGGTCTTCAGCTCTTCTCCCGTCGAGCTGGTCGAATAGTACACTTTCAGGGCAATGGGGTAATAGCCGCTGTATGCGTCTTTCCTGATCGCAAAGCTGTAATCCAGCGACACCGTCCCATCCTTTTCAATCTTTTCAAACATCCGGTCATAATTCGCATCGTTGATCTCAAACGGGAACTTGGCGGTATCTGGATCCAGTACCATGTTGGCCTTGATATTGTATACCGTCGCCGGGCTGTTGTTCCTCAGGTTAATGGAAAAATCCATCACGTTCGGGTAGGTGCCGCGCGGCGTTCCCTGCCCTTCGCCCAAAACGAAATCATAGGTCTTATTCTCATCGTCGTCGTCATCGTCTGCGCCGGTGGACTTGGAGATCCACACGCGAAGGTCCTCCCAGCCCAGCCAGGAACCGTCCTTATCCATGACAACAACCGGAACCTTATAATAGCCCTCCGACAGATCCCGCCTCACCGAGCCGGTCAGTGAAACGGTCCTCTCCTTATCCTTTCCCAGCCGTCCGATATGCTTCGGATTGTCCGTATCGTTCATGGAACCGGTCATCTCAAACGGGAACGAATAACCATACTTCATATCTTCGGAGTCATCGTCCCAGATTTCGCCGCCGCTGGTGTCAAACCCGATCGACAGGTCTTCGTATTCTCTTCCGGAAGTATTCCTGATCTTGAACGAGACCGTCATGTTCTTCCCTGTCTTGCCCTTTGTAATCTTATCCGAACTTACCGTCACCTCCGATGCCATCGCCGTCAGCGGCACCGCACTGATCATCATCACAGCCGCCAACATGACTGTCAGCAGACGTCTAAACTGTCTCATATCCTGCCTCTCCCTTTTGTCACTCTTCATCTTCATGATGCCTTTCTTCTATCTTCTCAATCTTCCCGTCCACAATGTGGAACTGCCGGTCCGCATAACCGGCGAGATGATTGTCATGGGTAACCATGACCAGCGTCTGGTTCTGCTCCCGCACGATCTTACGCATCAGTTTCAGCACCTCCATCGTCGTCTTTGAATCCAGATTCCCGGTCGGCTCATCGGCAAAGATGATCTTCGGCGCTACCACCAGCGCCCGCGCGATCCCCACACGCTGCTGCTGCCCGCCCGACATCTCATTCGCCATATGCTTCATATGCTTTTCCAGGCCCACCAGCTTTAAGTACTTTTTTGCCTTCTCATTGCGGACCCGTCTCGGAATCCCGCGAAACGACAGCGGCAGCGCCACGTTCTCTATGGCGTTTAATGTCTGAAGCAGATTGTAGGACTGAAAGATAAATCCCACATTCTCGCGGCGAAATCCCACCAGCTGGTTCTCGCTCATCTTCTCAATATGCTTTCCGGCAATCACGATCTCACCCTTAGTCGGCTTCTCCAGTCCCGCCAGCATGTTCAGCAATGTGGACTTTCCCGAACCGGACGGTCCCACGATGGCGCAGAACTCGCCCCGGTACATGGTAAAGTCTACGCCGTTCAGTGCATAGACCTTGCTCGGTCCGACTTTATATATCTTATATAAATTCTTCACCTGTATGATCGGTGTGTTTTTTTTCTCCTGCTCCACGTAAATCTCCTGCTGCTTTTATTCTTTGATACGTTCTGATTATACACTATTTTCCGATTCCGCGCCCGCTATTTTTCTTAATGTTCCTTAAATATTCTTTACAGAGAAAAAAACTTTATAAATTTTACATTTTTCTTCAAAAAAGGGCTGGTAATCTCACAAAGAATTAGGTATAATATTGCTCAAACCTGAAGACAAAGGAACAAAGGAGAAGTGTTATGAGACACATGTTAAACCCACTTGATTTTTCCGTGGAAGAGATCGATCAGCTGCTGACCCTGGCCTCTGATATCGAGAACAACCTTCCAGCCTATGCACATGTATGTGACGGCAAAAAGTTAGCGACATTATTTTATGAACCAAGTACAAGAACCAGACTTAGTTTTGAATCCGCAATGTTAAGTCTAGGTGGCAGCGTACTTGGTTTTTCTTCGGCTGATTCCAGTTCAGCTGCCAAGGGCGAGAGCGTTGCAGACACGATCCGCACCGTATCCTGCTACGCAGATATCGCAGCCATGCGCCATCCAAAAGAAGGTTCTGCCCTGGTTGCCTCCCAGGCTTCCGGGATTCCGGTGATCAACGCCGGCGACGGCGGCCATCAGCATCCGACCCAGACCCTGACCGACTTACTGACCATCCGCTCCGTGACCGGGCGCTTAAAGGACATGACGATCGGTCTGTGCGGCGACTTGAAATTCGGCCGCACCGTACACTCCCTGATCAACGCTATGGTGCGCTACCCGGGCATCAGGTTCGTGCTGATCTCCCCGGATGAGCTGCGTGTACCGGAATACATCCGCGAAGATGTGCTCCGCGCCAACAACATCGAATTTACCGAGGTGGACAATCTGGATGCAGCGATGCCCCAGTTAGACATCCTCTACATGACCCGCGTCCAGAAGGAACGTTTCTTCAACGAGGAGGATTATATCCGCCTGAAAGACTGCTACATCCTGGACAAGAAAAAGATGAAGCTTGCCAAAAAAGACATGTATGTCCTGCACCCGCTCCCACGTGTCAATGAGATTTCCACCGAGGTGGACGACGACCCGAGAGCCGCTTACTTCAGACAGGTGCAGTACGGCGTGTACGTTCGTATGGCACTGATCATGACATTACTGGAGGTGGAAAAACCATGTTAAATATCAGCGGATTAAAAGAAGGCATCGTACTGGACCATATCGAAGCAGGCAAGAGCCTGGATATCTACTACAACCTTGGCCTGGACAAGCTGGAATGCCAGGTAGCCATCATCAAGAATGCCCGCAGCAACAAGATGGGCCGCAAGGATATCATCAAGATCGAGGGAGTGATGGACCACCTGGATCTTCAGGTCCTTGGATATATCGACCACAACATCACGGTTAACATCATCCGGGACAACGAGATCGTGGAGAAAAAGGCGTTAAAGCTTCCAAAGAAGATCACCAATGTCATCCACTGCAAGAACCCGCGCTGCATCACCTCCATCGAGCAGGAGCTGCCGCACGTATTCTATCTCTCCGATGAAAAGAGCGAGACATACCGCTGCATGTACTGCGAGGAAAAATACAGCAAATAAGCAAAAAAGACGGGACCGGAAACATCCAAACAAGTTTCCGGTCCCGCCTTATCTATCAGGCTGCTTAGTGGAGTTTTTCCACCCGCGCAGTAATATAGTCCACCATCTCGCTCTTTGGTATCCCAAGAGGGATGGAGAGTTCCGAGTACAGCGCATCTTCCGCCATCTTCAGATACTTCTCATCCGTCGACGTGATCTTTTTTCCCTGGGCATTCCGCTCTGACTTACGTATATACAGGGCCTTTATGATCTTAACCCATTCCCTGCAGTCGCAGCTCTTCATGCACTCCTTATAGTTTGCTTCCCTCTGTTTATCATTGGCGATCCACAGCCCTTCAATCTCCGGCATCTCATCGATCAGGTTTACCGCCTCTTCTTCATTGACAATCCTTCGCATCAGAGATTTCTGATTATCAACCGGCGTGAATATCTTTCCTCCAGCCTGGCCAAGCGGGATCAGCACATAATACAGACGGTCTTTGGAAACCCCATCCATATTCATCGTCGTGATGTCCTCCACCTTGCATACCCCTGAAGTTCCATAAACAATATAGTTGCCTTTTTCAAACATCCGGTTCACATCCCTTTCCATAACTTACATCAACCAAAGCTTTCCCAATCTATTCTACCACAGATTGCCCTCCGGTTTCTAATGTTATTTCCCCTGCGCGGAAAGTTTGTGAAATGTTACCCATGTCACGTTTTCAGGTTTTGTGCACTATCCCTGATAAAAGTCATGTTTTTCCCAGTTTGATGGTTATATTTTTTGAATTTTCTGAAAACTTCACTATAAAAAATCGGCAATGCTCTCCACCGTTTCTGCGATATGGTCCGCTCCGGCAGCCTCAAGCTCCTCTCTGTCGCCATAACCGTAGAGAACCCCGATAGATTCCAGCCCGTTTTGTCTGGCTCCCATGATGTCATTCTCCCTGTCGCCCACCATCATCACGGTTGACAGATCCTCAATCCGGTTCGTCTCCAACACATACCGGATCACATCGCCTTTGTGGACCCTGCTGTCATCCAGAGAAGCCCCGCCGATGAATGTAAAATACCTGGTCAGATGAAAATGGTCGGCAATCCGCCTTGCTGCCACTTCCGGTTTGGAAGTCGCCGTCATCAGAATGTACCCCTCTGACTGCAGCTTTTCCAGAAGGTTCTCAATCCCGTCATATACCCTGTTTTCAAAGATCCCCCTGACATCAAAATACTCCCTGTATATTTTTACGCCTTCAAGCGCACGTTCTCTGTCAAATCCGTGATATTTCATAAGGCTGTCCACTAGCGGCGGTCCAAGCCAGCGGCGCAGACTCCTGCGGTCCTCCACCTGGATCCCAAAGTGGTTCAGGGTATATTCTATGGAATTCATGATCCCCTCCTGGGAGTCTGTCAATGTCCCGTCCAGATCAAACAATACATATTTTTTTCTCATTTCCTCCTCCATTTAGAAAACCCCCGGCAAATCCTGCCGGGGGTAAGTGATCCAATCCGTATTATAACTGAGGACCAGCGGAAACCAAAGCTTTTCCTGCCTCGTTGCCCTCGTATTTTGCAAAGTTCTTCACGAAACGCTGTGCCAGGTCTTTTGCCTTTGCATCCCACTCAGCAGCATCTGCGTATGTATCGCGAGGATCAAGGATCTTCGGATCTACGCCCGGAAGCTCGGTCGGAACTTCAAAGTTGAAGTGCGGGATCGTCTTGGTCGGTGCGCTTCCGATAGAGCCGTCAAGGATTGCGTCGATAATGCCACGGGTATCGCGGATCGAGATACGTTTGCCGGTACCATTCCATCCGGTGTTTACAAGGTATGCTTTCGCACCGCTCATCTCCATTCTCTTAACAAGTTCCTCTGCATACTTGGTCGGATGCAGCTCTAAGAATGCCTGTCCAAAGCAGGCGGAGAAGGTCGGGGTCGGCTCGGTGATGCCGCGCTCGGTACCTGCAAGCTTAGCCGTAAATCCGGACAGGAAGTAATACTGAGTCTGCTCCGGAGTCAGGATCGATACAGGAGGAAGCACGCCGAATGCATCTGCAGACAGGAAGATCACATCCTTTGCTGCAGGAGCTGCGGAAACCGGGCGGACAATCTTCTCGATGTGGTCGATCGGATAGGATACACGGGTATTCTCCGTTACGCTCTTGTCGTCAAAATCAATCTTTCCGTCAGCGTCCAGGGTAACGTTCTCCAACAGGGCGTTGCGTTTGATTGCATTGTAGATATCCGGCTCTGAATCTTTGTCAAGGTTGATGACTTTCGCATAGCAGCCGCCTTCGAAGTTGAACACGCCGTTGTCGTCCCAGCCGTGCTCGTCATCACCGATCAGCAGACGTTTCGGGTCTGTAGACAGCGTGGTCTTGCCGGTACCGGAAAGGCCGAAGAAGATAGCGGTGTTCTCACCGTTCATATCGGTATTTGCAGAGCAGTGCATGGAAGCGATGCCCTTCAGCGGCAGATAGTAGTTCATCATGGAGAACATACCCTTCTTCATCTCGCCGCCGTACCAGGTGTTTACGATAACCTGCTCACGGCTGGTGATGTTGAACATTGCAGCCGTCTCAGAATTCAGTCCTAACTCTTTGTAGTTCTCTACTTTAGCCTTGGAAGCATTGTAGACAACGAAATCCGGCTCAAAATTCTCAAGTTCTTCCTCTGTAGGCTGTATGAACATGTTCTTTACAAAATGAGCCTGCCATGCAACTTCCATAATGAAGCGGATTGCCATACGGGTATCTTTGTTCGCGCCGCAGAAAGCGTCTACCACGAAGAGCCTCTTGCCGGAAAGCTCGTCGATCGCAATCTTCTTAACGGTGTCCCATGCTTCCTGGCTTGCAGGATGGTTGTCGTTCTTGTACTCATCGGATGTCCACCATACCGTGTCCTTTGAGTTCTCGTCCATAACGATAAATTTATCCTTAGGAGAACGTCCTGTATAAATACCGGTCATAACATTCACTGCGCCAAGCTCACTTACCTGTCCTTTTTCAAAGCCCACCAGGTCGGATTTGGTTTCTTCTTCAAACAATGTCTCATAAGAAGGATTGTAAACAATTTCTGTGGTTCCAGTGATACCATACTGACTTAAATCAATTTTGGACATAGTCATGCAACCTCTCTTTCTTCAATCGAAATTTGTTTCTATTATCTCACTTTGTGAATAAAAAGTCAATATTTTGCTTGCAAAAATATAAGAAAAATAATATATTTAGTATAGGCTTTGAATTATGTATACAGTATCTATTGCTTATGAAAAGAAAGAAGGATTATCATGGAACATAAGAACCAGAATTCGATCGTCATCACTGTCAGCCAGACCGGTCCGGCTGATCATCATACCGTCACCGAAGCGCTGCACGCACTGGATCAGATCGACCGGGAGAATGGCACCACCGCCCCCGCGCTGATCCGGATCCACCGCGGAACTTACCGGGAACAGATCACGGTCCGCCGGCCGTATCTGACATTCGAGGGGGACGATGCGGCGGACACCGTCCTGACCTACGGCCTGTATGCCCGGATGCCCAGCGAAGATATCGGAAAGCTCGGCACCTTCCGCAGCTATTCCTGTCTGGTCGACACCCATGACTTTACCGCCAGACACATCACCTTTGCCAACAGTTCCGGCAGAGGTGTCGATGTGGGGCAGGCCCTTTCTCTGTACGCAGACGGCGACCGTCTGGTGTTTGACCATTGCCGGTTTCTCGGCGGCCAGGACACCCTGTTCACCGCCCCGCTCCCGCCGACCGAGATAGAGCCAAACGGCTTTATCGGTCCCAAGCAGCTCATGCCGCGGCTCAACGGGCGTCATTATTATAAAGAATGCTATATCGAAGGCGATATTGATTTCATATTTGGAGGCGCCACCGCATACTTTGAATCCTGTGAACTGTATTCCAAAGACACCGGCAAAGAGATAAACAGCTTTGTCACGGCCGCTTCCACCCCGAAAGAACTGGAATACGGGTACGTGATGCAGGGCTGCCGTTTTACCGGAAACTGTCCGCCCGCCTCCGCCTACCTTGGGCGTCCCTGGAGAGAGTATGCCAAAACCGTCCTGTTAGACTGTTATATCGGGGAACACATCCGCGAAGAAGGGTGGCACGACTGGAATAAGACGCAGGCACAGAAAACCGTCCTGTATGCAGAATACAGAAGCTATGGCCCTTCCTCCGACATGAGAAAACGCCCCGGCTGGGTGAAGGAACTCACCCCGGCCGAAGCGCAGCATTACCTGAAATCAAAGGTCCTCGGCGGAAATGACCGGTGGAATCCCTGATTTCTCTTCCCTATTTAAAAAATTCATGACCGTCGTGGTGGAACAGGAAAGTCAGTTTCCCGTCAAACCAGCTCACGTTCCGGGACTGGGAACGTCCCCGGTTCATGAAATACAGCGCGCCGCGGGAGTAATCTTCTCCCGCCAGTGCGCGGTTGACCGCCTCCACGGTCTCCGGTGTTACTTTACATGTATTGATCGATCCGTCCAATACGGGGGAGAACTGGGACCGCTGATATACCACATCCGTGATCGTATTTGGAAATTCCGGATTCCTGACCCGGTTTAATATCACGTTGGCAACCAAAATCCTGCCCTGCATATCACAGATTCCCGCCTCGGCCTGCACGATGCGTTTTAGCACCTCATAGTCCTTGTCAGAATAACGGATCACGGCGGATGCCTTTCTCGCCTCTTCCTCTTTTCGGATTCGTTCTTCCTCGGCCAGCCTGATCGCCTCTTCTTCGGCTATTCTGGCACGTTCTTCCTCAATCTGACGTATCTCTTCTTTATTTTCCTCAATAACCGCCTGCCGTTCTTTCCGTACTTCCTGCTTCGCCTGTACATCCTGAAGCAGCGTGCTGCCCACAAGGAGCTGTCCTTCCTTTATTTTTTCCGAATCCTTAAGATGAAACTGTATTTTTGCTTCCGTAAGCAGTGCAATTTCTTCAGTCTTTTCTTCCTCTTCCTGCACGGTCTCCTCTGCCGGAGTCTCCGCATATGCAGTCAGCGCATTTTTCCCGCCGCCCCCAAACATCCCTGAGGTAAAGGTCATCACAGCTACCACGATTGCGCCTGACATGATCACCGCTGATGTGCGGTAAACCTTTTTCGTCATCGGGACGATCAGGCTTTTCACAAACTGGTAAACCGACTGAAGAAATGAGCATAGTGTCAGCATACATACCCTCTTTTCTTCTTCAAAATCAGCAATTCCCATTTTTTACATCATATTTTGTCGAAAGTGGGGGACAAGTCCTAAAATTGCCTTATATGTGGTGACGTTGGTTATTCTAGTGGGGGATTAGAAAAAAGTCAATAAGTTTTTCACATTTTTGTGACATCTGACATTCGAATTTTATTGTCATTTTAGACTATTCAGATAATCTGTCCAGTTTTTTCTATACTTTTCCTCATTTTACAGTTAACAATGCACACCAGTTTGTTACATAATTATTACAATACTGTTAAATATAACGAGACAAAAAAGAAGGCGACTCCTGTCGTCTTCTTTTTATGTCAACTATTATTGCACGAAATTGCCATATATTCCAGCCACAAACTCTCTGAGAACATCCGGATTTATCACGATCTGGGCGCCCCGCATCCCGGCGCTTACCGCAATTTCGTCGAACAGCATCGCCGTTTCTTCTATATAAGTAGGATATTTCTTTTTCATTCCGATGGGAGAACAGCCGCCGCGGATATATCCGGTGACCGGCAGAAGTTCTTTGACCGGCAGCATCTCCACCTTCTTGTCTCCCGCCGCCTTCGCCATTTTTTTCAGATCCAGCTCCTCTGCCACCGGGATACAGCAGACCAGATATCCGGTCCGCTCCCCCTTTAACACCAGGGTCTTAAAGACGGTGTCTGCATCCTGCCCGATACTCTCTGCAACATGGACGCCGGATAAGTCGTTCTCGTCCACCTCATACTCCACGACACGGTAAGGCACTGCCGCCGCGTCGAGCATACGCATCGCGTTGGTTTTTTCTGTTTTCTGTGTCTTCATGATGCCATCCTTTTTCCTGTCGTCAAGCCAGAACCGGCCCGGTTATCTTCCCGGCCACGGCACAGGCTGCCGCAGTCGCCGGAGATGCCAGATAGATCTCCACCTTGGAAGTTCCCATCCTGCCGAGGAAATTCCGGTTGTTGGTAGCCACAACCCGCTCTCCGTCGCTCAGGATGCCGCCGGTCCTTCCGCAGCACAGCCCGCAGCCCGGATGGGTGATGATCGCTCCTGCCTCCGCCAGTGTCCTGACCGCACCGCAGGCGATCGCCTCTTCATAAACCTTGCGGCTTGCGGGCGTTACGATCAGCTTTACAAAGGGAGCGACTTTCTTTCCTTCCAACACCTTTGCAGCCGCCTGCAGATCCTCCAGCCGGCCGTTGGTACAGGAGCCGATGAAGACCTGGTCGATGACCGTGCCTTCCAGTTCGCTCACGTTTTCAATCCGGTCCACCTGGGACGGACATGCCATAACAGGCACAAAATCCTCCGCCCGATAGGTGATGGTCCGCAGGTAAGAAGCATCGTCATCGCCCTTTAAGCCCTTCTGGAAATCATCCATCTGGATCTCGCAATAGGCGGCCGTCTTCTCATCCGGGGTAAACAGCGCGCATTTCGCCCCCGCCTCAACTGCCATATTGGCGATCGTCATACGACTCGCCACGGTCATCGCCTCAACGGCAGAACCGCAAAACTCCAGCGCACGGTAGGTTGCTCCGTCCGCGCCCAGGTCCCCGATCAGGCGAAGGATGATATCCTTGGACATCACGCCCTCCGGCAGTGTCCCGTTGATCTCCACCCGGATCGTCTCCGGCACCTTGATCCACATCGTCCCGGTTCCCAGGATGCTGGCCATCTCCGTATATCCGATCCCGGATGAAAATGCCCCTACACACCCATAGGTCGTCGTATGGCTGTCCGTACCGAACACGATGTTGCCCGGCTTCACATACCCGGCCTCCGTCATAAGCTGATGGCAGATCCCGTCGCTGCGGTGGACGTTCTTCATGCCGTACTTGGCCGCAAAGGCGTCTCCCACACGAAAATGGCGGGTATCGTCCAGCTGGCTCGCCGGAACCAGATGGTCATAGATCAGGACCACCTTATCCGGGTCCCAAAGCCTCTGAAAGCCCATCTCCTCGAATTTGTCCGCCACAAACGGAATAAAGATATCATGGATCATCACCCGGTCCACAGATACCGTCACGATGTCTCCTGACTTTACCGTATCCGCGCCGATATTATGCGCTACAATCTTCTCAATCATTGTCTGTCCCATATCACGTTCTCCTCATATTCCATCTATCTGTCAGGCCGGCATATCCCATCAATCCAGACCATTCATCCGGCGCATCGCCTTCACCAGACCGCCGGCACGGATGATATCCACAAGATTGTCCGGCAGGGATGCGATCGGGTACTGCCTGCCGTTGTAGTCCACGTGTTCATTGACTACGACGGTGATGGAATCGCCCTCGTTCATATCGTCATACAGATCCGGCTGCTCGATCAATAAAAGCCCGTTGTTGATGGAGTTGCGGAAAAAAATACGGGCAAAAGATTTTGCGATCACGCAGCGGATGCCAAGTGCCTTGATGATCTCCGGCGCCTGCTCACGGGAAGAGCCGCAGCCAAAGTTCTTGCCCGCCACAATGATATCTCCCTCCCCGATCTGCGCCGCCAGCTCCGGGCGCAGGGGGGAAAATCCGTATTGCTTCATATCTTCTATCGTTTTCAAAGCCAGGTACTCTGTCGGAATGATGATGTCGGTGTCGATATCGTCCCCGAGAGTCCAGACCTTTCCTGTAAACTGTTCCATATCCTGTCTCCTGATCGTTCTCATTTTCTGTGGCAGACGCCCATGTGCGGTCTCTGCCTTCCCTCCGTGTCCCTGCGAAAAACTCACGCTACAGCATATCCGCCGTACAGATCTCGCCTTTTACCGCAGAAGCAGTCACCGTAGCCGCAGAACCCAGATATACCTTTGAGCCTGGATGGCCCGCCCGTCCTTTAAAATTGCGCGTGCCTGTGCTGATCAGCACCTCATTTTCGCCGATGACGCCCTGGCAGCTTCCCCAGCAGACGCTGCAGTTTGGGTTCATCACGATAGCGCCGCTTTCCATAAAGATCTGGATCAGCCCCTCCTCAAGAGCCTGCAGATACACCTCCTGGCTTGCAGGCACCACCAAAAACCTGACATGGTCAGCTACCCTGCGCCCTTTCAGGATGGAAGCCCCCACGCGAAGATCATCGATCCTGCCGTTGTTGCAGGAGCCCAAAAATGCCTCATCGATCCGCACGCCGCAGACCTCTTTTGCCGGTACGACGTCGTCCACAAAATCCGGTCTTGCCGCTACCGGCTGGATCTTGGACAGGTCAAAGGTATATTCCTTCCTGTAGTTTGCATCTGCATCGCTCCGGAATACTGCCTTTGGCTCTCTTCCCCTCGCCTTCAGATATTCCAGCGCAATCTCATCCGCCTCAAAGATCGCGGTCTTCGCCCCGGCTTCCACCGCCAGGTTGCAGAGTACCATGCGGTCGTTGACACTCAGGGTCTTTGCCCCGTCCCCGCAAAACTCCATCACCTGATAATTGGCGCCGTTCGCCCCGATCTCACCGATGATCGTCAGCATCAGGTCCCTCGGATACACTCCCTCCGGCAGTTTCCCGGTCAGGTTAAACTTAATCGTCTCCGGCACCAGAACCCAGGATGTCCCTGTCACCATGCCATACAGAAGGTCTGTGCATCCCACGCCGGTCCCAAAAGCCCCCAGCGCGCCGTAAGTACAGGTGTGGCTGTCAGCCCCGAAGATCAGCTCTCCCGGACGTACATAGTGCTCCATCATGATCTGATGGCACACGCCCTTGCCCTCCCAGAAATCGATCCCATGCTCTCTGGCAAAATCCCTCATCTTCTTCTGGGATGCCGCTGTCTTGGGATTGTCGGACGGAACGTTATGATCTACGATAAACACCATCTTTTTCGTATCCGCAATCTTTGGATGTTTCAGTTTCCCGTGGTACATGTCCACGGTCAGGTGAGTCGTCCCGTCGTTTGTCATCATGCGGTCCAGGTTCACGGTATGGATATCTCCCGGCTTCACCTCAGGCACCCCGGCCGCCAGCGCTATGATTTTTTCTGCTATCGTCATTCCCATGATCATGCCTCCTCCTTGTTCAGAGATGCAATCAGCCCGCCCTGGCTTAAAATCTGCTGCATGTACTCTGGCAGCCTGGTACAGGAGTAGGTCTTCCCATTGGCTTTTGCCACGCCTTCCGTCAGGGACAGATCCATCTCATCCCCGCTTGCCACCTCATCCGGCAGCTCCCTGCACACGATGACCGGCAGGCCGATGTTGATGGCGTTGCGGTAAAAAATACGGGCAAACGACTTTGCCACCACCGCCTGCACTCCCAGCGCCGCGAGGACGCTTGGAGCCTGCTCTCTGGAAGAGCCGCAGCCAAAGTTCTCGCCGCCGACCACATAGTCCCCCGGCTTTACTTTATTTGGAAACTCCGGGTCCAGCGACTCAAATGTATGTACTTTCATCTCATCAATATTGGGCAGCAACAGATACTGGGACGCGATGATCTGGTCTGTATCCAGGTCGTTGTGAAATTTAAAAATAGTTCCGACAGACATGTCAACCTCCTGCAAATGCAATTTTTATGAACTGATGATTGTATTATAACATTCCACTTGATATAATGACAATACATAATACTCATGGTTACTATAACAGTTAGTTATAAATTAACTGATGTCCTATACAGGATTAGAATCGGACAGATTGGCGGCAAGGAGGAGACGATGGACCAGAATTTATCCCAATACAAGATTTTTTACGAAGTGGCAAAAGCCGGAAACATATCCAAGGCGGCAAAGGAGCTCTATATCAGCCAGCCCGCCATCAGCAAGTCGATCAGCAAACTGGAAGACAGCCTGAACACGCCCCTGTTTAACCGCAATTCCCGCGGAGTCCAGCTGACAGACGAAGGGCTGCTCCTCTTCGAGCACGTGTCCTCTGCCTTCGATACGCTGACCCAGGGAGAGCAGGAACTGAAACGGATCAAGAATTTTAATATGGGAAATATCAGGATTGGCGTCAGCAACACCCTCTGCCGCTTTATCATGGTTTCCTACCTGAAGGGCTTTATTGAACAGTACCCCCATATTAAGATCTTTATCGAAAGCCAGTCCACCACCCATACGTTGGCGATGCTGGACCAGCAAAAGATCGATATCGGACTTGTGGCGGAACCTAAGCGGAACAAGAACCTTACCTTTATTCCGGTTATGGATATCGAAGATATTTTTGTGGCGGCTCCCAGTTATCTTGAGAATCTCAAAGTGCGGGAGGGACAAAATGCCGATGTCTTCCAGGTCGGCAACATCATGCTGTTGGACCGCAACAATATCACCCGACATTATATTGACGACTATATGAACCTCAACGAGATCCAGGCGAACAATCTCCTGGAAGTGACCACGATGGACCTGCTGATCGAATTTGCCCGCATCGGGCTTGGCATCGGCTGTGTGATCAAGGAATTTGTAAAGGAAGATTTAGAGAGCGGGAAGCTGGTCCAGCTGGAGCTTGGAACTCCGATCCATAAGAGGACGATCGGGTTTGCATATCAGCAGGGGCGGACTTCGCGGGCGTTGGATACATTTCTTGATTTTTGCGGGAATTATGGGAAGTAATCTTGGAAGCGGAGACAGTCCGTCCGCGAGAAGGGGAGAAGGAGCAAAACTGCTCCCGCTCCCCTTCTCGCGAATGATTAAAACTTCACCACAACCGTCTTTCCCTTCTTCGCTGTGATCCCCGTTTCATATTTTATATTTTTCACATTGCCTTTTTCTGTGATGATCAGCATGGTGGTTGCCTGATATCCCGCCCCGGCGATTTTTTGCTTATCAAACCGGATCAGCGGAGTTCCCGCTTTTACACGCTGCCCTTCGCTTACCAACAGAGAAAATCCATCTCCATTCATAGCAACCGTATCAATTCCCACATGAATCAGAATTTCCACACCGTTATCAAGCCTCATACCGCAGGCGTGCTTCATATTCTGGGACGCTGCCATGATTACTCCACCTGAAGGCGCAACGACCACGTTTTCATGTTCCGGTTCAAAAGCTACGCCATCTCCAATCGCTTTACTGGAAAACGCTTCGTCCGGCACTTCCGTGATCGGGATCACCCTTCCATCCAGGATAGCCACCATATCCTCTGATTCTGTTTCTCTGACAACCAGCACCCAGGTCAGGCCAAAGCTAACTGTCAAAGCCAGTACCCAGCCAATCGCCGCAAACGGCAGGTACGGTCCGATATACGCAGGAATGCTGAACACACTTGACAGGATATAACCATATAATCTTACGCCAAATGCACTGATAAACGCGGACGCCAGAGAGCTGGAAATGGTTACTGCGATCAACGCCTTTTTGTATTTGGTCAATACGCCAAACAGGGCAGGCTCCGTGATGCCAAGCGCACCGGATATTGCAGAAGATGCAACCGCACTTTTTCCTTCTTTTGTTTTTTCTTTAAAATAACATGCTGCTGCCGCGCCTACGATGGCGAGGTTGGCGATAAACATCATTGGCATCAGCATATCATATCCTTTATCTGCAAAGTTTTGCAGCGCGATAGGTGTCATGGCATGATGCATCCCCACAAGGATAGAAACAGGACGGATCGCACCAAATACAATGCCTGCAAGAACAGGGGAAATCCCAAACAGCCAGTCAATCACCCAAGCCAGACCATTCCCAAGATAAATACCGATCGGCCCAATTACGGTCAAGGTGAAAAATCCCGATATCAAAATAGTCAAGGTAGGAGTTACGACCGTCTTTAGCACATCCGGCATATGTTTGTCTACCGCCTTGTGTATGTAACTCAGCGCCAGTACCGAAAATATGATCGGAATCACGGAACCGGAATAGTTGAACACCGGGACCGGAATGATGCCGCCGAAGGTAAATTGTGCAGCAGTTCCGGCTTTTGCCGCATCGACTAAAGTGGGAAACATGATTGTTGCCGCCATCGACAATGCCAAAAACGGGCTTGTCTTAAACTTTTTCGCCGCAGATACAGCAATAAAAAACGGCAAAAATGTAAATACACCGCTTGCTAAAATATCGATCAGCAAGTATGTGTCCGTCTTATTGGAAATAACTCCCAGAGCCGCCAAACCGGAGATCAGTCCTTTTATCATACCTGCTCCCGCAATAGCAGGAACAATCGGACCAAACACACCGGAAACCATGTCCATGAACCAGGTTACAAAATCCTTCTTTTCCTTCCCCACCTCGTCTGACGGGTCCTTGTCTGTGTTTGCCACCATCCCAAGCATCTCACAGGCCACCTCATAATACTGGTTTACCGTAGTGCCCAATACGACCTGAAATTGCTTTTTGGTAAACTGTGTTCCCATAACTCCTTTGATTTTTTTGATCTCATCCTCCTGAATCTTATCCAGATCTTTCAGGTCAAAGCGAAGCCGCGTCATGCAATGCCAGATATTGATAATATTGTCCGCTCCCCCTACAAGCTGAATGATCTGCTTTACAACTGCTTTTTTCTGCTCATCCATAGGACTGCCTTCCTCCTTTTCGTTTTAAACGTGGTTTTGTTTGCCTGAAATATAGCACAAACCCACATCGCCGTCAAACATACCAAAATCCAGTTTTTCCACATAAAAACCCTGATAATATATAGGTTTTTTCATGTAAGTCCTCGTAAATTGGACTGATTTTTTCCTCTTATTTCCCCCTTTTCCCTTACATTCTTGCTATTTCCCGTATTCTGTGGTTAAAATATAACTAAACGGATCAACCAGTACGCAAAAGAAAGGATATCAATTATGCAAAAAACAATCATCACCGACATTCAATGTTTTATCACAAAGCCAGACCGTCATAACCTGATCGTTGTAAAAGTTCTAACCGACCAGGACATTTACGGACTGGGATGTGCCACATTCCAACAGCGCCCCAAAGCAGTCAAATGCATGGTAGACGAATACCTGCGCCCGCTCCTCATCGGAAAAGACGCCAACAATATTGAAGATTTGTGGCATTTGATGATGGTCAACGCTTACTGGCGAAATGGACCGGTCATCAACAATGCCATATCAGGGATTGATATGGCACTGTGGGATATCAAGGGAAAGCTGGCTCATATGCCGTTGTATCAGCTGTTCGGCGGAAAATCGAGGGATGCTATCCCTGCTTATACCCACGCAGTTGCAAATACAATGGAGGAACTTTCCGAACAGATTGAGCAGATCCTGGCAAATGGTTACCGCCATATACGCTGCCAGCTTGGTTTCTACGGCGGTGCGTCCAATGAATTGAATACGCCGGACAATGCGATGGCCGGCTCTTACTATGACCAGGACCAGTATATGCAGAAAACCGTACATATGTTTAAACAGCTGCGGGAAACTTACGGAGATCGATTCCATATCCTCCATGATGTCCATGAACGGCTGTTTCCAATCCAGGCCATTCAGTTTGCCAGGGAATTAGAGAATTATAAGCCCTATTTTCTGGAAGATATTCTTCCGCCTGACCAGAATGAATGGCTGTCCCAGCTCCGCTCTCAGTGCAGTACCCCAATTGCCACCGGTGAGCTGTTTAATAATCCAATGGAATGGAAATCCCTGATTGCAAGCCGGTCTATCGATTATCTGCGCTGCCATGTATCACAGCTGGGCGGCATTACCCCTGCCTTAAAGCTGGCCCACTTATGCCAGAACTATGGCATCCGTGTTGCCTGGCACACTCCGTCAGATATCACGCCGATCGGACTTGCAGTAAACACGCACTTGAATATCCACCTCCACAATGCAGCCATTCAGGAAAATATTGAGCTCCATGAGAATACCAAACAGACATTTCCAGGATGTATCGCCTGCAAAAACGGTTATTTTTATCCGATAGAAGCAGATGGAATCGGGGTCGATTTTGATGAGCAAACTGCTTCCAGGTATCCTTGTGCATACCGCCCGCATGAATGGACGCAGAGCCGGATTCCTGACGGCACATTGATGACCCCTTGATGTTTTCCCGTCCTGATACGGAAGGCTGGTATCCGTTTGCGATACCAGCCTCTACGTTGTCTTATGACGAAGACCATGTAATTTTTTATTAAACGGAACAATATACGTACATTCATAATCCAGGGAAATGATATGACTATATTCAAAGACTGTCCTTTCCTTTAAAAGCCCTCTGCTTTCTATCCTCATTGCAGGCGTGTTTTTCCTGCACTGCAATAGGCCTGCCTCCCTGCTGTTTACCGTCACCGCCTTGTAGCTTGATATCGTATGGGCAATCTTATATCCCAGGCTCAAAATATGATCATAAATAGAATTTTCAATCACCTCCCGGCTCATATCCGGCACAAGGCTGCAGGGAATCCAGGAAGTCTGGAGCTGTGTGATCTGAAAATTCACGATACGGATCCTTTGGTACTCCCAAAGTTCATCGCCAGGCCGAATACTGAAAATGGAACTCAGCTCATGAGTAGCAGGTATCTTCTTCAAATAAATCATTTTAGACTCAATGTCTTCATACATTCTTTCTGTCATGGAATTCAGCATTAATGGATTTTTCAGTACAGAATTATCGATATAAATTCCAGCGCCCTGGACTGTATGGATGATTCCCATATTTTGAAGCCTGTTCAGGACAGACTGTATGGTAAATCTTGATACATGATATGTCCCGGCAAGCTCTCTCTGAGGCGGAAGCTTGTTGTCCTTATAGTATTGCTGATACAGTTTGCTCAATAAGTCATAAAAAATAAAATCTGATTTATATGCTCCCATGCGGCACCTCTCGTGTATTTTACATAAATTTTACCATACTCAAAATTTCATTTCAACCATAGAAAAAAGGCAGAAACCACATCATATGGTTCTGCCCTTCTGGTATCTGCACTGTTATCCCAACTTAGTTGTTGATCAGTTTTCCACTCTCGTCGTTCCAGCTGTACAGCTTCCGGATCTCCTCGCCAACCTTCTCGGAAGAATGCTCGGAAGCCAGCTTTCTCATCGCCTTAAAGTGAACCTGACGCCCTGCCGGAGACATATCAACCAGGAACTCTTTTGCAAAGGTGCCGTCCTGGATGTCGGAAAGGATCTTCTTCATCGCCTTCTTGGTATCTTCGGTGATGATCTTCGGTCCGGTCACATAATCGCCGTACTCGGCCGTGTTGGAGATGGAATATCTCATGCCGGCAAAGCCTGACTGATAGATCAGGTCAACGATCAGCTTCATCTCATGGATACACTCAAAATAAGCGTTTCTCGGATCATAGCCAGCCTCGACCAGCGTCTCAAATCCTGCCTGCATCAGCGCGCATACGCCGCCGCAGAGAACTGCCTGCTCACCGAACAGATCGGTCTCTGTCTCGGTGCGGAATGTAGTCTCAAGAACACCTGCCCTTGCGCCGCCGATCGCCAGTGCATAGGCCAGCGCCATGTCTAACGCTTTGCCGGTGGCATCCTGCTCTACCGCTACGAGGCACGGAACGCCCTTGCCTTCCTGGTACTCGCTTCTTACGGTATGTCCCGGTCCCTTTGGAGCAATCATCGTTACGTCCACGTTCTTTGGCGGGGTGATGCAGCCAAAGTGGATATTGAAACCATGAGCGAACATCAGCATATTGCCTGCTTCCAGGTTTGGCTCGATGTCATTCTTGTACATATCGGCCTGAAGCTCGTCATTGATCAGGATCATGATGATGTCAGCCTTCTTCGCCGCCTCGGCCGCCGTGTATACTTCAAATCCCTGTGCCTCGGCCTTTGCCCAGGACTTGCTGCCCTCATACAGGCCGATGATCACGTTGCACCCGGACTCCTTCGCATTCAGCGCATGTGCATGTCCCTGGCTGCCGTAACCGATAACAGCGATCGTCTTTCCTTCCAGCAAGGATAAATTACAGTCTTCCTGATAATAAATCTTATTCATGTTACTTCCTCCTCAGAATTTGGCATCTTAGATAAGTGAAACTAAATTTATGCGAATAAGGTTCGATACCGACGACTCTCTGTCCGCCTCTGGCAGCTCCTTAGCGCTAACAAACAACAGCATTATGGCAGATAACGAATATCATCAGAACCGCGGGACAGTCCGGTCAGACCGGTTCTCGCCAGCTCCAGGATCTCATAATCTTCCAACAGGTTAATGAGCGCGTCCAGCTTGGACTGGTCGCCTGTCAGCATGACAGTCAGGGAATCCTTGCCTACATCCACGATCGAGGCCCGGAAAATATCGGAGATCGCATTGACCGCCTGACGCTCACTGGCATTCGCACGGACTTTTACCATGATCAGCTCCCGGTAGACAGAACGCCCCGGCTTCAGTTCTTTGATGTCATGCACATCCTCCAGCTTGCGGAGCTGCTTTTCAATCTGCTCCAGGATATTCTGGTCCCCGAAGGATACCACCGTCATTCTGGAATACCGCTCATCTGCGGTGACGCCAACAGTCAGGCTCTCAATATTGTATCCACGGCGGCTGAATAAACCTGCCACCCGGCTCAGCACGCCCGAAGTGTTGTCTACTAACAATGATAACACGATTCTGTCCATTCCCTCACCCCTTCTCATTAAGTATCTTTAATGATAACAACGTTGCTATTATTTGTCAACTATATAAAAGTAATGAATATTATTCCTCATGGTTATAGGGATCCTGCTCCCGCTCCTGCCCCGTTTCCCGGTCGCTCATCACGCGCCGTCTCCTTCCCAGGTACCAGGCCGCAAGAAGCGCCGCCACGACGATTCCCGCCCCCAACAGATACCAGTTCCGGCTCTCTTCCAGAATGACAAAAGTCCCCTGTTCTCCCGACGCCGGAAATACAAGATAGCTGCCGTCTTTTTCTGCATGCAGCCTTACAAAGCTCCCGTCTTCCCGAAGTACGGCGACATCCAGGTCCCGCTTGTGCTCAAGTTCTCCTGCATAGACCCGGAGCCGGACCGCATCCCAGTTCTGCCCGCTTCCATCTGCGGTCTCCGGAGAAGAGAGCTGATAACGGTATCCCTGTCGGATGTCCCAGCCTTCCGGCGCCTGCCAGCTTTCCTGTGGGTCGGCTGCCTCTGTCAATAACGCCGTCCCCGGGTAAAATGCTCCCTCTGCCAAAAGCACCGGCATCTCGCCCGCTTTCCAGTCGCTGGCAATGGCCGTCGTCCACAGACGGTACTGGGCATAAACCCGGATGTTGCAGTTGACTCCCCTGTCCTGCCCTTTGTCTTCCCAGAAAGCATAGTAGCCTGGCCTCGCCGGGATTTCAGGGATTTTTGATGCCGGCACAGCCTCTTTGTATCTCACGTTCACCCGGCCGAGCACTTTGCCGTCTGCGATAAACTGCACCTCAAACGACCGGAACTCTTCCGGTATGTCCTGCACTGCCAACAGTTCCTCATAGCTGAGGGAGGAGGCCTGCTCCTGATACGTCACGCCGTTGATCGCGGGAAGCCCTTCCCACACAAAATAGTTGTCATGGACTTCCCCGTCTGCATCCCCCGCGACCGCGCCGCAAAATTCTCCCTCTTCTTCCGAAAAGACAGAAACCATCGCATAGTTCCCGCTGATATGTTCCCCTCTTCCGACAATGCCTCCCACATAATTTTTTCCGGTCAGTTGGCAGAGGGAGAAATTATCCCGCACCACATTGGAACTGCTGCCCGCTATCCCTCCGGCATAGCTGCCGTTAACCGTCTTTACATCCCCGTAATTGCAGTTGCCTCTCAGCGCGCCTGCGTCCGCACGGCCGACAATGCCTCCTGCATAGTCGTTGGTGGAGACGACGTCCATCCTGTTTATGCAGCCCTGCACCACAGCCCTTGCAGTCCGGTCGATCCGAAGGGACGTATCCCCATCGATCTCCACGTCATTTTCCGGGTCGAAGCTGAGTTCCATTCCAATGATGCCGGCGATGCCTCCCACATTGCTGTCGGATTCCACCATGCCTTCATTGGTACATTTTATCACCATGCCGCTTCCGGCTTCCTCCGCCTCCTCCTCGGATACGTCGTTGATCAGGTCTTTATCCCGCTTTTCTCTCACCTCTTCAATCTCCCCGTCAATGGTATCGGAAATACGGTTGATCTGACTGCGGATTTCCCGGATCTGGTCCTGCGTCTCGGCGTTGGCGTCCTTCAGACGGTCCGCCAGCACATCCATGCTCGCCGACGCAGCGTCGATGCGGGCAGACATATCCTCATCCGTCACCTTCAAATCGTCAAACAGCTTATCTTTATTCTCCCGGATCAGCTCTCTGGTCTCCTTTGCGCTCTCCCGGATGGAATCGATCTGACCGTTTAAATCATCTGCCGTGTCGTTCACATCGTCGATCAGGGAGACCGGCATATCCCGCATCGTATTTTCAATCTCTTCCATCAGTTCCGCCATCTCATCCAGGATTTCCTTCGCCCTCAAAGGATCTGTGATCAGCGCGCCCTTCAGCTCTTTGCGCAGCTTTTCCAGCCGCTCCAGCTGTGAATGCAGATCCTTTGCGTCTGAACGCGTGTTCCGGTTGGACAGCTCCAGCCCAAAATCGTCAATGTTGACGCTTAAGTTATCCAGGCAGCTATCCAGCTGTTTTGAAAATTCTTTTCCCTGGTCATAGTAATACTGCTTATTGCTCTGAAGCCCGGAGCGGACTTCCTTTAAACTGTCCCGGAAGCCTTCCGTATTGGCAACGGTATCATTGCTGGTGTCCATCGCCGTGTCGGCAAGCGCTCCCAGCTGGTCCAGCAGCACGTCAATCTCGTTTTGCACCTTCTGGATGGTGTCCTCCTGATACCACATCTGCACATACGGCTCAAACTGGCCCACGATCCCGCCGGTATCTTTTCTGCCCCGGACCTCACCGCTGTTGACGCACTGGGCGATCAGGCCGTTCTGGATCCCTGCGATCCCTCCGGTGTTGTAGCCGGAATGCAGGTATCCGACAGCCGCTTCATTGCGGCTGCTGCGGATCGTGCCTGTGGATCTTCCTACGATGCCGCCGGTGTGATAAACCTTCTCCGCGTCTAAGATCGCCCCGTCTAAAGAAAGATCGGAAGAACCCGTCTCTTCACTCTCTGAAGCCTGCTCCGAGGTATTGACTTCCCCCTTGTTGAGACAGGACTCTACGATCCCCTCATTCAGCCCGGCGATGCCTCCGGTGGCATTAAGCCCCGATATGACCGCCTGGTTCGTACAGCTTTCAATCAGGCCGCCTGCCTCATTGAATCCGGCGATGCCTCCGGTATTTTCCTTTGCCTCCACTTTTCCGATAAAAGTGCAGCCCGAGATCCGTCCGCGGTTTGTTCCCGCGATTCCTCCCACATTTTTTCTGCTCCCCTCAGGGCGCACCGTCCCGCGCACCGTCAGGTTTTCAATCACGCCGGAAGGCTCTACAAAGCGGAACAGGCCAACATCCCCGCCTTTCTTGTCCAGATAAAGGCCTGATATCGTATAGCCGTTCCCCTTAAAGGTTCCTCCAAAGGACGCAGCCGGCGTATAGCCGCTGCCCGACAGGTCGATATCCCCGGTCAGCTCAAATATCTTTCCCTCTGAATAATCGTCAAATACACAGGCTTTCGACATTTCGATCAGCGCCCTGGCGCTGTCGATGATGACAACTTCTTTTGTCTCAGCATCTTCCGTCTCACTGCCGCTGGTCTCTCCCTCCTTCACAGCTCCATATGCGTTCATACCTGCTGCTCCAGGAAAACCAGAAACGGCTCCCCCCAGATCCATGCCGCCGACAGCCATCATCAGGGCCAGGACCGCCGCAGCGCTTCTTTTAATCTTCTTCATCGACGTTCCCCTCCTCTCTCATCTGGACAGACGACGCATTTTTTATCAGCGCATTGATCTCCCCGTCCACTGTACCGGAGATCCTGCCCTCAACCTCACCGGAAATATATCCTTTTACATAACCGTCGATCCTCACCTTGCCATTTCTCAGCTTCCGGTTATCCTCCTCAGGTCTATGGATCGTAAACGCCGTCTTTTCAATCAGCCAGTCGCCGATCAGAAGGATCTGGGGCAGCACCGTCATAACCAGTATAATGGAGATCAGTGTTCCCCGCCCCAGCGTACTGCCCAGCGATGCAATCGTCGCGTTGGAAGTGGACTGGCCGATGACAAAGCCTGCGCAGGTCAGGATGGAGCCGGATGTCACGATCGTGGGGAACGCCTGATTCAGCGTCTCCACCACCGCATCCTTCCGGTCCATAAAGCTGCGAAGTTCCATATAACGGCTGGTGATAACGATCGCATAATCGATCGTTGCGCCCATCTGGATCGCACTTACGATCAGGTAACTCAGGAAAAACATCGTCGAATCCGTCAGCGGCGGCACGGAAAAGTTAATCCAGATACTTCCCTGGATCGTCAGTACCAGCATAAACGGAAGTCCGGCCGACTGGAACGTGAACAGCAGGATGATTCCCACAAACAAGGCGGTGATGACGCTGATCTTCACGTTGTCGTTCAGGAAGGATTTGCTCAGATCATAATCGCTGGTGGAATCCCCGACCACATAGACCTCGTCATAATAGCGCCCGGCTTCCTCCCGGATATCATCGATGATCTGGAAGGTATCTTTCCCCTCCACCGGACCGGTCAGGGCAAATATCATGCGGGAATAGTTCTCCCCTTCCATCTGAAGCTGCGCGTCGCGGATCTGCTCGTACAGATCGTCGATGGTATCCGACAGATCGTCCTCCAGATTCAGCGCCCCCTTCTCCTTCTGATCATAGAGAAAGGTCACGGTACTGATGATTGGTATCTTATAATCGTCGATACTTCCCATAAACGCCGCATACTCCCCTTTGTCGATGGCGTACGCCCGGTACAACAGCCGCACCAGGTCGATATCCACATCCGCCACCTCCGAGAGCTGCCGCGGATTCAAAGAATCGGTCAGCACATAGCCGTTGTCCTCATCGATCTCCACGTTAGAAAGCCCCAGCGCATAATCCACCCGGTCGATGCCTTCCAGATGGGCAAGGATAGCCGCCTCTTTTTTATAATCCCCTTTGGGGACGATGACCGCCATCACATTGCTGGTGCCAAAATTCGCCTCGATCTTCTCCCTCGCAATCACATACTCCGTCTTTTTCCTGGAGACGATGGAGTTATTGTCATACACATAGGTACACTTGGCAGAGAGGTAACAGCCGACCGCCAGCACGACCAGAAATACAGGCACCAGAAGATACCGGGTCCTGATGACAAACGTCCCCCATGCACGGATCGACGGCACAAAATTCCGGTGGCGCGTCTTATCGATCAGCCTGGAAAACATGACGATCAGAGCAGGCATGAACAAAAACACCGTGAGCAGGCTGATGATGATCGCCTTTGTCAGGACCTGCCCCAGATCCAGACCGATCTTAAACTGCATGAGCATCAGCGCGATCAGTCCCGATACCGTGGTAAGGCTGCTGGAAGAAATCTCCGGGATCGCCTTGCTGAGCGCCCGGATGATGGCCTCCCTCGTCTCCTTTGTCTCCCGCTCCTCCATAAACCGGTGACAGAGAATGATCGCATAGTCGATCCCAAGGGCAAGCTGGAGGATCGTGCCAACCGCATTGGTCACAAAAGAGATCTCCCCGAACCAGTAATTCGTCCCCATATTCAGGATTGCCGCCATGCCAAACACCATCAAAAAAATCACAACTTCGATATAAGTCTTTGAGGTAAACAAAAGAACGCCGACGATGATGATGATGACCACCACCATGATCTGGCTGATGTCATTTTGCAGGTCTGCGGAGTCATCCTTTCCCACCGTGGAATAGACATAGGTATCATAGGGGTTCAGATAATCCCGGATTTCAAGCATCGCATTCTGCGCAGTCTCCGAATCCTCTTCTCCGTCAAACGTGATATTGTAGAGAGCCGCTGCATTTTTATAGGAGTCCTCCAGATCCGACTCGCTGTATGTATCGTCATCCCGGTCATAGAATTTGACCTCTGTCACGCCTTTTATGCCTTCCATATGGCGGGCCAGCTCCAGCGCCTTGTCATACGTCACGTTGGTGACCATCACCTTTGCCGTGCCGAACGTGATAAATTCGTCCTCCATGATCGTCAGTCCCTGCCTTGTCTCCGTGGAATCCGGCAGATACGTCGTCAGGTCATCATTGACTTTTACCTTGCTTACCGAAAGCGCACAATAGATGCCCGCAAGCACAAACAGAATCAAAAACGCCTTCCTCTTATCCACGATGAAGGTGGCGATCCTGACCATAATGTTATTGGATTTCTTTTCTTCGCTCATCCTTTTTCAAGTCCTCTCCCATCTGTTCTTTTCTGTCTCTTACATTCCCTGTCTATTTTAACGATTTTGCCCGCAGATGCAATAATCAATATTTTTACAGATGTCTTATATTCAACATCATGTGCGGTTCTGTATATTTCTTTTCAATTTTTTTATAAATAGATATTCTCCACCCGTCTGCACAGAAAAAGCAGGCAGAGTATGACGCTGTTATTGTACCGCCCCACTCTGTCTGCCCTTATCCTATCGCCTGCGTCCTGTTATAAAATTTTTAAAACTGCTTACCGGCGCACCATGTCCGCGGAGATCTCCACAAGGGAATGAGCTCCGCACATCGCCATCGTATCTTTCAGTTCCGCGCCAAGACGGCTGATCAGTTCCTCCACACCGGCTGCAGCGCCGCCGTATACGGCCGTCACAAAGGGGCGGCAGATCAGCACGCCGTCCGCGCCAAGCGCAAGCGCCTTGAAGATATCGGTACCGCTCCGGATCCCGCCGTCTACCAGCACGGTCATAGAACCGCCGACCTCCCGGACGATCTCCGGCAGGACTTCTGCCGTGGCAGGACACTGGTCAAGCACACGGCCTCCGTGGTTGGACACCACGATTGCAGCCGCCCCTGCTTCCTTTGCCTTTCTGGCTCCTTTCGCCGTCATAACGCCCTTTATGATAAACGGCACGCCGGCATCCTTTATGATCCCGGCAAGCTCCTCTGGTGACTTGCTTCCCGCCGGAGGAGTCATATTTTTCAAAAAGGGAAGCCCCGCCGCGTCGATATCCATCGCCGCCGCAAATGCGCCGCTTTCGCGGACCAGCTCCATCTTCTCGTGGATCGTCTCCGGATTCCACGGCTTCACCGTCGGCACGCCCATGCCCCCGGCCGCCCGGATCGCTCCGGTGGCCGCCTTCATCACATCCGGGTTGACCCCGTCTCCGGTAAAGGCCGCGATACCGGCTGCGGCACAGGCCGACACCAGGATATCATTGTAAGAGGCGTCGTTGTACTTCTCCCCATAATGCAGGTTTACCGCTCCCACCGGCCCCGCAAAAAACGGATAGGCAAATTCCTTCCCAAACAGGCGGAACGTGGTATCAACCGGCCTGTTCTCACACAAGGTATCCATCTGCACCCGGATTTCCTTCCATTTATCATAATTGCGGATTGCGGTGTCCCCGACACCCTTTGCGCCCGGTCCCGGAATCTGATTTCTGCACACCCTTCCGTTGCATATCTCACAGCCCTTGCAGTAAGCGCCCAGACAGGTCCTTGCCTGTTCCAATACTTCTCTTTGCGTCATCTCTCCTATACTCCTTTATGTAAAATTTCTTATACTACCCTAACGCCACATCTAACACCATCATGATCACAAACCCTGCCGCAAACCCGATGGTCCCCACGTTGGAATGCTCCCCTTCTGCAGACTCCGGGATCAGCTCCTCCACCACGACGTACAGCATGGCTCCCGCTGCAAACGCCAGCAGATACGGCAGGACCGGCACGATAAACCTGGCCAGCAGGATCGTGATCACCGCGCCGACCGGCTCCACAATGCCCGACAGCGCTCCCATCGCAAAGGCCCGTCTCCGGGAAGCCCCCTCGCTTTTTAACGGCAGCGATATGATCGCCCCTTCCGGGAAGTTCTGGATTGCGATTCCGATCGCAAGGGCGAATGCGCCTGCCGCCGAAATCCCCGCCTCTCCGGTCAGAAGTCCCGCAAATACCACGCCGACCGCCATCCCCTCCGGGATATTGTGGAGGGTGACTGCCAATACCAGCATAGTTGTCCGGGCCAGATTGCAGGGCCTGCCTTCCGGCTCGTCACAGTCCAGATGAAGATGCGGCACCAGCTTGTCCATCAGCAGCAAAAACCCCATGCCGAGGCACAGCCCCACGGCCGCCGGTACAAACGCAAGCTTCCCCATCGGCTCCGCCATATCCATCGCAGGAATCAGAAGCGACCAGACAGATGCCGCGACCATCACACCGGATGCAAACCCCAAAAGGCCTTTCTGCACTTTGGGACGGATCGCATTCTTTAAAAAGAACACACAGCCTGCCCCGGCCGTCGTCCCGATCAGCGGGATCAAGATTCCGATCATGATACTGAATCCATTACTCTCAGTCATATATGAGTTCTCTCTTTCTTTCTGTGTATGACAGCATTATACCATAGCCGGTGATGAAATAAAACCCATTCGCGAATCTGCCGGTCCAAAAAAACAAAAAGAAAGAGTTCTTATCTATAGTTTTTTTCAACTATCATATAAGAACTCTTTCCTGGCATTTTCTTTCGGTTTTTCTTTTTTCATCAACTCAATTTCCCTCGATACGCAATTGACATTGCTTTTCTTGTTCTATTGATTGATTTCTTTTTCCAAACCTATTCAAGTTGAGGTATTTGCCTAACCCTTTTTGTTACTTTTGAACTCCGCAGGATTTTGTCTCTTGAACCAATCTCCTGTTTCTTTGTTCTGTAAGAGATAAGAACTTTCTTATCTTTTATGTTTACATTGTACTTCAATAAATACAATTTGTCAAGCACTTTTTTGCTGTTTTTCTAATTATTTTTCTATTTAATTGTTTAAAAATAATTAATTGTTTGTATTTTATATAATTATCAGTTTATTTCTACCCAGCGCATCTCCATCGGCTCCATGTCCAGACTGCATTTCAGTTCTCCCATAATGTAGAGATCTGTCTTCTTTGGCTCTTTGGAATTGTTGATGACCACAACACGCCCCGCCTCTTCAAACGCGGCGACCTCCGTATCCACATTGGAAACGTAGTATTTCTTCATCTCATCTTCCCTGTGAGCCGCATAATAGATCGCGCGCAGGAGGATCCGGCAGTTCTGCGGGGAATATGGCAGACCTGTAAAGTAGACGCTTCTGCCCTTGCCGTATTCGTTGACGACCAGACGGCTGTATTTCTGGTCCATATTGAGGATCTGGTAGGAATCTCCCTGTGCATAGATCCGGCTCTTTCCTTCGCCAAAATCAATCTCTCCGTCAATATCTTCCAGAATGAAATGATCTGGATTCAGCGTATTGTATTTGTCCGTGCTCATGGAGAACCCAAGCTCCCGGTCCACGCCCAGCACATCCGACAGCTGGAAGAAACGCCCCTGATACTGGCAGGCTGTCGGCTCACCGACGCCGATGAAGCCGCCGCCCTCGTCCACAAACCGGCGAAGTGCGGTCACCACCTGCTCATCCATCCAGTTTTCTGCACCGCTCCAGGAGGTGTATGCATCCCCGGCATTTATGATCACCCGGATCTCCGGGTCAATGCCGTTTTTCACATCTTCAAAATCGATAAACTCCACATCGATCGGCATACCGCTCAGACACTCGATGACGCCTACGTAAGAATAAATCTCCCTGTACCACAGCGCATGGTGGACCTGGTTGCTCATCCATCTGCGGATGCCTCCCCAGCAGTTTAAGATCGCCACCTTGAACGGAGCCATATAGGATTTTGTCTCTTTTGTAAGTTCATGGATATCCCGAAATTCTCCCACGACTTTTTCCACCTGCTCGATAAAGCCCGGCCACTCTACCGCCAGCTTCAGATAGCCTCCGTATCCAATCCGGTCAAGGGGAGAACGGAGGATCGCCCGCCTCGCCTTCATCCAGTTGTCCTGCGCCTCGCCGATCGGGTCGCCCCCCTCGGTAAACACATCCGGGAAGAAATACGGAAGAAGCCGCCCCTCGGTATATTTCACGCCTTTAATATCCGAAATCATCCGCATGGTCACGCCGTCGCCCACAGAGCCTACCACGGCATCCAGACCGATCGTCTCAAAATATTTTCCAAACGGCTCGGTTCCAATCCAGTGGTCGCCGAGGAACATCATGGCTTCCTTGCCATAGCTGTGAACGATGTCCACCAGCTCTTTTGCCAGCTTGCTGACCTCAATCTGCTGGAACTCGATAAAATCTCTAAATTCTTTTGACGGCACGCGGAAGGTGGAATTGTGGTAGCCCTGGTCCACGATATATTCCGCACGGAACGGATATCCCGCCCATTTTTCAAACTGCTCCAGGATATAAGGACTGACGCTGGCGCTGTAGCCAAACCACTCCACGTATTTTTCCCGTTTCTGGTCGTCAAAAGTCAGGGTAAACTGATGGAAAAAGGTGGTAAAGCGGACTACATCCACATTTGGATTCTCCTCACACCAGCGTTTCAGCTTCTCCTTTACATACGCCTGGGTCTTTGGCTGGCGCACATCATAAGTCATCTGATGTTCTTCATCCTTCCAGTCATTGGTGATGAAGTTATACATATGTACCGGGTCCCAGATCAGAAATGCAAGGAAGCTCACGGTATACTGGTGATACGGCACGGTTTCAATCGTCACGCAGCCCGTCTCCTCGCAAAACTCCCACCGGTCGGTCGGCACCACCTCTCCGGTCGTCCGGTCGATCACCTCCCACCAGCGCTTGGGGTCGTCGATGGTATTGACCTTCAACTGCTCTGTGTGGAAGCCCCGCATCAGCTCGATGGAAAGGCTTGTCCCGCGCGCCGTGATCCGGTCGCTGATCAGATACTCCTGCTGGATCTCCTCCGGGTTTTCCATCGCCCATTTGTTGTCTTTTCTGGTTGTGTAATAGGTAGAATATACCTTGGCACCCTGATTCAGCAGTTCTTCCGGCATATTGGTGCCGTCGCAGTCCCTCAGGGCGTCCGCCCCCAGCCGTTCCTTCAGTTCCAATGTCTCTTTTACCATGTCCATGTCGGTTGGTAAAGTCAGTCTGCCTGTTCCCTTCACGATCATGCCCTCCTAACGATATGTTTTATTGTACCTGTACAACAGTCCCAAAAGCCCTGCAAGCCCGATGAGCTGGGCCGCAAGATACGGATATCCGACCGTTCTCTGTCCCCAGATGATCAGCCCCATACAGACTGCAAATAAGATCGCCTGTATGATGATAACGCCTGTTTTATTCATATGATAGCCCTCCTTATCCCTTCAGCCCTCCAAGGCTCATTCCTTCGGTCAGTTTTTTCTGGACCAGTATGTAGAGAATCAGCGTCGGGAGCATTACCATCACAAGACCGGCATAGAGCTGCCCATAATTCGCCGCCGCCTTCTGCGCGCTGTTTAAGTTCATCAGGCCGACCGGCAGGGTCTTGAATTTGTCCTTCGTCATCAATGTCATCGACAAGATATACTCATTCCAGAATGCCAGGAAATTGAACAGAACGATCGTGATGATACTTGGCTTTGCCATCGGCATCATGATCCGGACCATCGTGTTGAAATAACCGCTTCCGTCCACAAACGCCGCTTCCTCATAATCCTTCGGGATCGTCGCAAAGAACCCCGACAAAAGGTAAATTGTAAATGGCAGATGGGTCGATGCATAGACCAGCGCCAGGATCACCCGGTTGTTCAGCAAAAATGCCGACAGCCCCATCGAGCGCAGGAAAGTATCCCCGTCTACAAACATCAAAAATATCGGAACAACGATATAGTTTACGTTAATGAACAGCCCTGCCATAAATACGACGGACAAAAACCTGCTCCCCCGGAACCGGTACCGCGCCAGCACATATGCAGCCGGGAGCGCAATGATCAGCAGAAATACGAGCGCCAATGCCGTCACAATGACCGAATTGAGCATATAGCTGCCCATCTTTGCCGTGTGGAACGCGTCGATAAAGTTCTGTACATACAGCCCTTTTGGAAGCGTCCAGGGACTCTGCCCGTAAAATTCCGCATTTTCCTTAAACGACGCCATGAACACCCAGCCCACAGGGACCGCGATACACACCGCGAGAAGGATCAAAACGGCATAGGTAACAATCTTTACCGCCTTATTTGATGCTGCTGCCTGTTTTTTATTCATCCTCTCTCACCCCCTAAAATTCCAACGTGTCGCGCTTTGTTACAGCGTTGACGATACCGGACAGGGCAAAGGAAAAGATGAAGATCACCACTCCGATCGCCATGCCGTAACCATAGGAAGAATTGGTATATGCCTGGTCATACATATAGTTCAGGAATACATCCGACGCCCCGTCTGGCTTTCCTCCCGTCATCGCCTTTACCAGCTGGAAGCTTAAGTTGATCGTGCTGATGATGAAAAAGGTCAGCGTGCTCCTCAAGTTGTTCCAGATCAGGGGAAGGGTCATCGTGAAAAACTGCCGTACCTTCCCGGCGCCTTCCAGAGAAGCCGATTCATAGATGCTCTCCGGCACGCTCGCCATGCTCGCCATATACATGACCATATAGTAACCGATCGCCTGCCAGATCAGGGCGATGATAATGCCCCAGATCACCAGCTTCTGGTTGCCCAGCCAGGCGATCAGTCCCTCCCCGTCCGGGCCTACGGGACGGAAGATATAGATGATCGTGTTCAAAAGACCATCCCTCTGGTCATAAACCGCCGAAAATATCGCCGATACGACTACGATGGAAAGGATATTCGGAATGTAAAAAATTACGCGGAATATCCCCTGTCCCTTCAGCTTTTCCCTTGTCAGGATATAGGCAAATATGATTGCAAGAGCCAGGGTCACCACCGTCACCACCACGATGATCAGGATGGAATTCTGCATCGCACGCAGAAATTTCTGGTCGCCTGCCAGAATCTTAAAATTATTCATCCCCACAAATGTCTTTTCTGCCGAAAACCCGCCCCATTTATACAGCGACATCTTGAACACGTTAAATGTCGGTACGATCATGAAAAGAAACATCAGTAACGTGGCCGGTGCGATACATGCAAATATAAATAAACTTCTTTTATTTCTGTTTTTCAACTGCTCTCCTCCTCGCCCGCTTTGAAAAAGGCTATGGCAAAATACGCAGATGCATCATTGTATTTTGCCACAGCCTTCCGGTTCTGCCTATTTGAGCGCGCCTCTCAGCTTGTCGCTTACGTCTTCCACAGCTGCCTGCCACTCGGCCACGGTCTTGTCGCCGGTCACAATACTGTCAATGGTGAAGAACAGGGTATCCTTCATGCTCACGCCCTCAACTGCATCGGTTGCCGCAAATCCGCCCATAGAAGCTTTCGCACCGCCATCATAGATGGAATAGATCAATTTGCTCTCTTCATTGGTAATGTACTTGCTCACACCCTCGATCGGCTGGATCGCGCCGGATCTTGCAAAAATTTCTGCCGCCTCATCCGAATACATATAAGCAAGGAACTGCTTTGCCAGCTCTTTATTCTCAGCCTGCTCCGGAATCCACATCTGCTCAAAGAAGGTGAACGCATAACGGTCTCCGCCATCTTTCATTGCCGGCAGCGGCATAAAGCCCCACTGAAAGCCCTCTGCTCTCGGAGCATCTGCCATCTCGCCTATGATCCAGTTGCCGTTTGGCATGAACAGCGCCTTGTCATCCAGTACAAGCTGCTGGTTCTTCTTAAAGTTGTCCTTGTTTGCATTGCCCACGGTTGTCGGCTCCATGTAGCCTGCAAGCTTTCCGACCAGTTCAAACATCTCGGTTGCTTCCGGTGTCTCCCAGATGCCGTCGTCGTAGGACATTGCCTTGTTGTAGAAATCCGGTCCGCCAATCTCGGTCAGAAGACCAAACATGAATGCATCAAAATATCCTGCTACCGGATAGGTAAATAAGGAGATTCCGTCGGCCTTTGCCGTATCGGCGAGCGCCCACATATCATCCCATGTCTCTGGAAGCTCCCAGCCCTTCTTCTCAAACAGGCCTGCATCATACCATAATCCGCAGGGGCTGTAGAACATCGGAGCCAGATAAGTCTTGCCGTCGTTGTATGGATTGGTCACCAGCGTATCGGTAAATCCCGGAATGATCTTATCGCCTACAGTCACGTCCTCTCCTGGAACCTTCATGGACAGAACATCGGTGATATCCATGATCGCATTATCCTTCATCAGGGTCTCCGGCAATGCCAGCTCACGTCCCGTCGCCAGGTATACGATATCTGGATACTCTCCTGCCTTCATCAGCGGGCTGATCACTTCTTCCAGGTTCTTCTCTGCCGTCAGCTCGATGGTGACGCCAGGATTATTTGCCATGAATTTGTCGGTCACTTCCTTCCACATATCGGAACCATAACCGCCGTCAAATGCCGCAACCTTCAGGGTGCCTTCCAGGCCGCCTGCCTCGCCTGCTTCTTCTTTCGGAGCCTGGGTCTCGGTCCCTGCCTCTGTCTTTGGCGCTTCCGTCGCCGGAGCCTGGGTCTCTGCCGGTTTGCTTCCGCCTCCACATGCAGAAAGCGATGCCGCCATCATAGCCGCCGCACAGGTTAATGCCGTAATCTTCTTCAATCGCATAGTAATTCCCTCCCATTTCAAATGATCAATAAAGTATCTGATGACTTCATTATACAAGGTTGGCAGGGTTTCCTCTATCGCTATCTTGTCACATTTTTTATAATTCTTGTCTTTTTCGTCATTTTGGATTCTTTATGTTTACAATTTGCAGAATAACATATATAATTTAACCAAATCAGAAAGATTTTCACCGGGAAACCATGTCAAAATAAGCAATATATTGCTGCCACAGCAGGGAGAGATATAAAAAATGAGCAATCAGCGCTATGAGATCAAACAACAGGACTTCCAAAAATTGAACAGCAGGCTTCTCTATATTTCCATGTCCAAATACCAGGGCGACTGGAGCAGCATCCCGCACACCCATCATTTCACCGAACTGTTCTATGTCGTAAGCGGAAAAGGGACCTTTCTGCTGGACAACAAGACATACCCAATCAACGCCAACGACCTGATCATCGTGCCCCCGGGCAGCGAACACACAGAGCAGTCCCTGGACTCTTCCCCGATGGAATACATTGTGCTCGGAATCGAAGGCATCACCTTCCTGGGCATGGAAGAGACCTCAGACCAGATTCTCTATAATTACAGCAAAAAAACGGAGCTTTTGAACCTGCTCAACCTCATCCTGATGGAGGTGCGGGCCGAGCAGCCGGGATACCATCTCGCCTGCCAGTATCTGTTGGATGTGCTGATCATCCAGGTAATCCGCCAGCACAAACTCATGCCTGCGCCGATCAACTCCGCCAAGATGACAAAGGAGTGTATCCAGATTAAAAACTATCTGGACTCCAATTATTCTGACAACATCACATTAGAATCGCTGGCCGAAAAGGCCCATATGAACAAATATTATCTCGTACACGCCTTCAGCCGCTACACCGGAATGTCGCCGATCCATTACCTGAACGCAAAACGGCTGCAGATCAGCAAAGAACTGCTGACCTCCACCGATTATTCCATTGCCCAGATCGCCTCCTCCGTCGGCTTCTCCTCCCAGTCATACTTTTCCCAGGTATTCCGAAAGGAGACCGGAACCTCACCTATGCGCTACCGCAAAGAGGGGCGGGATATCCCCGCCCCTTAAAACCATTCAATTTAAGATTTGAAACTCCCTCTCCTCTTTCAGAGGCAGATCGGTCACATCCATGTGTTCAATCTCAATGAACCGCTGCTTATGCAGCTCCGTCACCAGGTCCCATATCAGGCGCTCCTCTCCCTGCGCCTCCATCTCCACCCGGCCGTCATACAGATTCTGCACCCATCCGGTCAAACGGAGCGCCACAGCAATCCGGTACGCGTGATAGCGGAATCCCACGCCCTGCACTCTCCCGGAAAAATAAATATGCTTTCTTATTTTCATCTACACCTCTCCGGGCTCCAGCCCCGCGTCCACACGCACCGCAGCCGGGTCGCCGACGACCCGTTTGAACATCGTAAAAAATACGATCACAGATACCACGCTTCCAAAAATATCCGATAACGGTTCCGTAAAAAACACATTGCGAATCCCGAATACCGGCGGAATCAAAAATACGCCTGCAAAAAATACTATTTTTCGGAATGTGGACAGGCTGATCGCCACCCGGGAGATCCCCATCCCTGTAAATCCATCCACAATCGTATACTGCGCCGACAGAGGAATGATGCCGATCGTGTACACCCGGATCGCCCACTCCGTCAGCCGGATATACTCCTCATTTCTGGTGAAGATCCGAACAAACACTCCAGGGATCAGCTGGGCCACCAGAAACATCACAGCCGTAAAGAAAAAGCCCATCTTAAAAATCTCTTTTTCCGCGCGGATGATCCGGTCCGGCCGCCTGGCTCCGTAGTTGTATCCCAGTATGGTCTGGGTTCCTCCTGTGATTCCCCCCAGAGGCATGGTTACGATCAGCATAAAGCTCTGCAGGATCGTCGCGCAGGTCAAAAGCGTATCCCCCTCCCCCGCGCCGCCATACCGCTGGATCACGGCATTCATGGAGATGATTAGCAGATTGTCCATCGCAATGATGATAAACGGGGTCATGCCGACTGTGACGATCCGCTTCATCACCTGGCGGTCATAGCCCCGGAATGTGATCCGGATCGGAACTCTGCCGCTAAAAAGGACGCGCAGGACAAACAGGCAGGAAATCATCTGGGACAGCACCGTAGCAACTGCCGCGCCCTTCACTCCCATGCCGAACACAAAGATAAAAACAGGGTCCAGCACGATATTGCTGACCGCCCCCAGCACCACCGCCATCATCCCCACCTTCGCAAATCCCTGGCAGATGATAAACTGGTTCAGACCGGTGGTCATCAGGGCGAACACCGTCCCCAGCAGATAGATCGTAATGTAGCTGTATGCATAACCGTATGTATTTTCCCCTGCGCCAAACCACCACAGAAGTTTGCTTCTAAGAAGCAGGGAACCGACCGTCAGGACTACCGACAATACGGATATCATAAGGAAACAGTTGGCAAGGATCTGCCTTGCAGCCCGTTCGTTCTTCTCTCCAAGACGGATGCTCATCAGGGGCGCGCCGCCGATGCCGATCAAAAATGCAAACGAAGATACCAGGGTGACGATCGGTCCGCAGATGCCGACGCCTGCCAGCGCCACCTCTCCAATCTGCGGGATATTGCCGATATACATCCTGTCTACGATACTGTAAAAGACACTGACAAACTGAGCCAGCATGGAAGGTATTGCAAGCCTCCATACCAGCCCCTTCACGTCGTCGGTGTCCAGATTATTCTCAAGTTTCATGTTCTTTCTCCAGATACCTTATTTTCTTTTCAGAAGAAAAACTCCGGCTCTTTTCGCGAACCGCACGCCTTCTTCAGCTTTTTCCCCGCCATAAACAGCATGAGCGGGCTGATCTTTCTCCCCTTTTCCGGGCACAGCTTCACACAGCGCATACAGGAGATGCACCGCTCCTGGTCCGTCACCTTCGGGTCGGTCCGTGAGATCGCCTGGACCGGACACTTTTTGATACAGAGCCCGCAGCCGCTGCATGACCCGGATACGATGATCTTAAAGGGGATCGTGCCATATGGACGGTACGGTACATTTCCTTTTACCTCTGCCTCTTTAAGCCGGTATGCGCTCTGTATCGACCGAAGCCGCTCATCAACGCCCCGTCCAAACTCCTTTAAGGCAGCCTGATCGGCCTCGTCCGGACGGCCGGCCGCGATACTGTGCACGATATTGTGTTCTGTCACCACCGCTGCTGCCGCCGCAATCTTAAACCCCTGTTCCGAAAGCACATCACGAAGCTCAGCCAGGGCGTCTTCATACGCGCGGTTTCCGTAAGTCACGACCAGCACCGCCGGAGTCTGACGTCCGTGAAGCTTTCGAAGCCGTTCCACCGCAGTCTTCGGGACACGTCCGCCATAGACCGGCACGCCCACGATCACGGCTTCATTCTCCGTAAAGCTGTAGTCCGGGCGCCTTAAAACCGCATCCGTCAGATCCAGATACGCCCGGTTCCCATCGATTGCACCGACGATCAGCTCCACAACCTTTTTTGTACTTTCTGTCGGGCTGAAATAGATTCCCGTTATTTGTTTGAAATTCATATCCCTGTTTCCTCCTGTCTTTGGTACTGCGATAACTCCATCGTCTAGTAATGTCCTGCTCCATACTCCTCATTCATCCATGCCACCGCGGACCGGATTCCTTCCATAGTAAAAGGGAACTCCCTGCTTTTCTTCTTTTCCTCCGCCGTCATGATATAGTTGAACGGCTCCGGCCAGATGACCGCGGTGAGAACTGTCTCTGTCACCGCAGGAGTTTCCTCCGTTGCCTCCCCGGTAACTTTCTCATCCCTGCGCAGCAGATATCGCATTCCCTGATAGCTCCCGGTAAATACGCTTTTTTTCAGAAATGGAATGGAAATCATCCCACTCAGATCGATCACGGCATCTCCACCCCTTATCTCTTTCATTTTTCTCTCTATTATAATACAAAAACAAAAAAAAGGACAGCCTCTATTTCACTGTCCTTTTTTGCGTTTTTTTCAGATTTGGCCTGCATCCGTCACACCAGATGTTTGTCCAGCGTAAAGCCGCGTCCACGGACTTCCCGCACCCCGTTGATGATGATAAATGCCTTCGGGTCCACCTGCTGTACGTATTGGTTTAACTGGCTCAGCTCCCGGCTGGGCAGCACGCAGAGGATCGCCTTCTGGGACACCTTCTCAAATCCCGTCTGGATTGGAAGGAACGTGGAGCCGCGGTCCAGCTTATTCTGGATCATCTCATTGATGCGCTCGTATTCCTTGCTGATGATCAGAACCTGTATATTTCCGGCTCCGTATACCAGCACCTGGTTCAGCACCACAGAGGTCAGCAGGACCGATACAATGCCATACAGGATTTCTTCAGTATTGGAAAAGACAGCCTGGGAAAGCAGGATGAACACATCCATGCAGTACATGGAAAGCGCCACCGGAATCCGCAGCTTCTTGTTCAGCGCCAGCGGCGGGATATCCATACCTCCGGTAGAGCCTCCCAGCCGCATCACAATCCCCAGACCCAGACCGATCAGACAGCCGCCGGCCAGCGCCGACAACAGGCGGTCACCAGTCAGATGAGCCAGCGCCTCCACCTGCAAAAGCCGGTTTAAAAATACCGGAAATACCAGGGTGCTGACAATCGTCGTCAGCGCAAACTCCTTTCCCAGCAGGAAAAAACCAACCAGAAACATCACCACATTAATGATCGCCACAGTAAGCGACATATCCAGATGGGCAAAATACTCCACGCTCCGGGCGATACCGGTAGCGCCCCCTACAAGAAAGTTGTTGGGGATGGAAAATGCCGTCAGCCCAAATGCAAAAATCAGATTGCCCAGGAGAATTCCCAAAATCCGCAGTACCTTGTTCTTCATGCCTTTTACCTCATCGTCTCATTTGGAATCAGACAGGGTTACAGATCAAGCCGGATTCCTGTCTCATATTTTACATCATCGATAATAACTCTCACGTCAAACCGGCCGCTCAGGCCTTCTTTGTCCACATTCAGCGTCACTTCTCTGTCATCCTTTGGCAGGAAGGTGCCGGAACACATCGCAAGGAATTTTTTTGCGCTGGTGGAGATAAAATAGCGGTGGATTTCCTCCGGCTCATCCGCATTTTCCAGCTGGAACATCACAAGCTGGCCGCGTTTAAACTTCGCTTTGAACACAATGCGGTCGTCCTCCTCTGTCAGCACCGCCTGGCAGGCTTCCGGCAGAAGCTCTCCTGTCGCCTCGGCCGGGACCTCCGTCTCAAATTCTCCTGTCACGCCAAGATTACCAAGCACCCTTCCCTGCCCCAGCTCCAGGTTTGCACCGTCCCGGTAGAGCGGCAGTTTTTCCGCGCGGTAATAGTTGGACGGCAGATGCATCTCATAAACAACCTGCCCGTCCATCACCTCCACGGTAATGCTCTTTAATACGCATTCCGGGTCATCTAAGTCCATGTAGACCGGAAGCTCCTCGCAGGTCACTCCATGATTGTATCCCATGCCGCCGGAATGGACCAGATAATAGCCGTCCCGGTAATACTCCACGTTGGAGATATAGGAGGAGAAGAAATCATTCTTCCGCTCTTTTCCATACTCCCAGACCTGCCGGATCGTCATGTTCTCCGTATCGATCCGGTAGCGCACTCCTCTGGAGAAATTATCCCGGTTCAGGCGGTAATCCTCTTTTTTCTTTGCGCGCCAGTGCCCATTGTCAAAGCACATGATATCCCCGTCCGGCAGCATCATACATGCGTGCTGCTCATACTGCCAGTCAAATTCTTCGCCCACCGGGGTAAAGAAATAGCGTTCCACCAGATCTCCTGGCCAGCCTTTTGGGTCACCGATGATCCAGTTCAATGCCCCGGTCTTGTAATCCAGGTTGATGACAATATCCTGATGTCTGCCGGACAAGGTCAGGGAATCCGTCCGTTTATCATACCACACGGCGTTGTTGTGGAACCAGTCGTGCTCAGACCAGCTTCCCGATTTTCCGGCATCCTGGGGCAGAACATTTTTATAGTCCCAGGATTTTAAGATCTCTCCTGTGTTCCGGTCTACCAGCACACACATGTCTTCCGCCGTCGGAGCATTTTTCTCCTGGGTCAGAATCAGCAGGTTCCCGTCCTCCATCTCAAACTGGTCGTGGTGATAACCGCCCGGTATCCGGTACTCCGCATAAATCTTGCCCACCATGTCCATCTCGCAGACCCCCGCCGTATAATACGGCATATCGAGAAGACGGTTGGAACCGATCAGCAGATGCCCGTTTGCTGCCCGCTTCATATCAAAGATAAACGGCTCTACCAGATGCCACCTGCAGTCTCCCCGATAGTCATAACCGCCTGCCAGAGAGTCGCCTGCCGGGGTTACAAACATCAGATTTCCGTTCATATGCTCCGCCGTCGTGTTGATATAATCCGCATGGTAGGGCATATTTTCAATCCGCTCCGTCTGGATCTTAACCTCAGTGCGCCCACCCTGCTCCAGCGTTAGCTCTATCGTGTTCTCATATTCCGGATACAGGCCGAGGATCGGCAGCACATGCTCTTTCTCCGCCGGAAACGTGTGGGTGATATCCCCTGCCGGTTCGATGCCCTTTACTGTCACCGTCACCGCCTGCGCTTCCTCTGTCGTAAATAATATCAACGCAGTCAACGGGTTTACAAAATAAGGATTTACGACAACGAGCGGGGTTTTTGCCGTATAACAGCCGCTTTTAAGCTCCTCCAAAAGACGCTGCTCCTGCTCATACTGGCGGATCACCAGATGATTGACGCGCTCATATCCGATCCGATTGTTTTCCATAAAAATTTCCTCCTCCATAATTGATTCCGTTTCAATTCTTCTTAAAAGTATATCCGGTTTTCCTGGTTAAAAAAATAACAGCAGCTATCATTTGTTAATTTTTCATCAACTTCTTTCTTTTTCAGATCGGGCTGTGGTATAATAGGAGCGCGCTTGTGCAGTCAATTACGAAAGAAAAGGAACAACAACAGGAAACGATCATGGACAGGACGACAAAGACAAATCAGATGAACGACCATCTGGAAAAACTGAAAAAACTCGGCACGCTCCGGCAGGTCAGAAAACAGGAGTGCCTCTACAACCGGACCAGCCAGGACAAATACGTCTATTTTCTGGAGAAGGGGATCTGCGCCCTTACCAGCACCTCCTCCGACGGTAAGGAGCACATCTACCAATACTTCCTTCCCGGCGATTTTATCTGTTTTACCTCTGCATTCAACCGGGAGTACCCGGACGATGTTTTTCTTGCATTTGCGATGATGGCGAAGGCCGACTGTGTCTTATACCAGATTCCCTGCAGCCTCTTTCGCAGTTACGTGGATGAGTATCCAATCCTCTACCGCTGGCTCTTTGAAAAGGCAGTTACCCACTATGACAACGCACTGCGGCACAGCTATTCCCTGCAGGAAGGGGACAATTTTACGAGTCTTTGCCAGGCGTTGGCAGAGCTTGCAGTGAGACAGGGTTCTCTCTACGTGCTGCAGAAAGAATTTTCCTACGGGGAGCTTGCCAACTATCTCGGCATCCACACCATCACAGTCACGCGGCTGATCGCACGTCTGAAGGAGATGGGGATCGTCCGGAAAAACGGGCATCAGACCGTCATTCAGGATATGAATCAATTAAAAACACTGGCAAGCGGCCAATAAGCGGACCGCCATGCCAGTGTTTTTTTACCGGGAGTCTTCTTCTCCCCGCCCTGTCTTTTCCCATCAGTCTCCGTCGGTATGCCTGATGGAAATACCGGTGAATCCATACAAGATGGAAAACAGCGGCGTCAGCCATAACAGCGGGACAAAGGCGATATACTGCGCCCACGCCACGCCCAGGGTTCCGGCCATGTAGATCCCGTAACCGTGCCACGGAATCATCGGTCCCACCAGGGTTCCGCTGTCCTCCAAGCAGCGGGACAAGATCCGGGGCGCTATCTTCCTCTCTTTAAACAGCGGCTGCATCATCTTTCCAGTCAGCACATGGGACATCGGGCTGGAACAGCTTACGATGCTGGTCACATAACCTACCATAAGCGTTGCAAATACCAGCTTGCCATCGCTGTCAATCCGTCTTGTAAACAGAGACAACAGCTTATTCAGTACCCCGAGGCGGTCCAACATCCCGCCCATGCCCACGGCAAAGGTAATGATGGCGACATACTGCAGCATACTGCTCATACCGCCACGGTCCAGGATAGATTTCAGCACGCCGATATCCGTGCCGCTGGCAAACCCGTTGTAGCAGACCCTCAGGACCGACTGCAGGTCGTTCCCCTGTACGAACACACATACCAGCGCCCCTAATACCGCGCCGATTCCAAGGGCCTCAAACGCGCCGACCCTGAACATCAGCAGGACGATGATCAGGACAGCCGGAATCAGCGTCACCCAGCCGATCTGGAACCTCTCCTGAAGATAATTGATATACAGGTTTAAATCCCCCGCGTCATAACCGCCGCTGGTCTGCCTGATCCCCAATATGGTAAAGATCACGATGCTGATCAGCATCGGCGGCACGGTTGTCCAGAGCATGCTCTTGATATGATCTCCCAGCTTTGAGCCGGACACCGCCGGAGCCAGGTTGGTCGTATCGGAAAACGGGCTTAACTTATCGCCGAACATAGCCCCGCAGATCACCGCTCCTGCCACCATGCCCGGATTCAGCCCCATCGCGTTGCCGATCGCCATCATCGCCACACCGGCGCTGCCGGCAGAGCCGTAGGAAGTTCCCGTCACCAGGCTCAAAACTGCCGTAAAGATCAAAGTAAACGTCAGCAGGTATGTAGGATTGATCAGCTTTAACCCATAGACGATGATGGTGGGAATCGTCCCCGACATCATCCAGGTGCCGATCAGCACGCCGATCGCCATCAGGATCGTCATCGTCGGCAATACCACCTTCAGCGCGTCAAACGCCCCCTGCTGCACCTGCTTGTAATCAATCCGAAGTATAATACAGAATCCATAGATGATCAGCCAGCTGAAAAACAGCCCCATCATCGGTCCCCCGACCTTCAGCTTGATGCACACTGCCACCGATGCGATGATCAGCGCCAGCAAAACGGCGGACTGCACGCCATTTAAGGTCTTCAAAGCTTTTTCTTTTGTCTCCATCTTGTTGCCCCTCCATAGTAGTTAATTTTTTAACATACTACTAGGATACCATCCCCTGTACGTTAAAAAAATAACACGTGATAGTTTCTGATAAAATTATCGGTTCATCAGACATTCTCCGTGTTCCCGCAGCCATTTCCGGTAAATCCGGTAATCCGGCATCATCTCTCCGACGATATCCCAGAACCGGGAAGAATGGTTCATCTCCCTGCAGTGGGCAAGCTCATGGATGACCACATAGTCCAGCACCGGCACTGGCGCCAGCACCAGCCGCCAGTTAAAGTTCAAATTTCCCTTGCTGCTGCAGCTCCCCCAGCGGGTCTTCTGGTCACGTATCGTAATCTTGTTGAACGTCACGTTCATGCGCTCCGCATAGTAAGCGGCCTTGCGGGCAAATACCTCCGCAGCCTGCGCCCGGTAAACCGCCTCCTCCTTGGGAGAGCCGGGCAGTCTAAAGACATCCCGGCTCTCCCCGCTTCCCGCCTGCTCCCGCTCTGCATTCCGGCGTCTGACTTCCCCCACCTTTCGTTCAATCCACGCCTGCTTTTCCGTCACAAACGCATCAATAGACGACTGAGGACAGCCTCTGGGCGCACGGACGACCACTTCGCCCTCTCTGCTGATCTGGATCGCCACGGTCGTTCTGGAAGAACGGACAAGCTGATATTTGATTCCACATTCGATTCCTGTGCCCATTTTCATCTTATGCGCTCCCTGATATAACGGTTGCAGATCCTGCGGATCTCCTCCATATCCCGCCTGGTGTCAGGATTTTTGTAGTCAATCCGGTCGATATTGCGGTTCACATAGTCATTCCGTTCAATAAAGCGAAAGCTGGAGCGGAAATTCAGATCAAAAATAAATGCCAGATAAGACACCCAGCAATCCATATGGGTCACCCGGTCCGAGGATAAAACGCACCGATGGGCGCGGATTGTCTCCAGGATAAACGGCGTCACCGGCTCCAGCGCCACTTCCTCCTCCGCCGTATCAAACAGCGTCTCAATCCGCTCCGTATCCTTTACCCGGAAGTTGTCCAGCTTATCTGCATCCCGGATGATCCGGCAGTGCAAAAGCTCCCGCTCAGACAATCCCTCCGGCAGGGAAAACCGGGAATGGTACAAAATCGCTTTTCGGATTATCTCATCAAATCTGCGCTCACCGGTAAAACGCTCGATCATCCGGTCCTCAAACAGCACCTTCACTCCAAAATCGGCATGGTTAAACTTCCTGTCGTCAAAGCTGTGAAACTCTTTTAGCTGCTCGAACCGCCCGATATCATGAAGAAGCGCGATCAGAAGCGCCAGCTGATGGTCCTCCTCCCCCAGATCTTCCCCGCGGCATATCTCATCCGCGGCATCCAGGACACAGAAGGTGTGTATCTCTTTCAGCCTGATCTTGCCGTCCGTCTCGTCATAATTGCTTAAATACTGCCTGAACTGCCCCTTGGCATATTCCATATCTATCATACTGTTTCTCTGTCCTTTTTATTCTTCTGTCTCGTTTCTCATCGCTTCCAGGTAGTCTAAAATGTCTCCGGCATTGGTATCCGGCTTTACCTTCTCCATCACTTTTTCAATCATCCCATTTTCATCGATGATATAAGTCGAACGGACCACGCCCATGGACAATTTGCCATACAGCTTCTTCTCTTTCCACACATCATAGGCCTGGATTGCCTGAAGCTCCGGGTCGGAAAGCAGGATAAACGGCAGTTCATGCTTAGACGCAAAATTCTGATGGGACTTTACACTGTCCTTGCTGATGCCGATCACCACGACTCCCATTTTCTCAAACTGCTGATACGCTCCCGCAAACGCGCAGGCCTGACGGGTACAGCCCGGAGTATTATCTCTTGGATAAAAATAAACCACAACTTTCTTTCCTGCAAAATCAGATAAGGATACCTGATTGCCGTCCTTGTCCGCCAATGTAAATCCTGGTGCTTTTGTTCCTGCCTCTAACATAATCTTGCCTCCATTTCTTTGTACTTTCATTTTTGTTGTCATGGGATGAGATCAGTCTGTCTGCTTGATAAAAACCAGAGTCTTATCATCAGACCGCTCTTTGCAGAACCGGTATCCCATCCGGTCAAAGCGGCAGACACCCTCTATATCCCCGACCTGATGCTCTGCCAGAAACCGTACCATCTCTCCCCTCACCATCTTGGCAAATGTCCCTTTCTCCACCACTTTTTCGTCAATCAATTCCCCAAAGACACAGGTGACAAACGTGATTTCCGGCCGCAGGTGGTTTGAAATACATTTACTATACTCCTTTGACGCCAGGTTCAAAATCAGGGAATCCTCTTCAAACAGAGCTTCGGCCAACTTGCTTCCCCAGAAATCATACAGAGAATCCAGCTTCTCATCCGCCAGTCTTGACTGCATCTCCAGACGATACGGCACGATCCCGTCGAACGGTTTTAGTATGCCATAAAATCCAGAGAGGATTCTGAGATGCTCCTGCAGATAATCCAGGGCATCCACCTCCAATACGAGCGGCGCCATATACTGGTACTGGATCCCTTCATATGACAGGATTGCAGGTGTCAGTGTCCGCTCCAAATCCATATCGGCAAAGCGGCTATAGTTCTGCGCTGCTATTTTGTCATTGCATTTCCAGATGGCTTTGCACTGGTCGTAAGTTAAGCTCTTTATGTAATCCATCAGCTCCCGGGTCTGTGAAAGGAACCGGGGCAGGGTGTGGTACGGAAGGGTGTCGGTGTCGATGTTCATTTTTTTGGCTGGTGAGATGATGATTCGCATTTGTACGGTACTCCCATTTCGTCTGTTTTCAGATTCCGCAGCAATTTCCGCGGTACGTTCCTATCATACCATATTTATTATTTACTTGCTATCTTTCCCGTGATAAAGTTTATGTCAAATAATCGTTGGCACTTTTCCCTTTTGTAGGGCAAAGATTTTCTACAAAGCATACCGCTCTATCGGCCTTTGCCTTATCATAATGAGAAGTTGCCATCGCAATCCCGCTTTCCTACTACTCGATTTTGCAATACAAAAGCACCTACCACTTTAGATAGATGCTCTCACACGCTACTCTTTCAATCCGAAATATATCGATATCATTCCTGTTATATCTATGATTATCCGTCTTTAATGCAATCTACAACACAATATTTAATGATACTCTTATTATTGAAGCATAAAAAACTTATATTTAATTCTATATATTATTCGGTTAATACTGGCCAAATCTCATAATCAAATATCTCTTTCTTTTTTCCCGAAACTATCCAAAGTGCCTTCGCAATTTTTCTCGGCATAGCTATTTCTCCATTTTTTGCCTTGATAACAATATCTACAATCCTTATACATGTGATATCATCAATTCCTGTATTTAACTGCTTATCAATAATAGGCTGAAGATTCTTTTCATCTGTTGCAAATACCGGAATACATGTTGCTTTTGCATACGCAAGAGAACACATTTCGCCTTTATTCTTGTTTGGCTTTGCAGGATCAAGCATAACCTTCGCCAGATTATTATAAGAAGCATCATAGATTGCTCTCGTTTGATTATCCAACCCACTCTCATTCACAAGAACTACTTTTCCTTCCGAAACTAGGTCCTTTAACTGACCCACCGCACTTGATGGCATCCTAACTTCACCATGAGCATGTGTATGCATATAAATCTCACTTGCAACCAGAGGAAGAACATCATATAAATATTTATATTTATTACTTCCACCCAGCTTTATACATAAATCTGCATCAATGATTATTTTATCTACCATACTCATTCCCCCATGATACTGTCTAACTCGTCATCAGATGGGAATGTGTAGACGGCTTTTTTTTCAATACCTAAATCTTCCGGTTTCAAATCACTCATTCTAAGTAAGTATTCTAGTTTTTCGTATGTGATATAGTCTCTTTCATATGATGCAACAGCTAATTCAACTAAATTATCCATCGCAATACGATTGTCTGACTTTTGCGAAGAAATAGAGTATCGCTTTTTGTACACTTCTATTGAATCCTCTGTCTCAGTAAGAAACTTACTTTGATCATTATCGCTAATAACCTCTATTTCTCTTAATCTTTTTACCATTGTTCTATATGGGACAGTAAAAAGTTCTGCCAACTGCAGTATACTTTTGATTGTAAATTTCTTAATCTTATATAATTCAATTTCCTGTTTCAGCAATAACTCATCAACAAGGAATTCTGCAGCAAATCTGTTCGCTTTTTTCTCACTTATTTTTTTATCCTGCTCGTTGAGCAAATCAGCTGGCAACACATCTGGATTTTGTTCATACCAAATATGATACAACTCATGGGCAGCTGCAAACACCTGGCAATCTACCGGAATAGATGAATTAAGAGCAACAAATGGTTTTTCAAGAGACGCATCATTTTTAGAACCGCTTATTCTCGTAAATCCCCAAGGTGCAGCCTTGCCAAGCGGGTAATAAATCACTCTGGCATACAAACTAAGGATTGAAAAAATTTGTGTTCCAATAATGTCGTTTCCTTTTCTGCACAATCCCAGTTTTTCTTTTGCAAGATTCTTTACTTTATCTATTTCCAATGTATTTAATTCATTATTCATCAAGCAGTTCCTCCAGCATATGAATCTCATCAATTGCTAACCTGATAAGATTAACTCGCTCGCGTGTAGTCTCATCATCAATCGCTCCCATAAAACTAAGGCTGTCAGCTGTTACTACTTCATCTCTCACTGTAAGGAGGGAATCTGTAGATGTACTGAGAATGCCTGCAATCTTTGCAAGTTCATTAACATTAATAGCTTTGCTGCCTTTGATGATTTTGTTCATAACCTGTTTTGAAATACCAAGTGCATCTGCTAAACTCTGCTGTGTCATTCCTTTTTCAATTAACTTATCCTGTATGTTAGCTCCTACCTGAGCAAAATCCATTGCGTACATGGCATCCTCCTTTTCTTGGATTATCATTATATCATTCTCAATTTTCGAAGTCAATGTTTTATTTACTTATCCTTCCATTATTCTTCCATTTTTTATTTTTAGTTTATTTTTTGTTGACCTATGTTTATTATATGTGTTTAAGGAAAACTAATCTCCCTTCTTCCATTTCGCGATTTTGCACGTTTGCCCCCCTCGTTTTTGATATATCTCTTCCGTGGAACCTGTATCTAAAGTAATTCATCGCATCCTCGTCCAACGACGAATCACACTTTACTGCTCTTTCCAGATAAATCTGATAAGACTTTCTATTTCTCCATGCCTTTGTGCCGCATATTTCCTTGCAGCTGTCACTTCCTTAATCTCAAAGTAAACATGGGTCTTTAGTCTTGCTGCCCTCCAATCAAGTTGTGCCTACTAAATGCCAGTCTATATACCACATCCAGCCGCATCCGGTCCGAGTCAAACAGCCTCTTATTTTTACAGCAAGGACAAGCCACACACTTCATACATTCAGTTTGCCTCCCAAAAGAGAGCAGTCAAAAGGGAATTTGTCAGGCTGACCATAAAAGCCGTCCAATGAAAATACGCTCTATCACAATCAACACTACATTCAATATAACTCATCCCTGATGATTGTAAACCAATATTTAATTTCTAGTTGACAATCCAAACCCTTTATGCTACTCTTCTACAAGACAGCCCCATCACCACCAAAAAAGAACTGAAAAAATCAAATTCAACGAGGTAAACTTTATGGAAAGAGCAGCACGCGCAGAAAGAATAGAAAGAACAGAAAAAACAAAATACATGGTCCTATGCTCCCTGTTTGTGGCACTGATTGCCGTTGGAGCATTCATAAAAATACCGATTCCGGTCGTACCATTTACATTGCAGTTCCTTTTCACCATGCTGGCGGGACTTATTCTCGGCGGAAAATACGGCGCCCTTTCCGTATGTGCCTATATTGTTATGGGGCTTATGGGCCTGCCGGTCTTCACGGAAGGCGGCGGCATATTTTATGTCCTGAAACCTTCTTTTGGATACATCATCGGCTTCGCCGTCGGCGCATATGTCACCGGAAAAATTGCCAATCAGGTGTCAAACCCCGGATATCCCCGCCTGCTCACAGCGAATTTTATCGGGCTTGGCATTGTATATCTGTTTGGAATGGTTTACTACTACCTGATCAGTAATTTTTATCTCGAGAGCCCCATAGGCATATGGACACTTTTCCTCTACTGTTTTCTCCTGGCTGTGCCGGGCGATATTGCCCTGTGCTTTCTGGGAGCCGTGCTAGGGAAAAGACTGATTCCCTTGATCAAAACAAATAGGATGTGAAGAATATGACAAAGTTAGAGCAATTGACAGAAAAAGTTTTAAACGGTGAACGAATCGATGATCTGGAGGCGCTGTATCTATACGAGCAGCCGTTGGATGAATTATGTAAAAGCGCGGACCAGATCCGGCGGCACTTCTGTGCCAATCATTTTGATATCTGCACGATCATCAATGGGAAAAGCGGACGCTGCTCTGAAAACTGTAAATTCTGTGCACAGTCTGCCCATCACCACACCTGTGCCGAGGAATACCCTCTGCTCTCTTCCGAAGAGATCGTCGCACAGGCAAGGCAAAACCATGAGCAGGGCGTCCTGCGGTACTCTATCGTCACTTCGGGAAGACGGCTTTCCAATGCCGAAGTAGATAAAATGTGCGAAGCGATTCGCACGATCAAAGCAGAGGTGGGGATATCCGTCTGTATATCGTTTGGTCTGCTGGATGAAGAACAGTATCGGAAACTAAAGGAAGCCGGCGCTACACGCGTCCATAACAACCTGGAAACTTCCCGGAGGAATTTTCCAAACATCTGCACTACTCACACCTTTGACGATAAAATCCAGGCGATTCGTGCGGCACAGGCGGCTGGTCTCACAGTGTGCAGCGGAGGGATCATGGGGCTTGGAGAAACGCCCAAAGACCGGATTGATATGGCGCTTACCCTGCGTGAACTGGGAATAAAAAGTGTGCCTGTTAATTTGCTCAATCCCATTCCCGGCACTCCGCTTGAACAGAATCAGAAGCTGACAAATGACGATATGCGGCGAATCATCGCCGTATACCGTTTTATCCTCCCTGACGCTTCGATCCGCCTGGCAGGCGGCAGAGGGCTGATTCCCGACAAGGGAAGAGGCTGTTTTCTTTCCGGTGCAAATGCAGCGATTTCCGGGGATATGCTGACTACGGCGGGAATCACGGTACAGACCGATATGAAACTGTTGACAGAACTTGGATACGAGGTGAAAATCTGCAATGAGTAAAAAAATATTTATCACCGGAACCGGCACTGATGTGGGAAAGACCTATATCTCGGGTTTGATTTTGAAAAAACTGCAGGAAAATCATCAACGCGCAGCATATTATAAAGCGGCTGTAAGCGGAAATGAACGCCGCCCTGACGGAACATTGATCCCTGGGGATGCCCTGTACGCAAAAACTGTCTCCGGTATGAAACAGCCGCTTACCGAAATGTGTCCCTATATCTATGAGACCGCCGTCTCTCCGCATTTAGCCGCGCAAATAGAGGGAAACCCGGTAGATTTGGATGTTGTACTGAAAGGCTTTGACCAGGTATGCACCCAATACGACTATGTGGTCGCGGAAGGCTCCGGAGGCATTCTCTGTCCACTCCGTTTTGATGACCAGGAAATTTATCTGGAAGATTTTATAAAAGCCCGCGATCTTTCATGTGTGATCGTAGCTGATGCAGGACTTGGCACGATCAATTCGGTCGTTTTGACAGCGGAATACATGAAAAACCACGGGATTGTAGCAAGCGGTATCATCTTCAATCATTTTAAACCGGGCTGCCGCCTGCACGAGGATAATCTGTTCATGTGCGGGCATTTAACCGGATTAAACGTAATCGCCTGCGTGAAAGCAGGAGACATGGATTTGGAACTGTCTTATGAAACATTAGAAAACCTGTTTGTATAGAAAGAGAGCATGCTATGATCTGGTATCCTTATCAACAGATGAAAACAATGAATGACCCTTACAAAATCGTCGATGCCGACGGTGTTTATCTCTGCACAGAGAACCAAAGGCTGATCGACTCTGTTTCCTCCTGGTGGAGCGTGATCCACGGATATAAGCATCCCGAACTGAACGATGCCATAGAATCTCAGCTAAAAAAGTTTGCCCATGTCATGCTGGGCGGGCTGACCCACGAACCGGCCCAATCATTGTCCAGGAAGCTACAGAGCTGGCTGCCGGGCGATCTGGACTACTGCTTCTTTTCCGATTCCGGCAGTGTTGCCGTTGAAGTCGCATTAAAAATCGCCCTGCAATATTATATGAATCTTGGGCAGACAGAGCGTATTATGGTTTTGTCACTGGAACACGCCTACCACGGCGACACCTTCAAAACGATGGAAGTAGGCGACGATGAGGATTATCATTTTGTGCTGAATGCCTATGGAAAAAATCCCCACATCGTCCATATTCCGACAGAAATACAAGCCCTGGAGCAAGCTTTTGCAAAATATCACGACCAACTGAATTGCTTCATTGTAGAACCGCTTCTGCAGGGAGCAGGCGGCATGAGAATGTACGATATTGATTTTCTCAAACGGGCCAGAGAACTTTGCGATCAGTATCATGTCCTTTTGGTCTTCGATGAAGTCGCCACGGGCTTTGGGCGTACAGGCAATCGTTTTGTAGCCGACCTGGTTTTACCGGACATTTTGGTTTTGGGAAAAGCGCTCACCGGCGGATATATCGGTCATGCGGTCACGGTGACAAATCACAAAGTTTATGACGGCTTTTATGATGACAATCCCAACCACGCCCTGATGCACGGTCCGACCTTCATGGGTAACGCATTGGCATGCAGCGTGGCGCTGAAATCGATCGAACTGTTCGAACAGCAGGATTACATGTCAAAAATACGCCGGATCGAGGAGATCACACGAAGGGAACTGCTGGACTTTTCAGACCCTCGCATCAAAGAAATTCGAATCATGGGCGCCTGTGTCTGTGTGGAGGTCTACGATCCCGCCGACATCCGCGGCTATCAGCAGTTCGCCTTTAAAAAGGGCGTATTCAGCCGTCCGTTTTTGAACTATCTCTATGCGATGGTCCCTTATATCATTACGGAAGAGGAACTTGTCAGAGTGCTGATGACGATGAAAGCATGGTTTTTGCAGCACCGCTAAACAATAAGCCCGCCATCATTTCAAATCCAGAACGACCGGAACTCCTGCGGCAAGCGACTGTTTCACATCCAGGATCCGCTGGTTTTCCGAGCCCCGGAAACGCAGGTTCAGGTTCTTCTTTTCTTCTACAAATTCGCCGTCCACCAGCACATCGATCAGCTCCATCAGTTCCCGCGTGATTCCGCAATTCTCCATCATGGTTCCTGCAATCTGCTCATAGGTGTACCCGGAATAGCACCAGATGCTTTTTTCCGGCAGCAGCGCCTTCACCTTTTTTAAAAACGGCAGCAGCGCCGCCTGATTCTCCGGTTCCAGCGGTTCTCCGCCAAGCAGGGACAGGCCGGCAATATAACTCTGCCCCAGGTATGAAAGGATCTCCTCCTGCACCGCCTCCGTAAAAGGGCTTCCGTAGGAGAAGTCCCATGCCTCCTCGTTAAAACAGCCTTTACAGAAATGGGTGCATCCGCTGACAAACAGAGATACCCGCACGCCCGGTCCATTCGCCACGTCTGTCGGTTTTATCGTCGCATAATTCATTGTCCTATCCGCTCCTTTTACAGGTGCAGCACCCGGCTTTTTATCTCTTTGGTCTTTCCGTTATTCCAAAAATTCTCGCCCAGATAGCCGCAGGTCCTCCTGGTCACATTCATCTTGTTGTGGTCTTTATTGTGGCACTGCGGACACTCCCATTCCACGTCCTCATTAATCAGGATCTCTCCTTCATAGCCGCAGACCTGGCAATAATCAGATTTTGTGTTAAACTCCGCATACTGGATGTTGTCGTAGATGAAACGCACAACCGTCTGAAGCGCCTCTAAGTTATCCCGCATATTCGGTATCTCCACATATGAGATCGCCCCGCCGGTGGAGATATTCTGGAACTCGCTTTCAAAGGTGAATTTGTCAAAGGCATTGATGTCTTCTCTCACATCTACATGGTAGGAATTGGTGTAATAGCCTTTGTCTGTCACATCCTTGATCTCACCGTATTTCTGACGGTCGATCCGAGCAAAACGGTAACACAGGGACTCTGCCGGAGTTCCGTACATACTAAATCCCAGACCTGACTCAGCACGCCATCCGTCTACGGTTTTTTTCATGTACTCCATCACCTTCAGGGCAAATTCCTTGCCTTCCGGCGCCGTATGGCTGACTCCCGTCATCAGGCGTGTCATCTCGTAGATGCCGATGTATCCCAGAGACAGCGTCGAGTATCCGTCCTTCAGATAAGGATCGATGACCTCGCCCTTTTCCATGCGGGCAATCGCTCCATACTGCCAGTGGATCGGGCTGACATCAGACAATGTGCCGAGCAGGGCCTTGTGGCGGCACATCAGCGCCTCCCTGCACAGCTCCAGGCGTTCATCCAAAAGGCAAAAGAACTTGTCCTCATCCCCTTTTGCCAGAATTCCGATCTGAGGCAGGTTCAGGCTGACAACGCCCTGGTTAAAACGCCCTTCCCACTTGTAATTTCCATGCTCATCCTTCCACGGGGACAAAAAGGACCGGCAGCCCATGCAGCTAAACACGTTGCCTTCATAGTTTTCTCTCATCTTTTTTGCCGATATGTAGTCCGGATACATCCGTTTTGCAGAACACTGTACTGCAAGGCGGGTGACATCGTCGTATTTTCCACCCTTTAAACAGTTGCACTCATCCAGCACATAGACCAGCTTCGGAAAGGCCGGCGTCGTGTAGATCCCCTGCTCATTCTTGGTGCCGTTCAGGCGCTGACGCAGGATTTCCCGGATGATCATCACATTCTCTTCCACATACTCATCTTCCGGATCGATCTGCAAAAACAGGGTCACAAAAGGAGCCTGCCCATTGGTGGTCATCAGCGTGTTGATCTGATACTGGATCGTCTGGACACCGGAACGCAGTTCATCCTGCACACGGATATCGGTCACCCGTTTTCTTTCATCCACGCTCATCGTATCGCCGAATTCATCCAAAAGCTCCTGCTCAAATTTCAGCCTGCTCCTTCTCAGATATTTTCCCAGATGGCTGACAGCCACAGACTGGCCGCCGTACTGGTTGCTGGCCACCGCCGCGATGATCTGGGTCATGACGATACAGGCCACCTGGAAGCTCCTTGGCGATTCGATCATCTTGCCGTTCATCACCGTCCCATTGTCCAGCATATTCCCGATATCGACCAGGCAGCAGTTAAAGATTGGCTGGATAAAGTAATCCGCATCATGAAAATGCAGAACGCCGTTTTCGTGAGCCAGCGTTATCTTCTCCGGCAGCAGCAGACGCTTCGTCACGTCTCTCGACACCTCTCCGGCGATGTAATCGCGCTGGGTTGACGCCAGCGTAGTGTTCTTATTGGAATTCTCCTCCGCCAGCTCTTTGTTCTCATTGCGGATCAATTTTAAGATTGATTCGTCCGTCGTGTTGGATTTTCGCAGCAGGGCGCGCTGGTAACGGTAGATCATATACTTTTTGGCCAGTGCATATTTGTTGTGCTGCACCAAACGTTCTTCAATCAGATCCTGTATTGCCTCCACCGGCATCACTTCCCCGGCATGCTGCTCTACATAACGGATGGTCTCTTCCACAATATCCTGTTCCACCCGTTCTCCGGCCTCCACGCTGGCGTTGGCTTTTTCGATGGCAGCCCGGATCTTATCCGCATCATAGACCGCTACCCTGCCGTCCCTTTTCTGTACCTTCATCCCTGATTACCTCCATATATTGTTCATCATATTAAAATCATCAACTATATCTTGTATGTTGTATTTTGCCGTAGACTATTATTATAGCCTTTCTTTTCCTGTTTGTCCATACAGAGTACAAGAAAAATACAAAAACCAGTGGTTAAATATTCCTTTCAAAATGCAATATATACTTTACATTTTGCAATATGTGTGTTAAAGTAAGATCAGGAGGTCATAATCGATGAAGAACTTGAAACTCAAAGCCGCAAGGGCTGCAAAGGACCTCTCCCAGGGGGAGCTGGCAGAGCTTGTAGGCGTTACCCGCCAGACAATCGGGATGATCGAGATGGGGGATTACAACCCTTCCTTAAAACTCTGTATTGCAATCTGCCGGGCACTTGACAAAACATTGAATGAATTATTTTGGGAGGTATGAATCATGGATGAACGGATCAAAGAAGGATACCGGAAGGTGTATTCAGAACTGTTTCAGATTATTTTGACTACGCGGCATCGAGTGTATCCCCGAGTTTCCTATCATGATAGGTTCTCCCATATATCTGCTGATTCGCAGCCGTATGCTTAGATTCACACAGCTCAGTGCTGTTCCGGATAAGAACAGGAAAAAAAAGTACTCAGCCCTGCTCAGCGGCCTTGGCGGCTTCTTTCTTGTATTTATTGTTTCATCACTGAGACGGGGTGATGAGGCGAATCTGCCGGTTGCACTGGGTTTTGGGGCAATTTTTATCATTTGTTTCCTCATTACCTATGGGATATTCCAAAAAATAGAACGTCGGAGACAGGAAAAACTGGACTCACGGTATGATGATTAAGCCAACAAAACAGATAGAACAGGCAGCTCCGCAGCGGTACGGAACTGCCTGTTTTTCTGTTTCAAACCATATCTGCCTTTCACACCGCAAACTGGCTGTTATAGAGATTCGCATAAAATCCTTCCTGCGCCAGAAGCGTCTCATGGGTGCCCTGCTCAACAATGTGCCCGTCTTTCATCACCAGGATCACATCCGCCTCCCTGATCGTGGAAAGGCGGTGCGCGACGATAAAGCTGGTCCGCCCCTGCATCATGGACGCAAATGCTTTCTGGATGCGGACCTCGGTCCTCGTATCGATGGAGGAGGTTGCCTCATCCAAAATCAGCATCGGAGGCAGGCACAGCATGACCCGGGCGATACATAAAAGCTGCTTCTGCCCCTGGGACAGATTGCCTCCATCTTCTGAGATGACGGTATCGTACCCGTTTGGCATCCTTTTGATAAAACTGTGTGCATGGGCCTCTTTTGCCGCCCGGATAATCTCCTCTTCTGACGCGTCCGGTCTGCCGTAGGCGATATTCTCCCGGATACTGCCGGATTTCAGCCATGTCTCCTGAAGGACCATGCCATAGTTTGCCCTCAGGCTCTCTCTCGTCACGCTGCGGATATCGTGTCCCGAAACCTGTATGGAACCGCCGTTCACATCATAAAAACGCATCAGCAGGTTGATCACGGTGGTCTTGCCGCATCCGGTCGGACCTACGATCGCCACCCGCTGCCCCGGCCGCACATCCAGATTCAGATTCTCGATCAGCGTGACATCCGGGCTGTAGGAAAACGACACGTCTGCAAGCTCCACGCTGCCGTCCACATCCTTCAGGGCAACTGCATCCGGTTCCTCCGGCCTGATCGGCTCCTCATCCATCAGGGCAAATACGCGGGCCGCACAGGCGAGGGCATTTTGAAGCTCCGTCACCACGCCGGATATCTCATTGAACGGCTTCGTATACTGGTTTGCGTAGCTTAAAAAGATGGTCAGCTGCCCTACGCTCAGAAAGCCGCGGATAGCCGCATAAGCGCCGGTCACGCCGACGCTGGCGTACACCATGCTGTTGACAAATCTGGTCGCCGGGTTCGTGATCGAGGAGAAAAAGATTGCTTTTAAACTCCATTTTCTGAGCCTCTCATTGATCTCTTCAAACCGCTCCTGTGCCTGCTGTTCATAGCCAAATGCCTGCACGACTTTCTGGCTTCCCACCATCTCATCCACCAGGGAAGTCAGCTCTCCCCTTGTCTGGGACTGCTGCTGGAACATCACATAGGTCTTCTTTGCGATATAGCTTGCCACAAACAGAGAAAGCGGCGTGACCAGTACGACGACGACCGTGATCAGGGGATTGACCACGAGCATAAAGCCGAGGGTTCCAAAGATGGTCAGCACTCCCGTAAACAATTGGGTAAATCCCATCAGAAGCCCTTCCGAAAACTGGTCGATATCGGCGATGATCCGGCTGATCACATCGCCGTACTGGTGGGAGTCCACATATGACAGCGGCAGGATCTCAAGGTGGTTAAATGCTTTTGTCCTGATATCCTTCACCACCTGATAGGCGATCTTATTGTTGATATGGTTCATCAGCCACTGGGCCAATGCCGTGACGGCGATGACGATGACAATCTTCTTTAAAATCTGATACAGCCCCGCAAAGTCCACATTTCCCGGACCTAAGATCAGATCCACGCCCTGCCCTACTAAAATCGGGGCATACAGTGTCGTCGCCACCGTGACAGCAGCCAGGAGCAGGGACAGGAGCACGAACCATTTATAATGTCCGATGTAATCCAGAATCCGTTTGAGCGTCGATTTATGCTTTACAAACCCTTTTTTCTCCATATCACTGCACCTCCTCTCTGGATAACTGGGACAGACAGATTTCCCGGTATACTTCGCAGGATTCCAAAAGCTCTGCATGGGTTCCGATCCCTGCTGCGGCGCCGTCATCCAGCACGATGATCTGGTCCGCGTTTTTGACCGTCGTGGCGCGCTGGGAGACGATGAAGACCGTCATGCCTTTTGTGCCTTCCCGGATTGCTTTTCGAAGCTTTGCGTCCGTGGCAAAATCCAGGGCCGAAGCGCTGTCATCCATGATCAGAACTTCCGGCTCCCGCACCAGCGCCCGGGCAATCGTCAGACGCTGTCGCTGGCCGCCGGACAGATTCTTTCCGTTCTGGTCGATCCACATTTCAAGTCCCTTGCCCTTCTCCTCCACAAACTCCCTTGCCTGGGCGATGTCCAGCGCCCGGTAGATCTGCTCATCCGTGGCATCCTGCTTTCCCCATCTCATATTGTCCCGCAGGCTTCCCTTGAACAGCACGGCTTTCTGGGGAACCATGCCGATCCTGCTTCTCAGTTCCTGAAGCGGCCAGTCCCGCACATCCTTTCCATCCATCAGGACTGCGCCCTCACGCACATCATAAAATCTTGGAATCAGGTTGACCAGCGATGATTTCCCCGAGCCGGTGCCTCCGATGATTCCGATAGTCTGACCTCTTTCCACCGTAAAGTCCAGATTCTCCAGGGAGTCTTCCTTAGCATTTTTATAAGAAAAATATACATGGCGGAACTGGATCTTCGGGATGCTCTTATCTCCTCTTTCGTCCCGGTCTGCCACCCCCGGGCATCCTGCCCCGCCGCGGTCTGCAATGCTGCTCTTTTCCTCAAACACCCCGTTGATCCTGTTTGCACAGGCAAGGGCTTTAGAAATCGATACGATCAGGTTCGCCATCTTGATCAGCTCCACCAAAATCTGGGACATATAGTTTACCAGGGCAACCGTCTCGCCCTGGGTGATGATGCCTGCGTCAACCTGCTTTCCTGCAATCCATACCACCGCCACGATCGCCAGATTGATGATCACATACGTAATGGGGTTCATCAACGCAGAGATCTTGCCTACGAACACCTGGAATTTCACCAGCAGGGCATTCGCGTCGTCAAATCTCCTGATTTCATCATTCTGCCGGTTAAATGCACGGATCACCCTTGCGCCTGTCAGATTTTCCCTCGTCGCCAGGGTTACGCTGTCGAGCTGACGCTGGACCTTTTTATAGAGGGGCATACTGATCCCCATGATCCCGAACACCACAACGCTGAGCGCCGGAATCGCCACGACAAACACCATTGCCGCTTTCGCATTCACCGTAAAGGCCATGATCATAGCGCCAAACACGATAAACGGGGAGCGCAAAAGAAGGCGCAGCGCTAGATTCAGCCCCGCCTGCACCTGATTGACATCGCTTGTCATGCGGGTCACCAGCGTAGCGGTGCCTATGGTATCCTGCTCGCTGTAGGACAGGCGGTTGATATGGGCAAACAGATCGTTTCTGAGCGCCGTGGAAAAGCCCACAGCCGCCTTTGCCGCAAAATACTGGGCCGTCAGCGAACAGGCAAGTCCGATGATGCCCAGCAGCGCAAGAAGTCCTCCCATCTTCAGGATATATGGAACATCCTGGTTTTTAATCCCCACATCAATCATCTGCGCCACAACTAATGGGACAAACAGTTCAAAACTTGCCTCCAGCATCTTGAACAATGGTCCCAGCACACTTTCCAGTTTATAATCTTTCAGGTATCTTACCAGCTTCTTCATACTGTCCTCCGCTATGCACTTTGGTTTTTCTACGCCCGATTATACCATTTTGCCCCGCCCTCTACAACCGGTTTTTCCCGATTTGACGACTCCTGTCAACTTCTGATGCCCACAGTGCCTTGATATTTTTTCTCCTGCATGATACTATAGGAAAAAACAGAGAGCGGAGCAATGCAGACTATGATTGACTTTATCATTGAGTGCAAACAGATTTGGGATAAATACGTGAGGGATGAGATTACCGTATATGCGGCTCAGGCATCCTTTTTTATTGTTCTCGCATTTTTCCCGTTTATTATGCTTTTGCTGACTTTAATACAATTTGTTCCTGCCATCAATAAATCAGACCTGCAGGCGATCCTGGTGGCCATCATGCCGGATATGCTGGACTCCCTCATGCTCGGCATTGTAGACGATCTCTATATCAAGTCCCCCGGTACCATCCTCTCCGTGACCGCCATCATCGCGCTCTGGTCATCGGCAAGAGGAATGATGGGAATCGAGCGGGGGCTGAACCGGATCTATGACAGCAGGGAAAAGCGCAATTATGTGGTGCGTCGTCTGATCTGCGCGGGATATACGGTGATTTTTATGGCAGTCTGCGTGGTTTCTCTGGTCCTTTTGGTATTCGGTACTTCCATACAGAACCTGGTAGTCCGGACATTTCCGGTATTGTATAATCTGGCAAACCACATCATCAGCTTCCGAAGCCTGCTTGCGATGGTGCTTTTTCTCGTGTGCTTTATCGGGCTGTATACGATTGTCCCCATGAAAAAACAGGACCCCTGGCAGCAAGTGCCCGGCGCCCTGTTTGCAACAGTCTGCTGGCTGTTGTTTTCCTATGCATTTTCTGTCTATTTTACATATTTCAGCAATTTTTCCTACATGTATGGAAGTTTGACTGCGATCGTTCTGCTGATGCTGTGGCTGTATTTCTGCATCTGCATCCTGTTTATCGGGGCTGAGATCAATTATCACTTAAATTATGAGGAGCACCCGGACAGAGAAGATGCAAATGACTGATTCCGCCTGCTACCTGGCAAATAACAGGGTGGAGAGATACCTGTCTCCCGTATCAGGAAGCAGGACGACAATATTTTTTCCGGCATACTCCGGTCTCTTTGCAAGTTGTGCCGCCGCCCACACAGCCGCGCCGGAAGAGATTCCCACCAAAATGCCTTCTGTCTCTGCAATCTCCCGGCCGGTCTGGTATGCGTCTTCGTCCTTCACCGTCATGATCTCATCATAAACCGTATCGTCCAGTAGTTCCGGCTTGAATCCTGCGCCGATGCCCTGCAGGCCGTGGGGGCCTTTTTCCCCCCTGGACAAAAACGGGGAGCCCGCCGGTTCTACCGCTATGATCCTGATGTCCGGCTTCCTGCTCTTTAAGTAAGTTCCCACGCCTGTTATCGTTCCACCTGTGCCGATGCCTGCCACAAATGCATCCACGTCCCCTTCCATGTCCTCCCAGATCTCCGGTCCGGTCGTCTTGATATGAGCTATGGCGTTGGCCGGATTCTCAAACTGTCCAAGCACCATAGAACCGGGAATTTCCTGCTCCAGTTCCCTGGCTTTTTCAATCGCTCCCGTCATTCCCTTAGCGCCTTCCGTCAGCACGATCTCTGCCCCATAGGCTTTTAGCAGCTGCCTGCGCTCCACACTCATGGTTTCCGGCATGGTGAGGATTGCACGGTACCCTTTCATCGCTGCGATGCTGGCAATACCGATCCCTGTGTTCCCCGAGGTCGGTTCTATGATCGTAGCTCCCGGTTTCAGCCTCCCCTCGGCCTCTGCGCTTTCAATCATGGACAGGGCTGCACGGTCTTTGACACTTCCGGCAGGATTAAAATATTCCACCTTGGCAATCACATGAGCATTCAGGCCATGCCCTTTTTCATAATTGCACAGTTCCAGTAAAGGGGTGTGGCCGATCAGTTCCATTGCACTCTTTTTTACCTGCTTCATGATGTGTCCTCCTTTTAATTCCCAGTATTATTGTATGAATTAAGTTTTAAGAATTATATATCTGATATCCCTCTTTGTCAAACACTTTTTTATTTCCCGTCAACGGTTCTTCAAAAACTCTGCCAGCATTTGCAGTTCATCCAAATCAATGCAGGTTGGCATATCCTTCCCCGATACGTGCTCCATACACTCGTCAAGGTCCATCCACATCACGCTCTCCACTTCCCGGGCAGAAAGGCTCAAAGCCGTCTCCTCCACCGGCCTGTCACAGACATAGACCCGGCTAATCTCATGATTGCGAAACATCCTGCCGTAAAATTCCGCTTCAAACATTCCGTGGTGGGTTCCCACAAGATGCAGGCTGCCTGCATCTGCCCCGATGCCCAGTTCTTCCTGCAGTTCCCTCAAAGCCGTCTCCAGATACCCGTCTCCCGCCGCAACATGCCCCGCAGCGGAGATGTCATAACACCCGGGATAAGAGTCTTTGCAGGCGCTGCGTTTCTGGAGCAGGACATCATGGCCACCGCGGCCGTTCTCCCGGACAATCCAGACATGGGACGCCGCATGAGGGCTTCCGTCCCGGTGCGCCACACCGCGCTCCCGCACCACCCCGGTCTTTTCCCCTTCTGCGGTGAGCACATCGAACAGTTCCATCGGCCTTCCGTCCAGCGCGGCAGCTACCAGGGTATCCTTTCCGTCGTACACCAGCTTTAAGGAAAAGAACTGTTCTGTCTCATCCAGCAGGCGGAAAAATATCTTGTCCCCCTCCCAGATGTTCAGCTTTAAGACCTCTTCCTTATCCACCCACTCCAGCTCCCCCTCATTGCAGGGGATTGGTTCTCCGGTAAAGCCATCAGCGGTGAACAACGACATGTATTCCGTCACTCCCGTGCCGGAGATGAAGGTTACGATCCCTCTGTAGCGGTACGAGGTCAGGGTGTATCCTGTCTCTTCCCACACCTCCCGCAAAAGGCACTCTTCCGGGCTTTCATCCGGCTCAAAATGACCGCCCACTCCGATCCACTTGTCCTTGTTCACATCATTTTTCTTCACCGTGCGGTGAAGCATGAGATATTTTCCATCCTGTTCGATATAACATAAAGTACTTAATTTTTCCATCCTGCCTTGCGCCTCCACAATATTTTTCTGAAAGTCTTGTGTTTCTCATACCATAACGATATAATCAACTTAACACATATCACCATTTTAATCAATAAAAGGAGCCAAACGCTGACATGAATTTTAAAGAACGTTATCTTGCCGGAGAGATTGAATTTGAAGAAATCGACCGCTATATCTCCACATGGAATCATAGCCAGACCACAGATACCCTCGCCCAGTTTCTGGGGCTGAATGCCGAGGAAGAGGATGTATGGATCGATGAGAGCGATGATGCATTGAAGGAAATGCTGGACAGGCAGCGGTAACCGCTGCCTGCTTTCCTCATATCCTATCCTGCGCCCCATCCGGCAAATTTACCGAAACCCGTACAGATCGGCGGCATTGTTCCAGAACACATCCTCGTGGTGTTTCTCCGGCGTTATCCGAAAGATGAATTCCATATATTCTTCCAGATTCACAAGCGGCCAGTCTGTGCCGAACATGACCTTTTCATAGTCGAGATACGACAGCCATGTTTTTAATAATTCCACATAGCCTTTTTTCTCACAGAGCAGTTCAGATACATTGACTTTTCCCTCCAAAAGCCCGGATAAGTCTGCCCACACATTCGGATTTTTTCCCAATACCGCCGCGGCATCTGCCAGCCAGGGATTGCCAAAATGACACATGACAAAACGTACATCAGGATGAAGCACCGCCGCTTCGTCCAATGTCAGCGGATGGGCATATTTGAGTAAAGCTCCCGTCCCTGCCGTCTCCCCCATATGGACCGCAACCGTCTTGTGATAAAAAGCGGCAAGTTCATACACCGGTTCGTAAACCTGATCGGTCACATAAGTGGGATTGTAACCGGGATACAATTTGATTCCTGCACACTGTTCCTGCTTGAGATGGTACTCAATCTGATCCAGGGACTCCCGGACCAGATGCGTCCGCAGATAAGAACCGTCCAGGCCGATGCAGTAACGGAGCCATGCCGGATACTGATGCCGTTTTGGCTCTAAGCCGCGGTTTCCCATCACCACTCCCCCGGCAATCCCCAGGCGGTCATATTCCGATTGCAGATGTTCCAGGCTGTTGGTATGACCTGCCGCTTCGGCAATCTGGTCAAAATAAGGGTCGTCCTGCACGAAATGCAGATGTGCGTCTATTATTTTCATCGTCTTTATGTCCTTTCTCAAGTATAAGGCAGACTGTCCCGCAGACACAGCGTCCCATACCCCACCATCGGATTCGGGTACTCCGCAAACCCCGGAAGCTGTCTCGCTCCCCGTCTCAGGTAAGCCTTCGCCTTCTCCCCGTACAAAAACGGATCATTTCCATTCACGATCCCCCACTGCATCAAAAGCGCTGCGCTTCCCGTCACAACCGGCGCTGCAAAGGAAGTTCCGCTCACCTCCTCATATCCGCCCCCGCTGCGCGGAGCCATCAAACCAACGCCCGGAGCCACAAGATCCGGCTTCACCTGATTCGTCATCCGCGTAAAACCCCGGCCCGAAAAATCTGCATAGGACTGATAGTCGCTGTTATATGCCCCCACCGTTATCACCTTTGCCGCCGTAGACGGTATCGTCAGAGTCGTGTCAGGAGTCGGCATCAGGAAATGGGTTGATGTGTTTAAAATACCGGCAGACGGCAGCCAGAAATCATAATTTCCGGTCACGATCCGGTCCGGTTCCAGAAAAAATGACCAGATCCCGCTCTCGATGTAGTTCGCTGACGGAATCATATCAAAATAGATCTCCTGCGCCTGGCTGTAAGGATTCGGTTTGCCATAATATACAAGGATCTGCATATCCCGGTACCGGAACCGCTGCGGGCCAAGCTGGCTCTGGAGCGGACCGAGCATCTGGCCGGACGGCGTTTGCAGGCGGATGGAAAATTCATCTACATAGGATTTCCACAGCTGCACGCTAAGCCCGGTCTCATAAGGCGCCACCGACAGCTCTATTTGTTCCTGTGCCCCCATCCGAAGACGCCCCGAAGTATGTCCCGCTGCAGCTCCCTCATTTCCGCTCCCCACCACGATCGTCGTTCTTCCGTAGTTCCCGATATCATCCAAAAATGTCTCCAACAGGCTGGTTCCATCATGGGAGCCGTATGTATTCCCAAAACTGATATTTACCGCAAGAGGCTTCCCCAGCTCTACCGCCCTCGTCACTGCAAAATTGACCGCCCGCATCAGCTCGGTCGTCCGGGGAAACCCGCCTGCCCGCGCCGTCCCCAGCTTCACGACCAGAAGCTCTGCTTCATATGCGATCCCCCGGTAAGCCCCGCTGCTCCCCCTCCCATTTCCGGCGGCAACCCCTGCCACGGCAGTCCCATGGCCGCCGGAGTCAAACGAAGGCACCAGCTCCCTTGCTCCCGCCCTGTTTCCCGTCTCAAGAGCCGCATTGATCTCTTCTCGTGTATATACCCGGTCTGATGTCTGGTCCCACAGCGCCGCAATCCTTGTCGTCCCGTCGGAATTCCGAAAATCATCGAGATAATAATCAATCCCGGAATCGAGAACGGCAACAAGAATCCCCCGGCCGGTCAGGTCATACGGCTGCTCCTGCAGCGGATTGATACAAGAGGCCGCCTTTGCCCGTGCTATGGCAAAAAACAACCTCTTTGGTTTTTCAATATATTCAATCTGGGGAAATGCGCTGACCGTACCGATCAGCCCCTCCGGCACGGTCAGGATCGCATACTCATTCCGCATTTCATCCACCCGGACTCCCAGTTCCCGAATGGCATCCAGGCTGCCAGAATATTTCACGATCAGTTCCCAGGTCTGCTCATCGGGATGATATCCCGTCTCCAGTTCCCGGGACCTCGCCCGCTCCGCAGGCGTCACATCCAGGGCCAGGTTCAGCAGGTTTTCCAGTTTTTGATTCTGCATAAAGGCATCTTCTTTCCAAAAGCACTTACCCTATCTTATCCAGGAATAGAAGCGCCTATTCTCACAGATTACAATTAATTTTGTACAATTTTCCGTACTTTTCCTTCAGGTAATCGAGATAATATGCGGGATTAAAATCTTCCCCCGTCATATCCATCAAAAGCTGCCTGCTGGTCTTGATCTTTCCAAAGCGGTGAATGTGCTCCCTCAGATACTCCCGGATCGTCCCGATATCTCCATCCCGCAGCAAACCTTCAAAATCCATCTTCTGTCTCATATGGGCAAGCATCTGCGCGCCAAAAGCGCTCCCCAGCGCATAGGACGGAAAATATCCGAAGGACCCCTGGGACCAGTGGATATCCTGAAGAACGCCCTCCGACACATCTTTGGGGCGGACTCCCAGATACTCCTCATACTTGTCTGCCCAGAGCTCCGGGAGTTTCTTCACGTCCAGGTCCTCTTCTATCAGCATTTTTTCCAGCTCATACCGCACCAGCACATGAAGGCTGTAGGACAATTCATCTGCCTCCGTCCTGATCAGACCCGGCTGCACCTTGTTGACTGCCTCCACAAACTGCTCCATGCTCACATGCCCAAGCTGCTCCGGGAAAATCTCCTGCACCTTTGGATACAGCGGAACCCAGAACGCCGCATTCCGCCCGATGATATTTTCAAAAAAACGGGACTGGGATTCATGCATTCCCATCGATGCCCCCTGACCGACAAAAGTCTGGGTCAGCGCATCGTCCACGCCCAGTTCGTAGATTCCGTGCCCCGCCTCGTGGATCACAGAAAACAGGGAACTGTCCACGGCATCCCCATAGTGGGTGGTGATCCTCACATCATGGTTGTGCAAATTCGTCGTGAAGGGATGGGCGCTGACTGCCAATACCCCTTTGTCAAAATCAAAACCCACATATTCTGCCAGGTATTCTGCAAGCTCCCGCTGCTTTCCTTCCGGATAATCCCCAGTCAGGAAACCGTCGTTAATCTCCACTCCGCTGTCCATAACCTTCTGAAGAAACGGGACCAGCTCCTCCTTCAGTTCATGAAAGAACTCATCCAGCTTCTCCATGTTAAACCCCTTTTCATAGGAATCCAGCATGACGTCATAAAGCTTCTGCCCATCCTTTGCCCGATAAGAGGCAAACCGTTTCTGGAAGCCGATGATTTTCTCAAGCGTTGGGGCAAACGCGTCAAAGTCCTTTTCTTTTCTCGCCTTCGCCCATATCCCCGTGGAAGAAGACACCAGTTCCTTAAACTCCCGGTATTCTTCCGGCGGAATACAGGAAAGCTCCTCCATCTCCTCCTTTGCCTCCCGCACGACAGCACGTTCGGCATCTGAAAGTCCCTCTTCCTTCTCACACTGCAAAATCAGGGATTTTACCTTCTCATCCGTCATCAGCTCCTGATATGCAGCCGAGACAGCGCCCTGCATCTTTGCTGTATAGGGAGCCGCTCCTTTGGGCGCAAGGGTTTCATTGTCCCATTCAAACAGCACAAGCGCAGTCTGATATGCCATCGCCCGCTCCAGATATGGCTGCAATTCCTTATAGGCTTTCTTCATGATCTCCATCTCCTGTTCTGTTGTCATTCCTTCTAAAGTGTTTCCCGCCGGACTGTTCTTCATGCAGAATTTACTGTTTCATCTTTTCTTTTTCCTGTTCCAGGATTGCCTGCGATTCTTCTCTGGAGGTATCCAGCACCTGGATCATGATCTCCTCCGGCAAAGTCGGAGAATAATAAAATCCCTGCTGCAGTTCACAGCCAAACCGGTTCAACGCATCCAGCTGTTTTTGTGTCTCCACGCCTTCTGCAATCAGGTTCAGGCCCACATTCTGTGCAATCTGGACCAGACCCCCAATGATCGGTTCCGCCTGAGGCGTCGTCTCCAGCTGCCAGGTAAAGAAACGGTCAAACTTCAGGGTATCTACCGGAAGCTCAAAAATCTGGCTGAGCCCGGAATAGCCCGACCCAAAATGATTCAAGATCAGTTCCACGCCAAGTTCGGACAACGCCTGCATCAGTTCCGTGATCCTGACATAAGCGGTAGACATCGCATATTCGTCAATCTCGATCGCAAGCTTTCCGGCCGGGATCTGATAGCGCCCGATCACCCTCACTACCTCATCCAGAAAATCCTCCTGAAGGAGCAGTACCGGTGAGATCGGAAGCGCGATCGAATCAAACTCCTTGCCCGCCGCGACCAGCTTTGCAATGACTGCGCCAACCTGATCAAGGGCATAGTATTCCACCGCACGGATCTGCCCGGAGTCTTCCGCGATCGGGATAAACTCCCCTGCACCTATCATGCCGACATCTTTGATAAAAATACGCATATAAAACTCTGCCCTGGAAAACCGTTCTGATCTTGTGTTGTAAGTCGGACGGTAGCGCACCTCAATCTCATTTTTTTCGAGCGCAGTCCGAAGATAACGGGTGATCGCCTGGCGGCGCAGGTTTTCATTGTGAAGTTTGGAATCGTACATCACATATTGGTTTGATCCCTGTTCTGCCACCTTAAATACCGCCATGTCGAGGCATTTCAGCATCTCATCGGCATTTTGGGGATACCCGGGATAGGAGCAGAGACCGATCTGGACAGAACACAGACAGTCCGTATCCCCCACCGTCCAGCCATGCTCAAAGCGTTCCCCGATCTGCTCCGCAAGGCGTGATGCCTGCCCCTGCGTATACCCTTTCAGGACAACGATAAATTCCACGCCCACATAGCGGTAGATCTCGCATCCGGTCTCGCCTTTCAGAAATGACAGGATATGTCCTAACAGCTCTTCACAGTAGTCGTAGCCAAACAACTCGTTCAGACGCTTAAAATTCTCGATATACAGCTTCATTACCACGCCGCTGTCCTGCTCCCTGAACAGTTCCTCCAGGCGTGCATAGCACTTGCGGCTGTCGCGCTCTTCTGCCTGCTCCATATGATTATCCACGCTTGATGCAGCCTCGCCCATGCTCTGCCCGTTGTTTTCCGTACTCATCTCTTTTTTTCTGAATAATCCCATGTCTTCCCTCCACATCTCACCCTTGTGCACTTCCCTCAGCCAGGGTGCAGGGCATTTGCTTCCCCTATAAGTTCTCTCCCAATTATACATCATTTCACATCATCGTGCAAATCATGCTGACAGATAAATCTTCATCTTGCATCTTGGCTGAATTCGATGTATACTAAAACCAGTCTGAAATGACACACCATGACGGGAGACCGTTCAATCAGGAGGGATTGCAATGATTGAAGCAACGAGCTGTGGGGGTGTGGTTATTTTTCGCGGTAAGATCCTGGTACTCTATAAGAATTACAAAAACAAGTATGAGGGCTGGGTGCTGCCAAAAGGAACTGTAGAAGCAGGAGAGGAATATAAGGAGACGGCGCTCCGGGAAGTCAAGGAAGAGACCGGAGTCAGTGCCTCCATCATCAAATATATCGGGAAAAGCTCCTATTCTTTCAATACGCCGCAGGATATGGTGGAGAAAGAGGTGCACTGGTATCTGATGATGGCTGACAGCTATTACAGCAAACCACAACGGGAAGAGCATTTTGTCGATTCCGGGTATTATAAGTTTTATGAGGCTTATCATCTGCTGAAGTTTTCGAATGAAAAGCAGATTCTCGAGAAGGCTTATAATGAATATCTGGATTTGAAAAAGGCTAACCTCTGGGGCAACAAAAAGTATTTTTAAGCTATGATTATGGAAAAACCGTGGATATGAAGAGGTAAAAGGGACTGAGCAATCAGTCCTTTTTATGATGCATGAAAAGATTGGAATCTGATAAAAGAAAACACCTCCTTGTGATATGATTGAATTTGCGAAAACAATCACAGCAAAGAAAGGTGCTTTCAATATATAACCTTATACGAACTTTATCTGGCTCCACGAACATATGGTTTTGACAGCCCCTCCGGTCCATGGTTTTTCCCAATCGCCCCCAAAAGAGCCGCCAGCGTGATCAGGTAAGGAAGCATCGCCAGCGCCTGGGGTGGAAGCGGAACGCCGATCGCCTGAAGCCGGATCTGGAGCGCATTTGCCGCACCGAATAAAAAGGCGGCTCCCAGCATCCCAAAAGGCATGAAACGTCCTAAAATCACCGCGGCCAGCGCGATATATCCGCGGCCGGATGTCATATTCTCCGAAAAATTCCCCACCTGGACCAGCACCAGATACGCGCCGCCGATGCCGCCAAGCAGCCCGTTGCAGACCATAGCGGCATACTGGCATCTGTGCACCGGGATTCCTGCGGTATCTGCCGCCCTGGGATTCTCGCCAATCGCCGCAAAGGACAGCCCCATCGAGGTCCTTTTGTAAAACCATGTCACGACAAATACCAGGATGTAGATCAGGTAGGTCAGGATATCCTGGTCAAACAGCGCGCTTCCCACCAGAGGAATATCGGCAAGCACCGGAATCCTGACCCTGGAAAGAGGCTCAATCTGCTTATAGGTATCGCCGCTGCTCACCAGTTTGTAGAGAAAGCTTGTCACGCCCATCACAAAAATATTGATCGCAATGCCGCTGACCGACTGATCCTTTGCAAGGTGAACCGACAGCACCGCATGGATCATGCTCACAGCCACGCCGCCCAGCATCCCGCAGACAAGTCCTGCAAACAAATTCCCCGTAAAAAACGCTCCTGCAAAAGAAAAAAATGCCCCGGAGAGCATCACGCCCTCCATCCCGATATTTAAAATACCTGTCTTTTCCGCAATCGTCTCCCCCAGCCCCGCATAGGCGAGCGGCACTGCCATACGCACCGCAGCCGCAAAGAAGGCCGTCAGAAAGCCGAGTGTAAAAATCTGTTCCAGCATTTACCGGTCCCCCTTTCTGCCGTTTTTCTTCCAGAGCAGCTCCCGCCCGAGGATCAGCAGTACGATCATGCCGATCAAAAAATCCACGATCGATGCCGGAATCCCCATCTGGCGCTGCATGGAATTGGCTCCGACCGACAATGCGGCAAACAGGATCGCCGTCACCAGCACGCCAAACGGCCGGTTGCCTGCCAGCAGCGTGATCAGGATTGCCGTATAGCCACAGCCGCCGGAGATCCCCTCCATCAGCTTTTTTTGTACACCGAGCACCTCAACCGCGCCTGCAATCCCCGCCAGCCCTCCGCTGAGCGCCGCCGACAGGATGATATTTTTCACCACCGAGATCCCGTTGCAGGCGGCAGCCCTCTGTTTGAATCCGACCACCTTGATCTCATATCCGGCCGTCGTCTTTTCCATCAAAAACCACACCGCCACAACCGCCGCCACTGCCAAAAAGATTCCTGTGTGAACCCGGGTAGGCTTCAAAAAACGCAGCAGTGTGGCAGAGGCATCGATCTTTGCCGACTGCGGGATAGCGCCCGCCGGGTCCATCATAAAGGTCCTCACCGCAATCCCCACGATATTCACTGCAATATAGTTCAGCATGATGGTGACAATAATCTCCGATATGCCAAATTTCGCCTTCATCATGGCGGCGACCAGCGCCCAGATTCCGCCAAACAGAAAGCCTGCCGCCACCGCCAGCACGATCCGCGCCGGACCGGGAACAGCCGGAAGATTCAGCGCCACCCAGGAAGAAGCCAGCGCGCCCATATAGAACTGTCCTTCCGCTCCGATATTGAAAAACCCGGTTCGAAATGCCACTGAACATCCAAGCCCGGTGAGAATCAGCGGAGTTGCCTTTACAAATATTTCTCCAAAGCCGTTGAGATTGCCAAAGATACCGCCAAAAAACATACCGCAGGCCGCAATCGGACTGGCTCCGGCAAGAATGATCAGGACCGCAGCCACGATCAGCGTAACCGCCACGATTCCGGCCGCCTCCTGAAGCTGCCCTTTTCTGCTGTTATCCATGCTGTGCCTCCTCCCTTGATACTCCGCCCATCAAAAGCCCGATCTGAAAGATATCCGCATCTTTCCTGTCCAGGATGCCGATGATCCTTCCCTCAAACATCACGGCGATCCTGTCACTCAGCGACATGATCTCATCCAGATCTGCCGATATGAGTATCACGCTCTTTCCGCCTGTTTTCTCTGCGATCAGCCTCTGATGGACAAATTCCGTAGCGCCGATGTCCAGACCTCTGGTCGGCTGGCTTGCCACGATCAGCTTCGCCTGCTCCGTCATCTCTCTCGCCAGAATGACCTTCTGCTGGTTTCCTCCGCTCATCAGCCTCACCGGAGTCTGGATTCCGCTGATTCCCGATGTCTTGATATGGTAGTCAAGCAGCGCGCCTTCTGCCCGCTCCTGTGCTTTTGATACGTTCAAAATGCCCTTTTTTGAATAGGGCGGCTTGTCAAATTCCCGAAGAATCATATTGTCCGTCACAGACATGTCCATCACCAGGCTGTCGTTGTGCCGGTCATCTGAAATATAGGAAATCCCCTTTGAAAACCGCTCCTTTACCGACATCGGAGTGAGGTTCTCTCCAAAAAACGTCATGCTTCCTTCCGTCGCCCTCCGTATGCCCGTGATGACTTCAGCCAGCTCCTTCTGCCCGTTTCCCTCTACTCCTGCGATGCCAAGGATTTCCCCGCAGTGAACCGTCAGATCGATCTGATCCAGCGTCTTTTTCCTGCCGCGTCTCCTGGAATAGGAAATGTTCCGAAGTTCCAGCGCCACAGCATCCTCATATCCTCTGTGTTCCTCCGTCCTGGGAGAAAGTGGTCTGCCAATCATATAAGCGGAAAGTTCTTCCGGGTTTGTCCTGGCTGTCACAAGGTTTTTGACCGCCTTTCCGTCCCGGAGTATCGTCACCCGGTCACTGACTGCCATGATCTCCGCCAGACGGTGGGTGATCATGATGATTCCATGCCCTTCCTCCTTCAATTTTTTCAGCACTTCGAAAAAATTGCCTGTCTCCTGCGGCGTGAGGACTCCGGTCGGCTCATCCAGGATTAGCAGGCGTGCGTTCCGGTAAAGCACCTTTAAGATTTCCACCCTCTGCTGTTCTCCCACCGACAGATCCTGGACCCGGTCTTGTGGATTTACCGCCAGCCCATATTTTTTTGCCAGTTCCCGGACCCGCACAGCCGCCGCCTTCCGGTCCAGAACCCTGCCGCTGCTCTCCAGCCCTAATATGATATTGTCCAACACCGTCATCTTGCCGACCAGGGAAAAATGCTGATGGACCATACCGATCCCGTGGTCGATGGCGTCCTTTGGGGAATGGAACCGGACCTTTTCCCCCTGATAAAATATCTCGCCTTTGTCAGCCTGATAAATACCAAACAAAATGTTCATCAGCGTCGTCTTCCCTGCGCCGTTTTCTCCCAGCAGCGCATGGATCTCTCCCTGTTCCACAGACAGATTCACGTCTTCATTGGCCGGCACTCCGGAAAATGCCTTTGAGATTTGTTTCATTTCGAGTAATGGCATACTGCTGTTCCTTTCTCTCTTCACTGCTTATGAACGTAAGGCCGTTTGTCCCGGGATGTGCGTCAGCGCACTGCCGTGTCACAGGGAACTTCAAATTCACCGGCTTTGATCGCCTCTACGCGCTCTGCGATCAGCGCCTTCACTTCTTCCGGAATCTTGTCCTCCAGTTCGTGATACGGAGCGATGCTCACAGCGTCCTCTTTCATGCCCAGCTGATAGATCCCGCCCTGAAACTCGCCGTCTGCCACGGTCTTAAATGCAAGCTCGATCACATGCGGAATATGGTATACAGAGGAGGAGAGCACGGTCTGCGGGGCAAGGCTGTTCTGGTCATAGGAATCTCCTGTAGCATATACGCCTGCTTCCTTCGCCGCATTGATACAGCCGGTACCGGATTCATTAGCACAGTGTCCGACGACATCCACGCCGTTGTCGATCATCGCCCTTGCCGCCTCTTTTCCAAGCGCCGTATCGGTGAACGATCCGGTCCATGCGGTCTGAACCTCGATATCCGGGTTGATTTCTTTTGCACCATCTTCAAAACCATTCATGATCTTCACAAGAGACGCGCCCTGGATCGGTCCGACAAAACCTACCTTGCCGCTCTCACTCATGGCGGCAGCCAGCATTCCCATCACATAGCCGCCCTCCTCGCACTTTGTCACATAGGAAGCCACGTTGTCTGCCTGAACCTCTCCCTCAGTCACGATAAATTTAGTGTCCGGATAGGATTCTGCAACCTCAATGGCCGGATCGCCAAACTCGTAGCCATGTCCGATCACAACATCATAGCCGTTGGCCGCATAATCTGCAAATGCCGCCTCAATATCATCCGGGGTCAGGTTTTCCGTATAAGCTGTCTCGCAGCCATATTCCGTCTCCAGCAGCTTAAGCCCCTCATATGCCACCTGGCACCACCCCATATCATTGGCAGCGCCGGACAGGCAAAGCGCTACCTTAAAGGATTTCCCGGAAGTCTCGGCTGCCGTCTCTGCCTTAGATACCGTCTCTGCCTTAGATGCCGTCTCTGTCTGAGAGCCGCCGCAGCCTGCAAGCGCCGCCGTCATAGATGCAGCCAGTACCACCGCTGCAATTTTTTTCATTCTTTTCATTGTATGTTCCTCCTCGTCTTTTCGTTTGTTTTTCGTTCCGGCATGACTACTGCCCTGTGGCGGGCTCATCCTGCTTTATGATCCTGATCTGCATGTGGGTGATATAGTCCGCACTGTCGTTTTCCACAAACTGATCCAGAATATTGAAATTAATCGTCTCTTCATCCAGCGTCAGTTCCGGATGAGATGCCCTGAGACGTCTGATGGTATCCGGCACCGTCTCATAAGAGCCGAGATGATAGGTGCAGAGAAAATCACCTGCCTCGATCTCCCGGATCTGGCTGATGCCGACGATGTCGGCCAGCTGCTCCCCGTCCGGGTAGAGATACGCGCCGAATACTTTGCTGTCTCCCTGATAAAATGCAATGGTCGGGTAAAAATAAAAGGAATTATGCCGGTACAGCATCTCCTCATCCCCGATGGAGAGATATTTTCTGGCTTCATAGTGGCGGACCGCCGTCTCATGGATCTGGATATCTGCCATCTCCTGTTCAATAAAGCGGATCTTCCGCTGGATTGCCTCATCGATGGAAAACAGTTCCTGCCACTGGCGATGCAGCTCCGCAGAACGCTGCTTTAAAAATTCCAGCGTATTGTTCATATGCTGGGTCCTGCGCCGCTCCATGATCTCATCCAGCGAATACCCAAGCTTTCTCATATAACAGATAGTCGCCAGCGTGTAGATCTGGTCAAACTCATACTGCCTGCGCCCGTTCTTCTGGTTTCTGATCCTGGGCTTAAACAGATTGATCTTATCGTAATAATAGAGCGTCTGCACATTCAGCCCAAACAGGGCGCTCATCTCACCGATTGATAAAAATTCTTTCACCGTATTTTATCCCCGCCTTCTTTCTGTTTACAGGAAACACCGAAACGCCTCGCTTGGCTGGCGGATCACCCTGGTACAGACCGCTTCTCCGTCTGCCGCCAGCTTCTTTTCATCGATTCCCGGCAGCTCGCCGTCCTTCCAGACAACAGTTCCGTTGATCATGGTCATCCATACCGGTCCGGTCATTCCGACCCTGGCCAGAAGGTTTTTCGGGTCGTGGAGTGCGCCGGACAGTTCCAGCCGCTCCGTATCGATCAAAAACAGATCGGCGGCCTTTCCCGGCTCTAAGGAACCAAGGTCATTCCTTCCCAGCGTCTTTGCGCCGTGGATCGTCGCAATCTTCAGCATATCATAAGATGACGCCCCCTGCCCCCTGGCTTTTGTGTGATACGCCTGCATCAGGTAAGCGATCCTCATCGCATCCAACAGGTTGGAGCTGTCGTTTGTGGCAGAGCCGTCGCAGCCCAGACTGATCAGCACGCCAGCATCCTGCATTGCCTTAATGTCGAGGATTGGAAATCCGCCTAATATCGCCGGGCTTGGGCAGTGGGACACGCCTGTGCCCGTGTCGGCCAAAAGCTTATATTCCTCTGGAAGCACCTCCCAGTTGTGTGCATACCATACATCCTCTCCGATAAAGCCGATATCACGGCACCACTCCAGCGTACGCTTTCCGTACCGGTCAACAATCTGCGCCGTCTCACCCTCCCCGAGGTGAGTGTGCATCCGGACGCCCTTCTCCCTTGCGAGTGCAACCGTGTCGATAAAGGTCTCCGGCTGGCAGTTCACCGGCTGGCACGGCGCCATCACGATCTGTCTCATGCTGAACGGCTCCGGGTCGTGGTATGTACGGATGAGCCTCTCGCAGTCTCTAAGATATTCCTTCGTCGTCTCCAGCATATTATCCGGAATCGAACTTCCCTCACTGCGCGGCAGCGTATTGGTCCCGCGTCCGGCATGGTAGCGGATACCCAGCAGAGCAGCCGCCTCCATCTGACGGTCCACCGTCTCCTTTCCTGTCTTTGACGTATAGCAGTACTGGTGGTCAAATGCACAGGTACAGCCATGCTTGATCAGGTCCGCAAAAGAAGTCAGCGACGAATAGTAGATCACGTCGTTGTCGATGATCTGGAAGATCCTGTATATCTTGTCGATCCAGTCCATCACCGTCAGGCTTGGATAGTCGATGGTGACCAGGTTCCTCACAAATGTCTGGAAAAAATGATGGTGGGTATTGATCAGACCCGGATACAGGAATTTCCCCGTGGCATCTATAACCTGTGCGCCGTCACTGTCCAGATTTTTCCCGATTGCTGTTATCGCCGCTCCCTCCACCAAAAGGTCGCAGTCCCGGTATACGCTGTCGTTCTCATCACAGGTCACGATCGCACCGGCATTTTTAAACAGTATTTTTGAAGCCATGTACCTTACCTCCTCTTGCTGTCACATTCTGTCGAATCGTTTTATTGTACCATTGTAATACCTATAGTAGCTATAGGTTCAATATCATTTCTGTATGTTTGTTTATTAAAAAAATTTATAACCAATCTTCCATGACCTTATAAATTGGCACAAAAAAGGAAGCTGTACCTTCTCGATACAGCTCCCCAATCTTATGTTATGCTCTTGTGCCGTGCTCCTGCATCCCACGGTAGATCTTCTCCGCGGTGATCGGAAGTTCCCGGATCTGCACGCCCGTCGCCGCCGCCACAGCCGCTGCAATCGCCGGGGACGGGGTATTGATGACGACCTCACCGATCGACTTCACGCCAAACGGTCCGGTCGGCTCATAGCTGCCCAACAATTCTACCCGGATCGTCCCCACGTCCAGTCTGGACGGAATCTTGTACTGCATAAAGGAATTTTCCAGCACCCGTCCTTTTTCGGAACGGGTCACTTCCTCGTACATCGCCATGCCGATTCCCTGTGCCAGCCCGCCTTCGGTCTGGACCCGCACCAGGTTCGGATTGATCGCCGTACCACAGTCTACCACCGCCACATAATCCACCAGCTCATACGCGCCGGTTTCCTGATCCAGCTCAATCTCAGCCATACCCACCATGAACGGAGGCGGTGAGACCGGGGAAGTGTGGGACTCTGTCGCTTCCAGCGCATCCCGGTTGTTGCACATGCCCTGATTGCCGATATCTTTCAGGGTGACGAAGGCCCCGCCGTCCAGACAAAATACCTTCTCTCCGTCAAAATCCACCTCATCCCGACCGCAGCCCAGATACTCCGCGCCCTTTGCACAGATTTTTTCCAGCAGCACATCACAGGTCTTGATCGTCGCCATCCCGGTCAGGTACGCCGTGCTCGAGGCGTAGGAGCCCGAATCATAGGGGGATACATCCGTATCCACGCCATGGACTATGATGTTTTCAATCGGACAGCCAAGGCAGTCCGCCGCAATCTGGGCCAATGTGGTGTCGCAGCCCGTCCCCATGTCGGATGCTCCGATCATCAGGCTGTAAAACCCGTCGTCGTTCAGCTTGATCGTCACGGAGCCCACGTCCACGCCGGAAATCGCAGACCCCTGCATCGCCATTGCCACGCCCACGGAACGTACTTTCCCGTTCCCCATATCGCGGCACGGGTATTTTTCGTCCCAGCCGATCATCTCTTTGGCGCGGGCCATACACCGGTCAAGGGCACAGCTGTTGGTCGTCTCCCCATAATAGGCAGGCATCACGTCGCCCTCGTGCACCATATTTTTCTCACGCAGCACAACCGGGTCCATATGTAACATCTGCGCCAGCTCATTGACCGCAGACTCTACCGCAAAGATTCCCTGGGTCGCCCCGTATCCCCGGTAAGCGCCGGCCGACATGGTATTGGTGTAGACCACATCGTAAGCAAAGCGGAACGCTTTCGGAGTGGAGTAAAGCGGAATGGATTTATGCCCGGACAGCCCCACCGTCGTCGGTCCATGCTCGCCAAATGCTCCGGTATTCGATAACGTATACACATCGATCGCCTGTAAGATCCCGTCTTTGTCCGCGCCAATCCGCACCGTGACTTCCATCTCGTGCCTCGGAGAGGATGCGATCTGGGACTCATAGCGGGTGTACACGATCTTCGCCGGCTTTCCCGTCTTCCAGGTAACAAACGCCGGATATACCTCGGACACCACCGTCTGCTTCGCGCCAAATCCGCCGCCTATCCTTGGTTTTAAGACACGGACTTTGGACTTTGGAATGTCCAGCGCGTGCGCCAGGATCCGGCGCACATGGAACGGCACCTGGGTGGAGGAGGTGATGACAAGACGGCCATAGGCGTCCATCGTCGTAAACGTACGGAAGGTCTCCATCATCGCCTGCTGGTTCGCCTTGGTGTGGTAGGTCCGCTCCACCACATGCTCGCAGGATTCCAAAATCTTGTCTACATCCCCGTGGGTATCTGATGCACAGGCACAGAGATTCCGCTTATTGTCCGCCCCAACCGGACACAGGCTCTGCCAGTTCTCCTCCGGATGGACCAGGATCTCATTGTCCTTCGCCGTGCGAAAATCAAGCACCGGCTCCAGCACCTGATAGGTGACCCGGATCAGCTTCAGCGCCCGGTCCACACTCGCCTCGTCCTCGCCTGCCACGATTGCAACCGCATCGCCCACAAACCGTACCCGCCTGTCCAGGATCAGCCGGTCATAAGGGCTGGGTTCGGGATACGTCTGCCCCGCCATCGTAAACCGCTTCTGCGGTACGTCCTTCCATGTATAAACCGCCTCAATCCCCGGCAGCGCTTCGGCTTTTGCCGTATCGATCTCTTCAATCAGCGCATGGGCATGGGGGCTTCTGAGCACTTTTACCACCAGGCAGTCTTTCGGCGCAATATCGTCCGTATAGACCGGCTTTCCCGTCACAAGCGCCTGTGCGTCCTTTTTTACCACATTGGTGCCAACATAACGCAGTGTTCTCTCCATCGCCTCTATGCCTCCTTTTTCCGGTTCAGATATTTTTCAACTGCACGGAGCTGCCCCATATAGCCGGTACAGCGGCACAGGTTGCCGGACAGATATTCTTTGATCTCTTCTATATCCGGGTCTTCCAGCTCCCGCTCCATGGCAAGTACATTCATGATAAAACCGGGGCTGCAAAAACCACACTGCTCCGCCCCTTCTGCGGCCAGAAAGCTGCCAAAAGCTTCCGCCTCTTTTTGCAGTCCTTCCATCGTTGTGACCTCATGCTCATCCACACGCGCCGCAGGCACCGAGCAGGAAAGCACCGGCGTTCCATCCAGCCAGACGGTGCACAAACCACAGTTCGCCGTCTCACACCCCCGTTTTACGCTGTAGCAGCCCTTAGAACGAAGCAGGTCTAAAAGCAGGGTATCCGCGCTGATCTCGGCACGGACAAGTTTTCCGTTTAATGTAAATTGTATCTCCATCTTACTTCTCCTCCCCGTCAAGCTGTTCCATCAGCCGTCTCACGTAAATCTCAGCCAGGTGCCTCCGGTATTCACCGCTGCCTCGCATATTGTCATAGAACTCCAACTGTTCTACAGCCTCTCTCGCAAGCTGGCTGTATCTGGCTGTCCCTTCGCTTCTGTTTTCTCCGCCTTCTGTCACAACTGCCAGCTTCGCCCTCTGTGGCCTCGCGCCGACCGACACATAAAATTCACCGTCTTTTTTTGCCACGCCGCAGGCGATCAGCGGAAAATCCGTCTTGCTCCTGCGCTGGGTCGCATACGCCGCCCGGCGCCCGTCTTTTTTGATGATCACCCGCACCAGGATATCCCGGTCATATTTCATCTCCGCAAATTCTTTCAGGGGAACGATTCCGCCCGCGTACAGCTCCACATAGGTGTCAAGCATCATCAGACAGGTCAGGATATCGGAAAAACCGTACCGGCCAAATACGCTGCCGCCCACAGTAGCTCCGTTGCGGAACTGGGTGCCCACGATCCACCGGGTACATTCCTTAAATCCGCCGCCGAAATACTGGTTCAGCCCCTCGTGCAGTTCCAGCTTCCGCAGAGAACACATACATCCGATGCGAAACGCATCCTCGTCCTCTTCAATCCCGTCCAGCCCCAGATTTGACAAATCAATTGCCGTCACCTTGTACACATCCTCCATCTTCAGCCACATCATGCCTCCGATGACCACGCTGCTGCGCTTCTGGTTCAGCGCATACGCTTCCTTCAGGCTCTCAGCCTTCACATACTCCTTTGCTCGAAACACGCGTTTTCCTCCTGTGTATTCTTATTTGAATTTGTTTTATCGTACTGATCCCAGCATCCGGCAAGCCTTTATCTGGAAAAATACGTATCAAAGATACTCCTCGCGATCGGTGCCGCGATCTGCCCGCCGGATCCGCTTTCCTCCACAAGCACCGTAACCACAAGCTGCGGGTTGTCCGCCGGGGCAAAGCCGGTAAACCACGCATGGCTTTCCTTCCCCGCCTCAAATTCCGCCGATCCGGTCTTTCCGGCCACCGCATAGGCATCCGTCCGCACCGCGGAACCGGTTCCCGATACGACCACTTCCCGGAGCAGTCCCGCAAGCGCCTTCGACTCCGCGGCGCTCATCAGCGCGCCGTAGGAAGACGGAAGGAATTTTTTCACCTCTTCCCCCGCCGCGTTCTCCACACGGTCGATCAGGTAAGGTTTCATCAGCACGCCGCCGTTGGCGATCGCAGCCGTCAGCATGGCGTTGTGGACCGGCGTCATCTGCGTACTTCCCTGTCCGATGGAAGTCTGCAAAATCTCCCACGGCTCTGCGCCGGAAGTCATCGCATAAGAGCTCTTACTGTATGCCAGCGACAGGGGCAGCTCCGAATTAAACAAAAGCTGTCCCGCAAGCGTTCTCATATTGCCCAGGTTCAGTTCCAGTCCCATGTTGGCAAACGCGCCGTTGCAGGAATTGGCAAAAGCCTGTTCCAGGTTCTGATGGCCGTGGGCATTGCCATGATAGCAGGAGATCGTATAATCTTCGTAGTGGAACGCCCCGTCACAGTCAAAGGTATACTCCCTCCAGTCATTCGGATGTTCCCGGATATACTCGAGTGCAGTCACGATCTTGAAGGTGGAGCCGGGCGGGTACAGGCCCTGGGTCGCCCGGTTCAACAGCTGGGCCTGGGTATTGTCCCCGGATATCAGCCCGTCCCAGTCCGCCCCAAGCGTGTTGGGATTGAACCCGGGCCTGGAAACCATGGCCAGCACCTTCCCCGTGTCCGGCTCCATCACGACCACCGCGCCCTTCCGCTCTCCCAGCGCGTCCGATGCCGCCTGCTGCAGGTCCACATCCAGCGTCGTCACCACATTGTCGCCTGTATTTTTCACATCCGACAGCTCATTCATCGTCCGTTCCACCAGATTTACATGGGAGCTGAGCAGATAAAAGTTGGCAAGACTTTCAAGGCCTGTCTTTCCATGGTCCGAATACCCGACCACGTGGGCAAACAGCTCGTCGTAGGGATAGTTCCTCACCTCTTTGCCATCCTCTCCCACCAGCGTCTGCGCCAGCACCCTGCCGTCGCCGGACAGTATCGTTCCGCGCACGATCCGGTCCGAAAAACGGTCCAGACGGGCGTTGTAGGAATTGTTGATGATCTCTTCACTTTTAAACTGCAGAAAATACCCGAAATAGCCGATCATGCAGACGAACAGCCCCACCATCACGTAAGTCATGAAAAGGATGTTCTTGTTGGCCTTTGGGTTTGGTTTATTCTTCTTCATATTCTTCCTCGTCGTTCTTCTTCAGGATATACAGCCCCTGAATCACCCCAAACAAGATAAAGGTGCTGAGCACGGAGCTTCCCCCGTAGCTGACAAACGGCAGCGTGATTCCAGTAGACGGGATGAACTTGATCGCCCCTCCGACCGTCAGGAAGATCTGGATGAGATACACCATCCCCAGACCAAATGCGATCAGCTTGTAAAAAAGCGCCTGCATCTTCGTCGCGATCATCATAAACTGCAGAAAGCATCCCAGGCAGATGAGCAGCACGCAGACCGCAAAGATCCCGCCCAGCTCCTCCGATATCGCCGCAAAGATAAAATCCTTCTCCACAACCGGAATCTTATAAGGCATTCCCTGATACAGCCCCATCCCAAACCATCCCCCGGTTCCGAGTGCAAACAGCGACTGGGTGATCTGGTATCCCCGGTTGTCGATATCGGACCAGGGATTTTTCCATGCCAGCACCCGGGTGCGGACATGAGAAAACAGATGGTAAGCAAGCACCGAAGCGCCGCATCCCCCAAGCACTCCGCCAAACAGATACATCCAGTTCGCAGTGGCGACAAACAGCATGGCCAGATAGGTGACAAAGAAGATCAGCGCGCTCCCCAAATCTTTTGACAGCACCAGCACCAGCACATGGACCGCCGCCACCGCCGTCGTGATGCACACCGTCTTAAAATCCGTGGAGCGGTAAAACATCGTCGCCACAAAAAACACGAAACTGATCTTGACAAATTCCGACGGCTGGAACGAAAACCCTGCGATCCCCAGAGATAACTGCGCCCCAAAGCTGTTGTTTCCCACCATCCATACGACGATCAGAAGGATCAGCCCCAGCATCCCATATATCCACGGAATCCTGGCAAGCTGCCAGACCCGGTCGATGATAAACGGAATGATCCAGGTGATCAGCGCCGCCACCGCCACGATCAGAAACTGCCTCACCGCTTTCTCAAAGGAAAGCCTGCTGAGCATGATGAAACCCACACATAACAGGATGCACATGTTGTTGACCAGTATCCTGGATACGTTGCGGTAAAACATACGGTACAGCCAGATATAGCAGGCAAAGAACACGACCTGGGCCAGATAAAACAGGATCATCCGCTCGTCTTCCGATTTCAGGAACAAGATGACATAGGCGAGGAAATGCATCAGGAACATCGCCGCATTCTGCCTGCCGCACACCCTGTTCTGCCGCCATTCTTCATGAAACCGGAAGTAGCTGAAATTCAAATATGTGTAACCTGCAATCAGCAGTATCATCAGATACTTTGATACCTCTATTATGACATTAACCATACTCCACCTATTCTACGCCGCGCTTCATATGTCCTCTGGTAAAGTCCGCAAAAGGAGCCGGACTGTCCTTCCCATACAGGAAATGATCCGCATATGCGTCGATGACCGCCTTTACCTGCTGCGGCGTCTCGATTGTAAACTGAAGCCGGAGCACCGACGGGTCAAGCTTCTCCACCATCTTTTCCTGTCCCAGAAGAGATAAAGGACTGGGATTATAGATGGTATTGTAACAGAACCTGCAATGATTTTTAACCGGAAGTTCCTTCCCCATCCTGTCCTTCAGATTGAGAAGACCCGGCTTCCTGTCACAGCCGCTCACCGTCCTCCGGATACACTGTGCCGACACCATAGCGGGAAGATATCCATATCCGACCAGCTCCCCTCTCCGGTATCCCAGCTCATTCAGCTCCCTGCTGTTTAACTCCAGAGGCAAAGTCAGCCGGGCTGCGCCGAGCTGCATCATCTGGGCCAGCGCCTGATGGTTCATGGCATACATGCCTGCATCAAATACCATCGGGACCGAAACACCATGTTCCTTTAAAAAATCAACTTCTTCCATCGAACGGATGACAAGCTCATCAAATCCTGCCCCGGTCAGCTCCGGCAGGTATTTCCTGAAATAAGTTTCTGCCTCTGTGCGGAAAATATGCGGAAAAACAAGCGCACACTCTTTTCCATTTTTGTGGCAGGTCTCCACACCGGCCGCCCAGCCATCCGCATCAAATCCAACCGCGTCCAGATAAACTGCTCCGACATCGGGGTGCCTGACAGCAATCTCCAGAGCGTCCGGGCTTTCCAGGGAAACGTGAAGCCGGAGCGGTCCGTCTTCTCCTGCCCCAATCACCGTATCAGATGACCAGTTGTCAGCGCCGCAAAGCTCCCTGCGGTATGGTCCTAAGATCGCTTCGGTAAGTTTCTCCAGACCGCTCCTCCTCAGCTCATTGAGCGCCTGCACCGGCATAAAGCAAAAACCGCTCAGCTCTGCCTCCAGCCGTTCAAAAACAAACGGCGTCCCTCCGGTCTTTTTCATCTGTTTTATCAGCTTTTCCTCGGTGATCGGCTGATTCTGCGCCCTCTGTACCACCTCGCCCAGTACTTCTGCCCGGATCTCGTTTGGCATCCCGGCCCTGTGGTACGTGAGCGTCAGGCTTGCAGGCTGCCCTTCTTTCAGACTCACCTTTCCCCAGATTGGCTCCTGCGCCTTCTTGTCCACATATTCGGCATCCAGCTGGTCAAACAGCGCCTGGTTCCCCTCCCGGAAAGAAGGCTTTTCTTTCAACGCCACCATATCCCGTCCATTGTGCTGCTTATAATACCCGTCGGTAAATCCGCCCCGGTCAAACAATTCTAAAAGCATCTTCCGGTCAGCCGGATCCACCCGGTATCCTTTCCGTCCGTGCTCCAGATAGCGGTCCACGTATTTGCGGTAAATGCTGACTACCCCGGCCGTATACCGGGGGCTCTTCATCCGCCCCTCGATCTTCAGCGAAAAAACACCCGCTTCCAGGATATCCGGCAGGATGTCCAGCGTGCACAAATCTTTTAAGCTCAGTACATACCGCTCGTCCTGCTTTCCTGCCGGGCCAAGGCCCGCCGCTTTCCCGTCGGCTGCCGGTTTTACATCGTAAGGGAGGCGGCACGGCTGGGCGCACCGCCCACGGTTGCCGCTCCGTCCTCCAATCAGGCTGCTGAGCAGGCACTGGCCAGAATAACAGTAACATAACGCGCCGTGGACAAAGCTTTCAATCTCGATATCTACCTCGTCCCGGATCTTTGCGATCTCTTCCAGGGACAGTTCCCGTGCCGTCACCACCCGGGACGCCCCCAGTTCCTTCAATATCCTCGCCCCATGATATCCCGTCACCGTCATCTGGGTGCTGGCATGGACCGGGAGGTCGGGAAAACGCTTCCTGATATAGGAAAATACTCCCATGTCCTGCACGATCACGGCATCCAGTCCCCGCCTGTAATAAGGGATCAAAAATTCTCCCAGCTCCTTTAGCTCCCGCTCTTTCACAAGAGTATTGACCGTCATATACAGGCGGCATCCGTGCAGATGGGCATAATCAATGGCTTCCAAAAACCGGTCTTCCTCAGGATTGTCGGCATAGGCGCGCGCGCCGAACCGGCTTCCCCCCATATATACTGCATCTGCCCCCGCATTGATGGCGGCAGCCATGCTTTCCCATGACCCGGCCGGAGCCAGTATTTCTGCTCTTGGTTTCAATTCCAAATTCTCTCCTTTGCGAAAGAAAGGATGTCCCACCGCATCTGAGACATCCCCCGTTATCTTTGTTCCTCGGCTATCTTTTACGTCTCGCCGGATGTGAGCCGCCATTTCCCGTACTCCATTCCTGGCCGGGCAATATATCCGTCTCCATCGAGGTCTCGGCCGCCGCCGCTGACTGAAGCTCCGGCGTCTTTGCCTGCTGCGTCTTCCCCGCCTGCTTCCCCGCTTCCAATTCCTTCTCCAGATTCTCAAGCTTCATCTGGGTCGTAATCAGCTGATGCTTTAGGCTGTACGCCTCCTTCTCCAGCGCCGCCTTCTGCTCCGCAAGCCTGTCCGCCCGCTCCTGCTCCTTAAAATAATCATCGGCGATATTGAGTTCTATCATGACCGCCTGAAAATCAGCGCCCAGCCGGGAAAAGCCTTCCTGCTTTTTCATCTTTCCGGTCTTCTCGTTGATATAAGCAGCGACCTTCTGAAGATACATCTCCTCTTCCGTGCCGCCAAGGGTATAAATCCTTCCATCTATTAAAACTTCCGTATAATTCTTCTGCTCCATGTCACTCTCCTGACTTCTTTTTCCCCACTCATGCAGACAGTCCCTGCCTGCATCCAATCACATTATAGCAGAGAAGCATGGGTTCAACAAGCAGTTTTCTCAACCTTCCCCATCCATTGAAATCCCAAGATGGCGGTATGCGGCCGCAGTAGCCATCCGCCCGCGGGGAGTTCTGTTTAAAAATCCGTTCATCAGAAGATACGGCTCATAGACATCCTCCAGGGTTCCGGCGTCTTCCCCCAGCGCCGCCGCCAGCGTATCCAGCCCCACCGGTCCTCCCGAAAACTTTTCTATGATCATAAGCAGAATATTCCGGTCGTTATTGTCCAGTCCAACCTTATCCACATCCAGGATATCCAGCGCAAAATCCGCCACCTTCCTGGTGATCACCCCGTCATACTTCACCTGTGCAAAATCCCGCACCCGCTTGAGCAGCCGGTTGGCAAGACGCGGCGTGCCTCTGGATCGTCTGGCAATCTCTGCCGCGCCGTCCGGCTCGATCTCCACGCCCAATACCTGCGCCGAACGCTCGATGATGATCTTCAGCTCTTCCGGCGTATAAAATTCCAGCTTTTGAACGACGCCAAACCGGTCCCGCAGCGGAGCCGTCAAAAGCCCCGCCCTCGTAGTCGCTCCCACCAGCGTAAAATGCGGCAGGTCCAGGCGGATCGAGCGGGCGGAGGATTCCTTCCCCAGCATGATGTCGATCGCATAATCCTCCATCGCCGGGTAGAGGACTTCCTCCACCTGACGGTTCAGACGGTGTATCTCATCCACGAACAAAACGTCCCCTTCCTGCAGGTTGTTGAGGATTGCCGCCATCTCCCCCGGCTTCTCGATCGCCGGACCGGAGGTCACCTTCATGTTCACTCCCATCTCATTGGCTATGATACCGGACAGGGTTGTCTTTCCAAGTCCCGGCGGTCCGTAAAACAGCACATGGTCCAGAGATTCCCCCCTTGCCTTTGCCGCTTCGATGTAAACCTTCAGATTGGACTTGATCCGCTCCTGCCCGATATACTCCCCAAGCGTCTGGGGGCGCAGATTCGGCTCTGTTATCTTATCTTCTTCTGTTATCTCCGTCGTGATGATCCTTCGTTCCATGAACCGCTCCATTATTCTATATATTTACAGATTTCTGCAATGCCGTGCCAGGATTAAAAGGCCAGATAACGAAGGGATGCCTTCAGCACATCCTCCGCCGTCATCGCCTCCGTTATCTCAACCTGGCGGACTGCCCTGCCGGCCTCCGTCACCGAGTATCCAAGGGCCACCAGCGCTTCCACCGCTTCCTTCCCCGCGCCTTCCATACCGGAGGCCGCCGGCGCGCCGGCAATATCGCCAGGGGTTTCCCCGCCCGGCAATATGTCTTCTATCTTGATCCGGTCTTTCAGATCCAGGATGACCCTCTGCGCCGTCTTGGGTCCGATCCCCGGCGCCCTGGATATCGCCTTTGCATCCCCTGAGACAATCGCCATCCGCAGATCGTCCACCCGCAGCGAAGACAACAGTCCCAGCGCCGCCTTAGGGCCAATCCCATTGACCCCCAATAGCTGTCTGAACATCTGCAGATCCTGCCTGCTCAAAAATCCAAACAGGGTCATCGCGTCTTCCCGCACCTGCAGGGAGGTATACACCTGCACCTCCGTTCCCGTCTTTGGCAGTGCCTCGATCACGGAGAGCGGGACATGGATATTGTATCCGATGCCCGCAGCTTCCACCACGATCATATCTTCCCATATATCGATCAAAGGTCCTTTTATGTACGATATCAAAATTCCCTCTCCTTTATCTCTTATCCTGCAGTCGTTTGCCTCCTGCACCTGCCGCCATCATACCATATCATCCCGCTCATTGCAAGGCGATTTCCAACAAAACCCGAACAAATATTCTGGTTTTTTCGTTGACTTCCCGCCACCGCTCCGCTATAATCTTACGTATCCGGCTGCCAAACCTGCCGGAACCTGCAAATGTATTTCATATCAGGAGGATTCCATGATCACCATAGAAAAACAACTGTCCCTTCCCGACACCTACCCCTTAGAGCGGATCGGGGCACTGGAAGAGCTTCTCTTTTTTGACATTGAAACCACCGGTTTTTCCGGCGACTACAGCAGCCTCTATCTGATCGGCTGCACCTGCTATCAGGACGGGGGCTGGAAGCTGATCCAGTGGTTTGCAGATACCGCCGACAGCGAGGAAGCGCTGCTGCACAGTTTCTTCGCCTTCCTGAAGCAATACCGGATCTTAGTCCATTTCAACGGCGACGGCTTTGACATCCCCTATCTGCTGAAGCGGTGCCGCCATTTTGGCCTGCCATATGATTTCTCCGGGGTCAAGAGCGTGGATATCTACAAAAAGATCAAGCCCTACCGCAGACTTCTGGGGCTTGAGAGCCTGAAGCAGAAAGCAATCGAACAATTCCTCGGCGTTTCCCGCCAGGACAAATATTCCGGCGGACAGCTCATCGAGGTCTATCAGGACTATCTCGTCACACATGAGAAGTTCCTCTATGACCTGCTGATATTACATAACGAGGACGATTTAAAAGGGATGCCGGTCATCCTCCCTATCCTGAACTATCCTGATTTTTTCGAACACGGTTTTCGCCTTTCACAGCAGCAGATCCTCGAAGAAACCGACCTGTTCGGGAACCGCCATCATCTGCTGGAGCTGACCTGTCTGAGCGATTATCAGGTCCCTGTCCCCTTTGACAGCGAAAATCCCCCGGTATCCTGCCGCGCCGACAAAAACCGGCTGATCTTAACGATTGATTTATATGAAGGGACACTCAGGCATTTTTATCCCAATTATAAAGATTACTACTATCTTATATATGAAGATACCGCGATCCACAAAAGCATCGGCGAATACGTGGATAAAGACGCCCGCGTCAAGGCTACGGCAAAGACCTGCTACACCCGCAGGGAAGGATGCTTTCTTCCCCAGTTTGAGCCGGTCTGGGAACCGGTGATGAAGCAGGAGCCAAAAGATAAGATCACCTACGCCCTGCTGGCCGATGTCTGCCTGGAAGACGCCGCCTGCTTTGAAACGTACCTGTCGCAGCTTCTTCGCCATCTGGGAGTGAAGTGCTGAATCTCTGTACGTCCTTCCCCGTCCACTACATGATCTGGGGATTTTTCCGGTACATCCGCGGAGAGATCCCCTTCTCTTTTTTAAACAGATCCCCAAAATAATTGCCGTCCGAGAACCCGCAGGCAAGAGCGATCTCCGTCACGGACAGCTCCGTCTCCAGCAAAAGCCTCGCCGCTTCTTTCAGCCTTACATGGTTCAGATACTCTTTATAGCCGATTCCGGTCACCCGCTTAAACTTCCGCGAAAAATAAGTGGGCGTCATATGAACCCGTTCTGCAACCTCATTTAGTGCCAGCGGCTCCGCAAAATGATGGTAGATGTAGCGCGCCGCCTCCTGGATCTCAGCCTCCGCGACATCTGTCGGCTCTACCTGGATACTCTCCCGTCCGCACCTTGCCAGAAACGCAAAAAGCTCGTTCAAATACCCCTTCTGCAAAAGATTAGAAAATCCGTCTCTCGTCTCCTGCTCCACCTGGATTTTCTGAAACAGATTCTCCAGATAAATCCTTCTTCCCGGATCTATGGACAGCTTCCCGCCGCAAAACATCTCTTCCCGGATCCTGCCCCCATACTCCTTCTCCATCTGCACCAGGTATTTTTCATGGAAGCTAAGCGCAATCCGCTCGCTTTCCTTCGCGATCCCATATCTGGTATGGTGGATGGTCATCGGGGCAATCAGCACCATGTCCCCCGCCTCCAGATGATACAGGGAATGGTCGATAAACACCCGGCAGCGCCCTGCCGCAAGATAGAACAGTTCATAAAAATGGTGGTAATGTTCCGTCGCCATCTGAAAATCGACCGTCCTTCTTTTCCTCTCCACATAAATCTCGTCTTTCATCGCTCCCGCCCTCTTTTTCGTCATCTGTACCGGTCCGTTCCGGCCGCCATCTCTCCTTATTGTATCACATCCCGCTTAATAGTGCAAAAAATCTGTATATGAATCTAAAAACGTCTTGTTTTTCGTAGTTTTCTCATGTTTTTTGTTGTATGATAACCATCAGCGGGCGACCGATATCCAGCCCGCGCAGTAAAGGAGAAAAAACAATGGCAGATCAGGCAGAATTATCAAAACAGGACGCACAATTCCGGGAATTTTCCCTCCACAGCAATATGTGGCGCGTCATTTTCCACGTGTGCGTCCCCCTTGCTCTCTACCAGAGCCTGACCCAAATCTTTAAGATATTTGACTCGATGATGGCGGCGCATATCAGCGCAAACTCGGTCTCTACGGTAGCGTACCTGTCCCAGATCAACCTGATGCTGTCCGCCCTGGGAGGCGGTCTTGCGGTAGGCGCAAGCATCAAGATCAGCGAAGCTTATGGCGCGGGAGATTACCGGCTGGTAAAAGAACGGGTCAGTTCCCTTTTTGCCATGTGCGCGGTGCTGGGCCTTGCCATCCTGGTCATCCTGGTTCCGTTCACCCCCCAATTCCTCCGTCTGGCCAAGACACCGGAGGTCTTTATCGCAGAAGGGACCCAGTACTTCATCCTGGAATTATTCGGGATGGTTATCAGTTTCTTCAATAATATATACATCGCCATCGAACGGGCGCGCGGCAACTCCAAGCGGATTCTCTACCTGAATACGATCGTCATCCTGTTAAAGCTGGCGCTGACCGCCCTGTTCGTCTACGTGCTGCACAGCGGCATCAATATGATATCCGTCGCCACTATCATCTCCCAGGCGGCTCTGCTGCTTGCCGCAGTGGTAAACTTAAACCAGAAAGGAAATGCCTTCGGCTTCTCCTTTTCCAGCATATCGATGAAAAAAACCGTGATCGGTCCCATGATTCACCTTTCTGTTCCGGTCATCATCGAAAAGATTGCATTTGCCTTCGGAAAAGTCGTCATCAACTCGATGAGCACGATTTACAGCGCCTTGACCGTTGGGGCTCTCGGTATTTCCAACAATATCGGCGGATTTACGACCAATCCACAGAACGGGTTTCAGGAGGGCGGCTCCGCCATCATCAGCCAGAGCCTGGGCGCCGGAGAGCCGAAACGGGCGCTGGAAGCATTCAAATGCGTGATGATCATCAACATCGGAATCGGAGCTGTGCTGATGAGCCTCTCCCTGCTCTTCCTGAACCAGATCAGCGCCCTGTTTGCAGGCAGCGATGCGGAATTCGGTCAGATGATCGCCTCCATATACCGGATGGAAGCCCTGGGCGCGATTCCCCTCGGGATGAACGCGGCTGTGATGGCCCTGCTCTACGGCTTTGGAAAGACCAGGATCACCCTGCTCATCAACTTCAGCCGCGTATTTATCTTCCGCGTCCCTGTTTTGTGGTTTTTACAGCAGTTTACGGACCTGGGAAGCATCAGCGTCGGTATCGTTATGGCAGTCAGCAACATTTCGATCGGGGTGACCTCTGTGGTCATTGGGGTTTATGAAATCCGTAAGATATGCAGGGAGTATGGGATTTCGTTCTTCTAGAAATAACGGGCATAACTTTACTTCTGCGGTTCGATAAAACGCTCGGTATCTCCCCGTGCCATTGTGTGCGTTTTATTGCCGCAGACAGGACTTAGTATCCAGTCAAACTCATCTATTTTGTTATTTAAGCAAATTCTTTATGTCGATATATTTTTACGGAAACAAAGTATGAGCCAACAAATATCACTAATGCAACTATGGTCGAAACTATCCCTACAAGTGGGTGTTTTATGTTCATTTCTCCTGTCAGCGGAGTTAAAACGGCAGATACCAAGACCAACAATCCTACCGAAACAATCGCTGATAAAATCATGATCAACTCATTTTTCTCTGTACCTGTTTTTAGCATAAGCGGATACATGATTCCTGTCGTAGTTGCTGAAAGCGTTAAACCAAACTCATAACCGTAAATTATAGCTTGAATATTTAAAAATCCACTTGTAGCAAAGACGGAAATTGCTGTAATGCTACCCATCACTATACCAAGCAAAAACAGTATTACAAACGAGATGTATTTTGCTTTTATTATCTCGTTATATTTTACAGGTAAGGTAAATTCAAACTTATTCCATTTCGATACTACATCAGCATGAAGTGAAGTACCTGCATTCACGATAAAGATAAACAGCTGCATAGCTATAATCATCTGGATAAACGCGCTGTGTTTCACAAAGAAAGATACAACAGACAAAAACAATGCAATAATAAAAGATATTTTTATATTGTTTTCCATTGAATAAAAGTTATTGCGAATCAGCCCTTTCATTAGTTTTCTCCTTTCACATAGAGTAGCATAATTTCATCTATTGTAGCAGGGATAACCATTGCCTTCGAATATTTCTTAGCTGCCTTTGCTCTGTTAGCGACCAATACCTGCCACTCATAATCCTGCTTGCGATATGCTACAATATCTTTTTTGTCAATAGCGTCAAACTGAGCTGCCCCACATTTGATAATTCCATAACGCTCCAATAATTCGTCTTTAGCCTCACAAAAGATTATCTTTCCTGCATGGATAAAAACAATATAATCAGCAACTTTTTCCAAATCACTTGTGATGTGGGAAGATACTAAGATAGAATGTTCTTCGTCCTGCACAAATTCTAAAAACATATCTAAAATGTCATCCCTTGCTATCGGATCAAGACCGCTGGTGGCTTCATCCAAAATCAGCAAATAAGGGTGGTGTGCAAACGCCACCGCAATAGAAAGCTTCATTTTCATTCCCTTAGAAAAAGTTTTAATCTTTTTTACAGTCGGAATGTTCAACTGGCTTAACAACTTCTTGAAATAAGGTTGATCCCATGAGGAATAAATGTCGCACAATACCTTACTTAACCTCATAGGTGTTAATTCTTCTGAAAAATTACTTCCATCAAAAACAACACCGATTTTTTCTTTTACAGTACAGTCAAAATCCTCTATATCGTGACCTAAAATCGTGATTTTTCCACTATCCTTTTTTATAAGACCTAAAATAGAATTGATAGTTGTACTTTTCCCCGCACCGTTTTCGCCGATTAATCCCACAATACTTCCAGATGGTATGCTGAAAGAAATATTATCCAGTGTAAAATTGCTATATTGCTTTGTTAATCCTGTAATCGTTAATGCTGCATTCATCCTCAATCCTCCTCATACAACAGTGACAAAAGTCCGATTAATTTATCTAATTTTATTCCACTTGACCGTGCAATCTCGATTGCTTTATTGAAATGTTCTTCAATCTTTTTTTGCTGTTCTTCCAAATAGAAATCTTGATTTTGTGCCGATACAAAACAACCTTTTCCAGCCGTGGTTTCAATAAATCCATCCGTTTGCAGTTTATCGTATGCTTTCTGTACTGTTAAAACACTGATATGAAGTGATTTAGCCATTGAACGTATAGACGGAATTGCTTCGCCAGCTCGTAATTCACCACTCATTATCGATGCTTTTATTTGGTCTGATATTTGCTCATATATAGGTTTGTTTGCATGGTTGTTAATGAATAGTTCCAAACTTTTCCCTCCTGTTCTATACTGTATCACTAATACAAGTACAGTGTATAACACAACATAACAGATGTCAAGAAAAACAAAAAAAAAGAACAGACTTAAAAAAATCTGCTCTTCTTCCTATATCTAATAACCGCTAAGCCCGCACGATCATCGCTTCCCGCTCAGCGCCGGTCCCGATAAACTTCACCGGAATCCCGATATATTCTTCGATAAACCGGATATACGCCTTCGCATTCTCCGGAAGTTCTTCAAACGTCTCACAGGAATCCATATTTCCAAAATTACCGTCGAACTCCTTGTAAACCGGCTTAGCCGACGCCAAAAATTCCAGATTTGTGGAAAAATCTTCTGTGACCGTCCCGTTGCAGTCGTATGCGACACATACCTGGATCTTGTCAAACTTGCCAATCGTATCCAGATGGTTGACCGACAGAGCCGTCAGACCGTTGACCCGCTTTGCATATTTCAGCGTCACCAGATCAAGCCAGCCGCACCGTCTCGGTCTTCCGGTCGTCGTCCCGTACTCATGCCCCAGCTCCCGGATCTTGTCTCCGGTTGCGTCCAGCAGTTCGGTCACATACGGACCTTCTCCAACTCTGCTGGAGTAAGCCTTGATCACGCCGTACACCTCGCCGATATCCGTCGCGCTCAGTCCCGTACCGGTGATAATGCCGCCAATCGTCGGATTCGACGAGGTGACAAACGGGTACGAGCCAAAATCAATATCCAGAAGGGTAGCCTGGGCTCCTTCCACGATCACCTTCTTATCCTGTTCCAGCGCCTTGTGCAGATAAGTCACAACGTCACATACATAAGGCTTTAACATCTCTGCAAACGCAACATACTCCCGGCAGATCTTCTCCCCGTCCAAAACCTGGTCGATCATCTCATCCTCCGGGCTGTAAAACTTCAGCAGTGCCTTTCTTGATGCTACAAGCTCCTCTACCTTCTGCTTAAAAGACGCAGAATAGAGGTCCTCCACCCGAAGACCGCACCGCTCATATTTATCACAGTAGGCCGGACCGATCCCTTTACCGGTAGTTCCAATCTTTGACTCCCTTGCCTTTTCAAGCGCCAGGTCCAGCATACTGTGGTAGGGCAGGATGACATGGGCTTTATCACTGATTTTCAGATGATGCTCCACGTCATAGCCATGCGCCTTCAAATTCTCAATCTCTTCCCTTAAAACTTCGGGGTTTAACACAACGCCGTTTCCAATTACGCCAATGGTATGCCCGGATAAAATACCCGATGGAATCAGATGCATCGCATATTTCACGCCATTCACCCGGATCGTATGACCTGCGTTATCTCCACCCGTAGCCCTCACTGCAATGTCTGCATCGGCTGCGAGGTAATCAATGACCTTCCCTTTTCCTTCATCTCCGTAAAAACAACCTAAAACCACATCTACCTTTGACATAATCTCTCCTTCGTCAAACAGATACCTGTTTTTTGCAACAACATACAGTATATAGGATATGCTTTTTAAAATCAATAAAAAAATGAAAAAGAAAAGGAAAAATATGATCCCGGTGTTTTACACCGTAATCTCCGCAGTCATGCCCAGGATTTCTTTATTTGCCTCCAGGATCGGGTTCACCACCTCGCCCAGGAATTCATCCACCTGCTGCGGGGCGCGTCCCACATACTTAGACGGCTCCATGCAGGACTGTAACTCTTCCAGGCTCAGTCCAAACGCCGGGTCGGCAGCGATCAGCTCCAGCAGGTTGTTGTCAAGGCCTTTCTCCTTCACGTTCCTTCCCGCCTCCATCGAAAGAGTACGGATACGCTCGTGGAGTTCCTGACGGTCGCCGCCAGCCTTCACCGCATCCATCATGATGTTCTCGGTCGCCATAAACGGAAGCTCCGCCATGAAATGTTTCTCGATCACCTTCGGATACACCACCAGACCGTCCACCACGTTCAGGTACAAGTCCAGGATGCCGTCAACGGCGAGGAAGCCCTCCGGGATGCTCAGCCTCTTGTTGGCAGAGTCGTCCAGCGTTCTCTCAAACCACTGGGTGGAAGCCACCAACATCGGGTTCATCACATCGCTCATCACATAATTGGAAAGAGATGCGATCCGCTCGCTGCGCATCGGATTCCGCTTATATGCCATTGCCGATGAGCCGATCTGGTTCTTCTCAAACGGCTCCTCCACCTCTTTCAGATGCTGGAGCAGACGGATATCATTGGAAAACTTGTGGGCGCTCTGTGCGATCCCCGCCAGCACATTCAGCACGCGGGTGTCAATCTTGCGGGAATAGGTCTGGCCCGAAACCGGATAACAGCTGTCATATCCCATCTTTTCAGCAATCATCTGGTCTGCCTTACGGCAAAGCTCATGATTTCCCTCAAACAGCTCCAGAAAGCTTGCCTGCGTTCCCGTGGTCCCCTTAGAGCCAAGCAGCTTCATGGAATCCAGCACATGGTCCAGGTCTTCCAGGTCGAGGCACAGCTCCTGCAGCCACAAGGTCGCCCGCTTGCCCACCGTCGTCGGCTGGGCCGGCTGAAAATGGGTAAATGCCAGAGTCGGCTGGTTCTTAAACGCATCGGCAAACTTTGCCAGTTCCGCCATCACGTTGATCAGTTTTTTCCTCACCAGCCTGAGTCCCTCTGTCATAATGATAATATCGGTATTGTCACCTACATAACAGGAAGTCGCGCCCAGATGGATGATCCCCTTCGCCGCCGGACACTGCTCGCCGTAGGCATATACATGGGACATCACATCGTGACGGACCAGTTTTTCTCTCTCTCTGGCCACATCATAATTAATGTCCTCTGCATGGGCTTTCAGTTCATCAATCTGCTCCTGCGTAATCGGAAGCCCCAGCTCCTTCTCAGTCTCTGCCAGTGCAATCCACAGCTTTCTCCATGTGCGAAACTTCTTGTCAGGGGAAAAGATATACTGCATCTCTTTGCTGGCATAACGTTCGGATAAAGGGCTTTGGTATTTGTCGTACATGGTTATCTCCAATCTGGTTTATTTTCTAAATTTCCTGCGGACCTTCTATATAAATAGGAATTCCTTACTGGATGCCCAGGCGGCGGAATACCTCGTTATATGCGTCCTCTACGTTCCCCATATCTCTGCGGAAACGGTCTTTGTCAAGCTTCTCGTGGGTTTCCTTATCCCACAGGCGGCAGGTATCCGGGGATACCTCGTCAGCCAGGATGATGGTACCGTCGGACAGACGGCCAAACTCGATCTTAAAATCGATCAGGTCAATGCCAAGGCTTCCAAAATACTCCTGCATAACTTCATTCACCGTAAATGCGTATCTGGTGATGGTGTCGATCTCCTCCTGGGTAGCGAGCTCTAAAGCCAGCGCATAGTAGCTGTTGATGAATGGATCATGGAGCGCATCGTCCTTGTAGCTGAACTCCAGGGTCGGACAGGCCAGCTTTACGCCCTCTTCCATCCCCAGTTTCTTTGCAAAACTTCCGGCAGAGTAGTTGCGGATGATAACCTCCAGCGGAACGATGGTAACTTTCTTGACAGCAGTCTCCCTGTCATTCAGCTCCTCAACCAGATGGGTCGGCACGCCTTTTGCCTCCAAAAGTTTAAAGATATGGTTGGTCATGCGGTTATTGATCGCGCCTTTCCCAACGATAGTCCCCTTCTTCGTACCGTCAAATGCGGTCGCGTCATCCTTGTATGAAACGATTAAAACTTCCGGGTCCTCCGTAGTAAAAACTTTTTTCGCTTTGCCTTCGTACAGTAATTCTTTTTTCTCCATGGTATCCACCTGTCCTTTTTGAATAATTTATAAGTTGTAGATATAAAAGAATGCTAGTTCAGAAGAAATTATAATACAGCATATAGGGAAAAGCAATAGCTTCTTTTATTAGATTAACTAATGACTTTTTATCTCTTCTCTGGAGTGGTAGACCCTCACCTCCCCGTCCTCAAGACGAAACTGGATGCCAAAGACCTCATAAAGCCCTTCCCTGTCCTCCTCTTCCGGGATAAACCAGTCCACAGTCCGGTCTTCTTCCCGCCTGGCCACAATAATCCCCGGAATGCGGTCCGAAAGCAGCTGCCCCGCCGCGGCCGTACATTCTAAGATCAGAACCGCTGCCAGGCATCGCCTCAGGGTCCTGTTCCCGTCGCGGCCGGCCAGCCTCCGCCTCCATCTGCACCGCGGACGATATGCCATATCCCCTCCCCCTTCCAACACTTCGCCAACGCTCTTATTGCCTCTGATTCCATCAGTATAACATAATCCGCCCCACCCACACAATATTTTTCCACACAACTTAGCTTCCGCTATAGACTTCTCTGTCAAAACGCGGTAAAGTTAGAATAAACACGAAAGATTATTTCATAATTGGAGGAGGTTTCTATCATGAGTATGGGTGAACCAAAGAAAATCTATGCCAAGGACAATCCTGATCTGGCGCTCAAGGTAACAAAGGGTCATTTTTCATCCGACCGTTTTCACATTAATTACTATATTGATATGACATCGTTAAAGATGCGCCGCAAAGATGCTCAGGCTGTGGCCAAAACCATGGTATCCCGCTATGTCAACCGGGTGCACATCGCCCCGTCCAGCCACATTGGAATCGGCAGGGAAGAGCTCAACCACTACAGCATGTCCATGGCGACCAAGACCCCGATCGACACCATCATCTGTATGGATGGCTGCGAGGTGATCGGCGCTTACGTTGCCACCGAACTGGCAGGCATGGGAGTAACTACCTTAAACAGCCACAAGACCAGCTACATCATCACCCCGGAATTTGATTCCGCAGGCCAGATGGTCGTTCGCGATAATATCAAGCCGATGTTAAAAGGCAAACACGTGCTGGTCGTACTGGCTACCGCCATGTCAGGCCGCACGATCGCAAAGAGCATCCGCTGTATCGAATCCTACGGCGGTATTGTGGAAGGCATCTCCGTAATCTTTTCGGCCGTGACCGAAATCGACGGACATCCGGTAAACTCTGTATTTGACATTGACGATCTGCCGGACTTCCGCTTATCCGACCCGACAGACTGCCCGGACTGCAAAGCCGGCGTAAAGCTGGATGCTATTGTCAACAGCTACGGTTACAGTGTACTTGATTGATCCTGAACGGAATCAGATCAAAGAGAAGGCATGGACGTCAAAATCCATGCCTCCTTTTTTATTTGATCTCTCTCCCGCTCTCAATCAATTCCAGAAGCCGCTCTTCATCCTTGATGACCACCATACCGTGCTCTTTTGAAATGTAACCATCCTTCTTTAACAGCGCCACGATCCTGGATACCGTCACCGGATGGGTTCCCAGGTATCTGGACATCTCCAGAAATGTCAGCTGCTTCGGAAGCACCTTCTTTCCGTCCTTTTCGACATAAGACTCCAGCAAAAGCCTGCAGAACCTGGTCCCGGCGCTCTCCTCCATCGCCTGCTGAAAATGGTCTAAAAGATCAATATAGTTTGCAGTCAGCACCTGCAGCACCAGCTTGTTAAACTCAAAATCCGTTTCCAACAGATGTTTGTAATCCGCCTCCCGGAGCTGGTACAATACACAGCGGGTCTTTGCCACCAAAAATACATTTGCCTGTCCGACCTTGCGCATACGCCCTACCGCCCGCTCACTGACCTGCGTCAGCAGCAGAGGTGCAAATCCAATCAGACGTTTCCCATTAAAATAGAGATAGACGCGTTCTTCGCCTTCCTTTGTATATGTCGTCAGCCCCACAAGCCCTGACACAAGAAAGTATGCCGACTTACTCTTCTCCATATCCACCGCCTTGTAAATCATCTCATCTTTTTCTACAACAAGCTCATGTCCATATTTTAAAAAACAGTCGATCAATGTATTATCCAAGTTTTATCGTCTCCTTTTAAATCCGTCCCGCAACCGGAACCTCTGTTAATATGATAACATGATTCAGGATTTTTGACTATATTTTTTCAGTAACTTAACGCATGCTATATCACTTCACCAACAATAATGTTAAAATAATAACATAATTTGTATATAATGTATGGAGGTATTCACAAATGAGCAATCAAGCAAAAGCAATCAGCACTAAAGCAATTCATTCGATCATTGGAGTTGCTATCATGTTACTGTTCCCTTACCTTCCGATCTCACTGCCGGAAGTGACCCCGGTTGGAATGGAGATCATCGGAATCTTCATCGGAACGCTGTATCTTTGGACAACCGTAGACCCGGTATGGTCCAGCCTTTTATCTATTTTTATGGTTGGTACTTCCCATTTTGCACCGATGAACCAGGTGCTGCAGACTGCATTCGGCAATCCTGTCGTTGTGCAGATGCTGTTCATCATGATCGTTATGAACGCGCTGGTATACAACAAGCTGACCGTATACATAGGACGCTTCTTCCTCACCTTGAAGATCAACAACGGGCGTCCCTGGGTATTCACTACCATGCTGATGATCGGCGCGATGCTGATGGCGGCATTCGTAGGTCCGTTTGCTCCGATCTTCCTGTTCTGGCCGGTGCTTTATGATATCTTCCAGGAGATCGGCATCAAAAAAGGAGATAAATATGCGACCATCATGATCATCCTGATCGCAGTGGCTACCCTGATCGGTTTCCCTGTACCTCCGTACAGCGGCAACGGACTTGCCCTGCTTGGCAACTATGCAGGAATCACAGAAAATATGGGAAACAAGATCGTCATCAACAACGCTGCTTACCTTGTGCTTGCGCTGATTTATGGTTTTATCGCCATTGCGGCAATTGTACTCTTCTGTAAGTACATCCTTCGCCCGGACGTGACAAAGCTGAAAAATCTGGACGTGGAAATGTTAAAAAGGAATCCTCTTCCTCCGTTAAACGGAAACCAGAAATTCCTTGCATACTCCTTTGTGGCTTATATCTGCATCATGCTGCTTCCGAGTGTATTCCCGAAGCTTGCGATCATGCAGTTCTTAAACCAGAACACCTACGGAATCGCCCTCGGCTACAGTGCTCTTTTATGCTGTGTCAGCCTGGATACCAAGACACACGAGCCGGTTATGCCGTTTGGTAAGACAATGGCAAGCTTTGCATGGGGCACATTTTTCCTCTGCACCACGGCTATCCTGTTAGGAAGCGTGCTGACCACCGAATCAACCGGAATCTCCGCATTCCTGAATGCTATCCTGGGACCGATCTTCACCAACATGTCCCTGATCACATTCTATGTTGTCCTGCTGGTCATCACCCTGTTCCTGACCAACCTTTGCAACAGCCTTGTTGTTGGTATGCTGATGCAGCCGGTTATCGCAACGTTTTGTTTGGCAAACGGCATCAACTCCGCGCCGATCATCGCCCTGCTGATCATTTTCGTACTTGCAAGTGCCGCAGTAACTCCGGCCGCTTCTCCGTTCGCCGCAATGATCCACGGCAACAAAGAATGGCTGAAGTCCGGTGAGATCTACAAATACACCCTGATGTTTGTGGCGATCGAGCTGTTACTGGCTGTTATTGTAGGGATTCCGCTGGCAAATGTCCTGATCCGGTAGGACTGCCGGTTCACACATCATTCATTTATATGAGGAGGTAATGCGATATGGAAACAATCAAGTATTCATTTTTATCATCGATCCTGACCCGTCAGGCAGAGGCGGAAGACGCCATGCTTGCGGAGTTTGAAAATGGGAACTATACCATCGAAAATCCTTTGGTAAAGTACAATCCCTATCTGATCAACCCGCTGGCCGCCGTGGTACTGTTCCGCACGGAAAAAGAAGTGGCAGTCACCATAACGGTGCGCGGAAAAGAAAAACACGGAGATATCAAGCATACCTTCCCAAAGGCGACCACCCATATCCTTCCGGTTTTAGGCCTCTATGCAGATTATGAAAACACGGTGGATATCGAGCTCTACCGCGGTTACAAAAAAACAGTTCAGATCCAGACAGAGCCGCTCGGCAGCGACGTGCCGAAGTTAGTCCGCATGGAGACGACAGCGGGATATCTGCAGGACCAGCTGATCATCGTCTCTCCAGCACTGACCCAGCTTGCCTCCGGCTTTGACTATCAGGGAGAGATCCGCTGGTATCTGAACATACCGACCGTATTTGATATCAAGCGGCTGAAAAACGGCAACATCTCCATCGGCAGCCACCGTCTGCTCCAGATGCCTTACTACATGTCCGGTCTCTATGAGATGAGCATGGTCGGCAAGATCTATAAAGAATATGCCATCCCGGGCGGCTACCATCACGACCAGTTTGAGATGGAGGACGGCAACCTGTTAGTCCTGACTGAAGACCTGCGAAGCGATACCGTAGAAGATATGCTGGTCCTGATCGACCGGAATACCGGCGACATCTTAAAGACCTGGGACTATAAAAACTTCCTGGAGCCGGGCGTCGGACCGTCCGGAAGCTATACCCCGCACGACTGGTTCCACAACAACGCCGTATGGTATGACAAAAATACCAACTCCATCACCCTGTCCGGCCGCCATATCGACGCAATGGTAAACATCGACTATGACAGCGGTGAACTGAACTGGATTATCGGCGACCCCACCGGCTGGCCGGAGAAATACCAGAAATATTTCTTCAAACCGGTTGGAGACGGAGAATTTGACTGGCAGTACGAGCAGCATGCCTGCGTGATCACCCCTGACGGTGATGTCATGTGCTTCGACAACGGTCACTGGCGCTCTAAAGTAAAAGAGAATTATCTCCTGAACAAAGATAACTTCTCCCGCGGCGTGCGCTATAAGATCAATACCGACGACATGACGATCGAGCAGGTATGGCAGTTCGGAAAAGAACGTGGACAGCATTTCTTCTCCCAGTACATCTGCAATGTGGAGTATTACGAGGAAGGCCACTATATGGTCCATTCCGGCGGCATCCAGTACTACAAGGGAGAAGCCTCCGAGCAGTTTGCAGCCCTCATGCAGGACGACCCGGATGTGTCCACAAGGAGCATCACGGTGGAAGTCCTCAACGACCAGGTAATGCTGGAGCTGGAGGTAGAAGGCAACTTCTACCGCGCAGAGAAGCTCCGCCTGTATCACGACCAGACCAACCTCTCTGTCGGACACGGAGAGTATCTGGGACAGATGGGCGTGACCAAGGAATTTGAGACCGATATCCCGATGGAGTCTTCCGGTCAGCTGATCCCGGAGCGTTATGAGTCGGAGATCATCGAAGAAGATGACCGCTTTACCTACAAGGCGATCTTTGAAAAAGGCCAGTTAGTCATGTTGATGTTAGAGCAGGGTGAGGAAAAACACCGTTACTACATCTCCACCTCTGCAAGACAGTTTGAGGCTCTCTGCTGCGGAACCTTCATCACAAAGGACGCACGCGCAGTTACCCTCAGCGTGAACAAAGCCGGCTTGAGCGGCGTCTACGATGTAAGAGTGATCGTAGATGATGAAAAATTTGAAACAGGCATTCAGATTCACTGTTAATGTCAGAAATGCCCGGATGGCGCTCCTCTTCCATCCGGGCATTTCTATTTGCTTAACCTCATTTAACGGCTTTCGTCTGCTGCCGCTGTCGTGTTCTGGCTGTCTCCTGTAATATCGTCTACACCGCGCTCCACATCATCGACAAGACCCTCGATCACACCGCCGGAAGTGCTTTCATTCGCCCCGGAAGGGTTTGAAGTCCCTGTAGAATTGCTCATACCGCTTTCTGAGCCGCCTGTACTGCCGCCGTTTTGGTTCATACCGCCGGTAGTGTTTCCGCTCTCGCTGGAAGCAGAGGAGGTGGTCGTCTGGGTTGTAGAACCCTGGCCGGAGTTATTCTTATTGCCACAGCCTGTCATGCAGAGCATGAAAAGTGCGAGCATCATGACACATACTGCAATTCTGGTTTTTTTCATAATCATATTCTCCTTTCACTTGTTGTTCTTATTATGCGGATTCCGTGATTTTTTTATACAACAAAAAAATGGCGTCCCCAAATGAAAGGACTGCCATTTTTTTCAAAAATTATATTTTATGAAGATGCGATCACATCTGCCATGCTGTACATCCCCGCTTCTCTTCCTGCCAGAAATTTTGCAGCTTCTATCGCTCCTTTTGCAAAGATCGCCTTAGAATATGCCGTGTGGCTGAACGTTACCACCTCATCCTTCCCGGCAAAGATCACATCATGCTCGCCGACGATCGAACCGCCCCGGACGGCCTGAATCCCAATCTCCCTGCTGTCGCGTTTTTCCCGCTTTGCGGTGCGGTCGTACTGGTAGTGGTAGCTGTGGTCCATCGCCTCATTGATCGAGTCTGCCAGAGCCAGTGCTGTCCCGCTTGGGGCATCCACTTTCTGGTTGTGGTGCTTCTCTACGATCTCGATATCGAATCCGGCTCCCGCAAGGACCCTGGCCGCATCCTGAACCAGCTTCAGCAGCGTGTTCACGCCGAGGGACATATTGGCGGAGCGCAGCACGGCAGCCGTCTCACTGACCTTTGCAGCCTTCGCAAGCTGCTCCTTTGATAACCCCGTCGTACAGAGCACAACCGGCATCTTTGTCCGCTCACAGTAGTCCAAAAGCCCGTCTACCGCTTTTGCCGACGCAAAATCCACGATCACATCTGCCTTAACGGTACATGCATCCAGCGATGAAAATACAGGATAATCATTCTGTACCTTGTCCGACAGATCGATCCCTGCCACAATCTCAATCTCATCCATGTCCTTCACCAGTCCGGTGATGACCTGTCCCATGGCTCCGTTGCAGCCATGCATAATCACTTTTACCATCTTTTGTCCGCCTCCTGCTCCTTCTCTTCCGGCTGTGTCATCCGGTTTTGTCTCTATGCTCCTGTCAGAGAATCCCGTACTCCTTCATCGCCTTTTCAAGCCGCTCCTGGTTCTGCGGCTCCATCTCGGTCAGCGGCAGACGCATCGGTCCGGTCTCTTTGCCCATCAGGTTCAGCGCGGCCTTGACCGGAATCGGGTTCACCTCACAGAACAGCGCGTTCACCAGCGGAATCGCCTCAAGCTGCAGCGCGCAGCTCTTCTTCACATCGCCGTCAAAGTAAGACTGGCAGATGTCATGGGTCTGCTGCGGGGCAATATTGGACAGGACAGAGATAACACCCTTTCCGCCCAGGGATAACAGGGGTACGATCTGGTCGTCATTGCCTGAATACAGATCTACACAGCCCTCCGCCATGTTCATGATCTCGGCGATGGCGGAAAAATTGCCGCTCGCCTCTTTTACGCCCACGATGTTCGGCACGTCCCTGCACAGCTTCACGATCGTCGCCGGCGTCATCGTAACACCGGTACGTCCCGGGATGTGGTAGAGCAGGATGGGAAGCTTCACAGACTCTGCAATCGCCGTATAATGGGCGATCAGGCCGTTCTGGGTCGCTTTATTATAATATGGAGTCACGAGAAGCAGACCGTCTGCTCCCGCCTTCTCCGCCTCCTGGGACAGATGGATCGCCTCTTTTGTGGAGTTAGAACCTGCTCCCGCGATGACCGGAATCCTTCCGTTTACCACCTCACAGGTAAACCGCACGACCTTTACATGCTCCTCATGGCTCATCGTGGAAGACTCCCCGGTAGTGCCGCAGGAAATGATGGCATCCGTACCTCCTGCGATCTGCTCCTCCAAAAGCTCTCTGAGTTTATCGTAATTCACCTCTCCATTCGGATAAAACGGAGTAACCAACGCAACGCCTGCACCTTCAAAAATAGCCATATCAATATCCTCCTCTTCCAATTAAGCGAAAAATAAGGGCTGACGTCTGGTAATGTCAGCCCTTAAAGTCCGAATCCTTGCTTCCTTCTTTAAGTAGCTCCCCATCCGAATCCGGATGACAGTCATACGGCTCTTCACCCTATGCCCAGACAGATATGTCCAGTCCATATCTGACTTCGGCGCCCGCCCTTTCTGATACCGTCCTCTGCGTCTGGCGCATCTGGTATCATACTCTTGCTTCGCGCAACCTCTACTTTGTGTCATGTAGTAATACTATCATTAACTTTGGCAATTGTCAACTTATTTCCTGCCCGGAACCTTTGCAGTACACCTTCTCGATCCGGTCGATCTGGTCGGCGATCCGGCCGATACGCTCCGGCATCTTCTTGCCGGTCAGGATGACGTCCGCCTCATCCCTGCACGCAAGGATCGCCTCAAGCTCCTCTTCCGAAAGAATAGACTGGTCGACAAGCCCCAGAACCTCATCCAGGATCAGAAGTTCGCATTCCCCTGTACACAGAACCTTCTTTGCGTAGCCCAGACCGTTGCGGATATTCAGCAGTTCTTCCTGCTTCTCTTCCTCGGTCAGCTCTTCAAAATAGCAGTCCGATTTTTCAAACCGGAATACCTTCATCTGCGGTTCCAGACGCTTGATGACATCCAGGTCCTCCTGCTTCTGGTTTCCCTTCAGAAACTGGATGACGATCACATCCTTCTGCTTCGTCAGTGCCTGAATCCCTCTTCCCAGCGCCAGCGCCGTCTTGCCGGAACCATTGCCGCAGATTATCTCAATCTTGCCTGTTTTCATCTTTATGCACCTCAATAAAACTTTATCCTGTTTTTCTTAAAGCCTGCTTATCGTACCATATCCTTTCGGATTTTGCAAGCATTCTTACGTTTTTATTAAGCTGCCCGCCTTATGCCTGCTGCCAGTCAAGGCTCTGTTCTCCCTCGTCACCGCATTCCAGCTTGCTGACCGAAACCTCGTATGCCACCCGCTTCTCGCACTCGGTCTCGCTGAGTTTTTTCGTGTATTCCCGGCTCTGCACGCGCCCCCATACGCGCACCCTGGTCCCTACCTCAAAGCCGGAAGCGTAGCGGGCATTCCTGCCCCAGGCGATGCAGGGGATGTAATCAGACTTTCCATACGGACGGTTCACCGCCAGCAGAAGGTCTGCGATTTCTCTGCCAAGAGGAGTTTTCCGGTATATGGGCATCTTACAGATATAACCGTCAAGGAAAATCTGGTTGGTCTTTGTATAATCGGTAAATTCCTCCATGAAATTGATCTCCCGCACAAATACCGACAGCACCAGGCGGTTTCTGGTCCCCTCATGCCGGTTGTAGGAGCGGAACTGCCCGATGGCCTCCACGGTACAGCCGCGGTAATCATCAGCCACATTGATCAGGCGCTCTGATATCATAAGCGGAATCACGTCCGCCTGTTCGCTGAGGCGGTTGACTGCCACATCCACTACATAGAATCCTTCTCCAAACACTTCATGGCTGAACGTAAATCCGGAAATGATCTCTCCGATCACACTTACCTTGTTATTCTCAATCACTTTTTCTGCCATAGTACTTCTCTCTCCTCTTTCATTTACATTTTTGCTTTATCGCTATTAGTATATTTATGAGAGGAATGCCGGATTCATCACAAAAAGAAGTCGTGAAATTCCGACAGGAATCTCACGGCTTCTTTGATCTGTGTCATATATTGTCGGGCCGCTCCCGATTATTTTTTCATGGAAGAACGCTTCCGAAGGGTCGGATCCAGGATTTTCTTGCGAATCCTCAGGTTCTCCGGCGTAATCTCAAGAAGTTCGTCGGTGTCGATAAATTCCAGGCACTGCTCTAAGCTCATGACTTTTTTCGGAGTCAGCTTCAGAGCCTCGTCCGCGCTGGAGGAACGGGTGTTGGTCAGCTTCTTGGTCTTGCAGACATTCACTTCGATGTCTTCTGCCTTCGGGTTCTGGCCGATGATCATGCCAGAGTAAACCTTCTCGCCCGGACCTACAAAGAGGATGCCGCGCTCCTGGGCATTAAACAGGCCATAGGTGATCGTCTCACCGCTCTCATACGCAATCAGGGAACCGGTCTTTCTGTAGTTCAAATCGCCTTTGTAAGGGCCATAATCGTCAAAAATCGTATTGATGATCCCGTTTCCCTTGGTGTCGGTCATAAATTCCCCGCGGTAGCCGATCAGGCCGCGGGACGGGATTGCAAACTCCAGACGGGTATATCCGCCGTTTGCAGGACTCATCCCCTGCAGCTCGCCTTTTCTCGAAGTCAGCTTCTGGATGACAGCGCCGGCAAACTCTTCCGGCACATCGATATAGGCAACCTCCATCGGCTCTAACTTCTGGTTTCTGTCGTTGTACTTATAAAGCACCTCTGCCTTGCTGACCGCAAACTCAAAACCTTCACGGCGCATATTCTCGATCAGGACAGACAGATGCAGCTCGCCGCGGCCGGAGACTTTAAAGCAGTCCGGAGACTCCGTCTCCTCCACACGCAGGCTGACGTCGGTGTTCAGCTCACGGAACAGCCGCTCACGGATATGGCGGGACGTGATGAACTTGCCCTCCTGACCGGCAAGGGGACTGTCATTGACCATAAAGTTCATGGCGATGGTCGGCTCGGAAATCTTCTGGAACGGGATCGCCTCCGGATTCTCTACGGAGCACAGCGTATCGCCGATATGCAGATCCGTAATGCCGGACACCGCCACGATGTCGCCGATCGTGGCTTCCTGTACCTCTACCTTGCTCAGACCGTCAAACTGATAAAGCTTTCCAATCTTTACCTTGCGCATCTTGGACGGGTCATGATGGTTCACAAGAGCGCACTCCTGGTTCACCCGCACGGTCCCGTTGTCGATCTTGCCGACGCCGATCCTGCCCACATACTCGTTGTAATCGATCGTGCTGATCAGAACCTGGGTGTCTGCCTCCGGGTCGCCCTCCGGCGCCGGGATATAATCGATGATCGTCTCAAACAGCGGACTCATATCCCTGCTCTCATCCGTCAGGTTCTTCTTGGCATAGCCGGATTTTGCGGAAGCAAAGATAAACGGGCAGTCTAACTGCTCATCGGATGCGTCAAGGTCCATAAACAGCTCCAGCACCTCGTCGATCACATCATCCGGTCTTGCCTCCGGCCGGTCGATCTTATTGATGCACACGATTACCGACAGATCCAGCTCCAGCGCTTTTTTCAGCACGAATTTGGTCTGGGGCATCGCGCCCTCAAATGCGTCTACCACAAGGATCACGCCGTTTACCATCTTTAACACGCGCTCTACCTCGCCGCCGAAATCGGCATGTCCGGGCGTGTCGATGATATTGATCTTGGTATCTTTATAAAACACAGCCGTGTTCTTGGACAGGATCGTGATTCCGCGCTCGCGCTCGATATCATTGGAGTCCATGACACGTTCTGCCACTTCCTGATTCACGCGGAACACGCCGCTCTGCTTGAGCAGCTCGTCCACCAGGGTCGTTTTCCCATGGTCTACGTGGGCAATAATGGCAACATTTCTGACATTTTCTCTTTTCATTTTCATAGTCTGTTTTTCCTCAGCATTTTCTTTAAAAAAGCTAAGGGCGAAAGAAATTTCATCCTTAGCTAAGTCAATCATCACAATATATAAATATAACATTATTAAGGAAAGAATGCAAGGATAATCCTGCACAAAATCTGCGTAAAATCCGCCATTTCCTGCACATCCGCGTTCTTTTTCCGGTACAATCCCGATATCAGCAGTCGAACAGCACCACTTCCTTTTCAAGGATTCCGTAATACAACGTTTCTGCCTCCTCGATGATGGCCTTCCCGTTCGTCTTTTCCGTCACCTGGTGGGTCAGCTCCGCGACCTGGCCTGCCGGTACCATGAGCGTGACCTTCACCTGTTCGGTATATGCCGTGTCCAGAATCGTAAGTCCCATCTGAGCCGCCACATACTGGATCTTTCCGATTCCATTGTAATCGGTGGTGATCTCCACCCGGCTGCCCGGCTGCTTTTCCAGCACCGTGCTGTGCCGCAGCCCCTCCTGCACCGCGCCCGAATAAGCCCGCACCAGGCCGCCGGTGCCAAGAAGCGTCCCGCCGAAATAACGGGTCACCACCACACAGATATTGCGGATGCCCTCGCCCAACAGGACATCCAGCATCGGACGGCCCGCTGTCTGAGACGGTTCCCCGTCGTCGCTGCACCTTTGGATCTGTCCCCTCTCCCCCAGCACATAGGCAGAGCAGTTGTGCCTGGCATCCCAATATTTTTTCTTCATCTCCTCGATAAAGGCCGCCGCCTCTTCTTCCGTCTCCACCGGTCTTGTGGTGGCGATAAAGCGGGATTTTTTCTCAACGATCTCCCCCTCCCCGCCGCGGTAGAGAATCTTATAGCTTTCTGTCATATTTATCCTGAGCTCCTCATAATTTCCAGTTTTTTTCACATAATAAAATGATAACAGGATTCTTTCCATCTGGCAAGCAGGAAGCGGCCGGAATCCTTAAGTTGAATTGTAGAGGGATATTTGATATAATGATAGACAGGATTTTCTGCCACCAGGAAATCCCAAGGAGGAATTCTATGAATTACGGAAAGAACGCGACAGAAAAAAAGATAAAGGCGGCAAACTCCAAAGCCGGCAAATACACTGCCAGGATTTTTCTGACCTTTTTTAAGACGTGCTTTATATTCTGCCTGTTTGGATGCCTTGTTTTGACAAGCGTGGGCGCCGGTATGTTCATGGGCATTATCGACAGCGCGCCGGATTTGAATGTGGACAGCATCGTCCCCATCGGTTACGCGACTACCGTCTACGACAGCGCCGGCAACCTGACCGACACGCTGGTCATGGAAGGTTCCAACCGGGAGGAGGCCACGTTTGACGAACTGCCCAAGGATCTGATCAACGCTTTCGTGGCAATCGAGGACTCCCGTTTCTGGACTCACAACGGGATCGACCTGCGCTCCATCACCCGCGCGGCAGTCGGAGTCCTGACCGGAGACAACCGGGGCGGCGGAAGTACGATCACCCAGCAGCTGATCAAAAATAATGTCTTCAACGGCGGTATGGAGACCAGCTTCGGCGCAAAGCTTGAGCGTAAACTTCAGGAACAGTACCTCGCCCTTCAGCTCACCAAATCGATGGACCGGGAACTGATCCTGACCAACTATCTGAACACCATCAACCTTGGCAAGAACACGCTGGGCGTCAAAGTTGCGGCGCGCCGTTATTTTAATAAGGAAGTATCGGACCTGACCCTTTCTGAGGCGACGGTCATCGCCGGCATCACCCAGAACCCGTCCCGACTGAACCCGATCAGCGGGCGGGAAAAGAACGAGGAAAAGCGGAAAGTCATCCTCCAGTACATGTTTGAACAAGGTTATATCAAAAAGGAGGAGCAGGAAGAAGCCCTCGCCGACAATGTATACGAGCGCATCCAGGATATCGATATGGTTTCCAAGGAAACCGCCACGCCGTACAGCTATTTTACGGACGAACTGACCCAGCAGGTCAAGGATACCCTGATGGAAAAGCTGGGTTACACCGAGACCCAGGCCCACAACCTTCTCTACAGCGGCGGTTTGGAGATCCACACCACGCAGGACCCTGCCATCCAGGCGATCGTGGACGAGGAGATCAACAACCCTGAGAATTATTCCGCAGCCCGCTACTCCATCGAGTACCGCCTCTCCGTGACCCATGCGGACGGCACTACGGAACATTACTCCGAAGAAAGCATCAAGAGCTGGCATAAAAAAATCTTAAAGGACCGGTACGACGGTCTTTACAACAGCGATGAGGCGATCCAGGAAGACATCGACGCCTACAAGGCCGCCCTGCTGAAAGAAGGCGACACCATCATCGGCGAGCGCCTGACAAAGACGCTGCAGCCCCAGGCATCCTTTGTCCTCATGGACCAGGCGACCGGGCAGGTCAAGGCGATCAGCGGCGGACGCGGACCAAAGACCGCCAGCCTGACTTTAAACAGGGCCACCAATACCAGGCGGCAGCCGGGTTCTACCTTCAAGGTCATCACGGCGTTTGCCCCCGCTCTTGACACCTGTGGGGCTACACTGGGAACGGTATATTATGATTCTGTCTATACAGTCGGGAAGAAGACCTTCTCCAACTGGTACAGCCAGGGATATCTGGGGTACTCCAGCATCCGGGACGGCATTATCTACTCGATGAACATCGTGGCAGTCCGCACCCTGATGGAGACGGTGACTCCGCAGCTCGGTGTGGAATATGCAGAAAACTTCGGCATTACCACCCTGACCCCGACAGACTTAAACGCGGCTACGGCCCTGGGCGGACTGACCGACGGCGTGACCAACCTGGAGCTGACCGCAGCCTATGCCTCCATCGCCAATGGCGGCGTATATACAAAACCGGTGTTTTTCACAAAAATCCTGGACCACAACGGAAAGATCCTGATCAACAACGAGCCGGAGACACACCGGGTATTAAAGGATTCCACGGCATTCCTTCTGACGGATGCAATGGCTGGCTCCATGGTAAGCAACCGGAAGTTCGCACGCCCCGGCGTGAACGTCAACTCCACCAGCACCCGCGCCAACATCCCGGGCATGTCCAATGCCGGAAAGAGCGGCACGACATCCAGCAACAATGATATCTGGTTTGTCGGCTATACCCCGTACTACACGGCGGGAATCTGGGCAGGCTGTGACAGCAACCAGAAGCTGACGGCGCAAAACGGCGGCACCTCCTTCCACAAGGATATCTGGCGTAAGATCATGACAAGAGTCCATGAAGGATATTCAGACCCGGGCTTTGCCGTGCCGGACAGCATCGAGACTGCGGAGATCTGCCGCAAATCAGGCAAGCTGGCGATTCCGGGCGTCTGTGACCAGGATCCCCGCGGCGACGCCACCTACACAGAGTATTTTGCAAAAGGCACGGTTCCGACGGAAGTGTGCAACACCCATGTCCGTGTGACGGTATGTTCCGTGACCGGGCTGCTTCCGACCGCCTACTGTCCCCGGACAACTATGATCCGGATGGCGATCCCTACCGGAGAGACAGGCTCTACAGATGATTCTGTCTTTGCCATGCCAACCGAATACTGCCCCGGACATGCAGCAGTGATCCTGGACCCGTCCCAGGAGGGAAGCGGGGAAGCTGAGACAGTAAGTCCCGGCGGACATGCAGGCGAAGGCCTTCCATTAGGTCCCGGCTATATCCCGCCAGGTTCCACTCTGCCCGGCAGCGGAGTTGGAGTTGTGGACGGTCCCGGCGCATAGAAAAAATCAAAAAATCACATCAAAATGGAGAGCAGTTTTTAATGACCGCTCTCCATTTTCATTCCTGTCATACAAAGTCTATTTCATCTTGGGCCGGAATATCAAAGCGCCCAGATATCCGAAGATCAGCGCTCCTGCGATTCCCGCCGAGCTTGCTGTCAGTCCGCCTTTAAAAATCCCGAGAAACCCATCTTCTCCGATTCCTTCCTTCACGCCTTTAAAGAGCGTGTTCCCAAATCCCAGCAGAGGGACGGATGCCCCCGCCCCTGCCCACTCGGCAAATGGCTCATACAGTCCTAAAAATCCAAGAATCGTCCCGCTGACCACCAAAAGGACCATCACCCGCCCTGGCATCAGTTTCGTCCTGTCCAAAAGGATCTGCACCAGTGCACAGATGATTCCGCCCACTACAAATGCTTTTACAAATTCCATCGCTGTCTCCTCCTACATCCTTTCTAAAATCACGGCATGCGCAATTCCCGGAATGCTCTGTCCCTCATTGTAGCTCACGGTTGAGAGGAGCGCGCCCGTAGGGAGGAACAGGACCCGTTTCCATGTCCCCTCTAAAAGCCTAGGAAGGATATGGGCACATAAGGTTACGGCCGCACAGCCGCAGCCACTTCCGCCGGCATGGGTGTCCTGAGTCTCCTTGTCATAGATTTCAAGGCCGCAGTCCATATGTTTATCCGTCAGGTCGTGACCTTCATTCTTCATAAAATCCAGCAGGATCTTCTGCCCCACTTCACCCAGGTCCCCCGTGATGATCTTGTCGTACCAGCCCTCATCCACGCCAAAATCCTCAAAATTCTGCATGATCGTATTCCAGGCCGCAGGCGCCATCGCCGCCCCCATATTCATGGAATCCTTCGCTCCAAGATCCACCATCTTGCCTGTGGTGATCCCGGTGATGCGGACATCCTGTTTCTCCCCGGCTGCCGAGAGAACTACTGCCCCACAGCCTGTCACCGTCCAGGTAGAGCAATATGGACGCTGGTTTCCGTAGCCAAGAGGGAAACGGAACTGCTTTTCCGCAGTTGCAAAGTGGCTGGATGCGACTGCCAGTACCCGGTCTGCATGTCCCGCATCGATGCACATGGCGCCCAGGCTCAGCGCCTCGCCCATTGTGGAACAGGCCCCATACAGGCCAAAGAGCGGAATCTCCAGATCCACAGTTCCAAACGAGGTGGCGATCAGCTGTCCCAGCAAATCCCCCGCAAAAAGGTATCTGATATCCCGTCTGTGGATGTCCCCCTTCTCCAGAGCCAGGTCCGCCGCCTGCTTCTGCATGGCGCTCTCTGCCTGCTCCCAGTTCTCCGTGCCAAACATCGGGTCCTGCTCCACCACGTCGATTCCGTGTCCGAGCGGCCCCTCTCCTTCTTTTTTCCCTGCAATGGATGCCGTTCCGGTGATATAGGCCGGACGTTCAAATTGTAAACTGGCTTTTCCTTTCTGCATTTATGACTCCCTCCTGCTGTCGGCGTATTCGTTTTCTATTACTTTGTCCGTTTTGCCCGGATTCTATACGCGCAATGGCAGCCGGCGATATTGACTTTTCCGTCGGAATCTGTTAGGATTTGATATATTAACTTGCTAAAGCATTAAAACAGGAGGGGTAACATGAAGAAAACACAAAAAACAATCATCTCACTGCTGACCGCAGCGGCAATGGCCGTATCGCTGTCTGCCTGCGGCGGCAGTTCCCAGACACCATCAGGCACATCGTCTTCCTCCGCTGAGACAGGTGCGACTGCCGCAGCGGCCGACGCCGGGGCTTCCATATCCCGTGAGACAGATATCACGGCTGCAGTTCCCGTGGACTTTACCACGATGGACCCGATGGATACCAGCGACACTTTGTCGGGAGGAATCCAGCGGATGATCATGGACGGTCTGTTCGGGTTTAACGATAAAATGGAACTGATCCCGCTTCTCGCCACCGAATACACGGCCAATGATGACGCCACCGAATTTACGATAACGTTGAGAAAAGGCGTCTCCTTCACCGATGGCACGCCGTGGAATGCCGAAGCCGCCAAAGCCAACCTGGACCGCTGGGGCGACAGTTCGCTCGGACTCAAGCGTACCACGCTGCTGTGCAATATCATCGACCATACCGACATTGTGGACGAATATACCGTAAATGTAAAATTGACGGAATCCTTCGGCGCGTTTATCAATACCCTGGCTCATCCGGCATGCGTCATCGTAAGCCCTAAAGTGATCGAAGCCGGTCCCGAAGCCTGTGCCTCGGCTCCGGTCGGTACCGGACAGTACAAATTTGTCGAATGGATTGCAGGCGAGACCACAAAGCTGGAGCTGAATCCCGACTGGTGGGGATTTGATGCAGACATCTGCGGCGGAACCGCCCTGGCCGACGAAGATGCCGGTTTTCGGACCATCACCTTCCGCCCGGTCAGCGAAGATGCAACCCGTGTCGCCATGCTCCAGTCGGAAGATGCACAGGTCATCTGGCCGGTGCCGACCGAAAGTGTAACTGCCCTGGAAAAAGACGCTAACGTGACCGTCGGAAAAGGCGAGGGCATCGTAGTCCGCTTTTTGATGCTCAACACCCAGAAAGAGGTCTTTAAGGACAAAAGAGTCCGTCAGGCTGTCAACTATGCGCTCGACAAGGATGCGTATGTAGCCGTAGTCAAAAATGGGCTTGCCTCCGTGGCGACCTCAGTGATCGGACCTGCTACCAGTTTTTATAAAGCAAATACTCCTTACGAGTACAACGTGGAAAAAGCAAAGGAACTTCTTGCAGAGGCAGGATATCCGGACGGGATCAAATTTAACATGATGTATTCCAATACCTCATCCAACACAAAGCAGGCCGAGTTTTATAAACAGCAGCTCGCCAAAGCCGGTATCGAAGTAGAGCTGATCGGCCTTGAAAACGCCATCTTAAACCAGAGAGTTCAGGATACCAACGTTCCCGGATCCGAGGCCGAGGTCGATACCTATATCAGCGGCTGGTCTTCTTCCACCGGCGACGCAGACTGGGCGCTCCGTCCGCTCCTCTGTAAAGAGTCCGAGCCGCCGTCAAGCTATAATACCTGCTATTATGAAAATGAGGAGTTTGACAATCTGATCTTCAAAGCCCTCTCCACCGCCGACGAGACGGTACGTGCCGAGTGTTATGCAAAAGCCCAGGATATTGTATGGGAAGACTCCCCCATCGTCTCAATGGCAAATGACTTCAATACATGGGCAACCGGCAAAAATATATCAAACGTATCTATCTACCCGGATGGCGCTATCAATTTCCGGAATGGCAAGATGAGCAAATAGTCTTCATTCCTGAGGAACATACAAAAGATTACAAAAATGCAGCAGACAGCGCCGCCTGTCTGCTGCTTCATTTCCGTCATTCCGTCAGAGAATTCCGACCGCCATGCCAATCCAGTAAATAATCCCCAATATCCAGCTGCTCAGCACTCCAAACAAGATTACCGGTCCTGCAATCGTAAATATCTTGCAGCCAATCCCAAACACATGGCCTTCCGCCCTGTACTCGATCGCCGGAGCCACCACGCCGTTGGCAAAGCCGGTGATCGGGACCAGCGCTCCTGCGCCGCCCCATTTTACCAGCTTCGGAAAGATATTGAGCCCGGTGAGGACTACGCTGAGAAAAATCAGCGCAAGCAGCGTCCATGCCGCCGCCGTCTCCTTTTCCATCCCCCAGAAGTTCATCATCCCCGTAGTCAGCGCCTGGCCCAGCGTACAGATGATTCCGCCGAGGATAAATGCCTTCAGCATACTGATGCCCAGCGGATGGGTTGGGGTGATCTGTTTTACATATTTATCATAAGCCTTTTTATTCAGTTCCACTTTCATTGCTCCTTTCGTATCTTACGCACCCATGTTTCTCGAAAAATAAACAAGGGAGCCGACCAGTTTCCCTATGCCGATCGACAAGATCACATACTGCAGCCCGACCGCAAGGTGGATCCTCCGGTTGATTGTGGGAAGTGCTTTTAACGTCTCTGCCAGGGACATGACCAGGCAGCCGACAAAGATGCCTACCGACAAGCCGAAGATGCCAAGCAAAAGATTGCCGCCCCACAAGATGGGAATCTCATAGATATCAGAGATATTTCCAAGTATCCCGCCCACCACGATCACCGTCTCGTACAGCAGAATATGGCGGTTGGTCTTCGTCTTGCCGATCAGCCTCGGAAACACGCCGATAATGGCTAAAAAGGCAAATACTCCCGCGGCGATCACCCCGCCCGCGCTGATGCCGATAAAAACCAGTGCAGCCTGCCTCATCCCGCTACTGAACATCAATCCCCTGCTCCTTCCTGCCGTCATTTTGAATCAGGGTCTTGCTGATATTATCCTCGTACAGCCGCATCTCCACCTCCAGCGGAGTCGGGTCCGTGTTCAGCTTCCACTTTGCAAAATGATTGAAAAAGGCGATGATTCCGACGGCAAGGCCGACGGAATAAGATACCTCCAGAATCGTAAATCCATCTGATTCCGTGCCTGTGATCAGCAGATAGACCTCCTTAAACACATCGGTCACACTCACATCGTTATTAAATGTCATGATGGCAAACGCTGCCCCGCAAAAGCATACCGCACACACGAAGATGGTCTTGAGCCACTGCCATGTCTTTCTTGGCGGCGCAGGCGGCTGGTAATCGATGATAAACTCCACCTTTCCCACGTTGTTTACCTGTATCTGCGGATCAACCGCCTCCAGCTTCTGTATGACGTCCAGGGCGCTTTCCACATACCGCTTGCACCGGTCCTCTTTTACGGTCTTTATCTTGACCGCATTGCACTTGTTCAGGATGTTCTGGTCGCTGCAATATAAGGTCGCGACATCCTTTACAAACACATTTTTATCCGTAACCTCTGTAATCTCGCTCAGATTCAGATATACCGTCTTCGTACTGCTGCTCATGCTGCCACCTCCGGCAGTTCGTTCTGCCATTCCACCAGTGTCCCTTCCGGCTCTGTTCTCCTGCCCGGAGATACCAGGCAGAACCAGACCACTGCCGCCAGCACAAGCAGGCACAGGACAGCAATGATGATTCCGGCTTTATGCTTCTGAAAACCCATACACTCTCACATCCTTCTTTTTCGATTCTGGAAATAGTATGGCTTTTTATGGATTCAGATATTCCCTCATCTGGCGCAGAATCTTTTTTTCCAGTCTGGAGACCTGGACCTGGGAGATATTCAAGTCTGCCGCAATCTGGCTCTGGGTCTGGTTATCATAATACCTGCGTATGATGATCTCCCGGTCTTTTTCGGAAAGTTTTAATAATAGTTCTTTTAAAACCATCTGGTTCATCAGCCGTTCTTCCGCCTCGTCCTCATCCTGGATCTTATCCAGAAGGCAGAGATTGTTGTCCTCCCCATTGCCCACAGCTTTATAGATGGATTCCACCTCCGCAGCCGCCTCCATAGACGCCGCTACTTCCTCTCTGCTGGCTCCCACAGCCGCAGCCAGCTCTTCCAGGTTTGGTTCTCGTCCAAGTTCAAAAGACATCTGCTCTCTGGCGTTTCGGACCCGCATCCCCAGTTCCTTTACAGAGCGGCTGACTTTGATCATTCCGTCATCCCTCAGAAAGCGTTTGATCTCCCCGGTGATCATCGGCACGGCGTAAGTCGAGAACTTTACGTCAAATTCCAGATTGAATTTGTCGATCGCCTTCAAAAGACCGATGCTCCCAATCTGAAATAAATCTTCCAGGTCGTATCCCCTGCCGGTAAAATGGCGGACGATGCTCCACACCAGACCCACGTTGTTCATAACCAGGCTTTCCCTCGCCTCTTTATCCCCGTCATGCGCCATCCGGATCAGTTTTATGGTATCATCCATTGGAACACCCGCCGATTTTCTTTTTCATGGTGACCGTGGTTCCCTCCCCCGGCTCCGATTCCACCTCCACACGGTCCATGAAAGCCTCCATGAAGGAAAATCCCATACCGGAGCGGACGCCCGTGGTGTCGGTGGTATACATCGGCTCCATCGCACGTTTGACATCCCGGATTCCGACTCCCCGGTCCTTTATGATCACCGTGATCTCGTTCCCTTCAATCTGCGCCTCCATGCTGATCACGCCTTCCTTCCCCTGATACCCGTGAAGTTCCGCATTGGTCACAGCCTCCGAGACTGCCGTCTTGACATCATCCAGTTCCTCCAGCGTCGGATTCAGCCTGCTTAAGAACACCGCCACCACGACTCTGGCGAATTCCTCATTTTTCGAGATACTCTCAATCTCCATCCGAAAACATTCCATCTTCTTATCCTCCATGAATTTCTCTCCCGGCTCAGCCTGCAACCGCCGCCTCCTTTGAATCAAAATGTTCGATCAGCTTGCTGATTCCCCCGATGGCAAGAATCCTTGCCACCTGTGTCCCCACGCCGTAGATCGTCACCTTTCCCCCGTTTTTTATCATCTGCTTATAGCGGTTGAGAAGGATGCCGATACCGGAGGAATCCATAAATTCCGTCCTGCTGAAGTCAAATACTACCTTGTTGATATAATTTTCCGCCAGCAGAAGGTCCGTCTCGTATTTCAGGTTTCTGCAATTGTGGTTATCCAGTTCCCTGGGCAGGTGGATGATCAGCACATGCCCCCTCGCTTCGTATGTGAATGACTGTGTCATAATCAGATTCTCCCTTCTGAGATTCATTTTTAAAAAACAAAAAAAGATACCACAGTATCTTATCCTCTGTAGTATCTTTTCTTCTTTTTTCGTCCGTATTAAAATCCTGCTGCGCCTTGCGCGTCAATAGCCCCGCTGCTCTTTCGCCTGCGCCGCGTATTCGGAATTCCCGTAATTCATGATGACATTTCCGAAATATTCATTGGCAGTCTCTGTATCTCCCAGCGAGACATAAGCCATCCCGATCAGATACAAAAGCTGAGGGTCTTCCCCCTTGATCTTCATGCTTCTCTGATAATAATCGACCGCCTGCTGTCCGCCGCCTTCCTGCGCCATCGCTTCCTCCCCCATCTGCATGAGGAGCTGCCAGCCATTTGCCGACATATCGCTCTGAATCTGGCTCACAATATCATTCACCACGCCGTCGTTTAACACCGCCGTGTCCAGATCAGAATACAGAAGCGCCGCGCTTTTCATGTCGTCATTGCGGTAAGCCTGTAAGATATGGATCAGTCTCTGGTACTGGCTTAAAACACCGCCGTTGTCGCTGACCATCGCGGCAAGGGAATCTTCTGCCGCATCCTTGGCCTTCTTTGCCTCAGACATCTGCCGCTCCAGATCTGCGATCTGGATGCTCTTATCATTGACCTGGCTTAAGTACTTCTGCATCTCCTGATTGTGTCTGGAATTCAGCGCCTCCTTGCTCGCAGGCATAACCAGGAAGAAGATGACCGCCGCTCCCATCACCAGACCTGCCAGGATGTTGAGGATCGTCTGCCACCCGGTGTTCTCCTTATAGCTGGGCGGGATGATGATGTCATCATCCTGCATCTGACGGTGCGAAAACGCATTCTTCAGCTTCCGCTTCTCAATCTCCGCACGTCCTGTATTCTCCTTGACGATCGCCATGTAGCGCTGCGCCCTGGTGTTGTACTTGTCGATCTTAAGCGCCTGATAGAGACAGCGCCCCGCTTTGGTGTAGTCCTCGTGCTGCATATATAAGAGGGCCAGCAGGGTCTGCGCCTTTACATAGTGGGGAAACTCAGAAAGCATCCGCATCAGCAAAAGCACCGCCAGATCTGCATTCTCATTCTGCGCGTAGATCAGCGCCTGGTTATACTTTTTCGCCGCCTGGTCCGCAATCTCCAGATAGCCTCTGGCTGCATGGATCTTGCGAAGGTACTCCTCCGCCAGATTGTCCGTCTCCCGGATGTTGAGGCTGATGATCCACTGGGTCATCGCCGCCCCGACCTCTCCGGTCTCATTGTAGATCAGTCCCAGCAGGTTTCTCGCGTCGGTATGGGCTTTGTTGAACTGAAGACACTTCTTCAGCGCCGCTGCCGCACCCGATAAATCGCGCTGTCCGGCCTTTTCCAGCCCCAGATTGTAATAACTGTTCGCAATCTGTCCATTTTTTCTTGCTGCATTCATCATACGCTTAGCCTATTCTTTCCTGTCCTTTAAAAGCTCCACCATCAAATCCGTCATATCCGTCAGGTCTTCCTTTTTGATGGCCTCCTCCACATCGCCAACTTCCAGGCTTGGCTTAAAGCGGCTGAGCTCCTCCTCGAAATCCAGCATATTCATTCCTCCTTAAGTGCTCTTTCATCTCCCCGATCAGATACAAAGAACCTACGATAAACAGCCTGTCTGCCGCGGTTTTGTAAGAAAGCGCCGCATTCAGCGCAGTCCTGGTATCGGGATATCCCTCCACCCGGCTGCAACCTGCCTGCCTAAACGCTTTTAAAAGCATATCTGTTTCCAGACTCCGCTCATTGTCCAGGTGAGCCGTCGTGACCCGCACAGGGTGCAGTCCGTCCGCCAGCATCTGTACCATTTCATTATAATCTTTATCGGCAACGGCTGCAAACAATAAATGGATATTTTTTGCCTCCGCCTTCTGTAACTGTCCTGCGCCTCGTAAGAATGCACGAATCCCGTCCGGGTTGTGGGCCCCATCCATCCAGATTCCGTCTCCGACCTGCTCCATCCTTCCCGGCCAACAGACAGAAGAAAGCGCCTTAAGACAGGTATTCCTGTCTGTACCTGGAATGGCAAGCACCTCAAGAGCCTTGATGGCAAGCGCCGCATTCATCGCCTGATAGGGGGCGGCAAATCCCACCTCCCGGCAGCTGTCTGCCTCTCCAACCGGATAGACGGCGGCATTCATCTCCGCTGCCTTTGACCGGATGGCTTCTGAGGCTTCCGGCCGGTTATCATCAAAGATGACAGGAACCCCCTCCTTGATGATCCCGGCTTTCTCCCCTGCAATCTCGCGGATCGTTTCTCCCAGATACTGCGTATGCTCCAGACTGATGGAGGTGATGATGCAGGCAAGCGGTCGGCGAATCACATTTGTCGTATCCAGCCTTCCCCCAAGCCCGGTCTCCAGTACCACATAATCCACCTTTTCCCCGGCAAAGATCACCATCGCCATCAGGAATAAAAACTCAAAAAATGTGGGATGGCAGTATCCCCGCAAAAGCATCCGCCGGATCACCTGGTATACCTGCAAAAAAGCAGCCTGAAACAGTTCCTCTCCGACCATTTCCCCGTCGATGAGAAAACGCTCCCGGATATCCGTCAAATGGGGCGAGACAAACGTTCCCACATGGTATCCGGCACGGTTTAAGACTGCCGTCAGATCGGCGCAGACCGAACCTTTCCCATTGCTTCCCGCCACGTGGAGAATGGAGAGCCGTTCATCCGGCTCTCCAAGCTCTGAGAGAAAGTCCCGTACCTGTTCCAGTGTGTTTTTCTTTCTTGTCCACATCGGTATCTGCATAAGATACTCCTGCGCCTTTGGTTCTCTGGCTTCCTCCACCTGCGCACTGCCTCCTTTTATCCTTGTCTGCGTCCATTCTATATATCAGTATATTCGCCTGTCCTGCAGTTTATGACTGGAGCTGTGCCAGGCGTGCTTCTACCTGCTCCATCATCTGGGAATATTTCTCAAGCTTTGCCTTTTCCTCGTTGATCTTGGCTTCCGGCGCCTTGCTTACGAATTTCTCGTTGTTCAGCATGCCGTTTACACGCTTTAATTCCCCTGCCAGCCGCTCTTTTTCCTTTGTCAGACGTTCAATCTCCTTGCTGATATCCACCAGCTCTGCAAACGGCATATAGATCGCCGCATTCGGGATGACCGCAGATACCGCGTCGTCCGCAATCCCGGTCTTGTCTTTTTGCAGAGATACCTCTCCCGCATAGCCAAGCGTTGCAAAGAATACCTTGCTGTGCTCAAAGATATCAAGCAGCTCCTGCTGTTCGGAAACCACATAGACCTTCGCCTTCTTGCTCGGCGGAACGTTCATGGAGGTCCGCACATTGCGGATCGCCCGGACGGCTTCCTTGATTATCTCTACCGCATGCTCTTCCGCGGCAAAATCCCAGTCTGTACGGTATTCCGGCCACTGGGAAACCATGATGGACGGCTCTTCTTCCTGCAGATTGCAGAAAATCTCTTCGGTGATAAACGGCATATACGGGTGCAAAAGCTTCAAAGAATTGATCAGCACGGTCTTTAATGTCCAGATTGCCGCCGCCCTGGTCGTATCTTCGTCGTTCCACAACCTCGGCTTCACCATCTCGATATACCAGTCACAGAATTCCTCCCAGATGAAATCATACACCTTCTGAAGAGCGATCCCCAGCTCGTATTTATCCAGGTTCTCGGTGACGTCCTTTGCCAGGGTATTTACCTTGGAAAGAATCCACTTATCCGCCATCGTAAGGTCAGAGATGCCTGCCTTTGCATCAGGCACCTTTTCCAGGTTCATCATAATGAAACGGGAAGCGTTCCACACCTTGTTTGCAAAGTTCCGGCTTGCCTCCACGCGCTCCCAGTAAAAACGCATGTCGTTGCCGGGCGCATTGCCTGTGATCAGGGTCATGCGCAGGGCGTCCGCGCCGTATTTATCGATTACCTCCAGCGGATCGATGCCGTTGCCCAGGGACTTGCTCATCTTCCGCCCCTGGCTGTCACGTACCAGACCATGGATCAGCACGGTGTGGAACGGGCATTTTCCGGTCTGCTCGAATCCGGAGAATACCATGCGGATGACCCAGAAGAAGATGATATCATAACCGGTTACAAGCACGTCGGTCGGATAGAAATATTCCAGTTCCTCTGTCTTCTCCGGCCAGCCAAGGGTCGAGAACGGCCACAGAGCGGAAGAAAACCAGGTATCCAGAGTATCCTCATCCTGCTTTAAATGCGTGCCGCCGCACTTCGGGCATGTCTCCGGCGCCTCTTTGGACACCACGATCTCCCCGCACTCCTGGCAGTAATATGCAGGAATCCGGTGCCCCCACCAGAGCTGTCTGGAGATACACCAGTCGCGGATTCCTTCCAGCCAGTGCAGATAAGTCTTGCCGAAGCTTTCCGGGACAAATTTCAGTTCCCCGGTCTTTAACGCCTCGATCGCCGGTTTTGCCATCTCTTCCATCTTGACAAACCACTGCTGTTTTACCATCGGCTCTACCGTGGTCTTGCAGCGGTCATGGGTTCCCACGTTATGGGAATGAGGTTCTACCTTGACCAGAAGCCCCAGAGCCTCCAGGTCGGCAACGATCGCTTTTCTTGCCTCATAACGCTCCATACCGTCATATTTGCTGCCGGGACAGTCGATAGTCGCATCGTCGTGCATGATGCACAGTTCCGGCAGATCATGGCGCTTTCCAACCTCAAAGTCGTTGGGGTCGTGGGCAGGCGTAATCTTGACGCAGCCGGTGCCGAACTCCTTGTCCACGTAACTGTCGGCAACCACCGGAATCTCCCTTCCGGTCAGCGGCAGGGTGAGCATCTTGCCGATCAGGTCCTGATATCGTTCATCCTCCGGATTGACCGCTACTGCGGTATCCCCCAGCATCGTCTCCGGTCTGGTAGTCGCGATCTCTACGAAACGTCCTTCCTCTCCTACAATCGGATAGTTGATGTGCCAGAAAAAGCCGTCCTGCTCCTCGTGCTCTACCTCTGCATCGGAGATGGATGTCTGGCATACAGGACACCAGTTGATGATGCGGGAACCTTTATAGATATAACCTTTTTCATATAATTTTACGAATACTTCCAGTACAGCATCAGAGCAGCCCTTGTCCATCGTGAAGCGCTCTCTATCCCAGTCGGCGGAGGAGCCCAGCTTGTGGAGCTGCTTGATAATACGGGTGCCGTAATCCTTCTTCCAGTCCCAGCACGCCTCCAAAAAACCATCCCGACCCAGGTCATGCTTGTCAATGCCTTCCTGTCTCAGCTTATCGATGACCTTCACCTCGGTCGCGATCGCCGCATGGTCCGTCCCCGGCTGCCATAACGCCTCGTATCCCTGCATCCTCTTATAACGGGTCAGGATATCCTGCATCGTATTGTCCAGCGCGTGTCCCATATGGAGCTGACCGGTGATGTTTGGCGGCGGCATAACGATGGTGAATGGTTTTTTATCCTTGTTTACCTGTGCGTGGAAATATTTGCTGTCCAGCCATTTCTGGTAGAGCTTCTCCTCAATCTCCGCCGGGTTATAATTTTTTTCGAGTTCCTTCATGATCTGGGTTCTTCCTTTCTCTTTGTAAAATCAGTTTTGTACTTTTTATGCCTGGACCGCGCACCGGGAAATAAAAAAAGCCCTCTATGCAGCAGTCTGCATAAAGGGCGAAATCATCGCGGTACCACCTTTTTTATACCGGCGCCTGACGGCGTGCGGTATCACTCATTGAATCCTTAACGCGGATGATACGTGGACTCCTACTGTCCGCGCGGCGTCTGACAAATGCGCGTAGTTCAAAATCCCGGCTCCAAAGCTACCTTCTCCATGCTCTCCCCGGACTGCCTTTCAGCCGGTGGGCTGTCCTCTCTGCTGGGATCGTCGATGGGTACTCCTCTTTTTCTCTGCCTTTTTATATATGGGAATATCATAGTGGTTTCTTTGGGGTTTGTCAAGTGTAAAATACGGATTACGGTGTTTATGGTATTTGCTTTCTGTCATCTTCCGCTTGACAAATCGCCATGCCGACGATAGCATACTTAAAGAACTAAATTTTCACATAAGGAGTCAGCCACCATGCAGCAGGACCTCACCCACGGCAGCGTTACAAAATCCATGTTATTGTTTGCCGGACCGATGATTCTCGGAAATTTGTTACAGCAATTTTATAATGTAGCCGACACGCTGATCGTGGGGCAGTTTCTCGGAAAAGGAGCGCTGGCGGCGGTCGGCTCCTCTTTCTCATTGATGACGTTCCTCACATCTATCCTTTTAGGCGTCTGCATGGGGAGCGGCGTCGTATTTTCAATGCTGTTCGGCGCGCGCAGGGAAGACGACCTGAAAAACAGCATCTTTATCTCATTTGTACTGACCGGCATCATGGCCGTCCTGATCGAAGTCCTGGTGCTGTATTTCACAAACCCTGTTTTGCGGATGCTGCAGATTCCGGCAAGCATTCTGGAAGAGACCCGTACTTATCTTTGCATTATTTTCTATGGGATTATTTTTACATTCCTTTATAACTTTTTTGCATCCCTGCTTCGCTCCATCGGCAACTCGGTGGTTCCGTTAGTATTCCTGGCCGTCTCAACCGTCATGAATATCATCCTGGACCTGCTGTTCATCGTCACATTTAAGATGGGCGTGGCAGGCGCTGCATGGGCCACCGTCCTGGCACAGGGGACTTCTGCGCTCTGTATGATCTTCTACTGCCTGAAGTCTGTCCCGATCGTCCGGCTGAACCGGAAGCACATGCATTTTACAAGCCGTGCCGTCCGACAGATCACCCAATACTCGCTGCTCACCTGTGCCCAGCAGTCCATCATGAACTTTGGCATCCTTCTGGTACAGGGGCTGGTCAACAGCTTTGGCGTCTCCGTCATGGCCGCCTTTGCCGCCGCGGTAAAGATCGACTCCTTTGCCTATATGCCGGTTCAGGATTTCGGCAATGCATTTTCTACCTTTATCGCGCAAAATCACGGGGCAGGGAAAAAAGAACGGATTCGGAAAGGAATCTTTGCGGCAGGCGCTGCCTCCATGCTGTTCTGCGTTTTTATCTCCATCGTGGTATGCCTGTTTGCAAGCCGCCTGATGCTCATCTTCGTACAGCCGAATGAGACGGAGATCATCGCCATCGGCACCCGGTATCTGCGGATTGAAGGCGCCTGTTATTGCGGAATCGGCTGCCTGTTCCTGCTCTACGGACTTTACCGCGGCATGGGCCGTCCCGGTATCTCCGTAATCCTCACCGTCATCTCGCTGGGTACCAGGGTCTGTCTCGCATACCTGCTGGCCCCCATCCCTTCGATCGGCCTTGAAGGCATCTGGTGGGCGATTCCGATTGGCTGGATTTTGGCAGATATCACCGGAATTTTTTATGCAAGGCGGTTCAATCTGCAAAAATAATGATAAAACTGTTCTGATCGCTTCTCCAGGTTTGTGCCAACCGTCTTTTTTCGAATCTCCTGCAAGATCATCTTCATTGTACTGTTTTGAAAATACTTAAAAGTCACGCTGCCCCATGTATTCGGTATGGTTTCCTGCCTGCAGATACTCCAAAATGGCAGCTGGCTTTTTTCCGGCAAGACCAGCAGGTGCTCTTTGTGAAGCCTTATCTTGCCATCCACGCATTCATTACCCCAGAACGTATCATCTGCCATAGCGGCCCCGACGATCCTTCGCTCCTTTTCACTTTTTCCTGCACCGCATTCTGTCAACAAAATGCCGGAATTCGGCTGCAAAACAGAAGGGATTCTGGGTTGTCCTTTACGGATCCCACTCACATAACAGCCGATATCCAGCAAGTATGTTTTCTCCAGATCACATACTTCTTCCTGCGAAATATCAAATACTGCTTGTGAACGCTGCGGGATCTTCATCGTATAGATACGATTCCTGTACTCTTTTTCCCTGTTGATCTTTTCCTGTTCTTGTTGTCTGTTTTTCAAATAATTCTCATTCAATTTGTCCAGTTTCTTTTGAATGGAACTGTTTTTCACCGTCATGTGATTGGAAAATACGTCCGGAAACAAAAACAGTTTTTGACCTTTCACAAACTGAACCGCGATTTTCGTGTCTGTTAAATCTGTAACAACACCATTCCCATATTTTTTATGGATTACATCCTGTCCCAAAAGTTCCATATCCATCACTCCGTTTCCGGAACTTCCACATGATGCTTTCTCTCGCTGACCCGAAGCACGATTTCTTCTAAATCGACCTGCAATTTGATTTTACCGCTCATAAGTTCCGGAATATCTTTCACAGTCAATATCGTTCCTGTTGTAATACCGTCTAAATCTACTGTGACAGTATCGATCATATCTCCCGGTAAAGAAGCGTAGGGAATTTCTAACAGCATCTTCTCAAGCTGTCCTGAAATTTTATCATCGTTGGCTAAAAGAATATGGATAACACTATTTACTTTTTCATCGGCAGTCAACGCCTGAAAACTGATATGCTGAATTTCGCCTTTCAGTGCATCGATTTCCTTTTCCTTGATCTGCACCAGAATTTTCTCGCCTTCTACATCCAGCATCACTTTGCTTCCTTCCCGTTTCTGGCGGATCAGTCTGCGTGCATCGCTTTCTTTTAACTGAATTACAATTGTCTCTGGCAGGGACTTTCCGAATACATTTGCCGGAATGAATCCCAGGCGTCTCAATTGTTTTGCCTTTACGCCCACATTTCTTTTCTGAACACAAATTGTCTCCATTGCTGTTCCCTCCTAAAAATAAGATTTTAAAAATCTGAAAATTATGAAACTATAACAAAAAGAAGGACTTTTTCATATAGCACCCAAAAGTGTAATATCAAAAGCCCTTCTTCAATAGACGGTTCTTTTCTATATTGTTATTGTCATCATAATTTTCCTATTTCTTTTAGCATCATAGCATATTATGTGTAAAAAAGCAAGTACATAAAGAATTATCTGTAAATTCTGCCGCCTGGTCTAATCCAAGTGAAACACCGGCGCCAGATCCACACATACAGGGCTGTTGTCCGCATTCGTCTCCATAATATCTGCCATATAATCCCACCATTTGCGGTTGATCGGAGTATCTGCCGACAGCGCCCACCTCGCCTCATCTTCCACCTCCAGATATCCGTAGAGGATATTGGTATCCTTATCAAGATAGATGGAATAATTATGTCCGCCGTATTCATGAATCATGTCTTTCATCTCCTGCCACAGCAGATTGTGGCGGCGCTCATACTCCTCTGCCATTCCCGGATTCAGGAACATTTTAAATCCTTTTCTAACCATATGTCTTTCCACCTTTCACTTACCTGATAGCTTCATTATAGCAAGGGGCGGGCAGGATTTTACCAACGATATTTGCTAATTTTCGGGACTTTATTTGCAGCCATATCTGTGATATGATGAGAACAGACAACCAGTACAGGGAGGAACATGGATGAATCAGGAATTGCTTAACTATCTCAGCCCGATCACAGAGGAGGAACAGGCTGTCCTGGACGGCAGGGATCAGGTACAAAAAGACCTCTATACCGACCAGAGAAGCTTTGTCATCGACAGCCATAAGATGCTGGAACAGGGACAGCTTATGGATGTGCGTCCCCACACCCGGTTTATCCATTTTCCGAAGCACCGGCACAATTATGTGGAGATCATCTATATGTGTCAGGGGACTACCACCCATATCATCAATGATAAGGACACGATCACGCTGAAAACAGGAGAACTCCTGTTCCTGAACCAGAACGTGACACAGGAGATTCTGCCTGCCGGAAGAGATGATATTGCCGTCAATTTTATCGTATTACCGGAATTCTTTCACCGCGCCTTTACGATGCTCGACGATGAAAACGTACTGCGGGAATTTTTGATCACGACCCTGCAGCAGAAAAAATCCCCGGTCAGTTATCTCCATTTTCAGGTCAGGGATGTGCTTCCCGTACAGAATCTGATGGAAAATCTGATCTGGTCTGTCGTCACAAAGGAAAGCAATGCCCGGAGCACCCGCCAGATCACCATGGGGCTTTTATTTTTAAACCTGCTGAATTACACCGACCGTATGAACCAGAATAACCCGGATCTCTACCACCAGAATATTGCGGTCGCTGCCATGCGGTATATTGAAAACCATTATCAAACCGCCTCCCTGGAGGAATTTTCCTCCACCGTCAATCTTCCATCCTATCAGGTCAGCCGCCTGGTAAGCAGGCATACCGGACATTCTTTTAAAGATCTGCTGCAAAAACAGCGGCTGAATCAGGCTGCTTATCTGCTGATCCATACGAAGATGCCGATGGAGTCCATCATCGCTTCGATTGGATACAATAACAGCAGCTATTTTTATAACCTGTTTAAGAAGGAGTATGGGATGACGCCGAAGGAGTATCGGAATGCTGTTGTAAATTCAAGAGCGCTGTGATAAACCCCAAAACGGCAGTATGCCGCTCAGAGACTGAGCCATACTGCCGTTTCATAGTCCTTTTTCATTTATCTGATCTTACTTCCCAACATACTCAAGCGCCTTCACCAGCGCCAGGATCGTCAGCGACTGCCCATACGCCATCGGAGCGATCAGGATATTCTTATAATGCTCTGCATCATACCCCATTCCAGTTCCGCCGGACACATTCAGCACAGTTCCATCCGGCGCTACGTTATCCATGATTGCGCGTATCCCCCGGTATACACAGTCCAGATAATCATCACTCAAGATGCCCATCTGAATCCCTTTCAAGATGCCTGCCACAATTGCCGCCGATCCGGAGACCTCTTCGTAGCTGTCCGGGTCATCCAAAACCGTATGCCACAGCCCGCTTTCACTCTGCAGGTTCTTTAACGCCTTCACCTGTGCTTTGTAGGTATCGATGATGTACTCCTTCACACCGGCATTCATCGTTCCGCCGAACATATCTACATATTCCAGGATTCCTGCCGTAAACCAGCTGTTCCCTCTGCACCAGAAAATGCCGCCAAAGTTATTGCGTCCGTTAAACGTCCAGCCATGATAGAACAGCCCGGTCTTTTTATCATACAGATATTTGATATGGATCAGCACCTGGTGGATGGACTCATCAATCCAGTCCTGACGGTTATATTTCTGCCCCATCCGGTTTAAAAATAATACGGTCATGAACAACGTATCGATCCACATCTCATTCTCGTTGAGCCGCACGCCCAGCCGGTCGCCGTTGGCGCTGGTCACATGCTGGAATCCCCTCTCCTCGGTCCTGGGAAGACAGTTCATCAGCCAGTTCGCCCAGTCCAGACAAAGGTTCTCAAATTCCTCGTCATGGTAATAGTCATTTAAGTCCACCAGCGTAAGAAGCGGCGTAGTGGTGTTGATGTTGCGGGAACCCAGCCCCTGCGCCAGATTGTCTTTAAACCAGGTATGTAAAAAGTCCTTATACTCGCTCCGTCCCAGACATTTCATCACCTTCATAAGCCCATACAGGCCAACCCCCTGGGGCCAGTCCCATTCTTTGATGCCAAAGTCCCGCTTAAAATAACCGATAGCCTCGCCGCCGCCCTCTTCCAGTTCCTGCTCATTCTCAGGTCCTTCCAGGTTCAGCAATTTATCGATTACCAAATCCAGTTTTTCAATCATTTCCGTTCTGCTGCATTTGCTTTTATCCAATTTCATCCTTTTTCTCCTGACAAATTTCATAGATTTTCCTCTCTTCATCGGATATAATAGAGCTACCACAGATGAAGGAAAGGAACATTATATGGAAGCTGTAATTTATTATGCCGAAACCGATGGTGTCTCCCTGGAGCGGATGGTCCGCAAGGGGAATTTTAATATGCGCGTGAAACATTTTCATAATCAGTATGAGATATTCTATCTGATTGAAGGAGAGCGCCAGTTCTTTTTTGATAACCGCTCCTACCTCATCAAAGGAGGAAGCCTGATTCTGGTGGACGAGAACGTCATCCACATGACCAAGGACAACTCCGTACCGGAATTCGGCCATGACCGCATCATCCTCTACATCGATAAACGCAAGATGCAGGAACTGGACAGCAAATTTCCTCATCTAAACCTGGTGGATTTTTTTCACAAACATTATGGTGTATTTCATCTCAACCAGGACCAGCAGACGGAATTCATCAATTTCTACCGAAAGCTTATGGAAGAATTTGACTGTAAAAAACGCAGCTACAAGGCCATCATCGATATGGAGATCATCCTGTATTTTATCCGCTTCATGCGGGAAAACCACACGATCGCCCAGGATGAAACTGCCGAATCAGACAATCCCAAATACCGCCATGTCTACGAGGTCGCTGATTATATCTCAAGGCATTACACCCAGTCCATCACACTGGACTCTCTTGCCACCCAGTTCTTTATCAGCAAGTACTACCTGTGCCGGGCGTTTAAAGAAGTTACCGGCTACAGCGTAAATGAATATGTCAATATCCACCGCATCCAGAATGCCAAACGGCTGCTGGAGGAAACAGAGCTGAGCATCGCACAGATCGCCTCCGAGATGGGTTATGAGAGCACCACCTACTTTGAAAAGGTCTTCAAATCCTTCATGACCGTACCGCCGCTCCGCTACCGCAAAACCCTGAATACCGTCACATATACCAATAAGCCTACAACCTGACCCGGTTCTGCGAGATCTCGCAGAACCGGTATTTTGATCTGTCCTTTACAATAATCCGAGCACGGACGGCAGCCACATGCTGAGCCCCGGAATATAAGTGATCAGCAAAAGCCCTGCAAATATCGCCGCAAAGAACGGCCAGATCCGGCTGACCACATCTTCCACCTCCAGCTTCGCCACGCTGCATCCGATGAACAGCACGCTTCCGACCGGAGGCGTAATAGTCCCAACCGACAGGTTCATGACCATCATAACGCCAAACTGGATTGGAGACATGCCAATCGCTTTCACCACCGGAAGAAAGATTGGTGTAAAAATGAGCAGTGCAGGCGCCATGTCCATAAATGTACCTACGATCAGAAGGAATACGTTCAGCACCAGCAGGATAATGATCGGGTTATCCGAAATACCCAGGATCAGGTTGCTGATCACCGTTGGCAGCCCCGTAAAGGAAAGAACAAAAGACAATACCGATGATGCGCCGATGATCAGCATGACGATCGTCGTCATCACTCCTGCTTCCTTCAAAATGTCCGGAATTTCGGACAGTTTGATCGTCTTATATACAAAAACCGATAAAATAAACGCATAGGCAACCGCCACGCCGGAAGCCTCGGTCGGCGTAAAGTAACCGGATAAGATACCACCGATGATGATCACGATCAGAAACAGGCTTGGAATCGCATCCCAAATAGTTTTCAAGATCACATTGCCCGTCAGCTTTTCCGTGTGGTAGATATAATGATGTTTTTTTCCGTACAGAAATGCAATCACCATACAAAGACCTGCCCACAGAAGCCCCGGAATCCATCCTGCCATGAAAAGCGCCGCTACAGAAGTGCCGCCGCTCGCTGCGGAGTACACGATAAATGCAGTCGTCGGAGGAATCAGCTGCCCCACCGGAGCAGTCGCTACATTGACCGCCGCCGCAAAGCCAGGGTCATAGCCTGCTTCCTTTTCAAGCGGGTCTAAGACTCCGCCCATCGCGGTAGCAGCCGCTACGCCGGAACCGGAGATGGAGCCGAACATCGCATTGCCCGCAATGTTGGTCAGCGCCAGTGCACCCGGTACTTTTCCAAGGACCAGCATGGCAAGATTGATCAGCCGTTTCGCAATTCCGCCGTTGCTCATCAAAAGCCCTGCAAGTACGAAAAACGGAACTGCTAAAAGGGTGAAACTGTCCATTCCTGTCACAATCTTCTGCGCCGAAACAAACATGCCAAACTGCGGTGTCAAAAATGCCACGATCGTAATAAGGGCCGAAGCGATAATACTGTAAGAAACCGGAACGCTGTATGCCAGCATCAGAAAGAATACGAGCACCAGCATGATCGCTGCCTGAAGTTCCATCTTATGCCACCTCCTTCATCTGTCTGATAAATCCTGCCATCCGCTGCAGGCTGTAGAGTAATGTCAGCACGCCGCAGATGGGAAGCCCCACATAGTAAAACGGCATCGGCATCTGCAGTGCCGGAGATATCTGTCCCGCCGAGTTCATCGTTACCATCATGCCGCCCATGATAAAAATAGTGACACATAAGATCATGACAATGACCTCAATGACCATCTTCGTCGCCAGATTCCCTTTGGGACTGAAATTCTTGGTAAAGATATTGATCGCAATGTGTTTTTCCTGTCCATATGCGTAAGGAACACCCAGCATCGTAGTCCAGATCAGCGCATACCGCAGGATTTCTTCCGTATATTTACTTGGGCTGTTCAGCACAAACCGGGTGATGACCTGCCAGCAGCACACCAGCGCCATCATGCCGACCAGCACGGAGATGGCATAGCCCAGAACCTTATTGATTGTTTTCATGGTATCCTTTCCCCCTATTTCGCGTATTTCTGAATATCGTCATAAAGTTCCTGATAGAAGCCGCCTTTGCCGGTAAACTCCCTGTGCATCGGCTGAACCGCTTCGATAAACGCGGTCTTGTCGATATCGTAGTAGATATTCATGCCCATCCCTTTTGCCTCTTCGATCGCCTCTTCCATCATGCGGTCATATTGGTTTTTGAAGTTCTCATTGCTCCGGTCCAGACAGTCCACAAGGAAATCCTGCTGCTCCTTCGTCATCTTATTCCACGCCGCCGTACTGATCACATACACGTCAGGCAGGTACTGATGCTCTGTATAGGTATAGGATTTTGCCACCTCTGCATGCTTATCCACGGTAAGCGCAAGCTCCGTGTTCTCACCGCCGTCTACCACGCCCTGCTGCAAAGCCGTATAAGTCTCGCTGGCCGCCATCGGGGTCGGCGAGCCGCCCATCAGCTCCAACATCTGCATAGAAGTACTGCTGCTCATCGAGCGGATCTTCTTGCCTTTCAGCACCGATGGTTTATCCGCCATGACATCCTCTTTCAGATAGATGTTCCGCGCGCCGTTGGCATAATATCCGATGACCAAAAAACCATCATCCTCATTCATCCGGAACAGTTCCTTCACTTTTTCGCTCTTCTCCATCGCATTGTAATAATGGTCTTTGCTGACAAATATATATGGCATGGAGAAGATCGCATAGGCGTCGTTAAACTGCCCGATCGTCTGGGAGCTGACCTTTGCCATATCCAGCACCCCCGCCTTTACCATTTCTACTACCGATGATTCGGACCCCAGCACGCCGCTCGGATAAATATCGATGCCAAGTTCCTTTGACGGATCCTCGGCCGCATACTCCGCCACCTTTGCAATACAGTCCGCAATCTCCGATTCCTTAGACTGGTTATGCGCCATCCGAAGCCGGACGCCGCCGGTATAATGGGCGCCCGCGATGGATGTGAAGATGCTTCCTGCCGCAACAACTGCCGCAATCGTGACAACAATCCCAAGCACTTTTTTTGATCGTTTCATGTTCTTCCTCTCCTTGTCTTTTCGTTGCTTTTTTGCGAATTATTATGAATATTACATATTTTTACAGTCTATTTATGTATTTTTATGTAATTTCCATATTTCTTTCTGTATTTATTGTAGCAATTCCAAAGAGAAATGTGTTGCGCTATCTTGCTGTGATTTTATTTTTTTCAAAATATCTTGCTGTCTTATAAGCACATTTGAACAAAAAAAAGAGCTGTACACTAATGATATCGTGAACAGCTCTCTGCGTCTATATACGCCGCATTATATTTAATAGGGGGTTGCTCTACAGACGAACCACACCCAAAGACTGCATCAGCAGGATAAACAGCAGAACCGGCGCAATATAGCGAACCATCACCACATAGAGCTTCTGTCTGCCAAACCGGCATCCGCCGATCGTCACCTCTTCAATGATCACGCCAGGTTTTACTACCCATCCGATCAGAACACAGGTAGATATCGCTACCATCGGCATCAGCAGGCTGTTGCTGAAATAATCCATGATATCAAGAATCTGGCCAACCGTTCCGTTTGGAAGAGGCGCATCAAAATAAAACACATTGTATCCCAGACATACCACGATGCCGGCAATCAGCCCAAACAGGCTCACGCCGATCGTCGCTTTTTTCCGCGCTACGCCAAACTTATCCATCACACTGGACACAACTGCTTCCATGACAGAGACAGACGAGGTCACTGCCGCAAAAAATACCATCAGGAAAAATACAAGTCCAATCACAACGCCAAAGCTGCCCATCGCTGCAAATATCTTCGGCAGGGACACGAACATCAGCCCCGGACCGGCAGACATGCCTTCTGTTCCCATAAAGGTATATACAGCCGGGATGATCATCATTCCCGCAAGGAACGCCACCAGCGTATCAAAGAATTCGATCTGGTTTACCGCCCTTCCCAGGTTTGCATCTTTTTTCACATAAGAACCATAGGCCACCATGATTCCCATCGCAACACTGATGGAGTAAAACAGCTGGCCCATCGCATCGGTCATGATACTCAGGAACTTTGCCACCGTCATTCCCGTAAAATCAGGGATGATATAGACACCGAATCCCTGAAGGCCGGTTCTTGTCACTCCGTTGGCATCCGTATGGCTAAGGGTCAGGGAAAATACGGAAATTCCGATGATCAGCACCAGAAGCACCGGCATCAGCACCTTCGAATATTTCTCAATCCCATGATTTACCCCCTTATATACTACCATCGTGGTAGCTGTCAGGAATACGACAAACCATATGATCGGCTCCCACTGGGCAGTGATAAAGCCGGTAAAATAGCCATCCGCTACCGTAGCTGCCCCGCCGCCGGTCGCATAGGCAAAGAAGTATTTCAACACCCATCCGCCGATTGTACAGTAATAGGGCAAAATGATGACCGGGACCAGACATGCCAGAATCCCGATCCATCCCCAGCCTTTGTGAAGCACTTTGTATGCCGTCAAAGGACTCTGGGCTGTCTTTCGTCCGATTGCAATCTCCGTCGTCAACAATGTAAATCCAAATGTCAGGGCCAGTATCACATAGCAGAGCAAAAATACGCCGCCCCCGTCCTTTGCCGCCAGATACGGAAAGCGCCAGATATTTCCCAGTCCGACAGAACTGCCGGCCGCTGCCAGCACAAATCCCACCGTGCCGGAAAAGTTACTTCGTTTATGATGTTTCTCCATTGGTATCCCCCTAGTTTCTTTGTAGTATTGCCTATGATAACAGACCCAAAAAATCAGGCTGTCCCGCGATGGTGGCAGCCTGGCTTTGAATACCGAAATATAGTCCGTTTTATATTATAGTATGTTATGCAAGATAACGCAAGAAGATTTTGTAAACACATTCAGACACATTTAGACGGTCACATCCCCGGTCCTGTCCCCGGCACTGCCGTCTCCATCCTGCCGCTCCCGCCTCCCGGCGAGACGATCCCCGGTCCAGCCTGCATCACGGAACCGCCCTGATTCGGCGCTGTCATGACAGGAGCCGGTTCCACGATTGGAATCTCTCCCGGTGCTTTTGGCGGATCTTCCGCCAGATTCCCCGGGTATGTGATGACATCCGCCGCTGCTCCTGACGTACTGTCCGGCGCAGGGGCTGCGCCGCTGTCACTTAAATATTTCTGATAGACAAACGCATCTCTTCCCTCCCAGATCACCCGCATCCAGCCATTTGCAGACCTTCCGGTCACCTTCACCTTCTGTCCCGGCTTTAAGCTGGTCAATACCTCTGACTTTGTCGTATAGTTAGCGCGGACATTGACATTCGCCGTGGCGTACATCGTCTTCTCAAATGCCTCTACCTGATATACCTTCACCGCCTCCGTCTCCCGGACGGCATCCTGCCCGGCCGCCTTCTTCTCGCCTGTCTCTTGTCCGGCGCCCTCTTCCCCGGCAGCTGCGGCACTTTCTGAAAGACTCTCCTGCGCGCCGGTTTCCGGCTCTGTGGCAGCCGGAGTCTCATCCAGGATCTGGATCTCTGCCTTCCGGCTCTCCTTTTGAACCGATGCTTCTGTATTCTCTTTCACCTTTTCTTTCGCCGGTCCGTCTGTTTTGCCTGCACAGGCACACAACATGACTGCCGCGGCAGCCGCGATCAGAATTCCACGGTATTTTCTCATTCGCATCTCCTCCAACTGCATATTATCTGGTTTCAGTATACCAAATACGGAGAAGAAAGTACAGGATTTTATCAGGCATGGACCTCTCCGGTCATAGATCCATGCTCCCGGAACGGAATCCCTCCAAATCCAATGTGACATACAAAAATCCCATTTTTTTCAGTTTTTCTGTTATCATCTTGTAATCTTCCAGCACAGTCCCAAACTGGGCCTGATCCACCTCGATCCGTGCCACGGTCCCATGCAGGCGGAGGCGTACGTTTCCCGGTATCAGAGTCTTTAAAAACTCCTCTCCCGCTGCAACCCGGTCCAAAACCTCATAATCGATTTCCGTATCATAAGGAAGCCTGGTCGCCATGCAGGGAGTCGATGGCCTGCCTGCTACAGAGATCCCGTATTCGGATGCCAGCGCCTTTACCTGATCCTTGGTGATATGAAGCTCTGCCAGAGGACTGATAATGCCAAGTTCCCTCAACGCCTGGATTCCGGGTCGGTAGACGTGCAGATCGTCTTCATTGGTCCCGTCCAGAATACAAAAAATTCCTTCTTTCGCCGCAAATCTTTTTAATTCCTGAAACAGATGACGTTTACAGAGATAACAGCGGTTCACGGGGTTGTGCCGGATTTTCTCCTGCTCCAGTTCATCCACGGTGATCACCTTATGGATTCCTCCCAGTTCTTTTGCCACCCGGCCCGCGATTTCCAGATCGCAGGGCGGGTGCAGCCTGGTGTCAAAAGTCACCGCATAGACCCGTTTCCCCGTCTTTGCTGACATATCTGACAATATCTTTAAAAGCAGACTGGAATCCACACCGCCGGAAAATGCCAGGCACACATCCTCTCTGCAGATTTCTGACAGCCGTTCCTCAAGCTGAAGCCTGATCTGATCCAATCATTCTCCCCCTTTCTCTGCCGCCCTGCGGACCTCATAATATGCTGTCTGGAAATCGATATCGTGCGCCCTGCACAGAGCTTTCACATCCTCGTATTCCGGATAATAGAACACTCTTTCTTGGTACGTGCACACCTTGACCTGCGCTTCTCCAAACTCAGTCTTTACCGTCCTTTTTTCCCGGACAAGCACCGTCCGTTCCACCGGATACCGGCGGACGCCAATCGTGGTCGTATGAACCAGGATCATCTCTTCCAGACGCTTCGCATCACCTTCCCTGCAAAGGACAGACAGCTGGTATGCCGGTCGGTTTTTTTTCATGAAAACAGGCGTATACCAGACATCTGCCGCCCCTGCCTCTAACAGCAGTTCCATCACAAACCCCAGATTTTCCCCGGTACAGTCATCGATATTGGATTCCATCACCCACATCTTGTCCCCATCTCCACACGCCTGATCCGTGGGCTCATGCGCGGACTCCGGTTCGCTCTCCGGCGCAGTCTCAGATCCGGTCTCAAGCAGCATGGCCCGGAGGACATTCGCCTGTCTGAACTCCTTATTTCCTGCACCCATGCCGATTTTCAGCAGGCGGCAGGAATCCGGAACCTGATCCCCGGAAGACAGCGCTGCTGCGATAGCCGCTCCCGTAGGAGTCACCATCTCTCCGTCGTTATCCGTGAAACGCATCTTCAATCCATAAGCCGCCACAATATTGGCAGTCGCCGGAACAGGAACAGGAAGAACGCCGTGCTGGCAGTGGACATGGCCATGGCCTTCTGCCAACGGTGACACGATCACCTCCTCCACGTTCAGATTGTCAATGCAGATGGCGACGCTGATGATATCTACGATCGAATCAATCGCTCCAACCTCATGAAAATGAACCTGATCGATGGGAAGTCCGTGGGCCTTTGACTCCGCTTCCGCCACGATCATGAACATCTTTCGCGCCAGCTCCTTCACATGATCGTTGGAGTCCAGGCGGTCTATGATCTGATACACATCAAAGATATTCCGGTGAGCATGGCTGTGACCATGATGGTCTTCATGGCTATGGCTGTTTCCCTCCTCATGGCTATGACTATGATCATGGCTGTGCCCGTGCTCTTCCTCATGGCTATGGCTGTGTCCATGGCCGTGCTCTTCCAGATGGACATCAAAATCATATGCATCCAGCCCGCAGGTCACCTTCCTTCCAAAATGCAGATGATACCCGCCAACGCCCAGGCTCTCAAGGCCGTGTTCCAGCACAGAACGGTCCGCCCCAAGGTCCAAAAGCGCGCCGACTGTCATATCTCCGCTGATTCCCGAGTTACATTCCAGATACAGTATTTTCTTCATTTTATCTCACCGCCAATCGATTTATTTGTGTTGCCAGATATCCGGCTCCATACCCATTGTCAATATTTACTACAGAAATTCCGTTCGCACAGGAGTTGAGCATCGTCAGCAATGCCGACAGCCCGTGAAAGCTGGCGCCATATCCTACCGACGTCGGAACCGCGATCACCGGGCAGTCCACCAGACCTGCCACCACAGTGCCAAGCGCCCCCTCCATCCCGGCGGCCGCCACGATGCAGTTAGCCTTCATCAGCCTGTCCCGCTGGGACAACAGACGGTGGATTCCCGCGACTCCCACATCATAGATCCGGTCCACCTGACAGCCAAAATACTCTGCCGTCTGTGCAGCCTCCTCCGCCACAGGGATATCTGCCGTGCCTCCGGTGCACACCGCCACACAGCCTGATCTGACTTTTCCCGGACGCTCCACCTTCAGGATTCCCGAAACCGGATCATACGTCACCTCCGGGACGACGGCCTGCACAAGCTCTGCCTGCGCCTTCGAAGCCCTGGTCCCCAGCACCTCACCGTCCCGCTTATAAAAAGTCTGATATATGTTCACCAGATATTCATCCGGTTTTCCCTGGCAGAACACGGTTTCTCCAAAACCGGACCGCAGCTTTCTGTGGTGGTCCAGCTTCGCATACCCCAAATCCTCATAGGGCAAGTCGCGAAGCAGCCCCTCTGCCTCTTCCACCTTCATTGCGCCGGACTGCACCTGTTCCAGCATCTGCCTTACATCCATCTTAAGCCTCCTGAAATTTATGTTCTTGTTTTCCCTGCGTATCCAAATCAAGCCTTCTCGTACACACTTCCTTTAAAAGCCCCTCAGAATGGCTCACCACAAGCAGCCCGATCTGACGGCTCTCAACCTCCCTGACCAGAAAATTCCATATCTGGCTCTGTGTGATCAGATCCAGCATCGTACTGATTTCATCTGCCAGCAAAAATCTGGTCCGCTCGCCCAAGGCACGGGCAATGCAAAAGCGCTGCAGTTCCCCGCCCGAAAGTTCAGAAGGAAACCGGTTCAGCCAGTCTTTTTCAATCCCAAGCCCGTCGATGATCCGCTGTTCCACCCGGTCGCCTTCCCGAAGGACCTCCCGCATCCGAAGCCTTGGATTCACAGACAGTTCGGGATGCTGCCATATCATCTGGACCGGGCAGTACCCCCGGTAGTCTCCAATCGGCCTTCCATCGACATACACCGTTCCCTCATCTGGTTTTTCATAACCTGCCAGGATCTTACAGCAGGTTGTCTTTCCAAATCCGCTGGGAGCCGTAAGCCCCAGCCGTTCCTTCTGATCCAGATAAAAACTGACATGATTTAAAATCTGTCTGTTCCCATTGTGATACCGGAACGAAAGATTTTCTGCTTCCAGACGCATTGCGCTCACCTCCTGTCCTTCCTACTGCGCCATCCGGCATCTCACCCAGCCGCCCCGCAGCGGTCTGTACTCACTCCCACCGGCACATGCCGCCTCATATTCCGGACATCTCGGACCATAGGGGCAGCCTTTGGGCATCTCCTTCACATAAGGCTGTACTCCCTTTTCCGACTGAAATCCATGCTGGGGCATAGCCCGGTACAGAGCTTTCGTATACGGATGACGCAGACGGGACTCTTCCTCAAAATCCGTGACAGACGCCTCTTCTACATTAGTTCCTGCATAAAATACCACAATCCGGTCCGCGACTTCCAGCGCCAGTTCCAGATCATGGGTGATCAGCAAAACGCCGGCTCCTTCATCCGCAATCTCCCGAAAATGGGACAGCACCCGTTTTGCCGCCTCCATATGAAGCCCCGGTGTCGGCTCATCCGCGATCACCAGCCCCGGCCGCTCCATCACAGCGGTAGAGATCAGGACTCTTCTCGCCATACCGCCGGACAGTTCAAAGGGATACAGCTGCTCCGTATCTTTCTCCAGCCCATAACGTCCAAGAACCTGACGGCACTGCTTATAACTCTCCTCATCCCTTTTTCCCATTCTGATCTGGGGCCCTATCTTCATCAGCGGGTCCAGATAGGAAACACTCTGGGGCACCAGGACCAGCTCCCTTCCCCTCAGCTCTTTCAGGCGCTTTTCGGTAAGCAGCTCTCCGCCGTAGAAAATCTCCCCGCCCATAGAAGCGTTATAGGGAAGGATTCCCAGCACCGCGTGTGCCAGAAGGCTCTTGCCCGAGCCGCTGGAGCCCACCACGGCCACCATCTCCCCCGCCTTCACCGACAGGCTCAAATCCCGGATGACCGGAAGCTCTGTTTTGTGCCACCCCCGCTCATATTGGGTAAATGTCACCGACAGATGGCTGACCGACAGCACCGTCTTCTTTTCTTCCATCCTCTTACCTCCTGCTTCTGTTTCCTGCACGGTCCATGCGGCAGTCTTTTTCTACCTGTGAGCCTGTCCCGGATTTACCAGCCCGCTTAGCGTATCTCCGATATAGTGGAACAACATCACAACAACCACTAAAAGCAGCCCCGGAAACAACGCCAGCCACCAGCGGCCCATCGCCAGATACCGCATGCTTTCCGAAAGGATCACTCCGATCGCCGGCTGTTCCGGCGACAGGCCAAATCCTAAAAATGTGATGCTCGCCTCATGCAGGATCGCATGGGGGAACAAAAGGATCAGTCCTACGAATAACTGGGGCGCCAGATGGGGCATCATATGCCTCAGCGCAATCTCCATCCTGCCCACCCCCAGCTTTCCGGCAATCCTGATATACTGGTTTTCTTTCAGCTGCAGCACCTCCCCGCGTATCAGTCTCGCAAGAGAGGTCCAGTGGGTCAGGGAGATCCCGACCACGATCCCGGTAAATCCCTTTCCCATCGCAAAGGATATTAAGACCAGCAAAAGGATATGAGGGATTCCCATCACCAAATCGATCAGCCCTCCGATCAAGCCGTCTGCCGCCTTTCCCAGAACAGCCGCCGAGATTCCCATCACCGCGGCAATCACGGCGCTGACCGCAGCGGTCAGAAGGCCAACCCGGATGCTCATGGACAATCCTGCGATCGTCCGCACAAACATATCCCGCCCCATCCAGTCAGTCCCAAAGGGATACTGCAGGCTGGGAGCCATGTTCTTTCTTGAAAAATCCGTCTCCAGCGCCGCATCCGCAAGCAGATGTCCCGCGATCGTGATCCCTGACAGCAGGAGCACAGAAACTGCTAAAAGCAGCACGGCTGTCTTACGCCGGTTCCAGCTTTCTTTGCGCCTGCCGCAATCTACTCTTCCACTCATGATGTCTTCCTCCCTTTTCGGATTCTCGGGTCTACGACACCATACAACACATTTGCCAGAAAATTCCCCATAAACACGATGGCGGCGCTGATCACGGTGATCCCAAGCAGCAGAGGCACATCGCCTCCCAGACCGGCCGTCACCGCCGCCTGTCCAAGCCCCGGATAGGAAAAGACCTGCTCAACCAGCACCGAACCACCAAAGATCTCGCTGATCGACGCAAACTGCAGCGTCATCGCCGGAAGGATGATATTGCGGACTGCGTGCCGCCGGATGACAGATCCCGCAGATTCCCCACGGGCTCGTGCAAACAGCACATAGTCACTCTCCATAACCTCTGCCATCTTCTCCCTCGTATGCAGCGCTATATTGGATATCCCCGTGATGGAGAGCGCCGCCGCAGGCAGGATTCCGTGGGCGATCCTGTCCCCAAGCCCCACCTGGGACGCCTCCATCCCGATCGGCACGCTCAGGCCGATCGGAAGAACCTTCAGCCAGACGGCAAATACCATCAAAAGCACCAGCGCAAGCCAGAATGCCGGAGTGCTCGCGGTTACCAGGCAATACGCTGATATGATGCGGTCTGCCGCGCCTCCCCGCCTGATTCCCGCAAGGATTCCCATCAGAAAACCAAACGTCCCCGATATCAGCCAGGCTGCGGCCATCAGCCACAGAGAATTGGACAGTTTTTCTCCAATCACCTTCAGAACCGGCTGCCGGTACAAAAGCGACATCCCCATGTCCCCCCGCATGACCCCCGCAAACCATGTGACAAACCGCTTTACCGGCGGAAGATCAACGCCCCAGTAATCCCTGAGACGCGCGATCTGCTCCTGGCTCATCGAGCCGAGAGCCGCCTGCCCCACGTTGGTCTGCAGCGGGTCCACAGGCGAGACGGACACCAGAAAAAATGCCGCCGCGCTGACCCCGAATAAAAGCACCGCCATCCGTATGAAATTTTTCCCTAAAAACCATGCCGTACTGCTTTTCAATGTTTCGCCTCCGCACTCCTGCGCCTTTTTTACTCCCAGCTCCACTGGTCCACATTGTTGACGATCGACCAGCCGTGACCATGAGGATGCAGCTTCTGCTCCGCTACCTTAAGCCCGTCCCTTGTCCAGTAGAGATGGTCGATGTTCACAAGCCAGATCCAGGGGATGTCTCCCTGCTGTGTGATTCCCTGCGTCCCATCCCACTGAGCCTGCTGCCACAGCCTGTAGGACTCCTCCAGGTCATTGCTCGCAAGTGCCTCATCCATATATTCATCCAGCCGCTCATTGGCATAAGGAGAGTACTCCGCAAGCCCTGTCCCCGGCATGGTATGGTAGATATTGTAAAGCTCCATCGGCGTGTGGGCTCCCCATCCCCAGATCAGCGGTTCTGCCTGGGCCCGGTCGTAAGCCACATCCCAGCCCACGCCTTCTGTCTTTACCTCAATCCCCAGCTTTTTCAGCTGATTGGCTGTATCCGCCGCCAATGCCTGTCTTACCGAATCACTCGCCGGATACAACAGCGTCATAGCTGCCGTCTTTCCGTCCTTTTCCCGGATTCCGCCTGCTCCTTCCATCCAGCCCGCTTCCTCCATCAGTTTTTTTGCACTGTCCAGATCATACACTGTCTCCGATGCGGCATTGTACCACGGCATCTTGTCACATACGCTGTACGCCGGGCTGCCATATCCGTTCAATACATGTTCTATCATCTCATTCCGGTCGATCGCAATATTGACCGCCCTTCTGACCCGTACATCGGCTGTCAGGTCATTTCCCAGCGGATTTCCATTTGCATCCGTCTGGCCTGCCGGTATCGCGGGAAGATTGAACCCCCGGTTATCCACGGTCTCAACCGCCATCAGACTGTACCCGGTCACCGTCTGGTCAGAATAAGATGCCGCCGTATAAGCCAGGTCTGCCTGCCCCGCCGAAACAGCCGCAAAAGCCGCATCCTCCTCCATAAAGAGAATCGTCACCTTTTCCATCTTCGGCTTCTCCCCATAATAATCCGGGTTCGCCTCGAAGATCACCTGCTGGCCTTTATCCCACTGCTTCAGCACATACCGTCCCGAACCGATCGGATGCTCCCCATAATCTGCCGAATACGCATGCTGGGGCACAATCCCCACGATCGCCATCGTATACGGCCAGATCGAATAGGGGCGTTCCATATGAAAGACTACGGTGGTGTCGTCCAGGGCCTCTGCCTTTTTCAACATGGTAAAATCGTTGACCGAGCTGGTATCCCGCAGAGTATTATAAGTAAACGCCACATCTTCTGCCGTCAGCTTTTCTCCGTCGGTAAAGACTGCGTCGTCCCGGATCGTCACGGTCCATGTAAGCCCGTCCTCGCTTGCTTCCATCCCTGTTGCCAGGTCATAGTCGATCGTCAGGTCCTTTGTCGTCACGGTAAGCGTACTCTGGATCAGCGGCTCATGCACATGTTCTCCTGCTCCCCATCCATAGGCCGGATCAAACCCCGCCTCCGGCTCCGAATTCGGCCCCATCACCACCACAACACTATCTTTTTTATCTGGTGCCGTTTCTCCCTTCTGGCTCGTTCCTGCGCCGCATCCTGCTACAGATACGGCCGCCATCCATGCCGCCAGTACGATACATAACCCTCTTTTCCTCATCATTTCCTCCATTTTTGCATACAAAAAGCCAGGGTATCGCAAACGCATCCCTTGGGGATACACACTACCTTCCTGGCACCTGACTTTTTTATATCCTGATATTTTTCGTTCTCTGTCTTTTGTTCACTGTGACGGCTTCTGCCATCGATTATAAAAATTGTACCCAATTTTCGCCAAAACGTCAATGTTTCTAACGAAATTTTCCCAAATGTTTACTCAAACGTTTGCATGGATTTGAGTTATTTTGCTGTACCATTTTTCAATGATACGCAGAAAAGACTTACGATATTTATATATCATCTCCATACAGGCAACAATTGTCGCCTCTCATCCAATTTATAAAGTCTCATTTCTTGCGTACAATATCCTTATGGAGGGCAAAGTGAATGACAGACGAAAAATTTATTTTTAACAACAGGGAAAAATTCATCGAATTAGGCTACAACATCGCTTATTACCGAAAACACAGAGGGCTCACCCAGGAACAGCTCGCCGAAAAGCTGGGGATCAGCCGTCAGCATCTGGGTGCGATCGAAGCACCCAATATCCTCAGACCTATTTCATTGGATCTGCTGTTCAACATTGCAACGGTGCTCAATATTGAACCGTCAAAACTGCTCATCTTTCGGGATATTCCCTGAAAGATGAGCAGTTTGGCTTTAACCCTGTTCCCATTGTTTCCACACATCCGGCTGATAGCCTATAGTGGCCTTCTTCCCGTTTCTCACGATCGGGGTTTTTAACACCTTCTGGTTCTCCAGGATTTTCTCATCCCGGTCCTCATCGGCAATATAACGGACGAGTAAAAGAGCATCCTTGTCTTTGCAGCCAGGATCCAACATGGCCTCCACACCGCCGACCGCCTGCTTTACGCTGGCGTACTCGCCCTTACTCATCCCCTTCTCTTTCATGTCGATGAACTGGTACTTTACATTCCGCTCCTTAAAATACCGTTCTGCCTTCTTTGTATCAAAACATTTTCTGGTTCCAAATATCTGCACATTCATAATTTTTTCTCCTCACTGCTCTCCTGCCGCCTGGATCTGCGCCAGCATCTTCTCATGTCCGGCTCCATACTGGTCATAAAGAGGCTGGCATGCCCGCCGGAACCGCTCCCGCTCCCGCTCGCTTAAAGTCGTTATCATCACGCCCTCTTCTACAGCCTGCGCCCGCGCCCGCGTCTCGACTTCCTTCCAGATCCTGCGCTCATAGACCGCCGATTCCCGGGCGCATTCCCGGATGATCTCAAGATACTCTTTTGGAAGTTCCTCGGCCGTCCTCGCCGACATCAGCTGCATCTCCGGCATTCTTACATGTTCATCCTCAAACACATATTTTGCCACTTTATAATGTTCCCGTACCATATAAGAAGGCCAGCTGTTCTCCGCCCCGTCCACAGCCCCGGTGGATATCGCCGAATACACAGCGCTGTACGGAGTCTGCCTGGGAGCCGCTCCCAACGCCCTTATCATATCTTCGGTATACCGGACCTGCTGGGTGCGGATCGTCAGCCCCCTGAGATCTTCCAGACGCCGGATTGGTTTCCCAGACGTATAAAAATTCCTTGCGCCCCCGTCATACCAGGACAGTCCAATGAGACCGCTGTCTCCGATCTCCCCTAAAAAGCTGTCCCCGATCTCACCGTCAATGACGCGCCACAGATGCTCCTCGTCCCGGTAAAGATAGGGAAGACTCAGCACGGCAAACGCATCGGAATACTCGATCAGCTGAACCGTCGATACCCTGGCAAAATCAATCCCGCCAAACTGAAGCTGCCTTGTGACCTCCATCTCATCCCCGAGCGCCTCATCCCCGTAGACATGGATCCTGACATCTCCTCCGGTCCGCTCTTCGACCAGTTTTGCAAAATAAAGGGCGCCTTCCGTAGACGGATATCCAAGTGGCTGGTTATCCGCATAGCGAAGAAGATACCCCGGTCCTTCCGGTTTTTTCAAATAGCAGAAAGCGGCAAACAGCACCGCAAAAACCGCCGCTGCCGCAAAAGCCGCCTTCATCCATGTCCGCTTCATCCTCCGCCTCTCCCTTCCGGTCCTGCCTGCCCTGCGGCCTCAGGAAACAGTGAAAAAACTGCTTCGGCAAACTCCTCTTCCATGCCGGACAGACCCGCCTCTTTGGCAGCATCCTTTAAAGAGCCCTGCATCTGGTGGGCAGATACGCGCACTGCCTCCTCTCCGTCACACCGGTACATCTGGCAAAAAGCATCCAGACAGGCTTCCGGAATATCCCCGTCATCAAAAAATATCCCGCTGATCCCACAACGGATCTGAATGCCAAACTGCCGCCCCAGCCTTGCGGCCAGCAGATCCATCTGCTTCTTCATCCGCTCCTGCAGCGTATCCCGGACCACAGACCACGCAGCTACAAACAGATACCGCTCTTTTCTCCCGGCCAGACACCGGATATCACCGCCCAGGTCAAGTCCTGTCATCATATGGCGGAGGCGCTGCATCTGCCTGTCATCCACGCCCGTCAATGCCGCGACACAGCCACAGATCCCCGCCGGTATCTGCTTTGGCGACAGCCTCCCTGCAAGCAGTTCTTCTACAGCCGCTTCCGCCAGCCACCTGGAGCTCTCAGCCTGTTCTACGGCTGGGCCCCCACGCTGTTCCTGCTGCCATCCGCCCCCTGCTTCGATCCTCTTCATCATCTTTTGCACCGCATCCGCCAGGGTTCCCTGGTCAAAAGGCTTCAGCAGATAATCTACCGCATCCAGCTTCAGCGCGCTCCGAACATACTCAAAGTCACTGTAGGCGGTGAGAAATACCAGTTGGGCATCCGGCTGCACGGCCCGGATTTTCTGTGCGGCGGTGATTCCATTCATCTCCGGCATTTTGATATCCAAAAAAGCCATGTCGATCTTCTGCGCGGCTGCACAGGAAACCGCCTCCACGCCGTTTTTCACCGCATGGAGCAAAGCGCCCGGCAAGAGCGCCGCCACGCCTGCACAGACAGCTTCCCTGGTAACCTCCTCGTCCTCTGCAATCAGCACATGATAAGCCATATTATCCTTCCTCCATATCGTCTGTATCTGTCAGCGGAAACCGGATGATGATGATGGTCCCCCAGCCCTTCTTGCTGAGTATCTGAAACCAGGCGTTTGGATACAGCAGCATCAGACGGTTTCTCACATTGTTGATGCCGATTCCCGTGCGTATCTTTGGGCTTTCTTCGCCTTCTGTCCCGTTTTCACCGGCAGGACCGCAGCGCAGTGCCTGCAGCGTTTTGCCATCCATCCCCACGCCATTATCCGTAACCGCGATCCGTATCCAGCCCTGATTTTTCGTTATCTTCACCCGGACCAGCCCTCCTTCCTGCCTGGGCGCGATGCCGTGGGAGATGGCATTTTCCACCAGCGGCTGAAGCATAAAAGATGGAATCTTCACCATATCCTGATCCACATCGCACTCCACCCAGAACAAAAGCCGGTCCCGAAAGCGGGACTCCTGGATGTAGAGATAACTTCTGAGAACCTCCAGCTCCTGCCGGAGCAGAACCTGGTCTCTTGTATTATAAAGGTTGTACCGCAGAAGATCCGACAGCCGCTTTAACAGGCTGCCCGTCTCTTCCGCCTTCTCCTGATGCGCCGTCTGCGCGATCAGGTTCAGGGTATTGAAAAGAAAATGCGGATTGATCTGGCTTCGCAGCATCGCAAACCTTGTCACTGAAAGCTGCTTTTCCGCATCGATCCGCCGGATATTCTCCTCAAACAGGTTCCTGGCCAGATTGGCCCGCTCTGCCTGGGTCCGGATCAGGCTGCGGCAGTCCTCTTTCATCTTGTTGAAATGGGCCGTCAGCTCCCCAATCTCGTTGCCGCTCTTCACCTCAAGATCCGGGATGTCCATATTCCGGGACACCAGCGTCCTTGATGCATCCGCAAGAGCCAGCACCGGCCTGACGATCTCACGTCCGATCCAGTTTCTGAAATGGATGATAAGCCCAAGAGAAGCGACTAAAAGCATGGCCGACGCCACCAGCATCCACCGCAGAAGACCGCTCTGGCGGAGATATTCCTCCCTGCCGCCCTGCAGGGTGAGCTGAATCAGCTGGCTTAAGTAAGAATCCACATATTCCCCAATCTCCAGCGTCTCATAATACCGGATATAAAATTCCTGCGTCTGCGGCTCTGTGGGCGGCATGTCAAGAAGGGCGCAGATACTCTCCCGGTACGTCTCTCCCGTCTTTAAGATTGCCCGCGTCAGCATCCACTGCTCTTCATCCATATAGATCTGCTCGGCTTTAAACTGCTGCAGCTTTTCCTCAGCAAGATCCAGTTTTTCCAGGATCTGCTCCCGCATCTCCTCATCCTGATAATGCACATAGGACGCCAGCGCGCTGTCCAGTTCCCCGAGCTGGCTGAGCACATCGCTTTGCAGATAGGAAACGCCGAAGAAATGATTGAAGTTCCTGATAAAATACCCGGACACAAACAGCCCCGTCAAGAGGGTGGCAAGGATCAGCCCAAAGACCAGCCTTCCAAAGACATCCACCCGTTTTTCCAACGGCTGATCCTCAAACTGATGCGCTTTATATGAGTTTTTTTTGTATTCGCGTCCGTTTTTTTCTCCTCTGTCTGCCATATCGCGCTCCGTTGTCTGACCGTTATGTACCAAATCAGGTCTTTATAATCTCATTGACCCGTTCCAAAACCTCCTGGATCTCATTCCCCTGCTTCATGATGTCTTCCGCATCCGGCTTCTCGATATCATGGATCAGGACGTTCCTCGTCTTACGCAGCGCGCCGACCCGGTTTGCCAGCTCTTTATCCAGGATATTCATCCGTTTCAGCGTATTGATGTTGAAAGCGCCCTGCGTCCGGGACGTGCTTTTTGATGCCGCCCGGTTGAGCGTTGCCTCTAACGGCACCCACTGCCGGAAGAAATAGGCGATCGCCTGCGTCAGTGTCTCATCCGGCTCATCACTGCCCAGACGGAGTTCCTGGTATATCTGATACCGCTTCTCATTCCCGGTGATGATCTGGTCGATGATCTGCTGGGATATATTTCTCCTGTCCTTCTCGAATTTTACCGATTTCAGGATTGGTTCAATCTCTTTTACCCTCAGGATCTTCAGCTTCCTGAGAAGCTGGAACAACAGTTCCACATTGCCCATGCGAAGCTCCACATCCTCCTGCTTAAAATTCATGCTCAGAAAGTTATACAGGTAGGACGCCAGGTCATACTGGCTGCCAAAGGTTGAATTCTTATTGCGGATCCGCTCATTTCCCGCGCTCTGCAGCCGCTCCAGCGCGATCTCCCCGGCCATGACAAGACCGTTCAGCTCATCAAGGATCGCAAGCTCCTCCGGCGACAAAGTGCCCTGCAGCGGCTTGTAGATGAGGTCGTGCTCCACCTCCGACCACGCATGCATCAAAACGGATGCCACCTGGATCTCAATCCTTGCGCGGGCATACTTCTTCTGGGAATCCGGCAGCGTCTCCTCGTCCATATGGGCCCGGTAATGGTTGCCCCAGTAACCGGAAAACCGCTTCTCATAGGACGGCAGCTCCGACTGCTCCGGGAACTGCTTTGTCTCCAGCAGCACAAACAGATCGTTGATCAGCGCGTCCGTCTTCTCCCGGTCTCCCGGAAAATAGAGGGAGACCCTGACCCCCGACAGATCCACGATATCCTCATAAATCTCGTTGGCGGTCTTATACGGCTCTTCCCGCTCGGAATTCCGGTGCACCACCTTCATCTTCAGCCTGGCCGGATTCTTCGCCCGGGACGTGACGATCGCCCGGATTCCTGCCGCACGCAGCGCAGTCTCTAACTGTCCGGCAGCCAGACGGCTGGCATTCTCGTAAAAAACAAACTTCTTTTTATATCTGTCTATAAACTGGCCGATCACATCCATGCCGCTTCCTCCCTCCGTTATCTTTCTTGATTTTAGCACACCCAAAGGGGATTGCCAACCTTGCATTTTTTCTGCCCGTCTGTTATGATAAAAAAACCGAAATTTCAAGATAAGGAGTATCACTATGACGAAACCAGTCTTCACCATGCAGCATATCGGAATCAACGGAAAGGACCGCGAAGAAGCAGTTCAGATCGTCACCCTCTTCTCCTCCATGTTCGATCTGGAACTGAGGACAGAAAAGAAAGGTTCTCCCTTTGCCGGAACCTGTATCGAGGCGATGGCCGGCAACGGTCCGGGCACCCACGGCCATATCGCTTTTTATGTGGAAAATATGGAGGATGCCATCGCATATCTGGAAGAAAAGGGCGTGAAGATCGCTCATGAAACGGCCAAGCGGAATGACGACGGTTCGATCTATGTCATCTATCTGGCCCAGGAGATTGGCGGATTTGCGATTCAGCTGATCAACAAATAACGTGCAGCAAAAAACGGGAGCGATTTGTCCTTCGCTCCCGTTTTTTTGTTGTACGTTATTTATGCATTGCGTCTCTGCCTCAGTTCGTTCACATTGGCCGCCACTTTTTTCTTGTTCAGCGGATAGACTGCCAGCAGGAAAAATCCCACAGCCAGAAAGCCGATCGCCGGAACCAGCGTAGACGTCGTATAGATCCCTTCGATCACTTCTGCCGTCTGCACCTTTGCGGCGGATTCATACCCAATGATATCCAGCGCCCAGCCGCCCACGCCGCCTGCCAGCGCCTGTCCGACCTTTCTGGCAAAGGAGTAAACCGCATAGACCGTACCGTCCTCCCGGTTTCCGGTCTTTACCTCCTGTTCATCGATCACATCTGTGATATTCGCCCAGATGACCGTATTAAAATATCCCAGCCCCAGGTAGGCGATCCCGGACAGCGCCAGATATACCCACATATTGGTCACCCGCGCAAAGTACAGGAATAAAAAGATTCCGGCCGATCCAAATACCCCTGCCGAGGCGGCTTCTTTTTTTCCAAACCTGCTGCTGATCCGGACGCTGAGCGGCGCCACCACGACAAGCATGATGAAGGTGCTGAGCATGGTATAGACAGAAATCCCCGACGCATTTTTAAAATACTCCGGATACAAAAAGTTATTCATCGTACCGATGACCAGCTGGCTGAGCAGCAAAAAGATCGCTGCGCCGATGATCCCCAGAAGAGACCTGCTCTTAAAAATCGCTCCAAATGTCTCCGCCAGTGTGACTTTCTTCTTATCCGGGTCCGCCTCTACCTTGACCCGCTCTGTCGTCATCTTATAGCAGACAGCATAGCAGAGTACCGCGCAGAGGGAAAACACGCCTGCAATGATGGTGAACGTATTCCCTCCGCGCACCACCTGGTTTCCTTCGAGATCTGTCGTATAGATGAGCAGCGGCGTGGCAACTCCGATCACCAGGCCTGCCAGCGTCGCCCCGATCGTACGGAACGTGGAAAGCGCCGTACGCTCATCCGGCTCCGACGTGATCGCAGATGCCATAGAGCCGTAAGGGATGTTGATGGATGTATAAAATACGCTTCCCCAGAGAATGTACGTCACATACATATAAATCATCTTCCACCCCATGGAAGCCCCCGCCATAGAGGACTGGTACATCAAAAAGCTGGCAAGCGCCACAGGTCCGCTCATTCTCCTGATCCAACAGCGGAACCTGCCGTCTTTCGCCGGTTTTACCGAATCCACGATACGCCCCATCGTGATATCCGTAAAAGCATCCACAAACCTTGCGACTAAAAACAACGTTCCCACCGCCCCGCCGCTGATTCCCAGGACCTTCGTATAAAACACCATCAAAAACGAACTGGCAAATATAAATGTGAAATCATTTCCAAAATCTCCGAACATGTACCCAATCTTGTCCCGCATCCCAAAGGGTCTGGTACCGTTATATTTCTCGCTCATCAAAAACGCTCCTTTCTCTTATCTCCGCTTGTAATCCAGCGGCAGGCTCTCCCAGCGTTTTTTATAGTAGAATGCCGCATCCTTCGGCTGACGCTGCCGGGTAAAGATTCCTTTTTTATTTCCATTTACCCGCATGATCCCTTCCGTCGTCTGGAAATCCGCAAAATTCCACACCTGCTCCCCTTTTACAAAATCATAGGAATCAAAGACACGGTGGCACATGTCCAGATACTCGGTCTGATACTCCTGGCTCCACATCACAGACGGAAGCTTATGCTCCGAGGCATACGTATCCGCCCCATACTCCGTAAAGATGAACGGACAGTCCAGTCCCTTTTCCTTCCAGGCATCCATCTCCGCACGGAATGCCGCTTCCGCGTCACAGATTTCATAACCGCCCTTTAAATACCAGCCGTAATACCGGTTCAGGGCAATGATATCTGCAAACTGATAGCATTTGCACGTGCCCGGCAGGGAATTCATGATCAGGGCAAAGGTTCGCGGGCGCTTCTGTACATCCAGTTCGTGGGCCCGTTCAAATATCTTCTCAAAATACGGCACAGCCGCTTCGTCCGTGGTATCCGGCTCATTCAGAAGACTCCATGCGATCACGCAGGCATGGTTCTTGTCCCGGGTGATCATCTCCTCCACTGCATTGAGATGATTCTCCAACAGCGCCGGGATCGTATCCTTCCGAAAGAACGCGGTCTTTTTCCCGGTGGACGCCTCCATAAAGTTCATCAGGCTCTCAAACAGACCGACTGCCGGTACTTCATCAATCACCAGAAAGCCTTCCCGGTCCGCCATCTGATAGATCTCATCGCTGTACGGATAATGGGAAGTCCTGAATGAATTCGCTCCGATCCATTTCATGCACTCAAAATCCCGTTTCATCACGCCTATATTGAATCCACGGCCCACAATATCGCTGTCCTCGTGCTTACCAAAGCCTTTCAGATAGACAGGAGAGCCGTTGAGCAAGATCTCCGTCCCCTTTACTTCGACGGTCCGGATTCCGATCTCCTCCCGGTACTCATCTATGACCGTCTCCCCATCCAGAATCCGGACAACAAAAGTGTACAGATAGGCATTCCTCACCTGCCACAGGCGGACATCCTCAATATGCAGTACGCCTTCCTTCCCCGCCGCACAGGCTGCTTCCCTGCCCTCTTCGTCCAATACGGTCACGGAGACGTCATGGTTTCCTGTCGTCACAACCTGATAAGATACCTCTGCATCTTTCCCGCAGATCTCATGCTTTACGGTAAAGTCAAATACGTGCTCCTTCGGATGCACCACCAGCTTCACCGGGCGCTGCAGGCCGGAATAATTGTAAAAATCAAAATAAGGCTTGTTCATCTTTTTCCCGTTGGTCAGCTCCACAGTCTGTCCGCATGGGATATTGGTTTCACTCAGCTCATTATTCACCTGCACCACAATCCTGTTTTCCGACTGGTAGCGCACTGCATCTGTGATGTCTGCCACAAACGGGAGGAAACCGCCGGTGTGAGAAGCCACATGGACTCCGTTCACGTACACCTTCGCTCTGTGGGTAGCACAGCCAAAACGGATCCCCACCTGATTTCCACGGTACTCTTCCGGGACAAAGACCTCGGTTTCATACCACATATCGCCTGCATATTCCCGGATATCCTTATCCGTGTAAAAATCCTGGAAGCTGGCAGGAACCGGGATCATATCCTTCCCGGGGATCTTGTCCGTCCATCCCTCTTTTTCTCCCTTTCCCTCCGGGTCCAGGCAAAACTTCCACATACCGTCCAGGCTGACCACTCGTCTGGAAACAGTCTGAACCGGATACAGCATTGAATGATTTAACATAACGTACCTCTTTCTACTGATTTGATGATGTTTTGAATTTCCATGTATTGGAGATTATCATATTTCATCCGCCTGCATGGGTAATTTTTTTCTGTTTAATCGTATTTTTTTACCATATCCTTGATTATTTTGTAAAATTGTACGATAATAGTATAAATAATTACGATATACACAATCTGAGAAAAGAACGGAGGCATCTATGGCAGACTTTGATCCCGCACTGGACTTTACCCGTAAAATACTAAAAAACCTGGATATCGCATCTTATATCATCACCCCGGAGGGCCTTGCCGGCTTAAGCCTTGACAATCATCTGCGCGACCATCTGCTGGAGGGATATGACGCCGCTGAAATCTTTGGCAGCTTTTTGCGGGAGCTCAAAGAAGAGACGGTATATTTCTCCCAGGACCAGTTTTCCTGCCGTTACACCATGATGAAGCTGCCCTCTTGCGAGAATCCCGTCTACTTCATCGCCGGTCCATACCTGTTCCAGCGGCCGGACCGGTATTTCCTGCTGGATCTCCAGCAGAATCTGGACATCCCTGCCAGGCACATACCGTTTTTAAACAACTATTACCATTCCCTGCCCATGATCGAGTTTGAGGACTATCTCCGCTCCATCTTCCTTTTGCTGGCGGCAGAACTATATGGCGGAGACGACAGGTTTGCCATCAGCTACTGCAGGGGAATCCTGGACGACCCCGGTCATCTCCGGTACACGCCTACCGTGACAGAGTCCGACAATCTGGACCTGCTGGAAAAAAGATACGAGTCCGAAAACGAGCTTTTACAGAGCGTCTCCTCCGGCAATTACCAGAAGATCGAACTGATGCTGTCCGGCTTTATCAGCCACCCATATAAACAGCGGCTGACCAACCTGCTCCGCGACCAGAAGAACCATCTGATCATTTTCAACTCCCTGCTGAGAAAGGCTGCCGAGGCCGGAGGCGTCCATCCCTTTTATCTGGATGACATCTCTTCTCAGTTTGCCCTGAAAATCGAACAAATATCCGGCGATCACGCATACAGGACCCTGGCATCCGAAATGCCGCGCAGATACTGCCTGCTGGTACAGTCCTATTCCACAAAAGGATACTCTCCGATCATCCAGAAGGTGATGAACTACATCCCGCAGCGCCTTACGGAAGACCTGAGCCTGAAAACGCTGGCCGCCCGTTTTTCCATCAGCCCCACCTATCTCTCCGCCAGTTTCAAAAAAGAAACAGGCAGCACCCTGACGGATTTCGTAAACAAAAAAAGGGTGGAGCACGCCCTGTTTCTGCTGAACTCCACCGATTTATATATCCAGACCATCGCCGCAGACTGCGGCATACCGGATCTGAATTATTTTACAAAAGTCTTTAAAAAATATACCGGAAAAACGCCAAGGGAATACCGGTCCATGATACAGCAAAGCTGACAGCTTCCTCAGGAGGAGAGCTTCCGGTACAGCACCTCTCCCTCCTTTATCGTCTCTGCCACCGCGATATCTTTCAGCGCCATCCGATCCGCCTTCAGCGGATTTTGCTCCAGGATCACCATGTCGGCAAGCTTCCCTGCCTCCAGGGTCCCTTTCCGGTCCTCCTCGTGGTAAGCGTAAGCGGCGTTGGCCGTGATGCCTTTCAGCGCATCATAGACGCTGATGCACTGATCCCTGCCAATCCTGACTCCGTTTCTGGTCAGACGGTTCACGGCGCACCACACAGTCTTCATCATATCCGGCGGCAGCACGGGGCAGTCCTGATGGAAGTTGTAGCAAAGCCCATAATCCTTTGCCGACCTCACCGGACTGATTCTCGCTCCCCTTTCCCCTCCCAGGTTCTTCAGATGCACATCTCCCCAATAATAGGTGTGCGCCACAAAGATGGACGGTATCATGCCGATCTCTGCCATCTCTTTTAGCTGGTCGTCACGGACTGTCTGGCAGTGAATCATCACGGGGCGCAGATCATTGTCTGCCTTCCCAGTTTCCTCAAGCGCTTTTTTATAGCAGCGAAGATACTGGTCGGAAGCGGCATCCCCGTTGGCATGGGCCAGGAGCTGATAGCCATATTCCATCGCAGACCGGCTTGCCTTCTCCACCGTCTCATCCGTCTGAGTCCCATATCCGCGGTAGCTTTCTTCTCCCTCATAGGGCTTTGTCAGCCAGGCTGACTTGCCCTGCGGGGAGCCGTCCAGAAAAATCTTCGCGCCATCTACTTTCAGATGGTTCTGGTAACGCCCGGAGATCTCCGGGTGCTCTGCCATAAGTTTTTCCGGTTCTTCGTTAAACAGCAGGTATGACACCACATCCACCTTAAAAATCCCCTGTTCCGCCATGTTTAAGAATCCGGCAAACACATCCCTGCTGGTTCCTCCATCCTGAACGGTGGTAATGCCGTATTTCAAATAAATCTCCTGAACCTTTCTCATCTGCTCCACGGAATCCATTGAAATCCGTGAAAATACCTTCATCAGGATCGGCCCAAAGGCAGAGAGCTCCTCCGCATAGCCGTTTAGCCGCCCATCCTCATACCTGCCATAGCGCCCGCCTTCCGGGTCCTTTGTGCCGTCATCCAGACCTGCGATCTGCAAAAGCGGCGTATTTGCCACGCCCATATGGCCGGAAGAGTGGTAGAGGTAGATGGGAATCCGGTCGGATACCGCATCCAGAACGTCTCTGGTCGGGTGCGCCTCTTCCTTCAGGAAATTATGGTCATATCCCACCGCTAAAAGCACATCATCTTCTGTCAGCTCATGTTCTTTTACATAATCCCTCAAATAATCCTGAATCTCGGCAAAGGATGTGCATCCCGATATATCCGGATATGCCGCAAACTGAGAATACATGGAGATGTGGCTGTGACCGTCGATAAACGACGGCATCAGCGTCTTCCCCTGTAAGTCAATATACGCTGCCTCCGCACCGCACAGCGCTTTTGCCTGCTCAAGATTCCCGACAAACCGGATCTGTCCGTCTTCTACAAGCACCGCCTCCGGCGCGTCATCTTCCCTCACCATCGTGATGATATCACCGCCGTAATATAATTTTTGCATACACTTCCTCCTTTTCTTCTGCCTGAGCCCTACGGCAGGCATCTGCCGCACGGCGAATACCCCTGTTCCAGCAGAACTTCCCTTTTTCCCGTATAGAGCTGCTTATTCTCTTCCTTTATGTCATTCACGCTCTGGCAGTCCGGGTAATGGAATTTCATCGATTTTATATTCAGGACATAGTCTCCTTCCGGCAGCCGTCCTGCCGCTTTGCTCTCCTGCTGATCTGCCTTTTTCTGCCTTTCATGCTCAAAAGAAACCTGCTCCCCGTCGCTTCTGCAGATAATCGTTCCCTGCTGGTCTGTACGGTAGACCTCCACATCTGCGTCCCGCAGCCGGCTCAGCACATCCTCCGTCGGATGTCCATAGGAATTGCCCTCGCCCACGGATATCACCGCATACTCCGGCGCAATCTCCCGCAAAAATGGATATGTGGTTGATGTGGCCCCGCCATGATGCCCTACTTTCAGCACCGTGCTCTGGAGCTCATATCCCGCCTCTAAAATGGCCTGCTCTTCCTCCCGCTCCGCATCGCCCGTAAAAAGGAACGAGGTGTTCCCATAGACAACCCGAAGAACGATCGACGTATTGTTGAGCCTGGTGCCTGTCTCCATACCGGTGGGACCTGCCACCGTCACCTCTGCGCTCCCCACAAAAAAGGTATCTCCGGCCGCCGGAACCGTCACCTGCTTCTCCTGTTTTTCCAGGTATTTTTTAAAGTTTCCGAACACCTGGCTGTCATAGTCCTCCACAGGAGCCAGCGCCACGCCGACCGTCGCATAGTTCAGAGCGCCCGCCAGGCCTCCGACATGGTCCTCATGCGGATGGGTGCAGACCATATAATCCAGATGGTCGATGCCTCTCTGTTCCAGATAAGAATAGATCAGACTGGAATCGGCCCGGTTCCCGCCGTCGATCAGCATCGCCTGTCCGTCACACAACACAAGGGCAGCATCCGCCTGCCCCACATCGATAAAGTGAACCTCAAACGAGGAGTCCTCTTTTATCGTCCCGGAAACTTCCTGTACGCTTTGTACTCCCTGACCGCATCCGACGATGCCAATTACCAATAGCAACAAAAATAGAATCAACTTTTTTTTCATCTTGCTTTTCCTCTGCTGTCTTTTATTATGTCTTTTGAATCTCCGTATTTTTCAGTATACTATAAATTTCTTTTAATTTCAAAAAAATTTTTCCAAAATATCTGCCAGCTTCCCCTTCTTCTCTTCGTCCATCCCTGTCAGCGGCAGGCGGCATGTTTCCCCGCAGATTCCCGTCATGGCAAGCGCTGCCTTGACCGGAACCGGATTTACATCCCAGAACAGCGCATCCATCAGTTCGAGAAGCCCAAGCTGCAGTTTTCTGCTCTCCGCCGTCTTTCCATCCAAAAACAGGCGGCACATCTCATGCATCTGGCGTGGAACCAGATTTCCCGCCACCGAAACTACGCCTTTCCCGCCAAGGGCCATGACAGGCAGGGTCTGGTCGTCATTTCCCGAATAGATATCAAACCCGTCCCCGCAGAGCGCCGCCGTCCTGGCGATCAGCGAAAGGTTCCCGCTGGCATCCTTGGTTCCCCGGATACCCGGATGGGCAGAAAGGATCTGGTAAGTTTCCGGCTGGATCGTCACCCCGGTACGGCTTGGAACATGATACAAGAGCATGGGAATCTCCACGTGGTCTGCAACCTCCGTAAAATGGCGCACCAGCCCTTCCTGGGACGTCTTGTTGTAATAGGGCGTCACCTGTAAGAGGGCATCCGCCCCCAGGCCCTGGGCCGCCTTTGACAGCTCTATTGCACGGCGCGTACAGTTGCTTCCTGTCCCGGCGATCACAGGAACTCTTCCGTTCACATACCGGATGACAAAATCAATCAGCTCCAGCTTCTCCTTATCATCGAGAGTCGCCGATTCCCCTGTGGTTCCATTTACCACAACGGCATCGCTCTCCCCTTCTAAGATCCAGTCCAAAAGTCTTCTCATCCCCTGAAAGTCCAATGTGCCGTCCCGGTTCATCGGCGTCGCGACCGCGACCGCACTTCCTTCAAAAATACTCTGTCCCATAGCTTCCTTCTACTCCGCATCAACAAATATAATACCAAAATATGACAGCTTTCCGCTGTTGGTTCCGCTCACCAACCATCTGTTTTTTTCATATAAATCCTATATACCCTTATTTCCCGGAAAGGAGCTACCCATGCATCATTTTCTCATTCTGGGCGGCGACCTCAGACAGCGGTATCTTGGCCATATTCTGAAACAGTCAGAACCAAACGTAACCGAATATTATGAATATTCTCCCTCCTTCTCCCTCAGTCAGGCAATGGAGGATTGCGATATCATCCTCTGTCCGGTTCCATTTTCCAGGGACGGGCAGACCCTTTTTTTCGATCCGCCGCAGGCTGGCATCGAGATTCCGGCCTTTTTAAAGTGCCTGAAAAAAGGACACATCCTGTTTGGGGGCGTCCTTCCGTCTGCCGTCTCAGACCACTGTAATTCTCATGCGATTCCCTGCTTCGACTTTATGGAGATGGAGGAAGTCGCCTGTAAAAATGCTGTTGCCACGGCAGAAGGCGCCATCGCAGAGGCAATCTCACTCAGCCGGAAAAATCTCTGCCAAAGCAGCAGCCTTGTACTGGGGTGGGGACGGTGCGCCCAGGTGCTTGCCGACAGGCTGAAAGGGCTTGGCGCCCATGTGACGGCCGCGGCAAGGAATCAAAGAAAACTGGCGTCAGCCTGCGCCCTGAACTGTGACACCCTGCCTCTAAGCAGCCTGGAAGCCAGGGTCCACCGCTTTGATTTTATCTTCAACACAGTGCCTGCTATGGTTTTAGACGCTTCCGTCATCCGCCACTTAAAACCGGAAACCATCATCATCGACATCGCCTCCGCCCCCGGCGGCACAGACTTTGAAGCGTGCAGCCGGCAAAACATCCGGGCAAAGCTCTGTCCCGGGCTTCCCGGCCTCTATGCCCCCTTAAGCTCTGCCGAAATCCTCTGCGAAGCCGTGACCGGGCAGTTATCAGAAAGGAGTCCCTTATGGAACTAAAAGGAAAACACATCGGTCTGGCAATCACAGGTTCTTTTTGTACCTTTGCCAGAATCGAACAGGAAATCATAAACTTAAAAGAAACGGGAGCCATCCTCCACCCCATATTCTCCGACCATGTACAGACCATAGAATCCCGCTTTGGGGACACGGGCGCTTTTATCAGGCGGATCGCGGACATCACAAAAACAGCCCCCATCCTCTCCATCGAAGCCGCCGAACCGATCGGTCCCAGCGGCTGTCTGGATATCCTCCTCATCGCCCCCTGCACCGGAAATACCCTGGCAAAGCTGGCAGCCGGGATCACCGACACCCCCGTTCTGATGGCAGCAAAAGCCCATCTGCGGAACGGGAAACCGCTGGTGATCTCCGTCTCCACCAATGATGGAATGGGGATGAATTTTAAAAATATCGGAACACTCTACAACACCAAATCGATCTATTTTGTGCCATTTGGACAGGATGACCCGGTAAAAAAGCCGGCCTCGCTGACAGCCTGCACCGGGCGGATCTGTGAGACGCTGCAGGCAGCTCTCGACGGCAGGCAGGTTCAGCCGGTTCTTCAGAATATATAGACGGACCAAAGGGAAACGCCCGGCACCAAACTGCCGGACGACCTTTTCCCTTATCCTCCACCAGCATATTTTATACTGTTTTTTCAAATACCGCTTGACAGTCTGAACGATCCGTGTTAGAGTGTAATAGTATTTTTAATAAGATTTTGATTTCGCATGTTTTTGTAAGTCATTAATTTTTATTGATAACTTACAAAAGCATGTGATTTTTTATTTTAAGCGAAATATAATATTATAATTGGAGGTACCTATTATGAATAACGGTACAGTAAAATGGTTCAACAGCAGCAAGGGATTTGGATTTATCACTAACGACGAGACAGGCGAGGAAGTGTTTGTACACTTTTCCGGCATTGCTACCGATGGCTTCAAGACATTAGATGACGGCCAGAAAGTAACCTACGATACCGTACAGGGCAACCGTGGGATGCAGGCAGTCAATGTTCAGGCTGCATAAATAAGAATCAAAAGAGCGCCGAATCAGATGACTATCATCTGAAACAGCGCTCTTTTTTTGTACCCATTTCACTCTTACGGCTTAAGCTTCATCAATCGCCTTCCCAATATCATGCCTCATATATTTGTTCTCGAAAGAAACCCACTCCGTCGCCGCGTAGGCATTCGCCCGCGCCTCCTTTAAATCCTTTCCGGTGGCCGTCACGCCAAGCACACGCCCGCCGTTTGTGACGATAGCCCCGTCCGCGTCAAACCTGCTGCCCGCATGGAAGACATAATACCCGTCTTTTCCGTCAAATGCATCGAGCCCGCTGATCTGATACCCTTTCTCATATGCTTCCGGATATCCGTCGGAAGCCAGCACCACGCAGACAGCCGCATTCTCCTCAAATTCCAGAACGGTCTCATCAAGAGTTCCGTCGATGCACGCCTCAAACACATCCACGATATCGTTCTTCATCCGCGGCAGCACCACCTGGGTCTCCGGATCGCCAAACCTGGCGTTATATTCCAGCACCTTTGGTCCGTCCTCCGTCAGCATCAGACCAAAGAAAATAATTCCCTTAAATTCCCTTCCCTCTGCCTTCATGGCATCCACGGTCGCCTGATAGATATGTTCCCGACAGAACGCATCCACTTCCTCCGTATAGAACGGACTCGGGGAAAACGTTCCCATCCCCCCGGTATTGAGCCCCTGGTCGCCGTCCTTCGCCCGCTTGTGGTCCTGGGCGGAAGTCATAATCTTAATCGTATTTCCATCCACAAATGACAGCACAGAGACTTCCCGCCCTGTCATGAATTCTTCAATCACGATGCGGTTTCCTGCCTGACCAAACTGCTTGTCCATCATCAGGCTCTTGACGCCGTCCTTCGCCTCTTCCAGCGTATTGCAGATCAGCACGCCCTTCCCCAGCGCCAGCCCGTCCGCCTTCAGGACGATCGGCATCTTCGCCGTCTCAAGATACGCAAGCGCAGCTTCGGCAGAATCAAAGTTCTCATAAGCAGCCGTCGGAATCTTGTATTTCTTCATCAGGTCCTTGGAAAATGCCTTGGAGCCTTCCAGGATCGCTGCATTTTTTCTCGGTCCGAATACCCGCAGGCCCGCCGCTTCAAACGCATCCACCGCGCCTGCCGCAAGCGGATCGTCCGGTCCCACGATAACCAGGTCGATCTGCTTCTCCTTCGCAAAAGCAACCTGTCGGTCAAAATCCATCACTCCGATATCCACGCACTCCGCCAGCTTTGCAATGCCAGCATTTCCCGGAGCGCAGTACAGTTTTTCCACCTTCGGGCTCTGCGCCGTCTTCCACGCAATCGCGTGCTCTCTGCCGCCTCCGCCAACAATCAGTACCTTCATCAGTCATTCCTCCTTGATTTCTCCGCTGCCATCCTATGCGCCTGCCCCATTGGCGATCATATTGATCGCCTGAGGCAGAATCAGCCATTCCGCCTGTTCCATCACCCTGCGCTGAAGCGTTTGCGGCGTATCTCCCGGAAGCACCTCCACCGCCTTCTGAAGGATGATCGGACCGGTATCCATCCCACTGTCAACATAGTGGACCGTCGCGCCAGTCACCTTCACCCCGCGGGCGAGAGCCGCCTCATGTACCTTCAGACCATAGTAACCCACACCACAAAAAGAAGGAATCAGCGACGGATGGACATTGATGATCCGCCGTTCATACTTTTCAATCATCGCAGACGGTATCGTCACCAAAAATCCGGCCAGCACGATCAAATCCAGTCCGTACTCGTCCACCTTTGCCAAAAACGCCTCATTGAAGGCATCCCGGCTCTCGTAATCCTTCGGCGACATGCAGACTGCCTCAATCCCGTGGCGCTCTGCCCGTTCCAGGGCATAGGCGTTTTTATTGTTGCTGATGACCACAGAAACCTCGGCGCCTGTGATCTTCCCACTGTCTATCGCATCCAGGATCGCCTGCAGATTCGTACCTCCGCCGGATACCATCACTCCGATTCTCAGCATAAGGTCACTCCCTTTTCGCCCGCTTCTACTGCGCCGATCACATACGGGGTATCCCCGGCCGATCTGATCGCCTCCATCGTCTTATCTACATCCGCAGGGTCTACGGCAACGATCATGCCGATGCCCATATTATAAGTATTGTACATCATCTCCTCAGCTACCCCGCCTTTTTCGGCAAGCATTTTAAAGATAGCCGGAACCTCATAGCTGTCCTTTTTGACCACGGCACGCATCCCGTCCTTCAGCATACGCGGCACGTTCTCATAAAAACCGCCGCCTGTGATATGGCTGCACGCCTTTACCTTAACGCCTGCCGCTTTGACAGCCTTCAACGCCTTCACATAGATTCTGGTAGGAGCTAAAAGCGCCTCGCCCAGGGTCTTGCCAAGTTCATCATAATAAGTATCCAGCCCTTCCTTCGTCAGCTCCTTCTCAAACACCTTGCGCACCAGGGAAAATCCGTTGGAATGGACGCCGGTGGAAGCCATGCCGATCAGCACATCCCCATCCTGTAAGTCCGCTCCGGTTATCATGTCTTTTTTATCGCAGACACCGACGGCAAATCCCGCCAGGTCATAGTCCTCCTCCGGCATCAGCCCCGGATGCTCCGCCGTCTCGCCGCCGATCAGAGCAGCCTCGGACTGGATACAGCCTTTTGCAACTCCCTTCACGATATCCGCAATCTTTTCCGGGAAATTCTTCCCACATGCAATGTAATCCAGAAAGAATAATGGCTCTCCCCCGGCGCAGGCGATATCGTTCACGCACATTGCCACTGCGTCAATCCCGATGGTGTCATGCTTGTCCATAATGATGGCAAGTTTTACCTTGGTACCACAGCCATCTGTCCCGGACAAAAGGACCGGTTCCTCCATCTCCTTAATCTTTGACAAGGAAAAAGCGCCGGAAAAACCGCCCAGACCGCCCAGCACTTCCTCGCGCATGGTTCTTTTTACATGCTCCTTCATCAGTTCTACCGACTTGTAACCTGCCTCAATATCTACTCCGGCTTTCTTGTAATCCATCATCTTTCCTCCGCTCGACTATTCTATCTGTAAGGGTCATACTCTCCGCTTCGAGTATCCACTTTATCTCTGTGTTCCGCTTCCCATCAGCAGCACTCAGTGCTTCATCTGCGCTAAATATTCCTTATATCCGATGCTCTCCAGCCTATCCGCCTTCTTCACGACTTCATTTTTAAGTGTCACAGAATACTCCTTCACCTTCTTAAGCAGCTCATCATCGGAAGTCGCCAGCATCTTTGCCGCTAAAATCCCCGCATTCGCTCCGCCGTTGATCGCCACGGTAGCAACCGGAATCCCGGACGGCATCTGTACGATAGAATAAAGAGAATCCACACCGCCCAGATCAGAAGTCTTCATCGGAATGCCGATCACCGGCATCGGGAAGATTGCCGCGCACATTCCCGGAAGATGCGCTGCCTTGCCGGCCCCCGCGATGATCACTTTCATGCCCTTGCCCTCGGCAGCCTTTGCCCACTCAAAAAAAACATCAGGTTCTCTGTGTGCGGAGATAATCGTAATCTCATAATCAATTCCAAACTGGTCCAGAATTTCCGCTGCCTTTGCCATAACCGGCATATCTGAGTCACTGCCCATAACAATTCCAACTTTTGCCATTGTATGCTCTCCTTTTTTCCTGCCGCATCCGTTCATAAACCGGACAAACGCATTCATTAGTATTACTTATAATAAAAGTTAATAAATAAATCACAACTTATAATCATAATACTAGATTTTTTTATTGCAGTCAATAGGGGGAGATTTAAAATATGAGAAATCTTTCAATTGGTGAAAGACCGAGTTCTTGGAGAAAATATTTCAAAGGAGAATACTGATATCGCCTTTTATATTCGGAGGGATGCAGAATAACAGCTCCGGTCACATGGTTTAAAAAATTTTGCACAAAATCAATTGCTTCTTTTTTTATCTTATCAATGTTTTGCACGGTTTCTATATACTCATCTTTGTCAATTATTATATTCTCAGTATCCAGATATGAACTTTTATTCACTATTACAATCTTGGTATAATCTAATCCTGATTTATGGACCATAGAACGGTTTGATTTTTTGAAATGAAATGCATATGGATGTTTAATCTCAGTTCGATATGGCACGCAGATAAAATAATCGTTACCTGCTTCAAAAATAATGCAGTGATAAGGTCTGTCTTTTTTCTCAAGTATCTCCGGATACTTTTCTTTTGGATACGCCGCAAAAAATGATTCTGTCAGCCTTAACACCTGGAAATCACACTTACCTATACTAATCTCTCCTTTCTTTCGTATAGAAAACAGGAGGCTTTCACTCCTCCTGTTCAAATTCATCGCTCGGTCACTTTTTATTTTACCGACGAGTCAGAACCGTCACTCGTCTCATCGCCCGGTCAATTTTATTTTACCGACGAGTCAGAACCGTCACTCGTCTCATCATGCGATGCAGATATTCCTATCTGTTTTTTTATTATATTCTATTTTTATCCGAACATCAAGTACCTTTTTAGTTATTCCGTCCAATTTGTTCCGTCCAGTCAGACATTACGCTCTCACCATCTGCCCTTTGCCCGCTTCCAGCGCATTCTCCACCAGCTCCGTCACATCATGGATCATCGCCCTTGAGAGATACGCCTGCAATACCATCGGCAGATTTGTCCCGCCTACCACCTCGATCGGACAATGCGTACCTGCAAGCTTCATCCGGGACGCCACATTAAACGGAGAACCGCCGGTCAGATCCGCGAATACAGCGACACCCTCGCAGCCTTCCAGGCGCTCCATTGCGCCGTTTAACTTTTCCGTCAGAGTGTCGACAGAATCCTCCGGTTCAAAATCCACCGCCTCATACTGTTCCGTATCTCCCCCCAGCATCCTTAAGCTGCTCGTCAAACCTGCCGCAAAATTTCCATGTCCAGTAACAATGATCCCTATCATTTTATCCCCCGCCCCAAACACAAAATAAATCTCACCGTCACTCCAGCTCCTCGTTCAACGCCTCCGTCCCCGGCACCGCAAACCTTCCGTCCGCGATCACCGGAGTCCTGCTCCCGTCAGCCGCCACCGCCACGATATCTCCAAGTTCCGAATACGGGATCGTAATATCCGTGTGGCAGCCAAAATAAGCCTTCGACACATCTTCCTTCCGCAGCAGCGAGACCTCATTGTCCCTGGCGATGATCTCTTTCCCGTCCGGATTAAACACCGGAGAGTCTTCGCTCCAGCTATAACAGGTATCTCCCACCGCAAAATGCGGACCCATCTTCTCTGCGATCAGAATCGGCAGTTTCTTCACGATTCCATACTTTTTAGCCATCGCATAAGCGGCTGTATTCGTCCCGATTGCAAATTCTCCCATCGCCAGTGTATCATGATTTTTCAAAATCTGCTGACGGATCAGTTCCTTCCCCTCTTCCGGGTCTGCAAAATTATCACAGGAATATTCGGTGATCATCCCATCCTGAAACCGCATCCTGAAATTCTTAAACTGGAAATCCCCGATATAAACATTGCCCACATGCAGCAGCCCGTCTGTCCCCGCAAGGACCGGTGAGGTAAATACTTCTCCTACAGGAATGTTCACATCCGCCACACAGTTCTCGAAGTTCGTCTGCTTCTCTGGCTCATCCAGATGATGCAGGGATATCCTGATATCCGTCTCATTCTCCCCGCGCCCGGTCACGGTCACATACTCCGCCCTGTCCAGCACGTCGATGATATGCTGCTGGATCTTCTTATATTTTTCATAATCCAGTGTATTGATCCGGATCGTCTCCGCAAATACCTCCGCAAAATCCTCTCCCACAGCCGGAACCGGAAACGCGATGATCGTAAAGCTGGTCTCGTCTCCCGGAATATACTGGTTCACAATTGGCATGGACTCATTTGCATAGGCGATCGAAATCTCCTTCTGCTTTTTGCTTAAGACATACGCCTCCGGCTTATTGACCGGTTCAAATCCATCCTCGCCGAAAGTCTCGATCACTGCCGGACCCGCAAACTCTGCCGCCAGCCCTTTATAAGTCTCATACGCAGTCCTGAGCACAGCCAGTTTTCTGTCCTTAAATGCCTTATCCAGATAGACTGCATTGTCATACCGGTGGTCATACTCATACTGCTTGTTCGGCGAAGCTCCGTAATATCCAATCTTTCTGTTGGGGTTTTGGGTCACAGACCATACGGCAGCCCGGTACAAGATCACCTTCAGGCCCATCGCCTCAAACCGGCGGATCGCCGCCCGCACCATGCGCTCAAATCCAAGCTCATATCGGATGCTCACCGACCGCTTCTTAGAAAGATCACGTCCCATCACTTCAAAACCTTTTTTATACCCCTCCGTATAGGCAGACGCCATCTCCTCAATCGTCTCCTCCGGCAGGGAATTTAAAAATCCGGCAATCTCAAGCTGTGCATCCGTGATATACTCGCCAAACCGGTACAGATACCTCAGGTCAGACAAATCGCTGTCCATAATGATATCCTTTGCAAACGACAGCTCCGGATCAAGCTGCTCCCGGATCCGGTATGTCAGCGTCACATCCGTATAGTCACTGTGAAACCAGTAGAGCACATCCCTTAAGCTTTTTACCGACGGCAGCCCTTCTTCAAACATGTTGTAGATCTCGATCAGCGTCTCGCATAAGATCGTGATATCCGTCAGCCTGCACTCATAGGCAAAACAGATCGCCCCCTGAAGCTGTGCATAAAAAGCAGACAGCAGCGGTCCATATTCCTCTCCCATCAGCTTCGCCGCATAAGCCGGATTGGCATAGCTGGCCTCATAATGTTCCGGCAGCACATCCGCGTACAGATCATGGTTCAGCGCCTGTAAGGTCTCCATGTCCGCGTTCTCCAATTCGTCCCGCATCTGCCTTAACGCCAGTTCTTCAATCTGTCCCACAAATTCTGCCATGCGGCAAAAATACCGGTCAAACGGCTCCCCGACCCGGCCCTCTCCCGGTATCTCGGCAATCCGTTCCATCGCAAGGTCATACCGCTCCCTCACCTGTGTATTCTCATCATTCCACAACTGCTGATAATCTGCCATAAATATTCAATCCTTTCTCACTGTCAGGCACGCCCTGACAGACCGACGATGATCATGCAAAGCCAGAACAGAATCAACAGACCGCTGATTATGATTCCGGCCTTTGCCAAATTATAATTCTTTTCCTTCTCCATAAAAGACAGTCCGCCATACACCAGGCCCGCAACCGCAAATAAGAGGCTGCTAAGCCCCCATGCGCCCACATTCAGCCCGCCGTTTCCCTGAAGCCGCACGCTGAGGGTAAGGCTGACGATACAAAAAGCCAGCGCCGCAAGCGCCAGGGGAAGGCTGATAAAACTCTGTCTTGCAAACGGCTTTTTAATATAGGATATCTTAAACCGGCGTTCTCGCATTCATCTTTCTCCTTATCCTTATCTTCTGCACAATTCGGTTGATCATGTATCCGAGCGCCCCGCCAATGGTATTTAAGAAGATATCATCCACATCAAAGCTGCCCACCCGGAATATCAGCTGGGTCACTTCCACACACAGGCTGAGCAAAAAACAGAGCAAGATGGCATTATACCATTTACGCGACCTTCTGCTGACAATCGGCAGGAAGAACCCACATGGCATAAAACCGATCACATTTCCGTACACGTTCAAAAAATACGCCTCAAAGCCCAATTTATGTCTATAAGTATAGAACCGCTTAATCTCTTTAAACAGCTCCAGATTGTATGCATAGCCACGCTGCGCCGTATCTCTCCCAAACGACTCCGCAAAAATCAAAAAATACACCAAAAGCCCTAAGTACAGCAAAAACAGCACCCATCCAAGCTTTTGGTACCTGGTCGTGTTTTTTATCATATTATCCCCATCTATTTCTTTTATTTCCGGCACGTCTCTGCCTCACTGCGTGACACTGTGGATGTGGTAAGGCAGTATCCCCCCGCCGGGCAGATACTGCCTTTTCTAACAGTGTCTCAGAATGTAATTTCCGACTTGCGCTTCAGCAGGATTCCCCCGCTGACGATCGACATGATGCCGACCACCACGCCCGTCACCAGTACGATGATCCCTATGGCAATATTACATGCGCCTGTATTCCGCATGGTCTTATAAACCTTTTCCATATGTCTGCTCCTTACTCTGCTCCATACTGCTCATAATAAGCATCGATTGCTGCTTTTAACGTATCATCAATGATGATCTTTCCTTTGTAAGGTCTGTTGTACAGATGCTCCACCACATCGGCCATCGTCACGATCGCCGTCGTCTGGAAACCATATTTTTCCTGGATCTCGGCAAGGGCGGATTTGGTTCCCTGTCCTCTCTCCATCCGGTCTACGGAAACCACCAGACCCATCACATCCACATCGCCCTGGGCTTTGATAATAGGCAGCGTTTCCTCAATGGAAGTACCCGCGGTGGTCACATCCTCGATGATCACAACCTTGTCGTGGTCCGCGATCGGACTGCCGAGCAGGATTCCCTTGTCGCCGTGGTCCTTGACTTCTTTTCTGTTGGAACAATATTTGATATCGGCATCATAAAACTCGCTGATCGCCATCGTCGTGGCAACCGTCAGCGGAATCCCCTTGTAGGCCGGTCCGAACAGCACGTCAAAATCCAGGCCGAACGCATTCTGGATCGCCTTTGCATAATACTCGCCCAGACGGCGGAGCTGGGTTCCGGTGCGGTAAAATCCCGTATTTACAAAAAACGGGGTCTTTCTGCCGCTCTTCGTCACAAAATCTCCGAACTTCAGCACTTCACAGTCAATCATAAACTCTATAAATTCTTTCTTGTAATCTTCCATCGTTATCTCCTTTATCCCGGGTACTATTTTACACAGCCAACCAGCTCTGCAATGTCTTCGATCTGGTGCTTTCTCATATAATCCTCAATGCCTTCCACAATCTCCACAGTCGCATAAGGGTTGTAGAAATTTGCAGTCCCCACGGACACCGCGCTGGCTCCCGCAAGGATAAATTCCATCGCATCCTCCGCTGTCGCGATCCCGCCCATGCCGATGATCGGCAGGCTGATGGCATTCGCCACCTGATAGACCATACGCACCGCGATCGGCTTTACCGCCGGACCAGACATACCGCCTGTCTTGTTGGCGATTGCAAAGGTACGGCGGTTGATATCGATCTTCATGCCTGTCAGGGTATTGATGAGAGAGACCACATCAGCGCCCCCCGCCTCTACCGCCCGCGCCATCTCCGTGATATCTGTCACGTTGGGGCTGAGCTTCATGATGACCGGCTGCTTCGCATATTTTTTCACTTCTCTTGTGATCGCTTCGGCACATTTCGGGTCCTGGCCAAAGGCAATGCCGCCCTCCTTCACATTCGGGCAGGAAATATTGATTTCCAGCAGGTCCACCGGCTCATCCGCAAGACGTTCCACAACCTCAAGGTAGTCTTCCGTGGATTTTCCGCAGACATTCACGATGATCTTCGTGTCAAACTGTTTTAAAAACGGAATATCCCGTTTGGCAAACACATCGATCCCCGGGTTCTGCAGGCCGATGGCATTGAGCATGCCGCTTGACACTTCCGCAATCCTCGGAGTCGGATTCCCCGGCCAGGGCACGTTTGCCACGCCCTTTGTCACAACCGCGCCAAGACGGTTCAAATCCACAAACTCTCCATATTCCGCACCGCTTCCAAACGTGCCGGAAGCCGTCATCACCGGATTTTTCAATTCCACGCCGGCAAGATTCACTTTTGTATTCATCACAGTTCCACCTCCTGCGCCAGGAATACCGGACCATCCTTACAGATTCTCTTGTTGTGTACCTGGGAATGCTCATCCACATCCTTTGACTGGCACACGCAGGCAAGGCAGGCGCCGATGCCGCACGCCATCTTCTCTTCCAGAGACAGCCAGCACTCGATCCCCTGTTCCGCCGCATACGCTTTTAACGCCCGCAGCATCGGAGTAGGGCCGCAGGCAAACATCACGTCCGCCTCCAGGCCGTTTGCACGGATCGCATCGATGACATTGCCAGCCGTACCTGCGCTGCCATCCTCCGTCGCCACATACACTTCCCCGTGCGCCTCAAACTCCTGATCCAAAAACAGTACGTCCCTGTAGCCCAGGACCATCTGCTTTTCACACTCCAGCTGCTTTGCCAGCTCGAGCATCGGCGGAATGCCGATACCGCCGCCGATCAAAAATGCCTTTTTCCCCTTCCGGTCCAGAGGGAATCCATTGCCTAACGGTCCCATGATGGTGATGTCGTCACCTGCTTCATAAGCAGAAAACTCCTCAGTCCCCGCTCCGACCACCCGGTAGACAATCCGCAGCCTGCCGCCTGCCTTGTCGATCTCACAGATGCTGATCGGACGCGGCAGCAGTTTGCCGGCGTCTCTGGTGTAAACGGAGATGAACTGGCCCGGTTTTGCGGCCTTTGCCACCTCGTCCGCCTGGATCCACATGCTGAATATGTCTCCGGTCAGCGCTTCCTGGCTGACAACCTTCGCCGACAGCTTCACCTTCCCGGTCTTCTCTATCTTCTCAATCGCTCCCATGAAAGCCTCCTGGTCTATAATACACTGTTGATATCGGCAACCATATCCTCGACAGCCTGTCTGGATGCCTCTGCAAAATGTTCCGCGCCAAACTTCGCATATTTGTCCTGTTTGTAGGCAGCGATGATACCGCGGGAGGAATTGACGATCGCCCCCAGCCCATCCTCGTTGAAGCATGGTTTTAAGTCAGCTGCAGTGCCGCCCTGTGCGCCGTAGCCCGGAACCAGGAAATAAGTATTCGGCATCAGTTTTCTGAGGATTGCACTCATCTCCGGGTAAGTCGCCCCTACCACTGCGCCTACGTTGCTGTAAGTACCGTCCATGCAGTCTGCGCCCCACTCCACAACCTTCTCGGCCACCAGCTCATATACCGGTCTGCCATCCACCAGCTGGTCCTGGAATTCGCCGCTGGACGGATTGGATGTTTTCACAAGGACGAACAGGCCTTTATCCTCTTCCCTGCACACATCCACGAAAGGTTTTACGCCGTCTGTTCCCAGGTATGGATTCACGGTCAGGAATTCGGTATTGAATGCTCTGCAGACAGAGCCGCCCACCTTTACTTTGCCCAGATGCGCGGTTGCATATGCCGCAGAAGTAGAGCCGATATCGCCGCGCTTTGCATCGCCGATCACGATCAGGCCCTTTTCCTGGCAGTATCTTACGGTTTTCTCATATACTTTCAGCCCTTCGATGCCAAACTGCTCATACATCGCGATCTGAGGTTTTACGGAAGGAATCAAATCAAAGGTGTGGTCCACAATCTCCTTATTAAAGTGCCAGATCGCATCGGCAGCCCCTTCTAACGTCTCTCCGAAATCATGGAAAGACTGTTTTAAGATGTGCTCCGGGATGTAGCTTAACATCGGGTCCAGCCCTACGCAGATCGGCGCTTTCGTCTTCTGAATCTTCTGAATCAACTGGTTAATCATATGTTCCTCCTTTTTCTTCACGGTACATTATTTTTTCTATCTCTTACTTTTCATTCAGTCTCAATTATTCTAGCATATCTAAGGGGGGCTTTCAAGCACTTTACGCGGTCAGTTCAGCGTGAATTCACACTAACGCCCACCTACAAAAGCCCAGACACCAGAGGAACCATGACCACCGTCATCAGCCCGGCCACTGCGATCGCAAGACTGCTCATCGCCCCTTCCACATCCCCCAGTTCCAGCGCTTTTGCCGTCCCGATCGCGTGTGCCGCAGTCCCAAGCGCCAGCCCCTTTGCAATCGGATGCCGGATGCCTGCTATTTTAAACAGGCTCTCCGCTACGATATTCCCAAAGATGCCGGTGATGATGATGCACACCACCGTGATCGTCACGATCCCCCCTGCCTCCTCGCTGACCCCCATTCCGATCGCGGTCGTGATGGACTTGGGCAGCATGGTGACATAGTGCAGATGGCCCAGCCCAAACACCATACAGAGCACAAAAATGCTCGCCGCGCTTGCAACCACACCCGAAAAGATCGCCGCGCCTACCGCCGGCAGGTTCTTTTTCAGCAGCTCCAGCTGACGGTACAGGGGAATCGCCAGACAGACCGTAGAAGGCGTCAGCAGGTAGCTGATATATTTTGCACTGGCATTGTAAGTATCATAATCAATCCCCATCACTGCCAAAAACGCAATCACCACAACCACAGAAACCAGCAGGGGATTCAAAATCGCCCACCCCAGCCGTTTTTTCAGCCATACCCCGAACAAATACGCGAGGATGCTGAGCACAAATCCAAAATAAAGAGATTCCTGTATCAATGTCATGCCTGCTGCCCTCCGTCCTTCTGTTTTATCCGCTTTTTACTGCTTCCCCCGATCATCCACTCTGCCACCTTGCCGGTCACGATCATGACCACAGCCGTAGAAACAAGGCAGATGACGACCAGCGGGATCAGGATCGCCCTCATATCCCCATAACTCTCCATCAAGCCCACGGAAGCAGGGATAAACAGAACCGGCATGATATCCAGCAGAAAATTCCCGGTCGCTTCGACCGCTTCGAGTTTCAAGATCCCGGTACACAAAAGCACCAGCAGCAAAAACAGTCCATATACCCCCGACGGTACGGGAAGCGGCAGCACATGGTTCAGCCCTTCTCCCGCCAGCGTAATGCCAAATATGATGGCTCCTTCTTTCAAGTATTTCATTCTGTCCTCCAGCGGCACAGTCCTCTGCGCCATATGATTTTTATGCTGTCTGGTATTTTACCACCCAGGATAGAAAAGCACAATCCTCTTTCTTGCTATCTTTCCAATTTTCAGCTATACTTATCCGGTAGTTTTCCAGACAAAATTATATTGGAGATGCCATGAAGATCATAGAAACCTCGATATTGACAAACATACAGACAGAAGAAATAGCCACCCTCACTGACGCCTGCCGCAGCCAAGACAAGATCCGGCTGACCTATCCGGCTGATGAATCCGGCGACGGCTGCCGCCATTATCTTTTATATAAAGAAGACGGGACTCTGGCCGCCGTCCTTGCCATGCTGCCTTTAGATGACCGGACTGCGGAATGCAGCGCCTTTACCCACCCCGCATACCGCCGTCAAGGCTGCTTTTCCCGCCTGCTCGACATTGCCGCCGAACAGTTTGAAACGTGTGATATCCTGTTTGGCGTACCGGAAGCCTGCCACGCTGCCATACAGGTCTTGTCTGCCCTCGGCGCAGAGCAGGAATCCCTCGAACATCAGATGGAGCTTTTATTTCCAGTCCACTCCTCCGACGCAGCTGCAAACACCGGCGCTCATCTCTCCTGCCACGGCGGACTAACGCTTGCCAGCTCCCCCGACAAGGCTGCGGACACAGTGGAATGGACCCTGAAAAAAGACGGTCTCCCCATCGGGCGATGCCTGATCACAACGGTATCTGAGGGCTGCGTCTGCCTGCACCATCTGGAAATCGCAGAACCTCTGCGCCAAAAAGGCTATGGAAGCAGCTTTCTGTCCCTGCTGCTCCCCCGTATTGCCGAGGGCGGGTTTCACAAGATCATCCTGCAGGTGTCCGGAGACAATCCTGCGGCAGTCGCCCTGTACAAAAAGACAGGATTCCGAATCACCGAAACCCTGTCCTTTTACTGTTATTAAATTTACTTTTTCACCGTACCGCCCTGCGCTTCGATGCTCTTTCTGATACTCAGCATCTTCTGATCCGTGTCTGCAATCACTTCTGCACACTGGCGCAGCTCCTCGCTGATGGCATCGGCCGCCTCGCCGATGTCTTTTTTGTACTTCAGCTGATGATCCAGGCTTGCCCAAAAATCCATCGCGATCGTCCGGATCTGCACTTCCACTCTCATCGACTTCTTCTGGTCCGAGAAAAATACCGGGACCTCCAGGATCAGATGGTAGCTGCGATAGCCATTGGGTTTTGGATTCTTGATATAATCTTTGATCGCGATCACCGTAATGTCGTCCTGGCTGACCAGCATATTGGCAACCGCATAAATATCATCTACAAAAGAACAGATGACACGGATTCCCGCGACATCATCCAGATTATTCACCATAGAATCCAGCGAGACCGGAAGGTTCCGGCGGTGCAGCTTCTCCACAATGCTGAGCGGCTTCTTCACCCTGGACTTGATCATCTCAATGGGATTTCGCTGGTTGCGAACGGACAATTCGTCGTTCAGCACCTCCAGCTTTGTCTTAACTTCCCGTATCGCACAGGTGTACATCATCATCGCTTCCTGAAATTCCCGTGCCTGGCTGATAAACCCTTCCGGCACCTGTACCAGGTTTGGGACATTGACTACAGACTGTTCCAACTCGTTGTTGGGATTCATACTAATGTTCATTGGTATACCCCTTCTTGTTTCATGCTGCTTCCATTATATACAATATCTTGTACCTGCACAATGACCAAATCCTTAAATTTTTGAGAAATATTTCTCCGGCACGAAAAATTCCCTAAAGACTTTACTTTTTCCGGGAATGTGGTATTCTGTTCTATGGAGTCTGTCTACAGACAGCCGTGCTGCCGGTTGGACAGAAAAAGAATTGGAGGAATTTCACATGAGCGAAAATTGTACACACGACTGCAGTTCCTGCGGGGAGAACTGCATCAGCCGCACCGCAGAGCGCACCAGCTTTTTGGAGCCGTTAAATCCGGCCAGCTCCGTAAAAAAAGTGATCGGCATCGTCAGCGGAAAGGGCGGCGTGGGGAAATCCCTGGTCACCACACTGATGGCAGTTAAGATGAACAGCATAGGAAAACGCACCGCAATCCTGGACGCAGATATCACCGGCCCTTCCATCCCGAAGGCATTCGGTCTTGGCACCGACGGCGTAGGGATGACACCGGATGGTCTGATGGTTCCTGCCACCACCGCGACAGGCATCAACATCATGTCCGCCAACCTGCTGTTAGACCATGATACCGACCCGGTGATCTGGAGAGGGCCGGTCATTGCAGGCGCAGTAAAACAGTTCTGGCAGGAAGCACTCTGGGAGGACATTGATTATATGTTCGTGGATATGCCGCCGGGAACCGGTGACGTTCCGCTGACCGTATTCCAGTCCCTTCCGGTGGACGGCATCATCATCGTCACCTCTCCGCAGGACCTGGTATCCATGATCGTGACCAAGGCTGTCAACATGGCAAAGAAGATGGATATCCCGGTACTTGGTCTGGTGGAAAACATGAGCTATCTGGTGTGCCCGGACTGCGGCAAGAAGATTTCCGTCTTCGGAGAAGGCCACATCGATGAGATTGCCAATGAGTACAACATTCCGGTACTCGCCAGAATCCCGATCACCCCGGCGATCGCAGAACATGTAGACGCCGGTACTGTAGAGTATCTTGAAGCCAGCTGGATGGATGAGGCGGCAGAAAAACTGCTTGCCCTGTAGAATCCGTCAAGCCCCCTTGCAAGGCAGGAACGCCGTTTATCCGGCAGGCCTGCCTTGTTCTTTTATAAACATTTCTTCTAACAGCAGCCAGCCGGCACGGTAAAACCGCATCAGCTGCCAATAACCGGCTCCGTACAGGCCGTACTCCCGTATCAGTTCAAACTTTGCCTTAAGGCTCCGCACATCTTCAAACCATACCTCATGCTGTATCCCATACTGCCAGTAACGAAAATACGGAGACATCGCCGTCTCGTCAAACCGGATTTCCACTCCGTGATCGATCGCAAGCTGAACTGCCTCCAGCGTGCCAAGCGTCTGTGCACGTGTCTCGCCACGCACATAGGGAAGGGGCCAGTCGTAGCCATAGTTCGGAATACCAAGGCTGATCTTCTCCCTCGGAATCTCTGTCACGGCATAGTCAACGACCCGACGGACCAGATTGATAGGCGCGACCGCCATCGGCGGTCCGTAGGTATACGAACCAACATCCTATAGGTAATATTTTTCCTTCTATACTTTATATTCTGCAAATAGTAATTTCGTAACGCCTTATGAATCGGGGGGCTTCAAGCTTAATAAGTTTGGTCAAGTCGATTTTCAAATTGCGGTCACAAAAGATTACAGCGGAGACTTAACAACAATTGCACAGGCTCCGCAGCAATGTGTACCTGTATCACGAAAGATGGTGGTTGGTTCAGCACTAATTGACGGAAGCCGGATTCCAGCAACATTTTATGTCGAGACAAGCGGAGCTGTGCGGGTCTACACAGCAACTACTGCTAAGACCGGCGTACTTTTTGCTGTCGGTGGTAGCTATTCGATAAAATGATTATTTGATACGTAAAATCATATCCAGGACAAATGCTTCCCCGGCTGTGATGGCGTTATCTGTCTTAAGATTCTTTGATCGGGTGCTGTCAACTTTAAATGTGCCGGTAACACCTTTTACAGATTTGTAAGCAATATTGGCTATGCTTTCCATGCTACCTGTATTAATCAACTGGCAGATGTCTGCATCAGCCGGAATAGCACTATTAGTCACAAAAGCCAAATGGGCGTACACAAATTTGTTAAAGCGCAGGCTATAACTATGTCCGTGTGCATCAAAAATTGATGTGTATGTAATTGTTTTGTATTCGCACAGTTCCAAATTACTATTTTAGTTGTTTACAAAAATTTACACAAATAAATGTATATAAACTATTGACTTTAAACCATAAATGGTTTATAATAAAGATAGTTAAGAGAGACACACATCAAATAATAAAATGGAGGATTTATCATGATGAAGAATTTTGACGGGTATACAATGAGAGGTGTTAATGACGATGACAACAAAGCAATCCTTGACCATATCGACCGGGATATCGAATTAACAGTGGACGAATTTGGACGGGTGTGGAACCAAGTCGGAACATGGATAGCTGACTGTGAGGAAGTAGGAGACGGAAATGGAATATTATGCTAAGATAAACACAAGACGAGGGCATTAAATATCTGCCCTCTTCTTGTGTTTCCTAATATGAGTCAATGTAGAGCATACGTTAGCCACACTACAGCCAAGAACCTTTCCGATTTCCTCATAGGTCATGTACTGACTTCGATATTTAACAATAGAAAACTCATTTCTAGTAAGTCTCAACAAATCTAAGGAACGCATATCCCTATCGATTTTCATTTTCTGATAATGGGACAAGCCCACCAAGCGCTTCTTCTCATGCGCTTCCAACGCCCGCTGCCTTCCATTTATCCACATTAGGTTATTCACATGGTTATTCATTACGTCCCCATCCAGCACCCGCACTATTTTATAATTATTAGGATTCGGAAGGAAAGCTTCCGCGACCAAACGACGCACATACATATTATGCGTTGCGCCATTTTCCCACAACGAAATAGTTCCTTGGGAACTAATCGGCATCTCAGTAACTTTGTCATTCGGACGGATCCTGTAGACACGACCATCAGAAAAAACCATTAATTTACCGTCCATAATGATTTTAGACATAACACATTCCATACATACCACCGCCTTTCTTGTTGTAATCCTATGCTGTCATACTGCGAAAATATGTTTTCTCTTTTTTATTAAATCAACTTTTGTTGTCGTGGCTCCTATTAGTTTTATTGTGAACCTCCTTCTATTTCCTCCGCTCTGCGACTTCCTCCGGGGTTGCGACCGGATACCCGCATTAGAGGGGCGGCAGTGCCGCCAGTGTGGTTATTTTAGGTGGAATACGTGAAAAAGAAAATTACCGTCATTGTCAGTTACTTCGTCAACTGTGACCATTTTTTCCAATGCTTCGCTCATGGGCGTTCCATATGTTCCGCGTACCCATAGCCCAGATGATTCTGCCATTTCCCAAAAACAATTTATTTCAATGCCGCCGTTTTCAAATGGTATTTTTTTGAATACGGACTTAATAAAATTCTCGCACCATTCAACTTTTGAATTTTTCATTTTTCCTTCTTTCTACCATCGTAACCTCCGTGGCGGGAATAATTTTAGATGTAATCTTCAGAGTCTTGGTCAGTCAATTCTTCCTGTTCACATGGGGCTTTTCCATTTTGATTCCAGCCATCAAAATGGCATCTTGGGTAATCATCATTTTCATCCTGCCAGTAATAACCGCAATTATCCGAGCATCTCATAGCTTTTCCTTTCTGCCACCGTAACCTCCGTGGCGGTTGAGTTTAGACATATTTTCCTTCTTTCTCCGGCAGAACCTCCGCAGGGCGGGTTCTTGCCTCTGCACTCTTTGCTTCACTTAGTCCAGCAGGTTGATGACCTGCTGGACGTACTTGCTGTTATCCACGTCCCAGTATCCGCAGTCAGCAACCCGGATGTTGCCGGCCAGTGTGTGACGGATAGCCTTGATGTAGACGCGGGTCCTGCCGTAGTTACTCCACTCACTCACCTTAATCTCCTCGTACTCTCCGCTAATCACCAGCTTCTGAGCTGCTGCCTTAACGGTTGCCAGGGTGATTTCTACGGCTTTAACGGTTGCATTCTTTGCTTCTGCCCATGCCCGGCGAAGACACTCTGCGAAGCTCAGCGGGGATATAAAGCTTTTAAATTTTCTGTAGGTCTCCCATGCTTTCTTCATGATCTCACTTAAATTGTATTTCTTCATTTTCGTTTTCTCCTGTCTTTTGATAATCTAATTATAAACCATATTCAGTTTAAATTCAAGCGTTTTTTAAACTTTTTTTGGATTATTTTTCTTGACATTTTTTACGGGTGGAATTACAATGGTATTGGAGGTGATAATATGTTTGTTTATAAAATCGATGTAATAGAGACTTTAAAAGAGGCTGGCTACA
>JAPJQL010000042.1 GCA_030825115.1 Lachnospiraceae bacterium
ATGCTGAGTGATTTTATATTGCAAAGAAAGCAAAAGCATGTAATTGCCCAAAAGAGGTTTTAAATGAGGAAATATATTTTATATGCTGGAGTAAATGGCGCAGGAAAGTCAACATTATACATGACTTGTTATTTATAAAAATGGTCAACTTATCAGAGTATCAAAGATTATCCCAAAATGGTATGAAAAATGGCAGGAAGAGTGTCATTAACTTGATTTCTTCGCTTTCCTGTATAATGAATGGAAGAGATTGCAGATACTTATGGAGCTAAGGGAAATGTATGAATATAAAAGCCGGTTCAAATTTATCTAAGGTAAGAAAAAACAACTATGCCGCAATACTGGGGACAATCTATCAGCAGGGCCCTGTTCTGCGCAGTGAGATTGCAAAGCAGCTTGGCGTTACGCTTCCTACCGTGACGACAACGGTGAAGCATCTTCTGGAAGAAGGGATTTTAAAAGAGGTTCCGGTGCAGGAAACAGGGACCGTGATGGGGAGACGGGCGGCGGCGGTTGATTTTGTGGAGCATGCAGGATATGCTGTCGGAATCGAGTGGAGTCCGGTTGGTGTGGTAGCCTGCATGACCAACCTGCGCGGCAGGGTGGTGGCAAAGAAAAGAGCGTTTGCAGATCTTCGGACGGTTACTTATGAGGACATGCTGAAAGCCACAAAGAGCTGCGTGGAGGAATTGATCCGGGAAGCCGGGATTGATAAAGCCCGGGTGATCGGAGCGGGCTGGGCAACGCCGGGGATGGTGGAGCCTGAGACGGGAATCCTGATACGAAGTTCCATGGATGGAGTATCGTGGCACCAATGCAGTGTGCGAAAAGACCTGGAATCAGTTTTGGGAATCCCGGTCTGTATCGAGAACCATGTCCGGGTCAGGGCAATCGGACGGGATATGTTTGAGCGGGCGGACCGACCGGAAGTATATCTCTATTATTTCGCACAGATGGGAATTTCCTGCTGCGTGATGGAAGGGGAGAACCCTTTGGCACCGGACGGACCGGAATCGGGGATATCGGCCATACCGTCATGGCTATTGACGGACCGGAGTGCACCTGTGGAAAACGGGGCTGCCTGCAGGCTTTTGTCGGAGAGATGGCGATACTGATGGAGGTGGAGGACCTGCTGCGGAATAAACGCGCCGGGGTGCTTCGGAAAATCTGCACAGATCCGGAGAGGCCTGAGATCATGGAAGTCGTAAGGGCGGTTGAATGCGGCGATGAAGATGTGAAAGCCGTGGTATTGCCGGCAGTCCGGTATATGGGGATTTCCATCGGAAATATCGTGAATCTTTTAAATTCCCAGCTGGTGGTAATTGACTGTGCTTTGTTTGACAGTCCGCTTCTTAGAGATTATCTGAATGAGATCATCTATGAAAGCAATATTTTTAAAAGAGAGCTGGAACTTCGGACCGAGTATGTCAGCTCCAACCGATATACAGGAGCGCAGGGCGGCTGCGCTTTGGCAATTCGGGAATTTATGATCGGGCGCAGCGTGGAGGGGACGTTGTGTGCCGGAAATGGGAATAGTATCAGACAATAGATGAAAACAGATTTTAGATTTAGCAGTTAAAATTTAAAATCTGTTTTTTAATTATGCTGAAAAAGGTATGATAAAAAATCCCCCTCCCCAATTCCCTCCAAACAGGTTACACTGTAGGCAGAGATAAAAAAACTTTGGAGGAGGATTTCCGATATGAGTGGAAAGAAAAAAACATCGCTCCTTGCCCAGATACCCAACCGGGCTTGGATGGCACTGTCGGTTGTAGCTGCGTTTTTGCTATGGATTCTGATCGCATCCACAGAAGCGGGCGGTGTCATCTTTGCGGAGCCATGGGAGGTATTTGGAAAGCTGGTGAGCAAGCTTCAGGACGGCACCTTGTGGCCCCACATCTATATAAGCCTGTTCCGTGTCATCGTGGGATTTTTGTGCGGATTTGTAGCGTCGATTCCGGTTGCGTTTTTGATGGGCTGGTACGCGCCGTTCCGTAACCTGGTAGCGCCGTGGATCCAGTTCGTGAGAAACATCCCGCCGTTAGCCTATATCCCGCTTGTCATCGCAGGCGCAGGTGTCGGCGAGAAGGCCAAGATCATCGTGATCTTTATCGCTTCGTTCCTGGTTTTGGTGGTTACGATCTATCAGGGAGTCTGCAACGTGGATGTCACCCTGATCAAAGCGGCGAAAGTCCTGGGGGCAACAGACAAAGACATTTTCTTTAAAGTTGTCATTCCTGCATCCACCCCATTCATTCTGGTCGGTGCAAGACTCGGTCTTTCGGCTTCCCTGACAACTCTGGTCGCGGCGGAGCTGACCGGCGCGTCAAAAGGGCTTGGCATGATGATTCAGAAGGCACAGGGTTACTACGATATGGCAACCGTACTGATGGGAATCCTCATCATCGGTATCATCGGACTTACATTTGAACAGATTGTAAGATTCTTGGAAAGGAAGTTGACGGGATGGCAGGAAACGATGCAGCAGTAAAGGTAAAGATTGACAATGTGGTCAAGAAATATAATACCCGCAAGGGCGAGACGGTTGCGCTGAACGGCGTTAGCCTGGATATCAGGGAAAATGAATTTATCTGTGTGGTAGGACCTTCCGGCTGCGGAAAATCCACCCTTCTGAACATCATTGCGGGACTTTCGGAGCCGACCTCCGGCAGCGTCTCGGTAGATGGCAAGATTGTGGACGGTCCTGGACCGGAGCGTGGCGTGGTATTCCAGCAGTACGCCCTGTTTCCCTGGCTGACCGTATTGAAAAATGTGGAATTCGGACTGAAGCTGAAAGGGATCACCGGAGAGCAGGCGACCCAGGAGGCGATGAAGTATCTGAAGATGGTTGACCTGGAGCAGTTTGCAGGCTCCTATCCGAAGGAACTGTCCGGAGGCATGAAGCAGAGGGTTGCGATTGCCAGGGCCTATGCGGTAAATCCGCAGGTGCTTCTGATGGATGAGCCGTTCGGGGCATTGGATGCCCAGACCAGGACCCAGCTTCAGACAGAGCTTCTGGAGACATGGGAAAAAGAGCGCAAGACCTGTTTTTTCATCACGCATGACGTGGATGAGGCAATCATCTTAGCACAGAAAGTTATCATCATGAGTGCAAGACCGGGACGGATCAAAGAAATCGTGGACATCACGATTCCGTATCCGAGAACCCAGGAAACAAAGATGTCGGCGGAGTTTTTGGAATTGAAAAACTATATATGGTCACAGGTATACCAGGAATACCTGGAAGTAAGAAAATAGGAGGAGAAGGCTATGAAGAAAAGGATCGCGTTACTGATGGGGGCAGCTATGGTGATGACATCTCTGACCGCATGTGGAGGAAGCTCCAAGGAGCCGGCTGCTACACCGGCAGCGACAGAGGCACCAAAGACAGAGGCAGCAAAGACAGAAGCTGAGGCAACGACTGCGGAGGAATCAACCGGGGCTGAGGCTGAGACATTTGAGACAGCTAAGGTGCGGGTGGCATATATGCCAAACATGGGGAGTGCATCCCTGGCAACAACCGCAAGAGAGATGGGTTATTTTGAAGAGATGGGACTGGATGTGGAGATGGTGGAATTCCAGGGAGGTCCTGCTGAGATTGCGGCGATGGCATCCGGCGACATCGATATCTCCCAGATTGGACATGGAGCTCATGCGCTCTGTGTAGAGGGTGAGGCTGTGATCTTCCAGATCGACTGTACCAGCCTTGCAGACGCAGTGATCGGCAACAAAGATAAGGGAGTCGGCTCTATTGAGGATTTAAAAGGAAAGACCGTGGCAGTAACCAGCGGTACTTCTGCTGAGATCATCCTGAATCTGGCGCTGCAGTCAAAAGGCCTGACACAGGACGACATTGAGATGGTAGAGATGGATGCCAACGGCATCGTATCCGCGATGATCAGCGGCAACGTAGATGCCTGCGCGACCTGGTCACCGGGAACCGCAACCATCATGGATGCGCTGGGGGACAAGGGAATCATGCTGGCAGACAACCAGGATTACGTAGATCAGGTAACCTTCCCGTCCAGCTTTATCACCACTCAGAAATATGCTGATTCAAACCAAGATATCCTGGTGCGCTTCTCAAGAGCACTTCAGAAGGCAGGAGACTACCGGGCAGAGCATATCGAAGAAGTCGCAAAATGGGTTGCAAAACAGTGTGAGGTTGACGAGGCTACCATGCTTGCCTGCGTAGGCGAGGGAAACTGGCTGACCGGTGAATTTGTGGGCAAGGGCTTAAGTGACGGCACGATCAAATCCTACTATGAGAACCAGCAGAAGGTGTTTATCGAAGGCGGACGTCTGACTGAGGCGGTCGATGTCAATAATTACGTGCTCTTTGATATCATGCAGGAGGCTTATGACGCAAACCATAAATAAAGGCAGCAGCCAAATGTGATAAAAACTGGAGGTATCTGGAATTTGCCGGATACCTCCTCTTGTGATATACTGAAAACAGCTTTGGTTTGGAATCAGGTGCGGGAGGGGATACGATGCTGTTTGTCGTGCTGTTTTTTCTTGTGATATCGTCGATTGCGATTGTTTTTCTGAGGCGGGATAAGCAGACGAAGCTGCTGCTGGGGCTTTGCATCAGCTTTGTATGTATGTTTGTGGGGATCATCATTTATCTGGCGAAGACCGGAGGTCTGCAGACCGGACAGAAATTCCTGCTTTTTTTTGATACGCGGATCCAGAGGAAGCTGTCCTATATGATATTTCCGCTGAGGCGGCTGGGGTATCTGATCGCGGTGGGGCGCACCCTGTTTCCCGGCTTTATGCTGATGATCGCGCTCAATGAGTCCTGGAGCCAGAAGATCATCAAATACCGGAAATGGGACTTTGCCGTCATGCTCCTTCCGGTTGTGACGCTGGTGCTGTACTACCCGTCGGTATTTTTGAATATCGGAAAAGCGAACAAGCAGCTGCAGTTTCTTCTGATCGATGTCACCATTGGCTGGATTTCCGTGTACCTGCTCCTGTCGCTGATCCTTTTGCTCCATGAATACAAGAGCGTGACGATTCCGTACTGCCGCAGGCAGTTTGGGTATATCATGGGATTTTTGATCTCTATCGGCATCATGTACTGCTTTTATTACCGTCAGGACCCGATTCAGGTCTATCAGATGTACTCTGCGGAATATATGCGGTATGGAGGACTTTTGTATTCCGGTACGGCGGGCGGCTCCATCAGCAGGTGGATCCTGTTTTCGGTTTTGACGACGATTTTTGGAGTATTCGGCTTTTTTAACCTCAGGACGTATTCACTTCTGGAACAGGAGGAGACCAGAGGGGATATCATGATCCAGAAGAAGTTCGACATGGCGAGCAAAGGCATCTCCGTGTTTGTCCACGGGATGAAGAACCAGCTGTTATCAAACCGTATCTTAAGCGATAAAATGAAGGCGGAGCTTTTGCAGGAGGAACCGGACCGGGAAAAGCTGGCCCGGTATGCGGCCATGATATCGGATATCAACAGCAATATGCTGAATCGGATGGAAGAGCTGTACCGCAGCATTAAATCCAACTACATGACGCTGCTTCCGGCGGAAGTTTCTGAGGTAGTCGATCAGACGATGGAACGGTTCCGGGAAAAATACCCGGAAGTTCCGGTTGCGGTCTCCATCACCACCAGATCCCAGGTACTTGCGGATGTGCCTCATCTGAGCGAGGCGCTGTACAACCTGATGATCAACGGGTATGAGGCGATCCTTGAGGCGGGAAGGGAGACTCCGCTGCTGGAGGTCGATGTGTATGACGAGCGTCTGTACGTAACGTTTGAGATCCGTGACAACGGAAAAGGGATGTCCCGTCATGTCCAGAAAAAAATATTCGATCCCTTTTATACCAGTAAAAATACAAACAGCAACTGGGGGATGGGACTGTACTACGTGAGGCAGATTGTAAAGAGCCATATGGGAATGCTGAGACTGGAGAGCAAAGAAGGCGAAGGAACCAGGTTTTTCGCAGAGATACCCAAGTACGGAGTGGCGGTAAAAGACAGGAGATTATTATGATAACGGTTTTGATTGCAGAGGATTTTCCGGTTTTGCGGGAAGATCTGAAGGAGCAGCTTGAGCAAAGCGGGGATATCCGGGTTATCGGATGCGCCGCGTCCGGCAGGGAGATTGAGGAGCTGGCGATGGTCCAGGATGCAGACGTCATCCTGATGGATATCGAGATGGAGACGGTGAATGCCGGGATTTTAGCGGCGGAGCATATCCGTGACAAAAGGCCGGAACAAAAGATCATCTATCTGACAGCCCATGAGACAGAGCAGATCATCATTACCGCGATGGGAACCGGAGCGGTGGATTATATTGTAAAAGGCGGGGATGTGGAGACGGTGATCAGGCACATCAGGGCAGCCCAGGAAGGGCATCCCATCATGGAAGCAAGGATTCAGGAAACGGTTATGAATGAGTACAAAAGGCTTCAGCGCTCGGAGCAGAGCCTTCTCTTTTTCATCAACAACGTGTCCCAGCTAACGGCCGCGGAGCGGGAGCTGGTCCGTCTGCTTCTGGAGGACAAGAAGGTAAAGGAGATCGCGCAGATCCGGTGTGTGGAGGTTATCACGGTTAAGACCCAGATAAAAAGCCTTTTAAGAAAGTTTGGATGCAGCCGGAGCAAGGAGATCGTCAATCTGATCCGGGCGCTGAACTTGTCGCATCTGTTTGGCAGGTGAAAGGACCAGCGTGCCGCGAAAGCTTGACAAACGTTTGAGTAAATTGAGTGCTCATATTTGAGTAAATATGATATGATAATGTCGGTGGCGATCAGATTTAAAAAGAAATGGGGCGATTACATTGAAAACACTTTTTAAAAACGGGAATTTTTATTTGAATCATGGATTTGTAAAAGGAGACATGCTTGTTGAGGACGGCATGATTCTGGAGATTGGGGATGTAACCGGCGCAGGCGCAGACGATGTCTGCGATCTGGAGGGGAAGACGGTTGTTCCCGGCTTTTTTGATATCCACACCCACGGCGCGGTTGGGGTGGATTCTAACGGGGCAGACCCGGAAGGCTTTGAAAAAATGTGCCGCTTTTTTGCGTCACAGGGCACTACAAGCTGGCTGTGCTCTATCCTGACGGATACCAAAGAGCAGACGATGTGGGCGATCGAGCAGTATAAGGACTGGAAAAAACTGGATCATGAAGGCGCAACGCTGCTTGGCATCCATCTGGAAGGACCGTTTTTGTGTGCGGATTATAAGGGAGCAATGCCGGAGCATCTGCTGAGAAAGCCGGACATGGAACTGCTTCGGGAATATCAGGAGACGGCAGAGGGAGATGTCCGCTATATCACGGTGTCGCCGGAGGTAGAAGGGATTCCTGAGTTCATCCCCTATATGAAGAGCCTGGGGATGCAGGTGGCGATCGGACATTCAGGCGCTGACTATGACACGGCAAGAAAGGCAATCCACAACGGCGCGATGGCGGCGACCCACACGGGCAATGCCATGAAGCTTCTGCACCAGCATTACCCGGCAATCTGGGGAGCGGTCCTGGAGGACGACGATCTGTTCTGCGAGATCATCTGTGACGGACGCCATCTCCATCCGGGGACGGTACGGTTCATCATCAAGATCAAAGGACTGGATAAGGTGGTTGCAGTCACCGATTCCATCATGGCGGCAGGGCTGCCGGACGGTCAATATAAGCTGGGGGTCAACGATGTGGTGGTTGTGGACGGCGACGCGAAGCTGGCAGACGGAGGAAGCCGCGCGGGCAGTACGCTCACGACAGGGACAGCGCTTAAAAATGTGCTTCAGTATACCGGCCGGTCCTTACAGGAGGTTATTCCGATGTTTACGGAAAATCCGGCAAGGCTGATCGGGGTGTATGACCAGATCGGTTCCCTGAATCCGGGAAAGCGTGCCGACATGCTGGTTTTGGATGATGCATGCGATATTGAGAGGACCTATGTCAGCGGCATCTGCCGGTATCAGAGAGAACATTGAGGGCGGCAGAAATTTATGATTGAGAAGAAAGTGAAGAGAAGAACATGAGCGGGTATCTGTATCTATTATTTTGGCTGATTAGTTTTGGGGCGTCCATCGCAGGCGCAATCTGTGGGATTGGCGGCGGTGTGATCATCAAACCGGTGTTGGATGCGTTTGGCGTCCTGAGTGTTTCTACCATAAGTTTCCTTTCCGGCTGTACGGTGCTCGCCATGACCTGTTATTCTGTATTTAAAAGCAAGATGAGCGGAGAGTCCCTGATCGAGATGAGGACGGGTACGCCTCTGGCGATCGGCGCGGCGATCGGCGGCGTCGTGGGCAAATCCATGTTCCAGGCGCTGTCCAATCTCTTTGCAGATAAAGATATGGTGGGAGCGGTTCAGGCCGCCTGCCTTTTGGTGATCACAGTGGGCACGCTGGTATACACGATCAAAAAAGACCAGATCCGCACCATGCAGGTGAAGAATCTGGCAGCCTGTGTCATGATCGGGCTTGTGCTGGGGATATTTTCTTCCTTCCTGGGGATTGGCGGAGGTCCGATCAACCTGGTCGTGCTGTTTTTCTTCTTCTCGATGGATACAAAAACGGCGGCGCAGAACTCCCTGTATATCATTCTGTTTTCCCAGATTACCAGCCTGCTGAATTCTATCATGACACGGACCGTGCCGGAGTTTTCGGTCTGGCTGCTGGTCCTGATGGTGATTGGAGGCATCCTGGGCGGGATGAGTGGAAGAATCATCAACAAGAAGATTGATTCCAGGGTTGTGGATAAACTGTTTATTCTTCTGATGGCAGTCATTATCGGGATCAATATTTATAATATTTACCAGTTTATGCACTAAGTATGTTTCGCATATGCGGGGCTGAATCGGAGAGTCTTCGTTTCAGCCCTTCTTTTTACTCAAAACGAGATGGTTTTTACCGGAGAAAGGAGAATATATGGACAAGATCCTGATTGTTTTACTGTCGTCCCTGATGGGGGGATTCGTACAGGCGGTAACCGGGTTTGGCGGAGCCATTATCATCATGATATTCCTGCCGTCGATCCTTTCCATGACAGCGGCGCCGGCGGTCAGCGATGTCATCACGATGATGCTGTCATTTGCGATGTTTTGGAGATACCGGAAGGCGGTGAACATAAAAAGTCTGTTTATCCCGGCAATATTTTATCTGATCGCCAGCACACTTGTCATCTATCAGTCGGCATTCTGGGATACGGGCAGACTGAAGATGGTTTTTGGCGTTTTTCTGATTCTGCTCGCCTGCTATTTTTTCCTGCTCTCCGACCGGGTCCAGGTGCGCCCTTCGCTGTGGATGAATGTCGGCTGCGCCGTATTGTCGGGGGTCTGCGGCGGACTTTTTGGGATCAGCGGTCCCCCGGTCAGCTTGTATTATCTCGCGGCGACAAAGACAAAAGAAGAATATCTCGGAACGCTCAACGCATTTTTTTCGATCACAGTGATTTTTAACATTTCTTCCCGGATCTCCAACGGATTTCTCACGAAGGAGCTGGTGCCGTATATGGTGATCGGCATCGCGGCTATTCTGCTCGGATGCTCGCTGGGGAGTAAGGTATCACACAGGATCGAGCTGCCTGTCATGAGAAAATGTGTCTATACATTGATGATATTTGCGGGAATCGTCTCGGTTCTTCCTTAAAAATCCCACTCGTCTGAGAAAAAGTAGAATAGGGTATTGACAAATGAAAATGAATATGTTAAATATGTAGTATACACACGTGTTGATAGTGAGAGTGTTTGTGCAAGATTGTAGAAAGGGAGGGAAGCATGGAGACAAAATTAAACGTAGGCTTTGTTACCACCTATTCTGGCAGATGGCCTGAGGAACTTCCGAAAAAAAGGAATCAGGAGTATGGGGACTGGCTGGAAGAGAATCTTCCGTCTGTCCGCGTCATACGGGCGTCGATGCTGGGTTGCAGCCGGGAAGCGGTGGAGCAGATCACAAAGGAGTTCAAAGCGCAGGAAGTTGACATTGTCGTGATGCTTTACGGTGCATTTACGGGGGATGATGTGGCGGCATATCTGACCGAGATGCTGAAGGCGCCGATTCTTCTGTGGGCTCCGTATGAGATTCCGTTTGAAAAGGATGACAGGCTGTATTCGAACGCACTGTGCGCGATGACGATGAATGCGGCGGCGATCAGAAAACTGGGAGCTGTCTACCATACTGTATACGGGAGCAAAGAGGATGAGCGCGCGGCTGGGAAGGTAAAGAACCTGCTGATGGCTTATCATACGGTCAAGTCGCTCGCCCATACGAATCTGGGCTTGCTCGGCTACCGGCCGACCGCATTTTATAACTGCAGCTTTGATGAGAGCCTGATCCGCAGAACGTTTGGCGTGAAGATGGAAGAGACGGACCTGAAAGTGGTGTTTGACAAGATGGATGCGCTCCCCGCAGAGCAGTGGGAAGCGGATATGACAAGGATGTCAGAGCGCTACGATACAACGCAGCTTCCCAAGGGACATCTTGAGAATCATTCGAAGCTGTACCTGGCGCTGAAGGAAGTGATGGCGGAGCAGAGATACGATTTTGCCACGCTGAAATGCTGGCCGGAGATGGGGAACTTACATACGACACCCTGCGCCGTGCTGGGACGTCTGGCAGACGATGGGATCAACATCGGATGCGAAGGCGATGTTGATGCAGAGCTGACACAGATGGCAGAGTATTATCTGACCGGAAAGCCAAGCTTTATCACGGACATGATCAATATTGACGAGACAGAGAATGTGATAACTTTCTGGCATTGCGGCAACGCCGCGCCTTCCCTCTGCAATCCGGAATATGAGCTTCAGATCCGGAACCATCCGCTGGCAGGTCAGGGCACTGCATTTTACGGAGCATTGAAACCGGGAGCTGTAACAGTCGCAAGGTTCTGTAATCTGGACGGCAGTTACAAACTTTTCCTGATGAGAGGAGAGGCAGTTCCCATGGACCGTTATACAAAAGGAATCATGGTAAATGTAAAGGTGGAACGTCCGGTCAGGGACGTGGTGGAAAACATCATAGAAGAAGGCATACCCCATCATTACAGCATTGTCTGGGAAGATGTGGCAGACCAGCTGAAAGAAGTATGCAGACTTTTGAAGATTCCCGTGATCGAGATGTAGACGGATTTAGAATGGCAAGGAGAGACAGCCGTTGACACCTGAAAGTTCCATCAGTTATAATGTAGTATATACATACGAGTTTATAGCGAGGAGAGACGTGGAATGGGACAGGGCAGCGAGAGAGTTACCAGGGCAGATGTGGCAAAAGCAGCAGGGGTCAGTGAGACGATAGTTTCTTATGTGATAAACAACAACCGTTATGTTGCAAAGGAAAAGCGGGAACGGGTTGAACGGGCCGTAGCGGAACTTCACTATCGCCCGAACAATGTCGCAAGGGCGCTGAAAGGAAAACGGAGCAATCAGCTTTTGTTTATTGCGGACCAGATTACCAATGAGTACTTCAGCCGCATCGTAAGCGAGATGGATAAATATGCCTATGACGCCGGTTTTTTGATCTCCCTGTGTGCGAACCGCAATACGCCGGAATTTGTATCGCAGGTAATCAGCAGGCAGTATGACGGCATTATCATCAGCTCGATCAGCTTTCCGTTAGAATATGTGGAGAGCTTCAGCAAAGCGGGAATCCCGGTGCTGCTGTTTGAGCACAAAAGACACGGGAAGCTTCCGGAGAATGTGGCGACGATGGAGTCGGGGCTGTACTCCGGCGCAAGAACAGGCGTGAAGCATCTGATCGATACCGGAAAGAAACACATCATATACATTGACCGCATCAGCAGACGAGGGAATGTAAGCGGACCCGGAGATCTGAGGCTGAGCGGATATCTCGATGAGATGCACGCATACGGGCTGGATGCAGGGGAGTCTACGATCATCAAGGGCTGCCATACGGAAGAAGAACTGACCGAGGCTGTGATCCGATACCTGAAGATGCACCCGGAGACAGACGGGATGATCGGAAGGAACGATATGATGGCATGTACGGCGATGCGGGCAGCGATTGGCTGCGGTCTTCGCGTACCGGAGGAGATCGGGGTTGTGGGATTTGATAACTCCAGCATCAGCAGATTCTGCTCGCCCAGGCTGACAACGCTTGAGATGCAGCGGGAAGAGATCAGCAAACGGGCGATTGAGATGATGGTGCAGATGATGAACGGGAGAAAAGTAGAAAACGGCACGTTTGAAACGAAGCTGGTGATTCGGGAAAGTACAGTTTTGGCAGATGTGTAGGGGAATGGGACGACATGATGCATGTCTCCCCGGCATGATACACTCGTGTGTACTTTCCGGAAAATATAAAAAGGGTAGCAAAAAAATTTATATAAAAAGAAAAGAGAGGGTATTTTGATGAAAAAGAGATTTATGGCGTTGGTACTGGCAGGCGTGATGGCTCTGACGGCAGGATGCGGCGGCGGAAAAGCTGCTGACACAGGTTCCACTACTTCAGCTCAGGGGAAGCAGGAGAGTGCAACGGAGGAACAGATTACTCTGAAAATTGCCAATTATGCAGTTTTGGAGAAGGGGTACGATGCATTTTGGAATAAGGTGAAGACAGAATATGAGGAAAAATATCCGAATGTCACGATCGAGTGGGTGACGGCTCCGTATGGGGAGATCTTAAACCAGGTGATCAATATGGCAGGCGGCGGCGACCGTGTGGACTGTGTGTTCAGTGAGATGATATGGCTCCCGGCGCTTGAGGATGCAGGTCTTGCAGCTCCTCTGGATGAGGTTTTGGATGCAGATTTCCTGAATGACTACTATCCGAACATTCTTGAAGCACATTCGATCAACGGAAAGGTATACGGAGCTCCGCTTTACGTATCTCCGTCCCTGCTGTTCTACAATAAGGACTTATTTGAAAAAGCAGGTCTGGATCCGAACACACCGCCGACCACCTATGACGAGATGCTTGCTATGGCGGAAAAACTGTCCGGACTGACTACGGATGACGGCAACAAAGTCTATGCATTTGGACAGCCGACGGCATCGGTTATCGTGATCGGTTCCTCTATCCAGGCGTTTGCCGCAAACTTCGGCGGTTCTGTATTTGATGAAAACGGCAATCTGGATGTGGAAAACCAGGGCATGATGGATGCGCTGAACATGCTGAAGCTGCTGGATGAAAAAGGATACAATCCGCAGAACGCAAAACCAAAGGATATGAGAAACCTGTTTGCACTGGGTCAGCTTGCGATGTACTATGACAACTCCTGGGGCTTCAACGGCGCGAAATCCATCAATCCGGAAGTTGTAAACTTTGCAGCGGCATCACAGCCGTTAAAGGGCGGAAACGGAGACGGCGCATCCACATTGCAGTCCCACTGCTTTGTAGCGATCGATAACGGACCGGAACATGTGGAGGCAGTGAAAAACTTTATCCAGTATGTGATCACACCGGAGGTCCTCAATGATTATATTGCAGATATCGCACCGGCGCTGCCTGCAAAAGAGGCGATGAAGGACATGGAAGCAGTAAAGAACAGCCCGATTTTAAACGGCGCCGGAGATTCTGTAGAAAAAGCAGAGCCTGTACTGATGTTCCCGACTTTATCCGACTTCAATCTGGAACTTTGTGCACTGGCTCAGGCCGTTACGGTAGGAAAAGAAGATCCTGCTTCTGCACTGGCGAATTTTGAAACTTCGGTACAGCCGCTGCTTCCATAACCGGACGTAAGAAGGGAGAAGAGCAAGGTGGAAAAGAAACCCAATATAGTAATGATTCTGACAGACGATCAGGGAATCTGGTCGCTGGGCTGCTATGGAAACCGGGAGATCAGGACACCGAATCTTGACAGGCTGGCAGAAAACGGGGTGAGGTTTGATAATTTCTTCTGTACCTCACCGGTCTGCTCGCCTGCCAGGGCTTCCCTGCTGACCGGAAAGATACCGTCTCAGCACGGAATCCACGATTATCTGAGCGGCGGAAACGGGGGCGCCACTCAGGAAGCGATCGAATTCCTGAAGGATCACAGAGGATATACGGATGTCCTGGCAGAAAACGGATATACCTGCGGATTAAGCGGCAAATGGCACCTGGGCGCAGCGATGCTTCCGCAAAAAGGATTTTCGTTCTGGTATACGCATCAGAAGGGCGGCGGACCTTACTATAACGCGCCCATGATACGGAACGGCGAGTTGGTGACAGAACCCGGGTATATCACGGATGTGATCACAGATGAAGCGCTGGGATTTTTGGACAGTCAGAAAAACAGTGAAAATCCATTTTACCTGAGCGTCCATTATACGGCTCCGCACTCGCCATGGATCGGGTGCCATCCGGAACAATATACGAAGATGTATGAGGACTGCCTCTTTGAAAGCTGCCCGCAAAAGGAGCAGCATCCGTGGGCAATGACGGGGGCAGTGGAGGGTTATCAGATGCCGAGGGAATGCCTGATCGGGTATTTTGCGGCAGTCACGGCGATGGACGATAACGTGGGCCGGATTTTAAACAAGCTGGAAGAAGAAAATCTGATGGAAGATACCCTGATCATCTTTTCCAGCGACAATGGGTTTAACTGCGGACATCACGGGGTATGGGGGAAAGGGAACGGAACATTCCCGATCAATATGTATGATTCGTCTGTCAAAGTGCCGTTTATCATGAGTCATCGCGGTCATATTCCGTCCGGTACGGTCTGCGATACCATGTGCAGCGGGTATGATTTTATGCCGACGATCCTGGAGTATGTCGGACTGGAAGTACCGGAAGATAAAAGCCTTCCGGGGAAAAGCTTTTATCCGGAGCTGATGCAGAAAGAATCAGGAGAGAACCGTCCGGTTGTCGTGTTTGATGAATACGGCCCCTGCCGGATGATCCGTGACAGAAGATATAAGCTGATCCACCGGTATCCGTTTGGACCGGATGAATTCTATGATCTGTCTGAGGACCCGGGAGAGGACCAGAACCGGATTGACGATGAGAGCTGCCAGGCAGTCATCCAGGACATGAAAAAACGGATGGAAACCTGGTTTATACGATACGTGGATCCGCGGATCGATGGGGCGAAGGAGCCTGTAAAAGGGGGCGGTCAGACGAACCTGGCAGGGACTTTGGGACCGGGAATCCATGTGTATGGGGAAAATTAGGAGAAGGGAGGCAGCGATTTGAAAGAGAAAGCAATGAAAAAGCCTATTTGGAAAGGCGCTTCGGGGGATAAACTCTTTTCGCTTGCTTTATTGGCGCCGGCAATTTTTACGACAGTGGTATTTATCCTGGTGCCGGTTGTAGATTCTATCTATCGGAGTTTTTTCGATTATAAGGTGAAAAACATCATCTCGGGACAGCCGGGAGTGTGGAACAATTTTGCAAACTATATAAAATTATTCTCCAATGGAAAACTGGTGCCGTCTATGACGAATACCCTGGTATTTGTATTCGGAGTGGTGATCGCACAGTTTATCCTCGGAATGACGCTGGCGCTTGTATTGAACAGCAACATAAAATGTTCCCGTTTTATTCGCAGTATCATGATGGTGCCCTGGGTTGTGCCGACTCTGATCTCCGGCCTTGTATGGCTGTGGATGTTCCAGCCTCAGTACGGGCTTGTGAAATATTTTGTCGGCATTCTTACAGGCGGGCGCGTCACAGATTTTGCAATTTTGAATAATCCGGCCACTGCGATGTTTGGCGTCTCGGTGGCGGCCCTATGGAAACAGATTCCGCTGGCCACACTGCTTTTGCTTGCGGGGCTTGCAAACGTACCGGAAGACATCCTGGAAGCAGCTAAGATCGACGGGGCCAACGGGGTGCAGCGGTTTTTCAAGATCGTGCTTCCTTATATGAAGAGTGTCATCAAGGTAACGGTATCCATGTCCATCATCGAGAACTTCAAGCAGTTCCCGTTATTCTGGACCATGACAGGCGGCGGACCGAATAACTCTACGACTACCATGGCAATTTTAAGCTACCGGGAAGCGTTTGTGTCCAATAACTTTGGTTCCGGTGCGGCGGTGACAACGATCTGGATGTTGATGATGATCGTAGTTGTGTTTATCTACAACCGGATTTTCCGGAATGACGACATGTAAGGGAGGGGAGCAGGACATGAAACGTAAGCGTGTTTTAAACAGTATTTTGAAATATGCGGTTTTAATAATGATTCTTTTGTTTTTGCTGTTCCCTTTATTCTGGGTACTGCTGACATCATTTAAAACCAATATGGAAGCGTATAAATTTCCACCGACTTTTATTGTGGAAAATCCGACGGTACAGAGTTATATCAACCTGTTTACTGTGGACAATGACTTTTTTACATATTATAAAAACAATTTCATCGTAGCCGGGTCGGCTGCCCTGATCACAACGTTTATGGCGATCATCTCCGGATATGCACTGTCCCGTTTCCATTTTAAATGGAATAAGTGGATCGTTGCGGCTTTTACATCCGCGCAGATGTTCCCGGTAGTCAGCCGGTTGATCTCACTGTATAAAATTCTGGGTGATGTCAATCTGATCAACACACATGTGGGGCTGATTCTTGCGGTGACTGCGGGCATGCTGCCATTTACGATCATGCTGATGTCCAGTTTTTACGACGGGATTCCGAAGGAGCTGGAAGAGGCGGCAAGAGTGGACGGAGCCGGAAGGATCCAGACATTGTTCCAGGTTGTGGTTCCGCTTGTAAAGCCGGGAATGCTTGCCGTAGGTATCTATGCATTTTTGCTGTCCTGGGATGATTACCTTCATGCGTCAACCCTGATTCAGACAGATTCGCTTCGAACGCTGTCAGCAGGTGTTGCGCTCCGATATCTCGGGGAACTGTCATACGACTGGTCGCTGATCAACACGATCTCGATCGTAGGAACGATTCCGATGGTGATTATCTTCTTCTTCTTCCAGAAGTACATGGTGAAAGGTCTTGTCGCAGGAGCAGTAAAAGGATAAGAAAAGGAGAAAAAAATTATGCTGGTAACAAATAGGGAAAATATGATAAAGGCTGCGCAGGGAGGTTATGCAATTCCGGCGATCAACACGCAGGGAGGCAACTATGACATCATTTGGGCAATCTGCCGCGCCGCCGAGGAACTGAAGTCTCCGATCATCCTCGCCCATTATGTATCGACGGGGGAATATGCCGGTCATGACTGGTTTGTGGAAGTGAGCAAGTGGTGCGCCAACAAAGTATCGGTTCCGGTATCGATCCATCTCGACCACGGCTCTGACTTTGGCATCTGCATGGAGGCTTTGAAGCTGGGCTTTACCTCTTTGATGATCGACGGTTCTACCAGTCCGATCGAAGAAAATGCGGCAATGACCAACGAAGTGATCAAAGTTGCAAAATGCTTTGGCGTTCCGGTAGAGGCGGAGATTGGAGAACTGCTTCGCCTTGACAATCTTGGCGCTGTGATGGAGAATAAAAATATTGTAGACCCCAGCGAAGTAAAACGCTTTCTGGAACTGTGCCAGCCGGATTCGCTTGCGATCGGAATCGGAAATGCGCATGGGTATTATCACGGAGAGCCTGAAATCCATCTGGAAGTACTCGAAGCGGTACGGAAGTTTACGGATATCCCGTTAGTCCTTCACGGCTGCACTGGAATGAAGGAAGAAATCGTGAAAGAAGCGATCAAACTGGGCGTGGCAAAGATCAACTTTGGTACGGAGATCCGTTATAAATACGTGGAGCATTACGAGGACGGATTGAAAAACATGGAGCATCAGGGGCATTCCTGGAAGCTGTCCCAGCATGCGAATGATCTGCTGACCGAGGATGTGAAAAAAATCATCCGTCTTGCCGGTTCAGAAGGAAAAGCTTAAACTATCATTCAAAATAAGAAAGGATTTAGAACTATGAATAAGAAAAACAGTGAACTGACTTATCGTGAAATATACCAGCAGCCGGAGTCATTTGAGGCGATCAATGCTTCACTGGATGACATCTATGCCGTGCTGGACGAGGTGTTTGCAGAAAAGTATGACGAGCTGATCTTTACAGGCTGCGGCACCAGTCTGTACCTTGCACAGGCTGCGGCACATGCGTTCTCCACCTGCAATGCAATGCCGGCAAAGGCAATGTGCTGTTCGGAACTGTATTATTTTCCTGAGACATTTGTGAAGGACAGAAAAGTCCTGATTCTGCCGATCACAAGAAAGAGCTATACGACAGAAGTCCGGATGGCGATCGACAAGGTGAGAAGCTATCCAGGAGTGAAGACGCTTGCCATTACCTGTGACAAGGACAGCGCCATCTATAATGACCACGTGATCCTTTCTCCGGACACGGCGGAAGACAGCGTGATCATGACCCGTTCCTTTACAAGCATGGTATATCTTGCCGTGGTCATGGCTCTCTATGTCGGCGGAAGAAAAGATGAGATCACCGCAATGTCCGGTTATGGAGACAACGCCAGAGATGCGCTTAAGAATATGGATCTGCTGGCAAAGAAGGTGCTGGAGGAGCACAGCAATCTGAACCTGTTCATCACACTGGGACAGGGAATCTACTATGGGGTTGCCAATGAGTGCATGAATAAGATGAAAGAGATGGGTCTTTCTAATTCAGAAGCTTACTACAGCCTGGAGTACCGCCACGGACCGATGAGCCTGGTGGATGAAAATACGCTGATCATCTTCCTCAGCCACCCGGAGACCGTGAAGGAAGACGCAAAACTGCTTGCCGAGATGAAGAGATATGGCGCAGTGACGATTGCAATCGGCAATACAGCATCCTCTGATTTGAAAGAAGCAGACTATTGCCTGGATCTGCCCTATGGGTACAACGATCTGCAGAATGCGGCGCTGATTGGGTTTATCGGTCAGTTTATCGGTTATTATATCGCTGAGCAGAAGGGAATCGATGCCGATCACCCGAGACATCTGTCCCAGGCGATCGTGATTGAAGAATAAAAAGATAATTGAGTACCGGCATGGAACAAAACGCCTGAGGGCGGCGGTTCCATGCCGTTTTTTTCCGTGATGCCTGCGGCGGTTTTGCGTGTTTTGATATGGATAAGACAGGCGGAGTGTGGTAGAATGTCATAGGAGAGGATACATATCCGCTGAATTTGTGCGAAAAGAGAGGGGAGCCGGGGTTTATATGGATGAAGAGATCATTCAGGCAGAAGAAACGCTGAGACTGCAGTTTTTAAAAATCTGCCGGGATATAGAAACGATGTTCAAACAGGGCGGCGATGGGCCGGTGCTCGTGGCGATCGACGGCCAGTGTGCCAGCGGGAAGACGACTTTGGGAAAGATGCTCGCCAATCGGTTTGAATGCAATCTGTTCCACATGGACGATTTTTTTCTTCGCCCCGTTCAGCGAACGGCCAAACGCCTTGCCGAAGTGGGTGGGAATGTGGACTACGAGCGGTTTCGGCTTGAAGTGCTGGAGCCGGTTTTGCGGAGGGAGGCATTTACTTACCGGGCGTTTGACTGCAGAAGCCAGGAGTTTGGGAAGGCTGTGACAGTGCCGGTAAAGCGCCTGAACATTGTAGAAGGCTCATACAGCAGGCATCCGTATTTTGGCGCGTATTACCAACTGGGATATTGTCTGCTGGTTGAGGAAGAAGAGCAGAAGGAACGGATACGCAGGCGCAATGGAGAACAGATGCTGAAGCGTTTTACAGAAGAATGGATTCCCAGGGAAAATGCCTATCTGGAAGTTTTTGGGATATGGGACCGTTCAGGGGACAGATCAAAGGAGGAGACAAGCTATGCCGCCAATCAGCGTATTGATTAAGCCATCATCGGGGAATTGCAACCTGCGGTGTGAATATTGTTTTTATTACGACACGATGTCAAAACGGGAGCAGCCGTCCTATGGTTTTATGAGCTTGGAGACACTGGAGGCCGTCATCCGCGAGGTGCTTGCCTATGCAGAAGGGAGCTGCACCATAGCCTACCAGGGCGGGGAACCGACGCTCAGCGGGCTGCCGTTTTTTGAGAAGTCGATGGAGTTTCAGGAGAAATACAACGTCAACAACGTAAAAATATTCAATGCGATCCAGACGAACGGATATCATCTGGACCAGGCGTGGGCAGAGTTTTTCCGGGACAACGGCTTTTTAGTCGGCGTGTCTTTGGACGGCGGTCCCAAGGTGCATGACCGCTACCGGAAAAATCCTTCGGGGGACGGAAGCTTCTATCAGATCATGCGGAATGTAGAACTTTTACAGAAGGTTGGCGTAGAGTTTAACATCCTGTCGGTCGTAAATGGCACGACGGCGCCCCAGATCAAAAAGACTTATGAGTTCTATCGGAAGAACCATCTGGATTATCTCCAGTTCATCGCCTGTTTAGACCCGCTGGAAGAAGAGCCGGGGGGACGGGAGTATTCCCTGACGCCGGAGATCTACGGGCAATTCCTGATCGATCTGTTTGATCTGTGGTATCAGGACCTGAGGCAGGGAAAGCAGCCTTATATCCGCCAGTTTGAAAATTATATCGCTATGCTGCTCGGGCAGATGCCGGAGTCTTGTGACATGAGAGGAATCTGTGGGATGCAGTATGTGGTGGAGGCGGACGGTTCTGTGTACCCCTGCGATTTCTATGTGATCGACCAGTACAGGCTCGGGAATTTCTGTACAGATCCGGTGGAAACGATAGACAGGGTGCGGGAAGAAGTGGGATTTATTGCAGAATCGGAGCAGAAGGAAGAAAAATGCTATGAATGCCGGTATCAGTCCCTGTGCCGCGGCGGATGCCGCAGGAACCGGCAGAAGGAGAATGGGCATCATCAGTATTTTTGCCGCTCCTATGAGATGTTTTTTGATGCTTGCCTGCCCAGGATGGTGGAGATTGCGCGGAATATCTCCAGGTAAGAGGAGTGGCGGGAGATACGCGGACAGTTCCGGGGCAGGGTGGATGGAGGCGTAAGAGGGTTGGTTCCGAGCTGCGCGATGGATTGTTCTAGTCATAAAAAGTGGAAAAAACTGAGGATCGCAGCCAAATTCCGGGGAACTTTTGATAAGTTCCCCTCCATGCCTGCTTTGCTCCGGGTTTTGAGAACCCTGCGCAACCTTAGTTTTTCCACTTTTTTTGTCAAGAACAATCGAATCGCTTCGCAAGTCACCATCCCTCTTACGCCTCCATCCACCCCGCCCCGGAGCTGTCCGCTGACATTCGCTGCTGCCAGCTATCGATAACCCGGCTTCCGCCCCCTACCAAACAAGGAGAAATCGTTGTTTTATGGTTGCCGATACACAGCCTGGAGGGGATGGTGGGAGCAGACGCCCCTCTGTTCCACCATCCCTTCCAGGCGTACTTTCGCCAATTCCCCCCATTCCACCAAACAACGATTCCCACTCACTCTTCCAGATATTCCATCACATGCCCCACCACCAGCGGAATGATTTCATTCATTGATAAATTTTCACATCCTACTACGTGATGGTTGCACCGGTTTACCGGCATCAGGATTTGATAAGCTTTACTGTGCCCGACTGCTGCCGCCATTGCCGGGGTCACTTCTCCAAACAGGGAATCCGCAATGACGATCCCGATCGGTCCGATGATAATGTCGGAATCTTTGGCGGCTACGATTACCGGATTTTCTCCTGTAGCCCCATAATCTGCCCCGGCCTTCATCATAGCGGCGGTGGCGATGCTGTTAGTTCCGATCGCAAGCAGTTCCTGTTCCGGGAGCTGTTTTTTTAGCTGTTCAATAATGCTTTTTCCCATACGGCCTCCCTGGCCGTCGATAATTGTTATTTTTTTCATTTTGAGACCTCCATAATCCCTACCAGTGTATCATAAATGAGGAAAACAGAAAAGGGATATATGACTGAAATCGGGTTAAGGGGGTGAGCCGGAAGTAAAATGACAGATAACCGGGAAACAGGCTTGTATTGAAAGTCTGTTTCTTTTATAATAAAAGTACGGACTGCCACAGGGTTTCCTGATAACCATCAGGAAGGCGTGTATATGGAGAAAAAGAAATTTAAAGAACTGGAGTTTAAAGATGCATTTATGTTCGCGGCCGTGATGGAGGATGCTGAGATTTGCCGCCGGGTATTAATGTGTATTCTGGGTTTTCCGATCAGGGAAGTGAAGGTACATACCGAGAGCACAATTTTGCTCAACCCGGATTATCGTGGGATCCGCCTGGATGTGTATGCGGATGATGATGAGGGGAGTGTCTACGATGTCGAGATGCAGACCACAGATAAGGGAAATCTTCCAAAACGGAGCCGGTGTTATCAAGGTCAGATGGATGTGGCATTGTTAGAACCTGGAGAGGACTTTAACAGGCTGCCGAAAAGTTTTGTTATATTTATCTGTACCTTTGACCCGTTTGGCAGGAAGCGCTGTATTTATACCTTTGAAGAGCGCTGCCTGGAGGATGGGGAACCGTTGGGGGACGAGACCCGCAAAGTGTTTTTAAACACCAGGGGAGAAAACAGGGATGAGGTGTCAGCAGAGCTGATACAGTTCCTTCGTTTTGTCGAGCAGTCAGAGATTCCCCGGGACTGTGGACAGGATGCATTGGTAAAGCAGTTATCGGACAGGATTGCAAAATTAAAGCGTGACCGCAGAATGGAGGAGAGGTATATGCTGTTGGGCGAACTGTTGGATGATGAAAGGCGGGAAGCGCGGGAGGAAGGCATGGCAGAGGGCCGGGCAGAGGGTCGGAGACAGCTGTTGGCATTGATCCGGGCGATGACCGCAGACGGACAGGCAGGCGAAATTCCCCGCCTGGATGAAGAACCGGCATATCTGGAGGAGATGCTGGAGAAGTATCACATATCTTAGGCTATGGCGCATAGCGGCTGCTGCCGGAATCAACAGGCAGCAGCATCTGATATCCAGAAAAGTATTGACGGATATTTCTGAATTTCTGAATCATATCAGAGATGGATTACAAAATAAAAAAATCAGATGGAGTTGCAGGAAGCCGGATGTGGCAGAGATCCCGTAAATTTCTAAAAACGGATTGTAGACGACTGCTTTTTTGTGGTACACTGTTTACAAAAGAAATGTATCTTTTACAGAAGTCAGAAAGAAAGAGAGGGTATGATCATGGCGAAAGTATATGCAATGATAGCAGATGGAACAGAAGAGGTAGAGTGCCTGGCGGTGCTTGATGTTTTAAAACGGAGCGGTGTGGAGGTCGTGCTGGTTTCCGCCAATGAGACGAAAGCGGTCGAAAGTTCTCATCAGGTACGGATTGAGGCAGACCAGACGGTGGCTGAGACGGATTTTTCCGATGGCGATGTGATTTTTGTTCCCGGCGGGATGCCAGGGGCGGAAAACCTGTCCGCATGTGAACCACTCCTCAAGGCGATTGCATCGGCTCTGGCCGATGGGCGCAGAGTTGCGGCAATCTGTGCGGCTCCCGGGGTGGTGCTTGGACGCCACGGATTTTTAAAGGGCAGGACAGCGACCTGCTTCCCGGGGTTTGAAAAAGAGTTTCAGGATGCTGTATATACCAGCCAGGGCGTAGTGACCGACGGACTGATCACTACGGGCAGAGGACTTGGTTTTGCAATTGATCTTGGATTGGAACTGGTGAGGCTGTTAGTGGGAGAGGAAGCTGCCGAAGACACGAAGAATAAGATCCAGTACAGATAAAATGGCTGACAGACCGGAAAAGCAGGCAGAGAAATTGTGCCTGCTTTTTTCAATAAAAAAGACTGATTTCTGACAATGAATTCGTATATACGAATGCAAACCACATATCCGAAAAAGACAGAAATTGGAAGTACTTTCACAAAATTTTACTGAAAAAGGACTAAGTTTTTGCCAGATTTTGAAGAAAAAACCTTTACTAGCACCGAAAATATGCTATACTATTACCAGACCGTCCAAGGGCTTTTTTCTTTGTGCAAAAAGAAGGAAAACTGCAACCGAAGGGCGGAAAGAAACCAGTAGATGACATTCTACGCACGTTGAGGAGGAAACAACTTATGGCAACAAAGTGGGTGTATTTGTTCACAGAAGGCGATGCCAGCATGAGAAACCTGTTGGGCGGCAAAGGATCCAACCTTGCCGAGATGACCAACTTAGGTCTTCCGGTTCCGCAGGGATTTACGATTACGACTGAGGCTTGTACGCAGTATTATGAGGATGGTCAGAAGATTAACGAGGAGATTATGGGACAGATCATGGACCATATCACCAAGATGGAAGAGATTACCGGCAAGAAGTTCGGTGATAAGGAGAATCCTCTGTTAGTTTCCGTTCGTTCCGGAGCAAGAGCATCCATGCCGGGTATGATGGATACCATCCTGAATCTGGGTCTGAATGAAGAGGTAGTGGAAGTTCTGGCTGCCAAGTCCGGCAATCCTCGCTGGGCATATGACTGCTACAGACGTTTCATCCAGATGTACTCTGATGTAGTTATGGAAGTAGGCAAGAAATACTTTGAAGAGCTCATCGACAAGATGAAAGAAGAAAAAGGCATCACTCAGGACGTTGACCTGACCGCTGATGATTTAAAAGAGCTGGCTAACCAGTTCAAGGCTGAATACAAAGAAAAGATCGGCGCTGATTTCCCGACTGACCCGAAAGAGCAGCTGATGGGTGCGATCAAAGCCGTATTCCGTTCCTGGGACAACCCAAGAGCAAACGTATACCGTCGTGACAACGATATCCCGTATTCCTGGGGTACCGCAGTCAACGTACAGATGATGGCATTCGGTAACATGGGCGAGACCTCTGGTACCGGTGTTGCATTTACCCGTGACCCGGCAACAGGCGAGAAACACCTGATGGGCGAGTTCCTGATGAATGCACAGGGCGAGGACGTTGTTGCAGGCGTTCGTACCCCGCAGAAGATTGAGCAGTTAAAAGAAGTTATGCCGGAAGTTTACGACCAGTTCGTAGCAATCTGCGACAAGCTGGAAGATCATTACAGAGATATGCAGGATATGGAGTTCACCATCGAGGACAGAAAGCTGTACATGCTGCAGACCCGTAACGGTAAGAGAACGGCTAAGGCTGCTTTAAAGATTGCATGTGACCTGGTAGACGAAGGTATGATCAGCGAGGAGAAGGCAGTTAAGATGATCGATCCTCGTAACCTGGATACCCTGTTACATCCGCAGTTTGACGCTGCTGCACTGAAGACCGCAGAGCCGATCGGAAAAGCTCTGGCTGCATCTCCTGGCGCTGCCTGCGGTAAGATCGTATTTACTGCAGAAGACGCAAAAGAGTGGGCTGCAAGAGGCGAGAAGGTTGTTTTAGTTCGTCTTGAGACCTCTCCGGAAGATATCGAGGGTATGAAAGCTGCTCAGGGTATCCTGACAGTACGTGGCGGTATGACCTCCCACGCAGCAGTAGTAGCACGCGGTATGGGTACCTGCTGTGTATCCGGCTGTTCCGAGATTGCAATGGACGAGGAGAACAAGGTGTTCACTCTGGGCGGCAAAGAGTTCCACGAGGGCGATCCGCTGTCTCTGGACGGTTCTACCGGTAAGATTTACGACGGCATCATCCCGACTGTAGATGCTGAGATCGCAGGCGAGCTTGGCAGAATCATGGCATGGGCTGACAAATACAGAAGACTGAAAGTAAGAACCAATGCAGATACTCCTGCTGACGCTAAGAAGGCAAGAGAGCTGGGCGCTGAAGGTATCGGTCTTTGCCGTACCGAGCATATGTTCTTCGAAGGTGACAGAATCGATGCGTTCCGTGAGATGATCTGTTCTGATACCGTAGAGGAGAGAGAAGCGGCGCTGGAGAAGATCCTTCCGGTACAGCAGGGCGATTTTGAGGCTCTGTACGAGGCTCTGGAAGGCAATCCTGTTACCATCCGTTTCCTGGATCCGCCGTTACATGAGTTCGTTCCGACTGAGGAAGAGGACATCAAGAAGCTGGCTGACGCTCAGGGCAAGACTGTTGAGCAGATTAAGGCGATCATCGATTCCCTGCACGAGTTCAACCCGATGATGGGTCACCGTGGATGCCGTCTTGCAGTCACCTATCCGGAGATTGCAAAGATGCAGACTAAGGCTGTTATCCGTGCGGCTATCAATGTACAGAAGAACCATGCTGACTGGAACGTATGTCCGGAGATCATGATTCCGCTGATTTGTGATGATAAAGAGTTAAAGGTTGTTAAAAAGATGGTAGTAGATACTGCTGATGCTGAGATTGCAGCAGCTGGTATCGATCTGAAATATGAAGTTGGTACGATGATCGAGATTCCGAGAGCATGTCTGACTGCAGACGACGTTGCAAAAGAAGCTGAGTTCTTCTGCTTCGGTACCAACGACCTGACTCAGATGACCTACGGCTTCTCCCGTGATGATGCAGGCAAGTTCCTGAACGCTTACTATGACAGCAAGATCTTCGAGAGCGATCCATTCGTTAAACTGGATCAGACCGGCGTTGGCAAGCTGATGGAGATGGCGATTAAGTTAGGTAAGAGCGTTCGTCCAGAACTCCACGTAGGTATCTGTGGTGAGCACGGCGGCGACCCGACTTCCGTAGAGTTCTGCCATAAGATTGGTCTGGACTATGTTTCCTGCAGCCCGTTCCGTGTGCCGATCGCAAGACTGGCAGCAGCACAGGCAGCATTGGCAGAGAAATAAATGTAATTAGTAGCACAAGAAAATCCCCCAGGATTGCAATTCCTGGGGGATTTTCTTGTGCTGATTGTCATGGTGATTCTGAATGAACGAATCAGATCAGCGCTTTCTCCGATCGTTCCCTTGCGTAAGATAAAACTGCGTTTTGTTCTCATACATCCGTTTATCCGCTTCGTCAAACTGTTCTTGAATATTGCAGTTGGATCCGCGCCAACACAGGCCAACAGAACTGCTGAGCCCGTCCCGCTCTATACTCCTGCAAACAGAAGCGGCGGCCGCTCGAAATGTGTTCTCGTCCATTTCCTCGTCTATTACTACAAATTCATCTCCGCCAATGCGGAATGCCTTCCCGAAAAAAACTTTGTTGATGTGGTTTGCCATCCGGCAAATAATGTCGTCGCCAGCGATGTGTCCAAGACGATCATTGATTTCTTTTAGTCCGTTAATATCAAAACAGGTCACTCCCAGGGTGGTTTTGTTTTCTCCCGTATAGTTGCTTAAAATATGATTGAACTTATTTCGGTTGAACAGCCCGGTCAAAGTATCTTCAAAACTCATGCGTTCAAGCAATGCGGTCTGTTCTGCAATCTGCTTTTTCTGATCGTCGATGCACTGTTTGAGGTATTCATAGGATTGGGCCGCCATCTGTGCTGGAAACCCTACATCATCTGCTGTCATTTCCACATAAGGATTGGAAATATGGATATGACAGCAACGAGGTTCTGTACCTACCCAGCGAAAAAGCGTAGATACACGCTGATGGACCTGTAAGAACATATTCAGAGAGGGGTCTGTCGTGATCCATGCCCGCCCGGTGCAAAGATATACCTCCGGTGTGATTTCAATGACATCATAGTGTTCGTCTGTAATATTGCATTTTGGAACCAGTCCTGCAAACTGCCGAAAAATGCCGATGACGGTTTCTGTGCCTACTGCGTACTCATTTTCACCCGCGCCAAACCAGCTCAGACGGTCATCCATGACAGGGATGAAACTTTCTAAATCATTTTCGCAATAGTGTTTATGCAGCATACCGCTGGTCAGGTCTATGACCTTCTGTTTTTTAGCTTCCGTGCTGATGTCATTTTGTTTTGCTTTCATATCCTTACATTCCCCCGCTGCCGTTTTACCCAAGGAAAAGAGTATTTCATTTATGTGCAAGTTTATATGCTATGATTATAACAAGATTACTTGCAAAAAACAATCAAAACGAGGTATCCGGGAGTTTGACAGTTGAATCATAGAAAAATACCTTGCAGGTCGCATAAAACCT
>JAPJQL010000043.1 GCA_030825115.1 Lachnospiraceae bacterium
TGTAGCCAGCCTCTTTTAAAGTCTCTATTACATCGATTTTATAAACAAACATATTGTCACCTCCAATATCATTGTAATTCTACCCATAAGGACTGTCAAGAAAATAATCCGAAAAAAGTTTAAAAAACACTTGAATTTAAACTAAATATGGTTTGAGATTAGAGGAAGAAGGAGAATATGTATGTACTTAAAATTGACGGCAGAACATATTTTCGCAATGTGACAGCATAGGATTACAACAAGAAAGGCGGTGGTATGTTTGGAATGTGTTATGTCTAAAATCATTATGGACGGCAGATTAATGGTTTTTTCTGATGGTCGTGTCTACAGGATCCGTCCGAATGGAGAAGTTACTGAGATGCCGGTTAGTTCACAAGGAACTATTTCGTTGTGGGAAAAGGGCGCAACGCATAATATGTATGTGCGTCGTTTGGTCGCGGAAGCTTTCCTGCCGAATCCTAATAATTATAAAATAGTGCGGGTGCTGGATGGGGACGTAATGAATAACCATGTGAATAACCTAATGTGGATAAATGGAAGGCAGCGGGCGTTGGAAGCGCATGAGAAGAAGCGCTTGGTGGGCTTGTCCCATTATCAGAAAATGAAAATCGATAGGGATATGCGTTCCTTAGATTTGTTGAGACTTACTAGAAATGAGTTTTCTATTGTTAAATATCGAAGTCAGTACATGACCTATGAGGAAATCGGAAAGGTTCTTGGCTGTAGTGTGGCTAACGTATGCTCTACATTGACTCATATTAGGAAACACAAGAAGAGGGCAGATATTTAATGCCCTCGTCTTGTGTTTATCTTAGCATAATATTCCATTTCCGTCTCCTACTTCCTCACAGTCAGCTATCCATGTTCCGACTTGGTTCCACACCCGTCCAAATTCGTCCACTGTTAATTCGATATCCCGGTCGATATGGTCAAGGATTGCTTTGTTGTCATCGTCATTAACACCTCTCATTGTATACCCGTCAAAATTCTTCATCATGATAAATCCTCCATTTTATTATTTGTTGTGTGCTTCTCTTAACTATCTTTATTATACACTGTTTTTTATATAATGTCAACTGTTATTTATAATATATTTTATATAATTAACACATTTTAGTTGATGAGATATAAAAAATATTATATTATTGGTTCTCCGGTTTCCTTGTCAATGAATGTTATTCTCAGTTCTGCGCCCAGAGCTTCTGCAACCTTTTCCAGCTCGGAAATCTTGAAAGTGTTCCTCTTATGTTTGTTATTCATGTTCTGCGGCGTCTGTCCGGTGCGCCGCGCAAGTTCCGCCTCTGTTATATTCCCCCGTTTGACCCGGCACAGGTTGATATATTCTCTTACATCTGTATGCATAGTGTATTCCTCCTTTATTATGAGTATACACTATATTTTATATTGTGTCAATCATTTATTTTATAAAATATAAAAATGTTTATAATAAATAGTTGACATTATATAAAAAAAAGTGTATAATGTAATCAGAAGTTAAGAAACAGACCTACATAAGGAGGGAAAAGATGAAAAAATACAACTTAAGCGAGATCATGAAGAGAGCATGGGAGACCTACAGAAAATTTAAAAGCTTTATATCCCCGCTGAGCTTCGCAGAGTGTCTTCGCCGGGCATGGGCAGAAGCAAAGAATGCAACCGTTAAAGCCGTAGAAATCACCCTGGCAACCGTTAAGGCAGCAGCTCAGAAGCTGGTGATTAGCGGAGAGTACGAGGAGATTAAGGTGAGTGAGTGGAGTAACTACGGCAGGACCCGCGTCTACATCAAGGCTATCCGTCACACACTGGCCGGCAACATCCGGGTTGCTGACTGCGGATACTGGGACGTGGATAACAGCAAGTACGTCCCGCAGGTCATCAACCTGCTGGACTAAGTGAAGCAAAGAGTGTAGAGGCAAGAACCCGCCCTGCGGAGGTTCTGCCGGAGAAAGAAGGAAAATATATCTAAACTCAACCGCCACGGAGGTTACGATGGCAGAAAGAAGGAAAAATGAAAAATTCAAAAGTTGAATGGTGCGAGAATTTTATTAAGTCCGTATTCAAAAAAATACCATTTGAAAACGGCGGCATTGAAATAAATTGTTTTTGGGAAATGGCAGAAGCATCTGGGCTATGGGTACGCGGAACATACGGAACGCCCATGAGCGAAGCATTAGAGAAAATGGTCACAGTTGACGAAGTAACCGACAATGACGGTAATTTTCTTTTTCACGTGTTCCACCTAAAATAACCACACTGGCGGTACTGCCGCCCTTCTAATGCAGGTATCCGGTCGCAACCCCGCATAAATACAAGGTTTCTTGTAAATATGCGGGGTTTACAGGAGTGGAGATAATGGGGCTCGAATCCGTCCGGCGGTAGTTCCGTCGAAGGAAGAAGGAGAATATGTCTAAACTTAACCTGCATGATGAATTTATACTGAATTCAACTAATTTGATAGTGTTTAAATTGTGCCGTTAGCAACACGTTAGCGACAAAATGCCGTATTTTCCTTATAAATACGTATAGCATATTTAATAAACAATTAATACAAATTAGTGGGGAAATATGGTATTATTGTATAAGACAAGAAACATAATACATGAATACAGGAGTAGACCTATGAATATCTTATTTTTTCTCACACCCAAAAGTGAAGTAGCTTACATAAATGAAGATGACACCCTGCGCCAGGCGTTGGAGAAGATGGAATACCATAAATATTCAGCGGTACCGATGGTGAACCGGGAGGGAAACTACGTGGGAACGCTTACGGAAGGCGATCTGCTCTGGGGTATCAAAAACCAGTACAATTTGAACTTGAAAGAAGCAGAGTTTATACCGATCACAGAGATCCGCAGAAGAATGGATTACCGTCCGGTAAAAGCGGACTGCAAGATGGAGGCTATGATCGACAAGGCATTAAACCAGAACTTTGTGCCCGTGGTGGATGACCGTGGGCTGTTTATTGGAATTATTACGCGAAAAGATATTATCAGATATTTTGATGAGCGATGAACCACAATACCCCTGCCAGACCGTGGAAAGCCTGGCAGGGGTATGATTATCTGTTTCGGTTAGTTAGAGCATGTGCTGCATCCGCAGTCATCTGCAACAGCAGTGTCTGCTGCAATCGGCATGATCCCATTGTTGCAGGCGCGGAAGCCTTCACGGAAGCCTTCGTCATAACCTACGCGGAAACCGTCAGCGTAACCTCTCCTGTATGCCTGCCGGAGCCGGTTGTTGCCGCCGCCACCGCAGTTACATTTGCTTCCACATCCACAGCCATGATTGCAATTGCATCCCCAACTGCCGCATCCGTTGTTGCATCCACAGCCATTGCTGCTGCCACATCCGTTGTTGCATCCGCAGCCGTTGCTGCTGCCGCACCCGGTACCGCATCCGCAGCCATTGCTGCTGCCGCATCCGTTGTTGCATCCACAGCCATTGTTGCTGCCGCAGCCGTTATTACATCCGCACCCACATCCGCAACGTCCGTTATTTCCGCATCTATTACCACAAATCCAATTATTACATGCACACATATCTGAAAACTCCTTTGATTTTTTGTTTTGTAATGTATCATATGTGGACAGTGAGACATGTGTGACAAGACTCCGGGAGAGCTTATCCGAAGCTCTTTTTTTGATTTTGGCACCATAGAAACAGAACTTCATAGTATATTATTAGAAACTTCCGAGAGAGGAAAGGAGTTATTCACTTATGGATTGTAATTGTAACCAACGGAGCGCCGGTTCATGCCGCCCGCAGATGCCGCCTCCTTGCATGAATACCGGCTGTGGCTGCGGCGCTTCCATGCCAATGCCGCCGATTCAGCCGAGAATGGGAAACCAGGGGGTTATGCCCGGCCGTGATATGAGGCCGGATGTCTTTCAGCCGGTGCAGTGTACGATGGAATCTGCAAACATGCCGATCGCCATGGCTTATGTGCCATGGCAGCAATGGCGCCAGACCTATTCGATGGATAAGGCGCTGTCAAGGGGGACCATCTTCCCGGAACTGGATTTACCATTTGTAATGGGGAGGTGCCGATGATGTTTGGATGTGAAAATGCATTATTAATGAGAGTCTATGAAACAGGTTTTGCCCTGGATGATGTGTCTTTATATCTGGACACCCATCCGACGGATCGTGATGCGATGAGTTATTATAAGTACGCAAAGAAGCTGAATGAGGATGCCGTAAAAGCTTTTGAAGAAGTTTATGGACCTCTTATGATCAACCATGTAACTGCAGACTGCTGGGATTGGGTAGAGAACCCGTGGCCATGGGATGGGGGGAATCGATAATGTGGAGATATGAAAAACGATTGCAGTATCCGGTAAATATATCGACGCCGAACCCTAAGATGGCGTCATTTATTATCAGTCAGTATGGCGGACCTGACGGCGAATCCGCTGCTGCGCTCCGTTATCTGAGCCAGCGCTATGCCATGCCCTACGAAAAGGGAAAGGCGATCCTGAATGATATCGGCACAGAAGAACTCGCCCATTTTGAGATTATCGGAGCGATTGTCCATCAGCTGACACGGAACCTGACCCCGGAACAGGTTGAGGAGTCTGGTTTTGGTCCTTATTATATCGACCATACAACCGGGCTGTGGCCACAGGCTGCAGGCGGGATTCCGTTTAATGCCTGTGAATTCCAGTCAAAAGGAGACCCGATCACAGACTTGTTTGAAGATTTGGCTGCCGAACAGAAAGCGCGGAGTACGTATGACAATATCCTCCGCCTGGTGAAAGACCCGGAGGTATGCGATCCAATCCGCTTCCTGAGAGAACGTGAAGTCGTACACTTCCAGCGTTTTGGAGAAGCCCTGAGAGACGTCCAGGACCATCTCGACAGCAGGAATTTCTACGCATTTAACCCGGCTTTTGATAAACCACAGATTCCGAAAAATGAATAGCGATACAGAACCCGTTTCTTTGTATCTGATTAAGCATATGAGCGTCTGAAATGTAATGTCTGCGATGGGAGAATCATCTTGAGATTCTCCCAATCTTATGATAAACTAAATCCGGCACTGTATTTACAGCAAAACCTCTATACCAGACGGAAAATGAAAGGGACGGAAGATGAGGAATAAGAATTTCTGGGTTTTATTATTGCTGCTCCTCGCTGGCATTGTGCTTGGCGGTTTTATGGGAAACCTGGCGGATGGGATATCCTGGCTGTCCTGGCTGAATTTTGGAGAGACATTTGGTCTGCATACGCCGCTCAACCTGGATTTGGGGATTATGGTGATTACATTTGGAATGACAATCCGCATTACGATGGCGAGTATCGTCGGGATTGCGGTTGCGCTTTTGATCTATCGGTATCTTTAAGTGGGAAACCATCTGTTTCGCGGGCATTTGAGCCTGGGAACGGATGGTTTTTTGTATCTTAATAAGATATACAAAAGGAAGCAGTGGATTTTGTGAAAACTGCCAGTTGCAAATTTTTTATTGGTGTGGTAATGTATACCTATAAAGAACTTGTATACAATTAATTGTGATTGTATACGATAATATGAAAACAAAAAGGAGAGTTCACTATGGATTTTATTAAGAATTATTCCCTGGAAGGTAAAGTAGCTTTGATCACGGGCGCATCTTACGGAATTGGTTTTGCGATTGCCCAGGCAATGGCAGGCGCGGGCGCTACCATCGTCTTTAACGACATCAAGCAGGAGCTTGTGGACAAGGGCGTGGAAGCTTATGCGGCAGAAGGCATCAAAGCACATGGCTATGTATGCGACGTGACGGATGAGGATGCTGTCAACGCTATGGTAGCTAAGATCGAAGAAGAAGTAGGCGTAGTTGATATCCTGGTAAATAACGCAGGTATCATCAAACGTATTCCTATGATTGAGATGGCGGCAAAGGACTTCAGACAGGTGATCGACGTAGACTTAAACGCACCGTTTATCGTATCCAAGGCAGTGATTCCGTCCATGATCAAAAAAGGCGCAGGTAAGATCATCAACATCTGCTCCATGATGTCTGAGTTTGGACGCGAGACAGTATCTGCATATGCAGCAGCAAAAGGCGGATTGAAGATGCTGACCAGAAATATCGCTTCCGAGTACGGCGAGTACAACATCCAGTGCAACGGTATCGGACCTGGTTATATTGCTACTCCTCAGACTGCGCCGCTGCGTGAGAAACAGGCAGACGGTTCCAGACATCCGTTTGACCAGTTTATCGTTTCCAAAACTCCGGCAGGACGCTGGGGCGAGGCTACCGACCTGGGTGGTCCGGCAGTATTTTTGGCTTCTGAGGCATCCGATTTTGTAAACGGACAGATTCTTTATGTAGATGGCGGTATCCAGGCTTACATCGGAAAACAGCCGTCCTAATATTCAGGGGGGCTTGCATGGGCGAGGAGAAATGTTATAAGAACCGTGGGGAATTGGTCTTTGACACCTTAAAGCAGGAGATTCTGGATCTGAGGTTAAAACCGGGACAGGCTATCAGTGAAAATGAAATCTGCGCCCGCTTTGACGTTTCCCGGACTCCGGTCCGGGAGGCGTTGAGAAGGCTGCAGGAGCAGGGGTTTGTAAACACAGTCCCTTACTCCGGCACTTATGTGACACTGCTGAATCTTAAAGATATCAAGCAGATGATCTACATGCGTGTCGCAGTGGAGCTGATGGTGATGCGTGACTTTATGAAGATTGCGACTCCGCTGATGCTGGAGGAAATCCATCATCAGATCCGCAGGCAGGAACTTCTGATCCAGGAGCCGGGATTTGAACCCGAGCAGTTTTACCGCATGGACGCAGAGATGCATGCCGTCTGGTTTACCGCCACGGATAAAGAACGGTTATGGGAATTTATCCAGGCGCAGCAGCTTCATTATACCCGTTTCCGGATGCTGGATTTTGTGACAGAGACAGATTTTACCCGCATTATAAAGGAGCATACCCGCCTGCTGGAACTGTTGAAGTCCCAGGATGAGCCGGGGCTGGAGGCAGCCCTGAAGGAACATCTCTATATCAGCATGACCCGTATGAAGTATGCCATTGAGGTGGAATATAAAGATTATTTTGAGTAAAAAACCCCTGGTTTTCGGATGATCCGGAAGCCAGGGGCTTTTTTGGCTTCGTAAGAAAGTGCGTTCTATTTCAACTCTGGGAAAATTACCATTCTTTCCCTGTGCTTTTTCCAGAAATTATGTGGTATTATACTTTTGTAACAGAAATGTAACATTTACGTAACAATAGGAGGTTAATACCATGAAGAAATTATCGATGTACGCATTAACAGCAGCAGCGGCTCTGGCCGTAACAAGCGTTCCGGTTACCGCATATGCGGCTTCCGGTACATATGAGGCTTTGGGAAATCAGAAAGTAGTCGTGATTGGAGGAAATATCAGGAAACCGAATTGCGGTACATACCGGCCGGACAACAGTCTGCCGGACTCTGAGGGAAGTGTGGACGCCTATGCGGCGCAGGTCGTAAAACTGGTCAATGAGGAGCGTGCAAAGGCAGGATTGTCCCCGCTTACATTGCAAGCAAATGTGACCGGCGCGGCAGATGCCAGGGTAAGAGAGCTGGAAGCATCATTTTCCCATACAAGACCAAATGGAAGTCATTTCAGCACCGCGCTGACTGAGGCAGGCGTCCAGTACCGGGGAGCAGGCGAAAATATCGCATATGGTCAGAAGACGCCGGAACAGGTGATGCAGGGCTGGATGAACAGTGCAGGGCACAGGGCAAATATCCTGAATGCCAGTTTTACTTCGATTGGTGTCGGACATTATAGAAGCGCGGCAGGCGTGGATTATTGGACACAGTTGTTTGTACAGTAAAATAAGAAAGAATCCCGCGAGCGGGATTCTCCGCCTGCGGCGGGTCGCTATGGCGACATCACTCATTTCCGCCGCAGTGCAATCCTCGCGGAGCGTTTTTAATTTCATAGGACGCACTTTCCTATGAAATTAAATAAAAAATGTCAGAAGTCTAAATCAGGCTTCTGACATTTTTTTTTCGAATCGGAGTAACAGGATTTGAACCTGCGACCTCTCGGCCCCCAGCCGAGCGCGCTACCAAACTACGCCATACTCCGAAGCTGCTCTGCTATTATAGCAAATAATTTGCATTTTGAAAAGAGGTTTACACGATGTTTTTAATTTGTTATGATTATCTTTATGAAAGAACATAAATGAAAGAGGGAAACGAGGGACGGATATGAAGGGGATAGCCAGTTTTGACATGGATATGACGTTGCTGGACCATGTGACCTGGAAGATACCGGACAGCGCCAGCCGGGCGCTTTCCCGGCTGCGGGAGCGATATCATATTGTGATTGCCACCGGAAGAGACTTAGACAGCAAATTCAGCGCCGGGCTGAAGGAACTGGTGGAGCCGGATGCCATCATCCACTTAAACGGGACCAAGATCACCGTAGGGGATGAGATGATTTACGAGCATCTGATGGACCGGGAACTGGTGCGTCGGCTTTTGGAATTTTCTGAGGGCAAGGAATTTGCCATGGGGATCACGACCGGAACGGAGGATTACTACATCAATCAGGAATATGTTACGAGGCATGACATGAGGCGGTGGGGAAAAACGGACCGGAATTATAAAGATCCCTGGGAGCTGCTGGATAAGAAGGTGCGTACCATGACCTATATCGGCGGCGAGGAAGGGGCAAAACTGGTAGAGGCGGCCTTTCCAGAGGTGAAACTTCCGATGTTTTCCAGTAAAGAGGGGGCGGATGTGATGGAAGTCGCGGTTTCCAAGTCGGAAGGCCTTAAACGTCTGTGCACCTATTATGGGATATCGATGAAGGATACGGTGGCATTCGGCGACAGCATGAATGATTATGAGATCATCCGGGATGCCGGCATTGGCGTGGCCATGGGAAACAGCACCGAACCGTTAAAGGCGGTGGCTGACTATGTGACGACACCGATCAGTCAGGACGGGGTCTGGAATGCATGCGTAGAACTGAGATTGTTTGACTGATGAAAGAAGCTTACGCCTCAAAATTTTTTGGCATAAGAGGATGTGTTAAAAAAATAGAAGTAAGGGGAAAAAACAATGGCAAAGAATTATGATTTGGTGATCATCGGAGCAGGGCCCGGGGGGTATACGGCTGCGTTGAAGGCGGCAGAACTTGGGATGAAGGTGGCTGTCATTGACAAGGATAAGATCGGCGGTGTATGTGTCAACCGGGGGTGTATTCCGACAAAGGCGCTGTTACATGCATCCAATATCTTTTCCATGATGCAGCATTGTGATGAATTCGGGGTTTCCACGGATTTTATCTCATTTGACTTTGGAAAAATGCAGGATTACAAGAAGCGGTCGGTGCGGCAGTACAGGGGAGAGATAGAAAAGCTGTTTGCCGCCAACGGGATTGACTTTATCAAAGGAACAGCGGTGATCCGGCGGGAGAAGACGGTGGAGGTCCGCAGTGTGGAGGGGCTTGAGTATCTTCGGGCAGGCAACATCATCATTGCTACCGGAGCGAAGGCAGTCATGCCTGAGATCCCGGGGATTGACCTGCCTGGCGTGATCAACAGCGACCGGCTTTTGGCGGCCTCCAACTGGAGCTTTGACCGGATCGTGATACTGGGCGGCGGCGTGATTGGAGTGGAGTTTGCCACGATCTTTCAGGCGCTCTGCTCCAAGGTGACGATTGTGGAGAAGGGTCCCCACCTGTTGGGGCCGATGGACCAGGAAGTGGCGGTGGCATTGGAAGAACAGCTCCGTGCAAAAGGAATTGTCATCCACTGTAACGCCACGATTGAGGAAATCAGCAGAGAAGAAGGGCTGACCTGCACAGTGGTTGACCATGTGACGGGGCAGACCAGCCGGATCAAGGCGAGTCAGGTGGTGGCAGCCATCGGACGGCAGCCGTACACGGACGGTCTGTTTGGAGAAGATATCAGCCTGGAGTATCAGGATGGCCGATTGGCTGTCGATGGTGATTTTATGACCAGCGAGCCCGGTATCTATGCAATCGGGGATGTGATCGCTCGGACCCAGCTTGCCCATGTGGCGGCGGCCCAGGGAAGCTATGTGGTGGAAAAAATCCTGGGAAGGGAACACAGCATCCGGCTGGAAGTCGTTCCAAACGGGATGTATGTCTCCTTGCCGATTGTTCCGAACTGTATCTATACGGAGCCGGAGATTGCTACCGTAGGCATTACAGAACTGACGGCAAAGCATCTGGGGATGAAAGTGCGCTGCGGCGTCTGTTCCATGGATGGAAATGGAAAGTCTATTATTGCAAGGGAGGAAAGCGGATTTATCCGGCTGATCTTCGAAGCGTATACGAATACAATCGTCGGAGCCCAGATGGTCTGCCCGAGGGCGACAGACATGATTGGCGAGATGGCGACGGCGATTGCAAACGGGCTGACTGCCGGACAGCTTACAAAGGCGATGCGCGCTCATCCGACCTATAGTGAAGGAATCACAGTGGCAATTGAGGATGCAATGAAAAAAGGAGTGGTGGAAGCATGAGAGATGTGAGAGAACGGATAGAAAAACTTCGGGAATTGATGGAAGAGTGGGGGATCGACGCCTATCTGGTACCGACTTCTGATTATCATGAGTCAGAATATGTGGGGGAGCATTTTGCCTGCAGAAAATATATTACGGGATTTACCGGCTCGGCAGGAACCGCGCTGATCATGAAAGACTGGGCAGGGCTTTGGACAGACGGGCGGTATTTTGTGCAGGCGGCCGCAGAACTTGCAGGCAGCGGCGTAGAGTTGATGAAGGCAGGGCAGCCAGATGTCCCGACCTTAGAAGATTTTTTGGAGGAGAAACTGCCATTTGGAGGACTTCTCGGATTTGACGGACGCGTCATCAATGCCCGGATGGGTGAGGAACTGAAAGCGCGCCTGGAACATAAAAAAATCCGCTTTGCGTACACAGAGGCGCTGGTCGGCGAGGTATGGGAGGACCGACCGCCATTATCCGCAGAGCCTGTCTGGGTGCTGGATGAAAAATATGCGGGGCAGTCTGCAGCAGAAAAGATTGCCGCAGTACGGTCAGAGATGGAAAAATGCCATGCTTCTGTCCACATCCTTACAACGCTGGATGATATCGTGTGGCTGCTGAACATCAGAGGAAATGATATTCCCTGCAATCCGGTGGTCTTATCTTATCTTGCCATGACAAAAGATCAGGTGATCCTGTTTGTCAACCCGGAGACGGTAAAAGGCGATGCCGCTTCCTATCTGGAAGACCTGGGGGTAAGCGTGCAGGAATATCAGGGAATCTATACCTATGCCCAGGAATTGCGGAATGAAAAGGTGCTGCTTGAGAAGGGGAAGGTGAACTATGCTGTTTTGCAGTATTTAGATGAGTCAAATGAGGTGATCGACCGGATGAATCCGACTGTGATGATGAAGGCGCTCAAAAATCAGGTGGAGATTGAAAATCTGAAAACGGCACATATCAAAGACGGTGTTGCGATGACAAAGTTTATCTATTGGATCAAGCATCATATCGGCAGGATTCCGATGGACGAGACAAGCGTATCGGATTATCTGGAAATCCTTCGCAGGGAGCAGGGATGTCTGGAACTGAGCTTTAATACGATTTCCGCCTACGGGGCAAATGCGGCAATGTGCCATTACCATGCGCATCGGGATGACTGTGCCGTGCTGGAGCCAAGGGGACTGTATCTGGTGGACTCTGGCGGACAGTACTTGGAAGGGACGACCGACATTACCAGGACGATGGCGCTGGGGCCGGTGACACAGGAAGAAAAAGAGCATTACACGCTGGTTCTGATGGGCATGCTGCGGCTTGGAAATGTAAAATTTCTGAAAGGATGCAGTGGGCTGAGCCTGGATTATGTGGCAAGAGAGCCGCTGTGGAGACGCGGGCTGGATTACAATCACGGAACCGGACATGGCATTGGCTATCTTCTAAATGTGCACGAACGGCCGGTAGGGATCCGCTTCCGGGTAGTGCCGGAGCGCCAGGACAGCGCGTCGTTTGAACCGGGGATGATGTGTTCCGATGAGCCGGGATTATATATAGAAGGAAGCCATGGAATCCGAATCGAGAACCAGATGTTCTGTAAGGAATTGGAACGTACGGAATATGGGCAGTTTTTAGGCTTTGAGTTTCTGACCTATGTGCCGGTGGACTTAGAGCCGGTGGATGTGGCATTGATGGAAGATCAGGATATTGAATATCTGAATGGGTATCACAAGCAGGTATATGAAAAGATTTCTCCGTATCTGACACAGGAGGAGGCAGAGTGGCTCAGAGAAGTTACGAAGCCGGTAGAGAGATAAGCGGCAGATTATCTTAAATGCAGAAAAGACCTGCCGTGGGAAGAAATCAGGCTTCCCATGGCAGGTCTACTAATGTATAAGGGTGGTTGATATAGGGCAGGAATTTATTCAGCAGATCCTCTGTGCGGATCTTCAGGCTGGAAGTATTGATGCAGGGGTGGCAGCCTATATATTCGTGACCTTCCACGACCGATTTGTCAATCAGCAGGCGGACACGATGGGCCGTGTCGTTCATCAGGCCAAGGACACTGACTGAGCCGGGGGTGATGTCCAGAAATTCCTGCATGAATTCGGGTCCGGCGAAAGAAAGACGGGCGCTGCCAATCTGTTTGGACAAGACGGCAGTTTTGAATTTTTTTGTACCCGGCATCATGAGCATGTAGAAATCCGTTTTCTGGGCATTGCACAGGAATAAATTTTTACAGATTTCGATGTCGAGCAGCTGATCAACATCATGGCAGTCCTGGATCGTTGCCGTCGGAGCGTGGTCAATCCGGTAATAGGGGATGCAAAGTTTGTCAAGTATATCGTAGGTGCGGATTTCTTTGGGCAGACGACCGGCGATATTGAGCGGCCGGCCGGTATAAAGTACCGGATCGAGGTAGAACTCGCCGTCTGTAGTACAGGTTGATGCTGTCATGAGAATACCTCCTTGAAACAAATTTAGGATTAATTATACAGGAATTGAGGGAAAAAGCAAGTGGAAGATAGAAGAGAAAAACAGAAGGCCGGACAAAAAAAGAAGAAAGATGAGAGGCCGCATGTGGAGCGTAAAAAAGGGAATGTGTCAGAAGGTATGCCCCAAAAGGCAGGGAAGGGCGGCCTGAAACACACAGCAAAGGGTGAAACAAAAAGCGCGGCGAAAAATAAAATAAGAAATGCGGCGAAAGACGCTATAAAAAATGAAGCCAAAAAGAAAGAAAATAAAGCTGGAGATAAGGTGGCGGTCAAAGAGTCGGTCAAGGCATCGGGAAAGAAAATGGAATCGAGAACGGAAAACATGCGGAAAGAAAAACCAGAACGTTCAGTGAAGAAAAAACCGAAAAGCAGGTGCCCGGTCTTTAAAGAGTGTGGCGGATGCCAGTATCTGGATATGCCATATGAAGAACAACTGAAAATAAAGCAGGCAGAGATACAGAAGCTTCTGAACAAATTCTGCAAAGTATATCCAATTCATGGAATGGAAAATCCAGATCATTATCGGAACAAAGTCCATGCCGTATTCGGCCACAGGAAAGGCGAGCCGGTATCCGGAGTTTATAAAGCTGGGACACATATTCTGGTACCTGTGGAAAGCTGCCTGATTGAAGATGAAAAAGCGGATGAAATCATCGGTACCATTCGCGGAATGCTGAAATCCTTTAAAATCAGGACATTTGATGAAGACAGCGGATATGGTCTGTTGCGCCATGTGCTGATCCGCCGGGGATTTTCAACGGGAGAAATCATGGTGGTACTGGTGACTGCTTCGCCGGTATTTCCGTCTAAAAACAATTTTGTAAAGGCATTAAGGCAAAAACATCCGGAGATTACAACCGTTGTGCAGAACATTAACGGACGCGGTACCAGCATGGTTCTTGGCGACAAAGAACATGTGCTTTATGGAAAAGGGTATATTGAAGATGTGTTGTGCGGCTGCCGCTTCCGGATTTCTTCGAAATCCTTTTATCAGGTCAATCCGGTGCAGACAGAATATCTGTATGCCAAGGCAATCGAACTTGCCGGTCTGACGGGAAAGGAAACGGTAATCGACGCCTATTGCGGAATCGGTACGATTGGCATTGTTGCAAGCAAATATGCAAAACAGGTCATTGGAGTGGAATTAAATAAAGATGCCGTGCGCGATGCTGTGGAAAATGCAAAGTGCAATGGGATTAAGAACATAAAATTTTACTGCAACGACGCAGGAAAGTTCATGACGGGCATGGCGCAGGAAGGCGCCACGGCAGATGTTGTTTTTATGGACCCGCCAAGGAGCGGAAGCACGGAAGAATTCATGCGGTCTGTGGCGGCCGTGAAGCCGAAAAAGGTGGTGTATATTTCCTGCGCGCCGGAGACACTTGCACGGGATTTGGAAGTTTTTCGGAGGCTTGGGTTTGAGGCTTGTGGGGCTTGGGGAGTTGATTTGTTTCCGGCGACTCGGCATGTGGAAACTATCTGCACTCTAACCCGCATAAAATAAGGATTTCTTATGATTTTACAGGCTGAAAATGAAATCTATGTCAACCATTTGACAACCAAATTTTGAGAGGTTGTCAAATGGAAGCTGCCTTTTCAAATATATCCACGCTCCTGGATGCCATGGTTTCGGTGGCGTGGGTATAGATCTGTAGGGTGGTGCTGATATTGGAATGTCCAAGCCGTGCCTGCACGTCCTTTATATCGGCCCCGTTCTCTATCAGCAGCGTGGCGTGGGTATGGCGCAGGGAATGGTAGTCAAACGCCAGCTTAAGCTCATTATGGATGACCCGGCTACAGTACTTGAAGGAATCCGTGCTGACGTATTCCCCGTTCTCGCGGACGCAAACCATTTCCACGCGCTTGAGGGTGCATGGGATGCTTCTTTCAATAGGGATGATCCGTAAATTGTGTTGCCTTTTTCGTCTTTTTCTGGTTTCAGGTAGTGCTCAGTATAGTATTCGCCGTATAGGAGGCGGTTCTTTTTCTGTGCTGTTTTTGCGTGTTTTAGGGCATGATATAATGTGTCTCCGAATTTGATGGTGCGTTCGGAGCTTTTCGTTTTCGTGGTACCGAAATACCAGGCGGATTTTTCTTCTTTCTTTCCTTTCTGTTCCAAGACTTTTCGGACATCTACTCCATAGTTTCGTTTTAGGACAGTTTTATTCACAATGATGGTCCGATTTTCAAAGTCAATGTCCTCCCATGTAAGCGCAAAAGCCTCACTGATCCGAAGCCCGGTGTAATATCCAATCATGAGTGGTATATGGAAGATGTTCCCCTCTGGGAATCGGTCAAGAACCCGCTTAAACTCATCAGGGGCTATGATGTAGCGCTCCTTCGTCTGGCGCTCAAAAGCCGGCATCCGCACGCGGGAGCATGGGTTTTCGCGGATATAACCAAGCGGTTCTATTGCATATTCGTAAGCAGCTGAAAGAACAGATAGGATTCCGACCACGGATGTCTTAGCAAGTCCTCTTGTTTTGAGACTATTAACATACTCCTGTATCGATGCTGTTGCCAGTGCTTTCAGCTTATACTGACCAAACTGTGGCTTGAGATGGTTTTCAATAATTTGTATATAGCCGAGCTGTGTATTATACTTCAAATTCATTTTGCAATAGTTGTCGAACCAATAGTCCAGATAATCCGCTACGCTGATTTCTGACGGCGTGAATGTCTGACCGGATTCGTTATATTCGTTCATGGCCTTGGTTCCGGCAGCAAGGGCATCTGCTTTTGTACGGAATCCGCCCTTTGATATTGATTTGCGTTTTCCGTTTACCTTGGCAGCCTCAAAGCTGTACTGCCATGTGGAACCGCGTTTTCTTGTTCTGAGTTGTCCCATATTCGTCCTTCCTTTCTCTCTATTGCGATATCGCAACTTGTTGGTTTTAGGGTATAAAAAGAACGCCCTCTTGTCAGGACGCTCGGTGGATGATATAATTTGGGTGTGAGTCAGATTATATCATGCTGGAGGAGTCCGGCAAGAGAAAATCTATGTGAAAGCCGTTCGGTACGTCAATACCGGGCGGTTTTTGCTATGCTGGCAAGCCATGCATTACATGGCTGTTTCTATTTTATCTGCACTTTGTCTATCAAAATCGCCATTCATTATATGCACCAAAGCATGCTGATAGGCTATCATCTGCCGTTCCCAGTTTAGTCTGGAATTTATGAATATGGAATAGCTGCCGTCTTCGTTAAAGATAACCTGTTCATCAACGGCTGTATCCATGTCCATGAAATAGACACCGATTGCTTCTGTTAATAGTGGGTTGTTCATGTGAATTAGCATCCTTCATCATCGTTATTGCGTTCCTGCGCTTTAAGATTTTTCATGAAATCAATATGCGCCTTTAATCTTTCCGGCGGGATATCGCGAGCCACTTTAAACAGTGAACGTAGTTCTGGATTTTCAAAAACCTCTTGGGCAATTTGACGAGTTTCATCATTGAGGTAATAGTGGTCATCCTCAAGTTTTTTGCTATGGTCTTCGACTAAGTCAGCTTTTGAAATTCCAAAGTAATTTGCCATTAATTCTATTTTATCAATGCGTGGATAGGAGTTCCCTTTAACCCAATCGGTAAAGGTAGTGTACTTTACTCCAAGAGCCTCACACATATCTTGACGAGTTTTTTCGTATTTATCCATGTAATGTTGGATATTTTGTGCCATAATTTCTTTGTTTCCTAAATCTCCCATGTACTCGCCTCCTTTATAATACGATTATATGATTATTTCGTAAAAAAATCAAGATAAACTTAAAATATTACGAAAAAACCGTTGACATTACGATTAAATCGTAGTATATTTGCAACAGAAAAGAAAAGAGGTGATATAATTTGCAGGAATTGAAATCTAGATTTACACTTAAAACTGCGAGGGAAATGAAAAGGCTCACTCAAGAAGAAGCTGCAAAACGCATAGGTGTGAGTGTTGATACCCTCGGAAACTATGAACGAGGGAGAAGTTACCCCGATGTTCCAGTATTGCGCAGAATAGAATCAGTATATGGAGTACCTTATGATCAGCTTATTTTTTTACCGTTAGATTACGATAAAACCGTAAATTCATTATAAGAAAGGAGGTGCGGGAGATTACCAAAGAGTTGACGGATGAGGACTCATTTGGAGATTTAGTTGTAATCTATGGCTAGAAATAAGATTTCTGGGACGGCAAATTGGCAAGGAGAAAGAAAGGGAGAATGTATGAACGAGATTAAAGTAACAGGGAGACAGAATTTTATGGGATTGGACATCCCGGTAGTGCTCGGGGGATTTGGCGAAGGAAAGAAGTGTGTTTCAGATAAGACCATTGCTGAAATTCATGGAATGGAGGTTCGTAATGTCAGAGCAAGAATTACTGATAATATTAAGAGATTTACGAAAGGTACAGATTACATAGACGTGAAGGAATGTATGCATGAGGCGCAGATGTCGGAAAACAAAGGTGCTTACCTCACAAGCACCTTGGAGTTCCTTGTTGATCTGGGATATACCAAGTCAGCTATTACCCAGGCCGAGCATATCTACATACTATCAGAGCGCGGCTACGCGAAGCTGATTAAGATAATGGACACAGACCTTGCGTGGGAAGTGCATGACAAGCTGATTGATGAGTATTTCGAACTTCGGGATGAAAAAATCAACATGTACGATTTGGATCCTGACACACAGCTCATGAATCTGCTTGTCAGGAACATTTCAAAACAGGAGATTGAGCAGAAGCGGCAGAAAGAAGAGCAAAAGCGGCAGGCTGAAAAATTAGAGCAGCTAGATGATAGGATTGATGCTATTAAGGAGGTTGTTTCCCTTCGTCCAAACGCCTGGAGAAAAGATACAGCAAATATCATAAATAAAATTGCGGTAAAGGCTGGAGGATATGAGCATATAAAACTGATCCGGGATGAATCCTACCGTATTCTTGAAGAGCGGATGCATGTAGCACTAAATATCCGACTAACGAATAAGAGAAAAACTTTGGCGCTCAATAATACCTGCAAGTCGAAACTGGACAGGCTAAACATACTTGATGTGATTGCAGATGACCCTAAATTGATTGAGGGATATATATATCAGTTATCAAGGACATGGCAATTAAATATGGAGTGGCCTAAGGAGGAGATAAGTACATGGTAGAACCGTATAAGCCAATTTATACAGTGAAAGAAGCTGCAAAAGTCTTAAAGGTTAATCCCAGCAAGGTATATGAGCTGATCAACACCAAGAAGCTGCCATGTCTGCTGTTGGGGCAGAAGAAGATACGTGGCAGCGATTTGGAGCAGTTCATCATGAGGTATCCGGCGGAAAAGCCGGAAGAAGGGGAGAGAACTGGCGAATGAATGCAGAGAGCAAGGAATTACTGATGGAACATATTAAGAAGGGGCAGGATGTGCCAATCGCATACTTTAACGTGCAGAGGGCATTAGAGAATGCCGGAACGGGGCTGTATGCAAAGGCATGCTGTAACAGGATAGAGACCGCCAGGCTGGTAGACGGGATACATGTATTTTCTGAATGTTCAAACCCATGGAACCTATCACTGGACCTATATGGAATGAAGGTCTGCAGGGAGATATTGGAATCATACGTCCATGCAGATGAATTGAACCTTTTATATGAGTCCTTCCGAGCCTATAACGATTGGGTAACATCTACGAACAACATACTTTATTCCCTGAGAAGGATGGGCAAGGAAGAACTGAAAGAGGGGCTGGTGGATGCGATTGGATACAAGGTGAAGCTGGATGAGACGGAGGATATCCTAGATCTGTTCAAAGCAGAGCTGGAATGCAGAAAACTGCCAGCAAGGGTTTGCAAAATGGCAAGAAGGGTTAGTTTCGTATACCAGACACTCCGTATGGTCGAGGTGCCGTACCGTATATTAATACCATTTGTCCAGGAAGCATGGACAGCTTGGGAGAAAAACGGGAATGACTACTACCCCGAAGGGAGCGGAAAGTATTCCAAGGCGATGAGGCGGTTTCTGGATGCGCATGGTGGCGATTCTGCCATTAGGAAACTGCGGGGCGACTGCCTGGTGAAGTACGTCTATCTGGCGGTTAAGACGCATGGGAAAGAATATAGCTCAGAAAAACAATATAACCGAGTCAAGCCATCAAGGGAGATAGAGCACAGGTATCAAATACTAAGACGTGTAATGGAGGCAATAGGGCGACTAACCCCACAGGAGCTGCTCCGTATGTACCCAGTTGAAAAACGGTATGATGGCGCCAAGTGGGAGGAAAAGGATTATTTCTACACCATGGGTAAAATTAAAACCCTTCCGGCAGATAAGCCCATCGGGGATGCGCAGGACGTGGCATGCATCCTGTGGGATTATCAGAACATGGATCTGGAGTTTCTCCTCATGGAATGGATGAGTGTCCTTAGTGACTTATACATTTTTTGCAATGACGGCGGTCCAAACGACCAGTTCCACAAAAAACTGATGAAGAGATACGGTAAGGAGGAACCGGAGGATGAATGATATAAGGTTTTGGAAGGCAGCAACGGTAGTATGTTTCGCTTGTTGGATGGCAACGGAAATAGCACTTTTGTATTTATTTGGGAGGTGGTAAAGAGATGGGGAAAATTGGGGCAGAGAAAGAATTGCGGACAATCCTGCGCCTTCTGGCGAAATGGCGGAAGGAAAACGGGGCAGAGTCGGTAAGTGCGTGGATAAGTAGCGATGGAAGGGGGCTTGCGTATGGTATGCAAGATGGAAAAACAATATATGAAACCGGTGCGCTGCATTTTGAGGCTGCATCACATGACGAAACCCCAGCTGCGGGAACAGCCGGGGAATCAAGGTAACTCAAAAATTATTTACAAGGTGATTATACCACCAGACAGGAGAATTTTGCAATGAAATATCCAAATTTAGCAGAAGTCATAAAGTACCATCCTTATGACATTGGCACATTTGCAGGTTTTGCAGATGTCACGACAGAACTTCTTGAGGCCGCGATTGAGGGAATCGAATATCTTACTGAAGAAGAACTACATAAGATTGCCCGGTATTCGGGCATTCCATATGGAGTGATAAGCTGTCCTAAGTTAATCCGGATAGACAGACGCAGGGCGCGCCACCAGCGTATGGTGAAGGAAGTGATAGATTTCCTTCCTGCCATCCAATCAGAGCAGAAGGACGGCAGCAGGGAAGCGGACTTCTTCATGAGATATGGACGACCATGGGTAGTTAACATGGAGCTGGCGTTTCTTGATGACAGGGGTACATATGGGATGTATCTGGGCAGCAGAGAGCGGGTGGCACAGGCTGTCTCATTCATTCAACATGAGAAGATGAGGCCACGTGGGATTGAAAGGAGAGAGGTCGGATGATTATGCAACAGGCATTAAAAGAAAGTCTTCCTCCTTCACAGGGGGAATTGAAGATGGTTGATGCGGATCTTAATGTAGTATCAATAGCCACTGATGACATTCCGGACTGGATCAAGGAACAGTTCCTGGCAGATACACCAAATGACAGTATCAGTCAGCTGACGTTCTTTTATCATCCTAACGCAGATGTGGTTGTGCTGAACCGGGATCATAAGGATGCAGATTTCTATGAACTTCTTGTGACTACGTATTTAGATACGACAGATGCTGTGCGGCAGAAGCTGAAGCAGCAGATCCCTAAGGAGATTGTCTTTACTGCGTTTGATCTGCTGGATCGTATCGTGGCAGAGAGGAGAAAGAAATGCCATGACCAATGAACAGCTTGTTTCTCTGATTAAAGAAGGCGTGAATAAAAAGGAAAACATGGAAACGCTGTACCAGCAGGTACGTTTGTTCATCCACGCCATAGCTTTAACGTATCGGGATATTGGAGAAACAGAGGATCTGGAACAGGAGGGGTATCTGGCGCTTTATCCGGCGATCGATGGCTACGATCCGAAGCAGGGCACGAAGTTCCTTACGTATGCAAAATATCATATTCAGCAGCGGATGCGGCGTTATATCCAGCAGTACGGCAGCACCTTAAGGATTCCGGCTGGGCAGGACGAGAAAGTCAGGAAGTATAAGAGATTCTGTAACGCATTCCAAATGTATTACGGCAGGGATCCTACAGATAGGGAAACTGCGGTTTATCTTAACATGTCCCTGGAACAGGTTAAGGAAGTGGGGAGGAATACCCGCATGTTGCAGGTAGGGAGACTTGACAGCCCCGTGACCGGCATTGATGGCGGGGATGGGGCGACGTTAGGCGATTTGGTGCCGTCTGGCGAGGATATGGAAGGCGATATATTGGAACGGCTTGACCATGAGCAGCTGCGCTCCACTTTATGGGAATGCGTAGACAGCCTGGAAGGGAAGCAGCCGGAGGTAATCCGGCGCCGGTTCCAGGGCAGGCAGACATTCCGTGAGATCGGGGAACAATGGGGGACCGATATAGGGGAGGTACGGAAGCAGGAATCAAAGGCACTACGGGAGTTGCGTAAGCATCCGAACAGCAGCCGCCTCCGTCCTTTCCTGCCGGAGGAACATGACCCGTATGGATACCTCTGGAGGAGTGCCGGGATGGAAAGTTTCAGCCGGACATGGACAAGCTCAACAGAGCGGGCGGCTATAGAGATGGCAGAGGACCAGAGGCGTAAGGAGAATACGGAGCGTCAGGGAAGGCAAGTGAAATAATTGCTCCGGCGCAAAAGACAGGAGGGAAAGATGGAAAGGGAAGAAATGAAGGCAACGGCCCTGGAATACATAAACAGGAATGATGCCGTAAGCTATGCAGAGCTGCAGTGGCTGTTTGAACAGAAGGGATACGACTATAGAGGGGATCTGATGGCATGCTCCGACCAGAATGAGCATGTGGTGTTCTGGTCCGGATGGAATAAGGACACGTTCGATATGATGGGGGAACTGATCCACGAGGGGCTGGTCCACCGGGAGCCAACTAGCGCACTGACATACCTGATTGATGGGGCATCTATGTGTTTCCCGGTTGTGAAACAGAAAGTGGATTATAAGACTGACCATTGGCTGCCTACCGTGTTCATGAAAGGAAAAGGATGAGGCATGGGCAGACGGAAGGTGCCAGGGCTTCCCTTTTCCAACGATAAGGGAAGGCGCGGTATGGGGCATAGGATTTATATAGTGATAAGCACCCTGCCAGGAAAGCCGCAGAAAGCGCTCCTGCTGTTCACAAGCGGGAATATCCTGCGCCGGATGCTTAAACATGGCTATATTGCTGAATACAGGGCTTGCAGGGGCATCCTGCAGGCAGCCGGCATGGTGCTGGTTTACAATTTTAAATGGGCGGCCTGTTTTTACAGGAAGCCCCACGGCCTAAGGAAGTGCAGAATGGGAAAAAGGAGAAAATATGGAAATAAAGATGGTTAAGAAGCGTCCAGGCGGGGCAGACCCACCCGGCATACGTGTCCGTTTATGGAAGGACGGGCAGTGGAAGGAAAACCTGTGTGGGACCGTGGTCGGAAGCTATGAAGGCATCGTCGGCGTCCTGTTAGACAACGGGGACTACGTCGATGTCCCGGAATACCAGCTGAAACGGATGCGGAAAAGCAAACCGGACAGGAAATAAGGCTTCAGTAATGCGTCCGGCTTGTCCGGCATTACATAGTATTTGTCCAGGGCTTAATGTGTCACGAACAGGATGCCATTGGATTTCTGCCTCCGCTGCCATGCTGGTGGCGGAGGGGAAGATAGGGATGAGACCGACGGATATGGAGGCACGGCAAGAATGGCGGAGCAAGAGAAAAAATATTACTGGCTGAAGCTGGATAAGAATTTCTTCAAACGGCACGATATCAGGATCATAGAGGCGATGCCGAATGGAAAAGACTACATCCTGTTTTATTTAAAGCTGCTGGTAGAAAGCGTGTCGCACAATGGGATGCTGCGTTTTTCTGACGCGATCCCATATGATGAGAACATGCTGTCAACAATCACAAATACGAATATCGATATCGTGAGGGCTGCAATCGGCGTATTTACAAACCTGCAGATGATTGAGGTCATGGATGATAAGACAATCTTCATGGTTGAGGTTGAGAATATGACTGGATGCGAGACAAAATGGGCGGAAAAAAAGAGGAATTATAGGGCTAAGATAGGACAAGCAGGGGACATTGTCCCCTCCAAGGTGGACGTTGTCCGACAAGAGAAAGAGTTAGAGAAAGAGTTAGAGTTAGAGTTAGAGAAAGAAGAAAAAGATATCGTTGCCCCTGGCGGGTCAACGCCCCCTCTTTCTTCTTGTTTCTCGGACCCTGACAGTTTTGAAATGCAGTGCGTAGAGAAATTGATCGGATCCTGCCTTGACACATACCAGAAATCCAAAGTGCCGGATACGCCGGAGAAGAAGGCAAGATGGGCAGCGGAGATCGAGAAGATGAAACGGCTGGATGGGCTGCGTGAGGAGGAGATAAGGCAGGCACTCCAGTTTGCCATACATGACAGCTTCTGGAAGACAAATATACGGAGCGCAAGGAAGTTCCGTGAGAAGTTTGAGACGCTTTATACACAGAGCCAGGCGAAACATGGATATGAAACCGGCGGGGAGAAGAATCAGCCAGAGAAGAAATTTGGGAGGAACATGCAGTGAGGTTTGACGAGAATGAAATCAGGAAAGCCATTTCCATCATGAAGCCGCAGAATGACCTTTTTGAAGTGCGGGTGATTGCATCGAGTAAGAAAAATGTTAGCGGGTATTTCCGTGATGCTGAGGCTTGCATTAATGCAATGCGGGGGATACATATGGCTGATGGCTGCAATGTCTATATAACACTGAACGGGATCAAGGACGAATGCTTTTCCAGGCAGCAGCGCAACCGTTTCATGAACAATGTGTCGCCGACGACGACAGACACGGACATAGAAGGGTATACCTGGCTGCTCGTGGATATTGACCCGATACGATCGGCAGGGACTTCTTCCAGCGAGGAGCAGATTGCGCTGGCAAAGAAAAAAGGCAATGAAGTATATGCATTCATGAAGCAGAACGGTTTTGAGGAGCCAATCGTGGGGTTCAGCGGGAATGGGATCCATTTCCTGTACAGCATAGGGCTGGTGGTGAATGAAGAGAACAGGCAGCTGGTGAAGGACTGCCTTGCCGTCCTGTCATTATTCTTCTCGGATGACCGGGTCACTGTGGATACCGCGAACTTTAACCCCGCGAGGGTGTGCAAGCTGTACGGAACGATGGCGCAGAAAGGAGCCGATACGCCTGAGCGCCCCCATCGTATGAGCTATATTGTCCAGGCACCGGATTCCCCGAAGCAGAATGACAAGGCATTGCTACAGAAATTGGCCAGCTATCTCCCTCTCCCGGAGAAGCCGCATGGCTACAACCGATATAACCCGGCAGGGTTTGACCTCGATGAGTGGCTGGACGGCCATGGGATCCGGTACACGAAAGCCAGCTATGGAGGAGGCATGAAATATATCCTGGAGCATTGCCCTTTCGATGAGGGGCATACTGGGAAAGATGCCTGTATCTTTAAGATGCCGAATGGGGCAATCGGTTTCCATTGTTTCCATAACTCCTGCCAGGGGAGGACGTGGCAGGACGTCAGGCAGATGTTCGAGCCGGATGCCTACGACCGGCAGTATGTGAGGGAGGAGCGCCGGCCGAATTACCAGAACCCGAACTATGTGGTCGAGAAAAAAGAGGAGGTCAGGGTCATTGACGGACAGCCGGTCTTTTTCACTACGGAGCAGATCCGTCTTCTGGAGGAGCCGCCGGAGGAGTTCATCAAGACGGGGATAGATGTGATTGACCAGAAAATGAGGGGGCTGAAGAAAGGGTTCGTAACCTGCCTGAGCGGGTTGAGGGCAGCAGGGAAGAGTAGCATCATATCCCAGCTTACGGTGGAGTCGGCGCAGCAGGGATACCGGACAGCCCTGTTCAGTGGGGAGCTGAAGCCGAAGAACCTGCTGAAATGGCTCCTGCTGCAGGCCGCAGGGAAATCCCATGTGAGGGAGACCCAATATGAGAACTATCATGTCGTCCCGGCACCGTATGACGAAATCATATCCAAATGGCTGGATGGGAAGGTCTATGTATACAATAACTATTACGGGAATAATTTCAGGTCGATCCTGGGGCAGATAAAGAAGTGCGTCATTGACCATAAGGTTGACCTTGTGATTTTAGATAACATGATGGCACTGAACCTGATGGAGATGGGGGCGGACAAATACCAGCAGCAGAGCCATTTCGTTGAATGCCTGGAGGATTTTGCAAAGAGCGCAAACATCCATATCCTGTTTGTGGCGCATCCCAGGAAATCAGTCGGGTTCCTCCGTCTGGACGATGTATCAGGAAGCAACGATATTGTGAACCGGGTTGACAATGCGTTCATCCTGCACCGGGTAAACAGCGATTTCAAGAGGCTGTCAAAAGAGATGTTCAAGTGGAAAGAGAACGAGCCGATATACCTGGCCAGCAATGTGATTGAGATATGCAAGGACAGGGATGGGGGCGTACAGGATGAGTTTATCCCATTGTTCTTCGAGGCAAGCACAAAGCGCCTGCGTAACAGCCCGGGCGAGTTTAAGGCTTATGGATGGCAGGAGGACATTGGGAAGTATATAGAGGATGAGTTTGAGAGCATCCCCTTAGGTGAGGAGCTGCCATTTGATTAGGAGGTAGGGACATGGATAATAACAAGGTGAAAGGGATTTTCTGGGAAAGCTATAACTGCTTCTGGAATAAGTGGAAGGATGAGGCGCTGCCGCGGGAATCCCCTAAGTGGGACGAGGTGGTGCAGGATGTTAAGGCCATCATGGCCAAATATGACTGCAGGATGTGCAGACAGGTCCTCCTCCCCCTGCTGACGGAACTGGAGGAGCGGAGTTGGGGGAACGGGGGCGATAATGTGAGGGCATATAGGGTGTCAAAAGGATCTGAGCTGACCCAGGAGGAGAAGCTGGAAACGGTCCGAGGATATGGGATATCAGACCTGCTTTATGTGGTCAGGGAGTTTGAGGAGACACCGGGCAGATATGAGCCGGAGGTGATCAAGCAGGTTGGGATACAGATGTTGGAGAAGGGCATCAAGCTGATGTTATAAGGAGGGGATACCGATGGGAAATAAAAGGATCAGGGACTATTCCTGGGATGATTACGGAATATCAACTTTCCGGTACCGGGAACTGAAGAACTTCTGCCTTCAGTACGATGAAAAGAAGAGCAAGATACGTTATGGGTTAAATGCGGTGGTAAAGGATGGGATGCCCAGAGGGAATGTTACCGGGAGCCCGACGGAACGTGCCGCACTTGAAAATGCAGAGAATGAAAAGGACTGCCGGATGATCGAGGAGGCAGCGGCGGCAGCAAATCCGGAAATCTGGAAATATATACTTAAGAGCGTGACAAGCGATCTTCCGTATGAGTGGATAGAGTACGATGAGGAGCAGGGGCGGATACCAGTAGGGAAGACGGATTTCTACGGGTATAGAAGATTATTTTTCAAAAACCTCCATCTTTTGAAAATTGGGGACAAATTGAGCGGGGTTCCGTGATATTATGGTAGCATGAAATTGGTTGGGATACCAGTTTCATATCCTCCCAAGTTGAACATATACCCCACGGTAGCCGGGTGTCACAGCCCGGTCGCTGAATCGCCGGAGCCATCCCTCATAAGTCAGGTCCGCATAGTAGGACAATGCCGCAGGGGGCACGGCATGCGGAGCATACCATCAATGGCGGATGGACAGGGTCGCGCCCTGGGTTCCGGTTCGATTCCGGATGCTGCGCCTGCGGGCCGATTGCTAAATAAGCGATTTTGAGTGCCCTGAGTCCGTGATACCAGGTAGCGGATAAAGATATCCTGACCGTAAGGTGCGGGACACCTGGTGATGGCGCGAGGTAGAGCAGTCTGGAAGCTCGCCAGGTTCATACCCTGGAGGTCGCAGGTTCGAATCCTGCCTTCGCAATTTCGCCAGATAAGATTATACCAGTTGTACAGTGAGAATACTCTCCAGATGAGTGCCTGTCGTGAGATGGGCGCTTTTCTTTTGTCGGAATTTGTGGTAGGATGAAAAAAAAGGGAGAAATATAATTTTTATGAAAAAGAGAAAAAGTTGTAAGTATGACAGAGAATCAATAAAAGCAATTGCATTATTCATATGTGCCCTAATAGCTGGTGCTTTGGCTTTTTTGCAAATTTTTGACTGGATTAAAAAAAATAAAAATCCAGAACTTTTACTCCAAGATGGCGTGGATATATCCTATATTGCCAGAGAAGATAAAAGGTTTGATAATGTTTATCCACTTTTTGATAATAATATATACCTAAATAAAACTGAATATGCTTTTGGAACTTGTGCGGTACGATTAATGATGACAAATCATTATGACGAACAGATAGTTATTGACAAAATAACATTAGATGTTAAAGATGTAGAAATTAATTATAGCCCAATATTGCGTTTTATTTCTTCAAGGGAGGATGAAAGTGGGTTATATCTGGAAATATTAAATGATGGATGGGGAGATGTTAGAAATCTAAGAGTAACAATACTTGATGAAAATCATGGGGATTAT
>JAPJQL010000044.1 GCA_030825115.1 Lachnospiraceae bacterium
GGTGGGATGCTATTTTTGCTACCAAAGATTCTAGTGCTAACTTCGAAAGACGGGTATGTAAAAGTGGTGGTTCCATACTCGGAGAACCGGAAAAATCAGGTGGCAGTGGGACGAATTGGCAAAAATCTCACAGAAGAAATCCTCACACTCGAAGAATAGGCAAAAATTCCTCTTGCGGAATTGGACAGAGTGGTATAGAATAGAGAAGAATAGTTAAAGGACGTGACGAACATGGGCGAAATTCATAACACACAGTTTTTTAATGCGGTACAGGAGAATAAGATGGATGTAAGCCAGGTATTGGAGCAGGTTTATGTTGCCCTGACTGAGAAGGGCTACAATCCGATCAACCAGATTGTAGGATATATCATGTCAGGAGACCCGACCTATATTACCAGCCATAAGAGCGCCAGAAGCCTGATCATGAAAGTAGAGCGGGATGAGATTCTGGAAGAGCTGATGACCGTTTATATTGATGCGAAGCTGAAATGATCACAAAGATATGATATGTATGATATGGTAACAAAGGAGGGCTGTCAGTCTTATGCGTCCAAAAGGCTGGCAGTCTGTGTATATTGGCGGAAAGTTCAGTTGGCAGGGATGGAACCAGCTGGTTTTTGCGTGTACAGATTCGCCGGTCTGACGAAGTTTTTTTACAATCAGGACATGGAAATGGAGACGAACGCATGAGGATTATGGGGCTGGACTATGGCTCGAAGACCGTGGGCGTGGCAGTCTGCGATCCACTGGGCATTACGGCGCAGGGAATCGAGACCGTGACGCGCAAAGAAGAGAATAAACTCCGCAAAACCCTGGCAAGGATCGAAGCATTGATTGCAGAATACCAGATTGAAACCATTGTTTTGGGTTATCCTAAGAATATGGATGATTCAATCGGAGAACGTGCGGTGAAGACAGAGGAATTTCGGGACATGCTGGTGCGCAGGACCGGACTTCCTGTCGTGTTATGGGATGAGCGTCTGACAACTATTGAGGCAAATGAGATACTGATGGAGAGCGGCGTCCGCAGGGAAGACCGCAAAAAAGTGATTGATAAGATTGCAGCGACATTGATCCTGCAGTCCTATCTGAATTCTTTATCTTGAAGGAACAGGAGAAAAAACGTGGCGCAGGAAGAGAAGATTACATTAGAGACAGATGCCGGGGAACTGGTGGATTTTTATGTGTTGGAAGAGACCCGGATCAACGGGATGAATTATTTGCTGGTGACGGATTCCGAGGAGGATGACGAAGAGGGCGAATGCTATATCTTAAAGGACGTATCTAAGCCGGAGGACAGCGAGGCTGTCTATGAGTTTGTGGAAAATGATGATGAGATGGATTATCTCTACCGCATCTTCACCGAATTGCTGGAGGATATGGAGGTAGAGATTCAGAAGTAGGGCCGTAACAGGGGAAGATACGGAACAGATACCGGAAGTTTGGGGAAATATATGGATCAGAAACGTTTTAAAGAGATGCTCAGGGAAAAAGGGCTGAAAGTCACAAACCAGCGGCTGATGGTGCTGGAGACGATGGCAGAGCACCCGGGAGAGCATCTGGCAGCAGAAGAAATCTATGAATTAGTGAGAAAACAGTACCCGGAGATTGGGCTGGCTACGATTTACCGTACCGTCCAGGTTCTGGTGGATCTGCATGTGATCGACAAGGTTACCCTGGACGACGGGTTTGCACGATATGAGCTGGAAGAGACAGGCGACGACCGCCATCACCGCCATCACCATGCCATCTGCCAGAAATGCGGAGCCGTGCTGTCTTTTGAGGACGACCTTCTCGACACACTGGAGCAGGCATTGTATATGACGGAAGGGTTTACCGTGACAGACCATGAGGTGAAGCTGTACGGTTACTGTAAAAAATGTGCAGAGTTGCTGCCGGAGGGGGAAGAGACTGCCTGCACAGACACAGCCGGGAAGCCGGATCAGAAATAAGACCGGATTTTGGCACGATTATGAAAATATGGAACAGAACATAGAAATAAAAAATGAAATTTGGAGGTATCAATTTGAAATCAAAACAGGATAAATCAGGGACAAAAGTAAAGATCATACCGCTTGGCGGTCTGGAACAGATTGGAATGAACATAACGGCGTTTGAATATGAGGACAGCATCATTGTGGTGGACTGCGGTCTTGCTTTCCCGACGGACGACATGCTGGGGATCGACCTGGTCATCCCGGATGTGACCTATCTGGAGCGCAATATCGACAAGGTGAAGGGCTTTGTCATCACCCATGGGCATGAGGATCATATCGGCGCCCTTCCTTACATTCTCCAGAAGATCAATGTCCCGGTATATGGCACCAAGCTGACTATCGGGCTGATCGAGAACAAGCTGAAAGAGCACAACCTCATGAAGAGCACCAAGAGAAAGGTGATCAAGCATGGCCAGTCCATCAATCTGGGCGTGTTCCGGATCGAGTTCATCAAGACGAACCACAGTATCGCCGACGCGGCGGCCCTTGCCATCTTTACCCCGGCGGGCATCATCGTCCACACCGGCGACTTTAAGATCGACTATACACCGGTATTTGGCGATTCCGTAGATCTGCAGAGATTTGCAGAGCTGGGCAAAAAAGGCGTTCTGGCTCTCTTAAGCGACAGTACCAACGCGATCCGCCCCGGCTTTACGGCTTCTGAGCGAACCGTCGGAAAGACGTTTGACGCGATCTTTGCAGAGCATAAGAGCAACCGGATCATCGTGGCGACCTTTGCCTCCAACGTAGACCGTGTACAGCAGATCATCAATTCCGCTTATAAATACGGCAGGAAAGTCGTAGTGGAAGGGCGCAGCATGGTCAATGTCATCGGGACCGCAAGCGAACTGGGCTATATCAATATTCCGGACGGCACACTGATCGACATTGAGCATCTGAAGAATTATACGGACGAGCAGACCGTTCTGATCACCACCGGAAGCCAGGGCGAATCCATGGCGGCGCTGTCCCGTATGGCGTCCAACCTGCACCGGAAGGTATCGATCAAACCGAACGATGTGGTGATCTTCAGCTCCACACCGATCCCGGGCAATGAAAAAGCGGTGTCCAAGGTGATCAACGAGCTGTCGATGAAGGGGGCAGAGGTGATCTTCCAGGATACCCATGTATCGGGACATGCCTGCCAGGAAGAACTGAAGCTGATCTATTCCCTGCTGCATCCGCGCTATGCGCTGCCGGTGCACGGAGAGTACCGCCATCTGGTGGCAAACCGGGGACTGGCGATATCGATGGGAATTCCGAAAGAGAATACGCTGATCATGTCCTCCGGCGATGTGGTGGAGATCTGTGAGGATTCCTGCAAGGTTGTGGACCATGTACAGCATGGCGGCATCCTCGTAGACGGGCTTGGCGTCGGCGACGTTGGCAATATCGTCCTCAGGGACCGTCAGAACCTGGCGCAGAACGGCATCATCATCGTCGTGCTGACGCTGGAAAAATACAGCAACCAACTGCTTGCAGGACCGGATATCGTATCCCGCGGCTTTGTATATGTGCGGGAGTCGGAAGACCTGCTTGACGAGGCAAAACGGATCGTGGACGATGCCGTGGAGGACTGCCTGCAGCGCCATGTGACCGACTGGGGTAAGATTAAGAACATCATCCGTGACAGCCTGAGTGATTTCCTCTGGAAACGGATGAAGCGAAACCCGATGATCCTGCCGATTATCATGGAAGTGGAGTGATTCGGTATACCAGATTCAGGAGATGACTTGCGATGAGCCGGATAACGAAAGAAATCAACAAAATAACAGGGACGATCATTGGAATCTCAGGAAAGCTGATCTTGTACGCCGTGGTGATCCTGCTCTTATTTGAGGGGATTACCAGGGGGTATGCATTTGGCCATGATGTTTTTTACGCCACGGCTATGGAGGAACCGCCCGGTACATCAAAGGTAGTGACGATTCCAAAGGGATATACGACGGCGGAGGCCTGCGAGGTGTTGAAAAAAGCTGGGCTGATCGACAATGTGCCTGCTTTCCAGATCCAGAAGATGTTCTATGATTATGAGATTCATCCGGGGACATATGAGCTGAATACATCCATGACTACCAAAGAGATCCTTCAGGAACTGAACGTGGAGCCCGAGAAAGAGTCTGCCGAGGCGCCGGACGGCGCCTCGGCAGACGGGCCTGCAGCAGGTGAGCGCAATCTGACAGACGACGAGGCTCTGGATGTGCTGCTGGATGCCTATGGCAGGAATGCCGGGGAGTCAGGCCAGGATGACGGGGAAGATATCGATACCGGTTTGGAGGATGCCGCAGAGTGATGGAACAGAACAGGATTACCGATTATATCAACTCCCTGGATCGTGGGCATGGTCAGCTTTGTGACCGGATTGCCCGCGAAGCCAGGGAGGCTTTTGTGCCGATCATCCGAAAGGAGACAGCGGCATTTTTAAAAACGATGATTGCGTCTGTGAAGCCGATGAAGATCCTGGAGGTGGGGACTGCAGTGGGATATTCCGCCCTTTTGATGGCGCAGGTGATGCCAAAAGGGGCGCATATCACGACGATTGAAAAATACGAGCCGAGGATTTTGCTTGCCAGAGCCCATTTTAAAGAGGCAGGGATGGAACAGCGGATCACCCTGATCGAGGGGGATGCCGGCGAAATCTTAGACGGGCTTGCCGAGACCTATGATTTTATCTTCATGGATGCGGCGAAGGGACAGTATATCCACTGGCTGCCGCGGATCATGGATCTGCTGGCGCCGGGCGGCGTGCTGTTCTCGGACAACGTGCTCCAGGACGGCAATATCGTGGAGTCCCGGTTTGCGGTGGAGCGGCGGGACCGGACGATACACAGCCGTATGCGGGAATACCTGTATACGCTGAAACATATGGAGGAACTGGAGACCAGCATCATCCCGATCGGGGATGGCGTGACGCTCAGTGTACGGAGATGAGGAACGATTGATGAGAAAGACAGAGTTGCTGATTCCGGCGGGCAGCCTTGACGTGCTGAAAACCGCCGTGATCTATGGCGCTGATGCCGTGTATCTGGGCGGAGAAGCGTTCGGGCTGCGGGCAAAGGCGAAGAATTTTACGAACGAAGAGATTAAGGAAGGCATAGCGTTTGCACATGAACGCGGCGTCAAAGTCTATATCACGGCCAATATCCTGGCCCACAATGATGATCTGCCCGGAGTAGAGGCATATTTTGAAGAACTGAAGGAGATCCGGCCGGATGCGCTGATCATCTCAGACCCCGGCGTATTTGCGATTGCAAGGCGTGTGATTCCCGACATGGAAATCCACATCAGCACCCAGGCAAACAATACCAACTACGGGACATACCTGTTCTGGCATCAGCTGGGGGCAAAGCGGGTGGTGACGGCGCGGGAATTGTCCCTTTCCGAAATACGGGAGATCCGGGACCACATTCCGGATGAGATGGAGATCGAGAGCTTCATCCATGGGGCGATGTGCATCTCCTATTCGGGGCGCTGCCTGCTCAGCAATTTTATGGTGGGCAGAGATGCCAACCAGGGCGCATGTACCCATCCGTGCCGGTGGAAATATTCCCTGGTGGAGGAGAAGCGTCCGAACGAGTACATGCCGGTGTTTGAGAATGAACGGGGAACTTATATTTTCAACTCCAAGGATCTGTGCATGATTGAATACATCCCGGAGATGATGGAAGCGGGGATCGACAGCTTTAAGATCGAGGGGCGGATGAAGACGGCCCTGTATGTGGCGACGGTGGCGCGGACCTACCGCAAGGCGATCGATGATTACAACCGGGATCCGGAGCTTTACCGTGCTAACCTTGACTGGTACCGCTCGGAGATTGGCAAATGCACATACCGGGAATTTACGACCGGTTTTTACTTTGGAAAGCCGGATTCCACGACCCAGATCTACGATAACAATACCTATGTGAAGAACTACACCTATCTTGGGACGGTGGAAGAAGTCCGCGAAGACGGATGCTGCCGGATTACGCAGAAGAATAAATTTTCCGTCGGAGAGACGATTGAGGTCATGAAGCCGGACGGGCGAAACGTAGAGGCGGTTGTAAAAGCCATCTATGACACAGAAGGACAAAGCGTGGAGAGCGCGCCCCATTCCAAACAGGTGGTTTACGTGGATTTGGGAACGGAGCTTGAGGCGTATGATATCCTGCGGCGGAGCGAAGCCGACGGAGCTGCATAAACCTTAATAAAAAGAATTGGAAAATGATAACAAACCGTAAGGGAAAAGAAATACAATTTCCTCTCGTTTCCTGTATACTGCTGTTGTAAGGCAGAATATTGAGAAACGGGAGGATTTTTATGATGAAAAAACATATTGTAATGGTAGCATTCAGTGCGCTGTGCGCGCTTTTTCTGACAGCCTGCAATGGAGCGGCTGCACCGGCAGCAGGAGGAAACGCACAGATTCCGGGCAAGATCCAGGTCGAGAATACAGACCCGCAGGTGATCACGGTCAACGCATCCGAGAGTGTTAAGGTGGTCCCGGATATGGCGCAGGTCGTCTATGGAGTCAGAACCCAGAATGAGGAGGCGGGAAAATGCCAGGAAGAGGCGTCCGAGAAGATGAATCAGATCGTTGCTGCCTTGAAAGAGTTCGGGATCGAAGAAAAATCGATCCAGACTTCCAACTATGACTTAAGTCCGATGCAGGATTGGAAAAACAACGGAGAGATCATCGGGTACGAGATGTCGGCACAGGTCACGGTCAGCGATATCCCCTTAGACCGGGTGGGCGATATCCTTTCCAGGTCGGTAACTGCGGGGATCAATCAGGTACAGTCCGTAACCTATCTCTCCAGCCAGTATGATGCAAGTTATCAGGAAGCGCTGAAAAAGGCGGTCGGATCGGCGCAGGAAAAAGCGCAGGCCCTGGCAGACGCCAGCGGAAGCACGCTCGGTCACGCGGTCAGGATTACCGAATATGGGAACAATCAGACAGCGCGGTATCAGAATGCATTGCGGTCTGTGGCCAAGGAAGAGATGGCGATGGGGGACAGCATGATGATGATGCCGGGAGAGATCAGCGTGGAGGCGAATATCAGCGTGGAGTTTGCGATTCAGTAAGGGAAGAGGCCGGGCGGGACTTTACAATTAAAAATGGTGTTACGACAAAAAAGAATTCTAAAGAAAGGGACTGTGCTGGATTGCATTTTCAGCACAGTCCCTTCCTGTCTTATATGGATTTAAATATCGCTAAATCTGACTTTTATATCAACTGACCTTTTCAAAGACCTCACCGTGATAAAATAATAAAAAAACCTGCTTAAAAATCAAGTGGGAAAAAGAAGGGGTGGGCATACATGATGACGATTCAAAAAACACAGGAAGAAACCGCGCTGACACTTGCATTGGAGGGACGCCTGGATACGACGACTGCGCCGCAGCTGGAGGCGGAACTGAATAAAAGTCTGGAAGGGATCACCCGGCTGACGATGGACATGGCCGGTTTGGATTATCTTTCATCTGCGGGACTTCGTGTGATCCTGGCGGCACAAAAGAAGATGAACAAACAGGGGGAACTGCTAATCTGCCACGTTAACGAAATGATTATGGAAGTATTCGAGGTGACGGGCTTTACGGATATTCTGACCATTGAATGAAAGGGATGAAGATATGGGGGGAAAACAGGGCAGAAAGCTGAAGTTTTTTGGAGGATTGGCGGTATTTCTATCGGTGAGCCTGTTTTGTGGCATCTTCGCGGGAGCTGCGTCTGTGACCGGGAATGGTGAGGGCAACGGGGGAGACGAGTTCCATGCGCCCCTGGAAACTGCCGGTTATGGCGTTATGACAGGCTCTACGGCGGAGATTTACATAGGGAAGACGTATCCCGAAGCGAAGATCAGCACGTATTCGGCGATTGCCGACGCTTTTTTGGCATTGTCCGGCGGAAAGATTGATTATGTCCTGACAGCCTACACGACGGCTCTGAATGCCGTCCGCAGCAATCCGGGTCTTGAGATATATAAGCGGGATATCATAGACGAGGCAAGTTCGATTGCCGTGGCAAAAGGGAATACGGGGCTGCTCAATGAGATTGACAGCGTGCTGGACCAGTTTAAGGCGGACGGGACTCTTAAGCAGGTCATTGCAAACTGGACAACTGCAGGGCAGGAGTACACCGTTTCGGAGATTCCGGTCCCGGCCGCTTCAAACGGAGTGCTCCGGGTGGCGATCGCCGCTGACCGGGAGCCGATGTGTTTTGTCATGGATGGCCAGTACCGCGGCCTGGATTGTGAACTGATTGAACGGATCGCCGCCGAACTTGGCAAAACCGTAGAATACCAGAATATGCAGTTTTCATCGCTGGTAGCGGCCCTTGCTTCGAACAAGGCGGACGTCATCATCTCCAATATGACTGCCACAGAGGAACGCCGTCAAAGTGTGGATTTCACTCAGCCGTATTTTGACAATCCTCAGGTGCTGGTAGCGCGGGCAGATCGGGCTGAGTCCTCCGGGGGGCCAGGGTTGGAATTCAGCAGGCTGTCAGACCTGAACGGGCATCTCATCTCCGTTTTGAGCGGTTCGGCGTTTGACCAGAAAACGGAAGCCGTCGTGGAAAACCCGTCGATTGTTTACTATAACACGATCTCTGATGAGATCAACGCATTAAAAGGCGGAAAGGTGGACGCGGTCGTACTGGATGAACCGATGGCGAAGCTGGCAGTCTCAAAGCATACCGGGATCGGCATCATGCCGGAGGTGATCGTGGAGGATCATTATGGTCTTGCCCTGACAAAAGACAATCCTCTTACGGAACAGGTAAACGAAATGATTGCCGGTTTTCGCGGGGATGGTACGCTGGATGCGCTGGCGGCCAAGTGGTTTGGCGCAGATGAATCAGAAAAGACCTTGCCTGAGCTTGATTATCCTGGTCTGGCAGGGACGCTGCGGTTTGTCCATGACAATACCAGTGAGCCGATGAGCTACGTAGGCAGCGGCGGAGCTGATATGGGATATGATGTGGAACTTGTTATGCTGGTGGCACAAGAGCTGGATGTAAAGCTGGAGATCACCAGCGCTAATTTTGATGCGCTGATCCCCATGCTGCAGAGCGGGAAAGCGGACATTGCCGCAGGCTGCTTTTCCATTACGCCGGAGCGCAGGGAGATGGTAGACCTGACAGACCCTTATTTTGACGGCAGTGTGGTGATGGTGGTCCGCAGCGTGGAGGCGGAAGCGGCCGGAAAAGCGGGTCTGATCGACAGCCTGCGGGGCAGCTTCACACGGACCTTCCTCACGGAGGGGCGGTGGAAGCTGATCGGAAGCGGGCTTACCGTAACCGTGGTGATCTCGGTCCTGTCAGGGCTTTTTGGATCGGCTCTGGGGTTTGGAATCTGTATGCTTCGCCGCTCGAAACGGCGGGCGGTATCGGGAACTGCGGCCGCCTTTATCAGGATCATACAGGGAACGCCGATCGTTGTGCTTTTGATGATTCTTTATTATGTGGTATTTGGGACCGTGGACATCTCGGCAATTGCTGTCTCGGTGATCGGTTTTTCGGTGAATTTTGCAGTCTATGTATCGGAGATGATGCGGACCGGAATCGATGCGGTGGATGGAGGACAGCTGGAAGCTGCTTTGGCGCTTGGCTACACCAGAGTCCAGACGTTTCAAAAAGTGACATTTCCACAGGCGGCGCGTCATTTCCTTCCGGTATTTAAAGGTGAGTTTATCTCAATGGTAAAGATGACATCCGTGGTGGGCTATATCGCCGTACAGGACCTGACCAAGGTCAGCGACATCATCCGCAGCCGTACCCTGGAGGCATTTTTCCCGCTGATCGCGACCGCAGTGCTGTATTTCCTGATTGCAAATGTACTGGCCCTGCTGCTTTCCCTGGTGGAATTCCGTCTGGATCCCAAACGGCGTCCGCGGACTTTGAAAGGAGTGACTGAAAAATGATAACGATACGGCATTTACGTAAGGAATATCCGAATGTCACACCTCTCATGGATGTGAATGCAGAAATCAGAAAGGGCGAGGTGATCTCCATCATCGGTCCTTCGGGGACTGGAAAAAGTACGCTGCTGCGCTGTCTGAACCGGCTGGAGACGCCCACATCCGGGGAAATCCTGGTAGACGGTGTGAACATCATGGATAAAGGGGCGGACCTGTCGCTGGTAAGAAGAAAGATGGGGATGGTGTTCCAGTCCTTCAACCTCTTTTCCCACCGCATGGTCATCGAAAACCTGATGATGGCTCCGATGGACCTGTTGAAAGTTTCCAGGCAGGAAGCATATGAGGAGGGGATACGCCTCTTAAAAACGGTAGGGCTGGCGGAGAAGGCATTTGCCTATCCTGATGAGCTTTCCGGCGGGCAGAAGCAGCGTGTGGCAATCGCCCGCGCCCTTGCCATGAAACCGGAAATCGTACTGTTTGATGAACCGACTTCCGCTCTGGATCCTACTATGGTCGGAGAGGTGCTTTCTGTCATCCGGGCGCTGGCCAATGAAGGGCTTACGATGATGATCGTCACCCACGAAATGAAATTTGCACGGGATGTTTCTACGCGGATTTTCTATATGGATGAAGGCGAGATCTATGAGGATGGCACGCCGGAGCAGATATTTGACCATCCACAGCGGGAGCGTACCCGCATCTTTGTCCGCAGGCTGAAGGTGTTTGAGCGGGAGATTGTCTCTAAAACCTTCGATTTTATTGAGATGAATACCGCAATCGAGGAGTTTGGGCGAAAACAGCTTCTGTCTCAGAGAAATATCAGGAACATCCAGCTTCTGTTTGAAGAACTTTGCGTCCAGATGCTGCTTGGGCGGATGGGAGACGATATCAGGCTTTCCTTTGCCGTGAGTGTGTCGGAGCTGGATGACAGCTGTGAAGTGCGCGTGGGATTTGGCGGAGAAGCGTTTGACCCGCTGGCGGGAGATGATGACGATCTGTCTGTCCGGCTGGTGAAACGAATCGTGAAAAATTATGAGTTTACTTATGACGGACGGAATCAGATTGCGTTGTATCTGTAAAGGGGGGAATGTTGTGGCTGAGGATTATGGGATAGAGAAACATCTGTTCCAGCTGGATCCGGACCTGCATGGGCGTTACAGGAACTGCCTGGTGGTGTCCAGAAGCATGCTGACCCGCTACGAGAGCACGTTTCCTACCTACACCGACCATTCGCTGCTGCACACGCTGGAGATCATTGAACTGTGCAATCAACTGATGGGGGAGTATCTTTCGGATATGACGGCAGAAGAGCTGTATGTCCTGCTGATGGGGGCATTATTCCATGATGTGGGGATGGGGATCTCGGCAGAGGATTACAGGCGGTTTCGCCCCAGGCTGCATCTGCCGCATCTGACAGGCGCATCGACTGCGCTGGAACAGGCAGAGATAATCCGGGATTTCCATCAGGAATTTTCCGGGATGTTTGTGGAAAGATACCAGGAGATTTTTGATATTCCAAACGAGCGGTATGCCTATGCCATCATCCAGGTCTGCCGGGGGCACAGAAAGACAGACCTTTTGGCGCAGGAAGAATATCCCTCCGATTTTTCCGTATCGGAGGGAAAGACGGTGTGCCTGCCCTACCTTGCGGCGCTTCTTTGCCTGGCCGATGAATTGGATGTGGCGGCCGACCGCAACATTGGTTTTTTGTACGATCTGGATAAAATTGACAATCCGGTGAGCCGTTTGGAATTTCAGAAGCATCAGGCGATCAGCCGGGTAGCGGTGGAACCGGACCGGGTGATGGTCTACGCCTGGTCGGATGACCCGGCGGTGCGGGACGGTGTGATCCGCCTGGTGGAGAAGCTTGGTGACAAACTGCGTTACTGCCGGGCGGTTGTATCGATCCGGACGGGGTATGCCATTACCCAGAAAAATGTTTTTCTGGAGATGAACGCCGCGCCGGAAATGGGGAGGGGGAACTGCATATGAAATTATTGGACCGGATCTTTCATCTGACGGAGCACGGCACTACGGTCCGGAGGGAAGTCGTGGGGGCGTTTACGTCTTTTTTTGCGATTGCATATATTATCTTTGTGACGCCGGGATATCTGTCCCAGACCGGTATGGATTATACTGCCGTTCTGGTTGCCACCTGCGTGGCTTCCGCTCTGGGCTGTTTTTTATCTGCGGTATTCGGAATGCCGTTTATGCTGAGCCCGGGAGTCGGGCTGAATGCCTTTTTTACTTATACGCTGTGTTTTACCATGGGGTATACCTGGCAGCAGGGGCTGACGGTGGTATTTCTGTCGGGGCTCCTCTATCTGGTTGTCACGCTTACCCCGCTGCGGGATATGATGATCACCTGTATCCCGCCGTCGATGAAAAATGCCATCAGCGCAGGGCTTGGAATGTTCATTGCGCTGATCGGATTGTTTAACTCTGGAATTGTCATTGCCCACGATGGAATCCTGAGCCTGGGGGCAGTCTCTTCGGAGACCACCCTGCTGGCAGTCATCGGGATTTTGCTTACGGGGGTGATGATGGCGTGGAACATGAAAGGGGCAATGCTGATCGGCATTGTCGCAACTACGCTGCTCGGCATTCCGATGGGGGTGACCCGGATGCCGGAGTCGGTCACGCTGTCAGGGGTTTCTCTTGCGCCTCTGCTGTTTCAGCTTGATTTTTCAGGTGTGTTCTCCCTTGGAGTGCTGCCGGTGGTATCTGCGGTCATCACATTTACCATGTGCGTCTGTTTTGATACGCTGGGCGATCTGATCTGTATCGCCGGAGCGGGCAATCTGCTGGATGAAAAAGGCGGATTGGGAAAATACAGCCGCGCCATGACGGTAAATGCCCTTGCTACCTGCATCGCGCCCTGTATTGGCGGTCCGGCTATGATCCCTCCGGTGGAAGGGTCTACCGGTATCGCAGAGGGGGCCCGTACAGGGCTTCATGCAGCGGCGACAGGTTTGCTGTTTTTGCTGGCAATCCTGATCGCGCCGGTCGCAGGCGTCATTCCCAGCGCCGCGACCGCCCCCTCGCTTATATTGATCGGGATGCTGATGATTGGAAACGCCACGAACATTTACTGGCACAGTGTGGAGATCGCTCTGCCCTGTTTCCTGACCATGATCATGATTCCATTTACTTACTCGGTCGCCGACGGCATAGGGGTGGGATTCATCTCTTATGTGGCGATTCATCTGATTACCGGCAAATGGAGACGGGTGCCGCCGATCACCTATGGACTGGCGGCGATGTTCGTCATTATGTACATACTTTCGGCACTGTAGCCGGTGTCATTGGAAATATGGGAGGAGGACAGATATGAACACGATTCTGCGTCATTTTCAGATTCAGGCCAGAGGTTCCAGCATTGGGCGGGAACTGCTGGGCGGGGTCACTACATTTTTTGCGATGGCTTATCTGATTGCCGTCATTCCGGGAATCCTGTCCCGGACCGGGATGGAGTTTTCTGCCGTCATGACTGCAACCTGCCTGGCTGCTGCGGCAGGGAGCATCGCGACGGGGCTGTTTGCCAATCTGCCGTTTGCACAGGCGCCGGGGCTGGGGTTCCAGACTGTGTTTACCCTGACCCTCTGCAGCCGTTATGGCTATAGCTGGCAGCAGGCGCTGGCTGTCGTATTTCTTTCGGGTCTGCTTTTTTTTGCAATCGCGCTGACCCCTTTGCGGGAACGGATCACGGATGCAATCCCGATGCCGTTTAAATTTGCGCTTTCTGCCGGAATCGGACTTTTGATCACGCTTTCGGGGCTGATCAATGCCGGGCTTGTGACTGCGGAGGATAACCTGCTGGATATGGGCGATGTCACCGGCATCATGCCGCTTCTTGCCCTGTTTGGGATATTTCTGACGGCGGCGCTGCTGATACGCAGGGTAAAAGGCGCGCTGGTGATCGGGATGGCGGCGATAACCGTGCTTGGAATCCCCTTTGGAATCACCAGGATGCCTCAGGAGCTTGAGATGGTCCGGGGAGCCGGCGCTGTTGCCTTTAAACTGGATTTTCAAGGTCTGGCGTCCCATGGGATGATTCCTCTTGTCTCATCGATCCTGACTCTGACCCTCTGTGATTTTTTTGATACCGTGGGTACATTGCTGGGAGTGGGCGGTGATGCCAAGATGACGGACAACACCGGGGATTTGCCGGGAGGAGGACGCGCGATCGTCTGCGATGCGGCTGCAACCTGTGTGGGCGCATTGCTGGGGGTTTCCAATACGACTACCGTGGCAGAATCGGCAACCGGAATCCAGGAAGGGGCCCGCACCGGTCTTTCGGCCGTTGTCACCGGTCTTTTGTTTCTTTTGGCGATCCCCCTGGCACCTTTTGTCAGCGCAATCCCCGGAGCGGCGACGACAGCCGCTATGGTCATCGTCGGTATGATGATGATGAGCGGGATCACCCAGATCCACTGGAAGCATGTGGAGGTGTCGCTTCCCTGTTTTTTGATCATTGTGGGAATGCCTTTTACCTCCTCGATCACTACGGGGATATCGATGGGATTTCTCTCTTATGTGGTTTTGATGGTGATGAGAAAACGGGCGCATCTGGTCTCGCCGTATCTGTATGTTTTAGCGGGGATGTTTCTTGTGATGTATGTACTGGCGGCGCTGTAAGCCCATCTGGAAAAGATTGTGAGGAGGGAGATAAATGGCTGCTGAAAAAAGAATCCTGTTATTTGTGGATGCCACGGTAAGGCCGTCTGGTCAGTCCAGGACAGGGAAATTGTGCGGCGCCTATTTGGAGGCATTCTGCGCGGCGCACCCGGAGTATGAGGTGCACAGGCTGGAACTGGGTAAAGAGAACCTTTTGCCTAATTGTCAGGAAGATCTGGCGGAGCGGGAACATCTTATCCGTGAGGGAAAGATGGATTCTCCTGTTTTTTGCTATGCCAGGGAGTTTGCACAAGCCGACCACATTTTGATTGGCGCGCCTTACTGGGACCTGTCTTTTCCGGCATTGTTAAAGGTATATATCGAAAAAATCTGTGTCGGAGGAATCACATTTGTCTATACGGAGACGGGGGTTAAACCCCTGTGCCGGGCCGGGCGCATGACGTATCTGACAACCAGCGGCGGTATGATCGGGGATATGGATTTTGGCTCAGAATACCTGAGCGGACTTTGTTCGGCCCTGTTTGGAATCCCTGTTTTCGAGCGCGCGGCAGCGGAAGGGCTGGACATAGACGGGGCAGACTGCAGTCAGTTGATGGAAGAGGCATGCAGCTGTGTGCGCAGGATGGCGCAGGTGGGGAAGAAATCTTTTGCGGCGGAACATGACAGGGACAGAAATGGAAGGAGACCAGGATGAGAGATGTGATGAGAAGAGCCCGCCGGAGGCTGGCTGCTTTTTTGGTGGTATGTATGATCGTTACGCTGCTGCCTGCGAATGTTTTCGCCGCAGCAGATGAGCAGAGACAGGCTGCAAAGATTTTAAAGGTCCTTGAACCTCTCCTGTTTGATGATGAAATCGTGGATGAGGATGCCATGTTTTACAGTCTTGATGCTGAAGAAGCGTCGCCGTCAAATGAGGCATCACCATCTGATCTGGCATCGCCGTCGGGACCTGCTTCTCCGTCGGATGAAATAATCCAGGCGCTGTGTGCATATATCGATGGGCTGCCAGATGCAAAAGAGGTTTCGCTTCCGCTTTCCGAGCAGATGAAAATGGAAATATTTATCGTAGCTTCTACTTTAATGGACGTTTATGAGCATAATTTCAATTATGAAGGCGGAGACCGGGAATTTGCTCTGGCGCTTGGACTTGAGCGGATATTAAAAATCTCGGAGCTGATCGGGCTTTTGCAGCAGAATCCCCAGCCGGAACCAGAGGTGCCGGAAGAAGGCAGCGATGTGTCGGGGGGACTGAATCTGTCCGGAGGGTTTCCGGAAAGTAATATCTGGTGGAAAGCAGGTGACGGGATTATCACCTACTCTGCAGAAACCAACACTCTGACTCTTGATAATGCTGCAATCGCATCCGGAGCGGAAGTCGGGCTGAGTCTGCCTGAGACAAACGTTCGGATTCTCCTTGCAGGCAGCAGTGAGGTTTCGGGAGCTGTATATGGAATCAAATCAGAGACAGGCTGGGGCGAAGAGACCGTAACGATCAGCGGAAAAGGGAGTCTGAGCGTGACGGGAGGAGAGTGCGGAATAAGAGACGGTATGTTTGAGATTTGTGAGAACGCTGTTGTAAATGCCACAGGAGGCCGTGCAGAGGAGAGCTCAGGAATTTTTGTTCGGAGTCTGACTTTATCAGATCATGCTGTGGTAACGGCGTCAGGCGGTGAGGCGGGCAGGCAGAGCAGCGGAATCATAGGCAGGGTAAATGTGACCGGAGATGCCATGCTTATGGCGAAGGGGGCAAAGGCGGCTGTATTCAGTATGGGAATCATAACGTCTGATTCGGTTACGGTCAGCGGCGGAATCCTGACAGCAAAAGGGGACGAGTGCGCGGCAGAAAGCGCCGGTATAGAAGCTGACTATGTGAATGTGTCCGGCGGCGGGGTATTAAAAACCGCAGGATATCCGGGTGCGGAAATCAGCTGTGGAATCTATCTCTGCGAAGACATGGAGGTTCAGGATGGAACAGTCTATGCCGACGGAGATACGGATGCCGTCTACCTGGAAAGCCGAAATGGCAGCGTGACGATTGACGGCGGAGTGATGGTGAGCAGGAAAGATGGCGCATGGTCCGGCATGGATGAACGTATGGTGAAAAAAGCGGGAATCCTTATGGACAGTCGTTTGTGGGAACTGTTTTCCGAAACAGGGCGTTTGGAACTCCACCGTGACTTGACAATACCGGAGGGATGCAGGGCTGAAATTCCTGAAGGTTTTGCCTTGACGGTGGAAGATGGGGCAACGCTGACGAATGACGGGGAGCTGATCAACCTTGGGATATTCGGAGGGTCAGGAACTGTTGAGGGAAAAGGCCGGTTTGAAAACAGGGGGAAGGTCATCCTGTCAAAAAATATGATAGCAGCTCCGGAGGATCTTGTATATGACGGCAGTGAGAAAGAAATCCGGGTGTTGTTTTTGGGGATTGAGTTTCATAAAGATACAGATTATACAGTGGCGTATACACCTGATAATGTAGAAGTGGGAACATTTAGCGCGACAGTGACGCCTGTGGATGGAGGCGGTCTGACAGGAGATTCTGTCACCGGCGGCGTTTATACGATCACACCGGGGCAGGGCGGGGATTTCCAGCCAGATCCGCCGGTAACACCGGACCCGCCAGTAACACCGGACCCGCCGGTAACACCGGACCCGCCGGTAACGCCGGACCCGCCGGTAACGCCAGACCCGCCGGTAACGCGACCGGGCAGCGATGACAGCGATGCCGGTAAGGATACGGCCGGGAATCCAGAGGTCATGGCTCCTGTGTTTGCCATAACGCAGACAGGAATCCAGATTATCCAGACGGCAGATGAAGCAGGAGCGGTGTCTGTGGAAATACCGGAATCCTATGCGGAAGAGGCAGTGCGGACAGCCCGCAGCGCCGCTGCAGGGGAGCTGGAAGACGCCGGACTTACCGTTTCTTTTGACATCTGCGTCCAGACTGGCCAGAATCTGGATTCGATGTCCGTGACCCTGTCCAAAGAGACCGTTGATGTCCTGGCTGGAGGAGGCATGTCAAATCTTCAGATCCGTGGGATTGGGACGGTCAGCCTGGATATGACGGCAGTCAGAGCCATACAGGCAGATCCGCGGGGGGATCTTGTGATCCAGGTTCAGAGACTGGCGCAGGAAGAACTGCCGGAGGAGTTGAAAAAACTTGTCGGAAGCCGTCCGGCCTATCGGTACGCAGCCTTTGGCAGCGGCCGGAGCGTAACTGATTTACAGGGCGGGGTACTTTCTGTCTCCCTCCCCTATATGCCGGAACGGGAAGAAGACGCCGGAGCCATTCAGGCATATCAGACGGATGCGGAAGGGAAGGTATGGGAACTTGAAGGCTCTGCTTATGACTTTGCAGGAAAGACGGTCAATGGAAAGACCAGGTACTTGTCGATCATCGGAGTTGGGGTAAAGAGGTGAATCCATGTTTAGCTTGACGAATAAGGCCTGTCTGGAAAATGCAGATCGGATGACCGACCAGATCTTGGAACAGGCGGTCTGTTATCTGGCGCTGACCAGAAAGGAACAGATGAACCTCAGGATCATCTGCGAGGAGATCCTCGTCAATATTGCCCGGTATGCCTATGATGTTCCTGGAGATATGACGGTGGTGATGGAGTATGACGGCAGAGAAGAGGAACTGCGGCTGTGTTTTATGGACAGGGGGATCATGTTCAATCCTCTGGAAAGAGAGACGCCGGACCTGACTGCGACAGCCGACGAACGTCCGATTGGCGGGCTGGGAATCCATATGGTCAGAAAGCTTGCCGATACGGTCACCTATGAGCGCGAGGACGGCATGAATAAGCTGACGGTAATCAAACGCTATGAGAAATAAAAACAGTGACAATGAGAGGGGGCGGCATATATGCCGCCCGTTCTTAGGATGAGGACAGATAAGATGGAACGGATAAAAATAGGTTTTTACGGATATGGAACACGGGCCCTTGACGCTCTGATGGAGCATAAGGATTTTGAGGTGAGGTATTTTCTGGCGCCGGAGAGCCGGATCGACAAAGCGTGCCATGAGGCAGAGGCAAAGTACAGGGATTATTTTAAAATGGAACATATAAAGAACCGGAAGGAGCTTGCCGGGCGGATCGCGGATATCTATGATGTGGAATGCTTTCTGATGAATGCTTCTCCGATCATCCTGGACCATACGATCCTGGACCATATGGATTTTTATAATATCCACCCGGGAAACCTGCACAGCAACCGGGGACATCATCCGCACCTCTGGTCCATCCTGCTGGATGAAAAAGAGACGGAGATCAACCTGCATAAAGTAGAGACGGAGATCGACCTGGGGACCGTGGTCGAATGCATCCTCGTGCCGGTTCTTCCGGGCGATACATCGCAGACGCTGTTAGACAGGGCGGAGGATGAGATTCCGCGTCTTTTGGATACGCTGGCATCCTACCTGCGGGGAGAATGCACTGAGAAGGGCGTTGTGAAGGAAGGCGGATACCGGAGAAAGATGACATATGAAGACTATCGAATGGATGCGGGAGAAGATACCTGGGAGGTCATGGACCGGAAGATCCGGGCGAGGGCAATGCACAGCGGCGGATTTTTTGAGGTTGGGAACCGGCGGGTTTATGTGGACCGTATGATAGAAAGAAGGCAGGAAGGAACCGGCGGACCGGTTCTTACTGAGGGACCGGGAACCTTGACTTTGACAAGAGAAGGGGAGACCATCGTCTTTGGGCAATCGAAACAGACAGATACAGAGGGCAATGTCTTATGGAAAAGGGAATGATGATACGGGTGTTTTTCCTTACATGGATAGCGGCCTGGCTATTGTGCGGGTGCAGACAGACGGGAGAACTGACCAGTGAGGATTACGCGCGGGCGGACCGGTACATGGAGCAGTCTGTGGAGCAGGAATACGGCCCGGTCAAACGGGAGGACGGAAAGAAATTTTGTATTGGCTATGTGGATATTGACCCTTATCCGCCATCGGGAGAGATGCTGTATTATCTGGTCCGGCAGCTGGAAACAGAGGGCTGGATCTCCTTGCCGGAAGAGCTGCCCTTTGATCCGCAGGATACGGATGCCAGGGAACTGGTCCGCTATCTTGCAGGGCGGGATATCGGAGAATATCTGGAGTTTTCCGATGACGCCTGCTATTATCTGGCGGTTGACGGAGAGGAACATTGCAGGGAGAGCCTGGAAAGACACCAGCAGGTGGGAGATCTTGACCTGATCCTCTGCATGGGGACATGGCCGGGGCAGTTTGTACAGGAGATGGGAATCACGGAGATTCCGGTCATGGTCTATTTTTGTGTGGACCCGGTGGGAGCGGGCCTTTCTAAGGGGAACGAATATTCCGGGCAGGAGAATCTGTGGTGCCATGTCAACTATACGGTTTATAACATGCAGCTCAAATTCTATCATGACAATTTTCAGTTTGAAAATATCGGGATGGTGTATTATGACGAGTCGGTAGCTGCAATGCGGGCTTACCGGGAGGTTGCGGCGGAGCAGGGATTTCAGATTACGGAAGCGAAGATCGAGATGCTTTCGGAAGCAGATGAGGAATCCGCAAAAGCGTATTACAGCGGGCTGAAGAAGGTATTTTTGCATATGGCAGAAGAGGAAAAAATCGATGCTTTTATGCTTGGGACCGACATCATCAAGGACAGGGACCGGATTACAGAGCTTTTGTCGGTATTTTACCGGAACAAAATCCCGGTATTTGTCCAAAATGGAGAATACTTTGTGCAGAAAGGGGCGCTGATCCTGGTTACGGCCAGTGATGCAAAGGACCAGGCGCCGTTTGCCGCAGAGGCTTTTTCGGCAATCTTAAACGGCATCAAACCGGGAGACATCCCACAGGAATATCTGTCGCCGCCGTATGTGTGCCTGAATCTGGATGCTGCGGACCAGGTGGGATATGAGATTTCGGAGGACTTGCTGTTATCGGCAGGGAAAATCTACATGGAGAACAGGGAGGAAGAAAAGTGAGACGGATACGACGGGCACTGTCATCTGGTGCTGTATTTGCAGGTCTTTTGCTTGTCTGCCTCTGGTTTGTGGGATGGATTGGCAGGCTGGCATTTGACAATACCTGTATTGATCTGAAAAAACAGTATATTCGTTCTGCCTCAGCCGATGTGGTGGATGAGATTGAGACAGGAGTCCGTTTCGGAAAATCTCTGGACAGCTTCTATGGGATGGACCAGCTTCTGGAACGGTTCTGTGAACTGGCTCCGGATAATCTGGAGGCTGCGGTGATGGGGGCGGACGGCAAATTACTGTACCATACTTTGGAAGGGAAGAAAGAAGAGCGGGAATTCCTGGCAAGACTTCTGTCCCAGGATTTTCAGGCCGGACTCCTGGAGACTTCTGAAAGCAGGGAGGCGAGGGAGGTTTCTTTTGGCGAGGAAAAAAGTCTGATATGGGGGCTTTTTGACCAGAACGGCAGCCGCCTGGGAACGGTGGCGCTGATCTTTGACCAGAATCTGTTCCGGAACAGGTCAGCATCTTCACCCACCGGCGCATGGGGGTCGGCGGGATGGATTTTTATAGCGCTGACTGTGGCTGTGACCGGTTATTATCTGTACCGGTACTCAGGAAAACGGTCTGCGAGAAGCTGGGACTGTCTGGTTCCCGTCGCTGCTGTGATGGCGGGAATCCTGATCCAAATCCTGTTTCTCTACGGAAATTACCGACAGGAGTATGAAACGATCATCTGCGAAAATGCTGAAAGCATTGCTGCTGAAGTCGGCGAAAAGGCAGACGAACTGGCAGAGAAAGGGCTTTTGCCGGAGGAATTTGGCCGGTTGGAGGGATATTTTGCGAGAAAGGCCTTTGGCAGCGATACGATCTGGAATATCCGGGTTACCCGCCCCTATACGGATACATCAAAAATCCTGGACAGGGATGATCGGGATACCATTGCGGTCCGGCTGCGAAGCTGTGACGGCGTGGAGGTTTTAGTCACGGTCAACCGTTCGTTTATCGATGGGCAGATGGGGAAAATGACGCTGTCGTTTCTGGTTATTTTTATCATCTGCTTTATGGTGAGTTTTGAACTGGTAAAAATCATCGACATTCTGGAAAACAGGCAGGAGCAGGTATGGGAGTCAGGAAAAGGGGTCTCCCGTCAGATCAAGCTCGTCACGTTTGTGACGTACACCGGGATGTATGCCAGCATGCCATACGCGGCAGTCCTCATGAGGACATGGAATGCATCTGTCTTTCACCTGTCTGCGGAGGTATCGGCATCTCTGCCGCTGACCCTGGAACTGTTTGGTGTCACAGTATGGTCCCTGATCCTTCCAAAACTGGGGAAACGGATGGGGCTGCTTCCAACCACGGTCCTTTCTATGGGAATCCTGGTCGCGGGAAATACCGGCTGCGCGATGGCCGGGGATCCTTATGTGCTGCTTGCCATGCGGGGCTTCACAAGCCTTGGCTTTGCTTTGTTCAAATATATGATGAATTCCGTTGTGGCCGCAGGTTCCCCGGAGGGGACCGGGCTCAGCGCCAACTGTGCCCAGATGAATGCGGGAGTCCTTGGCGGCATTACCGTGGGCGGCTCAATAGGAGCTATCGTGGCGGAAGCACAGGGATATCAGTTCAACTACTATTTTACTGCAGGAATCATACTGGCGGGCCTGTTGGGAAGCCTGTGTCTTATGCCGTGGAATAAGCTGAAGTCGGAGAGAAACCGGATGGAGAGAGCGGCGGAGAACGAAGGCATGCAGCTGTCGCTTGTACTGAGAAGCAAAAAAGTTGTGAAATTCCTGCTGATTGAAGCCGTGCCGCTGAATATCGGACTGATGTATATCGTGGCATTTTTGCCGGTTTATATGAACAATGCGGGGCAGAGCGCGCTGGCGGCCAGCTACGCCTATCTGATCAATGGAATCTGCGGAGTCTATGTCGGCGTGTGGATGGTACGTCTGCTGTCGCGTTTTCCGGGAAGGGTGTCGGTGTTTGTTTCCATGGCGCTGGCGGCGGCAGGGATCCTTGTGCTTACGGCAGGCCGCGGTCTGGGGGCAGTCATGCTCTCTGCCGGAATCATGGGGCTGTTTGACGGGTACGGAACGCCGAGCGTGACAGAATATTTTACCGCGATTCCAGAGGTGAGGAAGATAGATACAGCGCAGGCCCTGACCCTGTTTGGCATGGTGGGAAATGCGATCCAGATCTTCTGCCCGCTGCTTTACAATGTCACGATCCAGATGGACGGGAGGACGGGATATATTACAATGCTGGGACTTGGATTTGCCGGTGTTGCGGCTGCCGCCCTGTTTTTGAATGAAAATTCCCGGGATAAAGGGACATGCGGGGAGGAAAAAGCATGAAAAGAAAATCAATCCACAGAAAAGTATTAGAGACCATTCTTATCATCTCGCTGGCGTTCGGAGTTACGGTCAGCATGGTGGCTGCCTTTCAGTTTTATGTCCAGAGGCGCAGCATCAACCAGGCGAATCACGAGTACGCCACACGTTTGACGCAGGAAGCTTCCGGGCAGCTCACGGAGCTTAATTATCAGGTGGCGGAGAACCTGTCGGCGGTGTATGGAGCGATCATCGATGAGAATTTTAAAGATACACGGGTATTGGCACAGTCCCTGGCCGCCTATACAGGGCAGCTGTACGGGGCTGGGGTTGGCGCAGGGGCAGAACCAGAGGAAGAAGCCGCAGCCAGTCGTCAGGACCGTATGGTTGGATATATGGCGGGGGCGTCCCCTGATGCCCAGAGGCGGGAACTTTTGGCAATCGGAAGTGTGAGGGAGTATATCAGCTCTCTGGCGGAATACAGCCCCCGGAATCTGGACGTGCTGGACATCTATGTGGTGACAGATACGGGGATGTGCCTGGATGGGACGGGGGAGGAGTACGAGATATCTGAGGAGTATCCGGAACTGAGAAATGCCGAATGGTATACGGGGGCGAGAGACACGGCGGGACCATACTGGGCGAAGGCATTTGTCGGGGCGGCGACGGGCATACGCAAGATTACCTGCGGCGTTCCGTTTTATGATGATGCGGGAAAGTTTCGCGGCGTGGCAGCGGTGGACCTGGCAGTGGAGCACCTCTATGATACGGCGCTTGCCACACGGTCGGGACAGGTTGCCCACGCGATCCTTCTGGACGGAGACGGAAATGTGATGGTGAACCCGGATGAGTATGACGTGGAATCCATGGATATCGCCGAAGGCGTCCATATAGAGGACGGCGGTTTTATCTCTTTTGTGACGATACCGGAGACCGGATGGAATCTGTGCATGGTGTTCCGGTTCGACATGGTAAACCAGACAACCCAGAAGATTGAGACGATCATCAGTGAGAACAGCGCCGCAGTGGGGAGTCTGATGAGTGCGGCAATCAGCCGTTCTGTCGTGATTTTCATCCTGACGATGGCGGTCTGCTGTGCGGCGGTCTGCATCATCTCGCGAAAGCTTACCACCTCGCTGGTAACTCCGATCAAGCGCCTGACCAGGGAAGTCGCTCTGATCGGGGAAGGCGATCTGGACCATCAGATCAGAGACATCGATACCGGGGATGAGATTGGCATCCTGGCAGAGGCATTCAACCATATGACGAAGCAGCTGGGAGAATATATCGCAAATCTTGCGGCGGTGACGGCGGAAAAGGAACGGATCGGGGCAGAGCTGAGTGTAGCGACCCAGATCCAGGCGAGTATGCTGCCCTGTATCTTTCCTGCATTTCCGGAGCGGGCGGAGTTTGACATCTATGCTTCGATGCAGCCGGCAAAGGAAGTGGGCGGAGATTTTTATGACTTTTTTCTGGTGGATGACGACCACCTTGCCATTGTGGTGGCCGATGTGTCGGGCAAAGGGGTCCCTGCGGCGCTGTTTATGGTGATAGCAAAGACCCTGATAAAAAATTATGCCCAACTGGGGGAAAGCCCTTCTGCCGTTTTTACGGCTGTCAACCAGAAACTGTGTGAAAATAACGAAACCGGTCTTTTTGTGACGGCATGGCTGGGAGTCCTGACGATCTCCACAGGGGAGATCGCATATACCAATGCGGGGCATAATCCGCCTCTTGTATGCAAAAAGGACGGAAGCTTCGAGTACCTGAAAGTCCGCAGCGGATTTGTCCTGGCCGGGATGGAAGGGATGAAATACAGGCAGGCCGGGCTGAAGCTTGACAGGGGGGACATGATCTATCTCTATACGGACGGAGTGACGGAGGCGACAGACATCCATGAGGAACTGTATGGAGAGGAGCGTCTGCTGGAATTCTTAAACCGGAACAGAAAACTGGGACTTCAGGATCTTCTGGACGGGGTGAAGAAGGATATCGATGGCTTTGTGAAGGGAGCGCCCCAGTTTGATGATATTACGATGCTCGGGCTTAGGCTGAATGGCTGACGGAGACTGCCGTTATGATCCGAGGCATTGCATGGTTTTTTAAAGTACAATCGATCCGGCGTTAAAAATTTACCAACCGCAACCAAAAACCTGTTAGATTTGCCAAGCTTTTGCGTTATTATGATATGTCGAATTTTGCGATAACATACCATTGCGAAGTTGCAAAACAAGCGACTATAATACATTTTACAACAAGAGAAAACAGGAGGAAGAAAAATGCCGGATTTAAATGTTGCGATTGCAGAGGATAACCCACAGATGATGAATTTGCTGAATAATATACTTGAGCAGGAGGACGGATTCTGCGTGGTAGGGAAGGCAGAAAACGGAGAGGACGCTTACAGTATGATCATGGAGACCAGCCCGGACGTGGTGCTGATGGATGTCATTATGCCAAAGATGGATGGGATTTCCGTGATGGAGAAAGTAAAGAAAGAGAAGGTGGGAAAGAAAGTCCCGTCGTTTATCATGGTGACTGCTGCAGGCAGCGACAATGTAGCCGCAGATGCATTCCAGCTTGGAGCCAGCTATTTTATCATGAAACCGTTTAACAGGGAGATCGTGCTGGATAAGATCCGCAGGGTGTGCAGCGGCAGCGTAAAGCTGTCCAACTATGCCGAGAGAAAGCGGGTGCAGCCCTATGTGGACAAGACAGAGTATATCCAGCAGAATCTGGAGAATGATGTAACCCAGCTTCTGCATGAGATTGGAATCCCTGCACATATTAAAGGATACCAGTACCTGAGGGATGCGATCGGCATTTCCGTGGAAGAGGAGGATATGCTGATCTCCGTGACCAAGGTGCTGTATCCGACCATAGCCAAGCGCCATAATACGACGCCAAGCCGTGTAGAGCGCGCCATCCGACATGCCATTGAGGTGGCGTGGAGTCGCGGCCGGGTTGATACCATCAACGACCTGTTTGGCTATACGATAAACAATGGCAAAGGAAAGCCGACCAATTCGGAGTTTATTGCATTGGTGTCTGATAAGATCAGGCTGGATTATAAAAGAATCTAACAGATTTTAGCAGATTCTGCTTCCTAAATCGCCTCAAATATTGTATACTTATATCCAAGAAGGTCTGTCTGTATGGGGAGCAGACCAGGGCGAGGAGGTTTTTTGATGAAGAAAATATTATTTGTAGCATCAGAAGCAGTACCTTTTATTAAGACGGGCGGGCTTGCCGACGTCGTTGGTTCTTTGCCGAAATGTTTTGACAAGGAATTTTTTGATGTGAGAGTCATGATTCCCAAGTACCTGTGTATACCGGAGAAGTGGCGCAGCCAGATGACATATGTAGACCATTTTTATATGGATTATCTGGGGCAGAGCCGTTATGTGGGCATCCTGGAATATATTTATGAAGGCGTTACCTTTTATTTTATTGACAACGAATCGTATTTTTGCGGGGCAAAGCCGTATGGAGACTGGTATGCCGACCTTGAGAAGTTTTCCTTCTTCTGCCAGGCAGCGCTGTCTTCCCTTCCGGTGATCGGTTTCCGCCCGGATGTGGTGCACTGTCACGACTGGCAGACCGGACTGATTCCGGTATATTTAAAAGACCGGTTCCGCGGCGGCGAGTTTTTTGCCAGCATGAAGTCAGTCATGACGATCCACAACCTGAAGTTCCAGGGCGTGTGGGATGTCAAGACGATCCAGCGGTTCTCCGGCCTTCCGGATTACTATTTTGCGCCAGATAAGCTGGAGGCTTATAAGGATGGCAATATGTTAAAGGGAGGCATCGTCTTTGCAGATGCTATCACGACGGTGAGCCAGACATATGCGGAAGAAATCAAGATGCCGTTCTATGGCGAGGGCCTGGATGGTCTGATGCGTGCGAGGGCAGGCAGCCTGAGAGGTATTGTGAACGGGATCGATTATGATGAGTTCAATCCGGAGACGGATCAGATGATTGCCCAGAACTATACGGCAAAGACGTTCCGCAAGGAAAAAGCGAAGAATAAGAAAGCCCTGCAGGCACAGCTTGGCCTGCCTGTGGATGAGAAGAAATTCATGGTTGGCATCGTATCCCGCCTGACGGACCAGAAGGGACTTGACCTGATCCAGTGCGTGATGGATGAGCTGTGCGG
>JAPJQL010000045.1 GCA_030825115.1 Lachnospiraceae bacterium
TAATTCATGATCAACTGGTTTGGTCGAAAAAATACATTGAGTTTTATCGGCGGCAAGGAGTGATTCCCTGCCGCCCTTTTCTTATTCCGCCAGCCCTGGCCACTGTAGCGCACCATCCGCATCTGGAGTTAATGTCACTGGATGCACAATCAGCCGGCCGGCATTATCCATGACGTACCACTTGCCATCTGCAGTCACACGCCCCTTGCACATAGCGCCGTCTGCGCCGAGGTAATACCAGTCATCTTTATACCGATACCAGGTGTCATGTACCATCATTCCAGCGCCGTCGAACCAGTACCAATCCTCTCCGTCCTTATACCAGTCGTTACGGACGCATGAGTCGTTGTCAAGGTAATACCGCCAGCCACCATCTTCCTGCGCCCATCCAGATTTTCTTTCTTTTGAAATTCCATAGTACAAGGCAATCGTATCTGCCTGCGCCCGGGCAAGACGTTCCAAGTTATTGTCATCCAGCAGCCACGCGGCAATCCTTGAGTTCGTGTGGAAAGAGTTTTCCAGGATCAGCCCCGGCGTCCCCACCGCGGTCGCTCCCCGCAGCACCCCATAATAATCCCCGTTCTGCCCTCTCCGGTGCTCAATCCGGGCCGCCTGGCGTGTCTCCAGCACCGTCTCCACACACTGCGCCAGCGCCATCCCTATGCCATCGGCGCTTCCATTGATCGCACAATAGGCGGCCGGGTAATCAACCTTATTGTTCACCGTATCCCCGACTGCATTGGTGTGGTCCGATATAAACAGGTCGCATCCCTTCGAGGCAACTCCCCGGTCATATAATCCCCGGTCAGTCTCCTGGCTGTCCCTGGTAGTAACAACCTCGATTCCGTATTCCTCCAAATATTTTTTCTGAAAGAGATGAAGCTTCCAGGTAATATTAGATTCATAGTACTCCTTATTCGCAGGGCTTTGGTTGTATTTGCCGTAGTGACCGGCATCTAAACAGATTTTCATATTTTCCTCCAATCAAAAAAGGGCAGGTTACCCCGCCCCATAAAAGTTGTGACGTTACAACTATTTTACTCCAGGCCCATGCTCCGGATCCTGGTCTCCGTTGGCGCTGAATGGCGCGGTCGGGTCGGGAGCGCAGAATGGTGCCGGATTCGGTGTGCCTGGATTCACCCCAGGGCCGCTATGGACATAATGTCCGCAATCCATATCCGGGTGGTTGTGCGGTGCCTCGTTAATCTCGCAGTCTGCTGCGGTGTGTGGTGCCTGTGCCTCGTGTAATTTCTTCTCGCTCATGATATAATCCTCACTTTCTTTTTTAATGGTTTTGTAATTTCTTGCGCCAGCGCAAATCTGCCCGGATGACCCGCCGGGCGCGGGAGATAGCCGGATCACCGCCTTTCTATGCTTTCCTGCCTCCAAGCTGCTTGCGGACCTGATCCACACCGGTTGCTGCCAAGCCGGACACGATGCCGATTGCCACTGCATTGATAATGTCCCCCGCCGGGAAATCCGGCATCGTATACATGCCTGCAACACCCAGTACTGCCCCTACAACGCCGCAGATGACCGGCAGCCACTTATTGTCCATCTCCGTAGCTTTGACCGCCATAGCAGCCAAATAGCAGATTACCGTGATTCCTGCAACACTTACAATTCCAAAATCCATCTTAGCCCTCTCTTTCTTCCGGTTCCTCCGGCATTTTCATTAGTTTGTCTTTCAGTTCAGTTGCCACATCATTTCCGCCCAGCTCGTGGTATGCATCATACATTCGCTTTACGTTTTCCTTTCCGTAAATAGGACAATGACCTTTGTCCTGATAATGGTTATATGCCTGGATAATTCTATCCCGGAGCAACGCCTGCATTCCGTCCTGGAGCGCCTGGTTTTTTTGCCGTTCTTCTTTCATCTGCTTCCACATCTGGCGATATCCATAGCCAAGAAGGGCGGCTACGCCCGAAAATAACCAAGCCACCCAGTTTCCATTTATGTACTGCATAATTTCTGTCAACGTACAGTACCTTCCTTCCCTTAATATGTCTGACCGGTAATCTCCGTAAACTCCGCCTCGGTGATCCACCGGCCTACCGCGTTCCTGGTCATTCCCAAGGTCCACCGACCAGCCTTGTAAAATTTCTCAACCTTTTCATAATTTTTGCTCATCGTTTTACACCTCCGTTTCAATTCCAGTCATCATAGATACATATTCCACTTTTGCCTCAAGCTCCGCGTATTTCTCGCGCAAATCCGGCACCCGGAAATCTGCAATCAATACAACGCCTGTAACGTCCGTTCCTGCTTCGGTATCAGCTCCTACGACATAATTATCATCCTTGGTCAAACGGCCTGCGTAAACAAGGTCTGAGCGCGTGATCCACGGCTCCCCCGCGTCATCCAACACCACGATATCCTTCGTCGCATTCAGCGCCGCCTCCACAGCCGTGAAGCTGTTTGTTCCCGGAAGGATGATAACCTTCCCACCCTCGTCGCCAAGCTGCAGGCCGTTGGTCACCAGCCCGCAAGTGATACCTCCAAATTTTATAGACTGCATAAAAACTCCTTTCTTCCCCGGTCGTTGCCGGGGCATAAAAATAAGACCCGAAGGTCTGGTTAAAATGTTACACTTTAAAATTTGTTGCTTTTCTTCTTTCGCAAAATAGTAATTTCGAACTCATAAAGTCCAATTTCGAAGCAGGATCAGTGAACGGAAGCACCGAGTGCAAAGCGAACGAAGTAACTATTATTGATGTTACATTTAAAAAGCAATTTGAAAAAATCCCTGTAGTTGTGGCAACAGTAAAAACAAACTCTCCATCACTGGATATGGCACATATCACTTTATCAGTCGATGATATCACTGTCAGTGGGTTTAAAATCCGAGTTTATAACGGAGCATCTTCTAGCCGGTGGCCGATGTATAGTTGGATGGCGATACTAAAATGATCATTTAAACCCAATCGCTGTATGAACCGGATGAAAAAGTCCTACTACGTACCGTATTGCTTAACATTATCTGAGTTCGGGATGCTGATAAGTTCCCCAGCGAACTGCTATAATTCCAAGCATTTATCAGTACGGCCATTTTATTTTTAAAATCAGGATGGTAATTTTGGGCATCTGGACTCCAACCATTAAAAACACATATTATGGATGTTGTGGTATTGGGGTCAGTACACATTCGCTCACCACTTATCAGCGCTTTAAATAATTCAAAATTACTATTTGTTGTATCAAGCGCCTGCTTTACAGCATACATCAAGGCTGAGTTTGGAATCTTGTTTGCATCATTGACATTCTGTCCAGTCACCATACTTTTCGTAACGATATTCGTAACGTCGTATCCCTGCGCCAGGAGCTGCCAGTTTGCTTCATCATTCGGCGGTGCCACCGTACTATTGATAATATTTTTTTTCGCCACATAAGAGGATCCCGAATGGATTACCACATCAAGCATCCCGTAAGCAGTCCCCGATTTCCAGTTTCCGGCGGGTATCATAAGTACCCTTCCTGCAGTAGCCATATTTTTACCCCTCTTTCATCAGTTATAATCCAAGTCCCCGGATATCGTATTAATAGTAAACACAATATCGGACCCGGATGAATATTCTATGTTACCAGTTTCAAAATTTATAGAGAACGCGACAGTCTGAGGGGAGTGTGTAGCAAAATACTCTTTTATCCAGTCCCGCAGTATATCGAGAGTCTCTGTTGAAAGTGCCTTTTGCATATAGCCCAGCCCCTTCCTATGCATTCAGTACTGCCAGAACCTCCGCTGCCGTGGCATATTCGATCACAAAGTTTCCACCTAAATTATCCCAGGTTCCGGATTCTGTCCACGCAACATTCGTACCGGCCGGCCCATATGATGATTTCGCTTCGATATTGTATACGTGTCCGGCAACCAGTCCTGCTGTCGGCAGTGCTGCTTCGTTTGCAACAGACCCCTGATAACGGTATACGTTCGAAAGCTCAGATTTAAGTGCGTAGTTTCCTGCTGTCTGGAATCCAGCAAGTTTTGCAAAATCCTCTTTTGTCATCAATCCGTTGCTAGATGTCGTTGCCGGTCCATATGTTGTATTAGGCGGCGTCTGGAAAGTTCCATCTCCACGCAAAAACTTTGTTTGTGAACCCGCCGGGGGCGTCGGAACCAAACCGCTCCCACCAGCTGCACTTGCCGTTGCTGGTTTAAAATTCTCATACGTAGTATTTGTATCCTGTCCCGGGATTCCAAGTGCGGTAATATCTGCTTTAGACACTGCTGCAACCCCAGATACATGTCCTAGTGCATCTACGGTTATCTTGTATAATCCACTTACTTTGGCTGTGTAATCTGGATGTACATAATTATTTGCGCCTTCTTCTATGCCATCCAGTTTTACTTTATCTTCTTTTCGCATCAGACCATCTGCGCTCTGTGTTACGACCGCATACGTGGTATTAGTATCCTGTCCCGGGATTCCAAGTGCGGTAATATCTGCTTTAGTAACTGTCTCCACACTTGTTATATGTCCTGTACCGTCAACAGTAACTTTATACAATCCGTTCGCTTTTGCCGTATGGGGTGGATGGACATATTTATTAGCCCCTGCCTCAATACCTTCCAACTTTTCCTTTAGTGCAGCTGTGAAGTCATTTTCAGACAGCCCCTTTCCTGGTACTTTTCCGACAAACTTCTCTTTGCTCCAATTTCTTATTGCCGGTAATCCATTATTTAGGCTTAATGCTTTGTCCTCTGCCATCTTTAATCCTCCATATTTAATATGTTTTCAATCTCTCTCATAGTTGCGAATTCTGGTATTGCCTGTGCCACCTGTGCAAGTTCCTCGTCACTGGCATATTCCTTGTTTAAATCCATCCATACCAACTTCCCGTCTTTTACGGTCAGGAAATCATTCTCGTGCCAGCCTCTTGGCAGCAGCCTTGTATAACTTGGTTCGTCAGGTGTCACGTAATCAGGTGGACGGTCACGCGCACAGACATGCAAAACCGCCCTTGCCACCGTTTCGCCGCATCCATTCCCTTCAACATAGAGGTATGCGCTAATATTTTCAGGAAACTGTAAAAAATAATCAGGTATTTCTACCTGATTGCTCCTGATGGTCCCTTCAATTGTTTTTCCGCCCTGTGCGAAATGTATGCTAGTTCCGTCCGTGACATCTACCCCATGCAATTCCATGATCTGCCCGTAATCAAACTGCCAAAGACCGTATACGGTCTTAATATAATCCAGGTCATTAAAATCTACTAATATCATTTGGAATCCTCCAATCATGCAAGGCTATAGTCTAGTGTCCCGGTTCCCGTATTGATAACAAACACCATATCATCCGTATCTGTATAACGTAAATTCCCAGTAATAAAATCAATAATAAAATCCGGTACTATAAATCCAGCATAATGCTCTGCTTTATCTGCCGCCTGTTTGGCGCGATCCGCCTCGCTCCTGCTCTGAAGACTATAAAATTTGCTGTTGTCACTGTCCTCCCCCACTCGTCTTGCGGTTCCCCCTACCGCCCAGCTCTGTGAGTCTTTTGCACTGGATGCGGAATTATTAGCCTGTACTGTCGCATCATCCAAGATATTGTCAGCATGTTCTATCGCCTGGTTTGCCCGTGCTACGGCATTGTTTGCAGTTTGTGTTGCCATTTTCGCATTTTCTGCTGCCTGATTAACCTCCTCGACAGTTCCGTTTATAACGTCTTCTGTTTTCTGCAAGGATGTAATCCCCGCTCCACGAACCTCTTCACCATATTCGGCCTCTTCCCATGCTTTCCGCTCTGGTGATAAATCAATCCCTTTTACTGCCATCTTCTCACCTCCTTTCTGCATACAAAAAAGACGGGGATTTCTCCTCGTCCTTTGTTTCAGTTATTTATTTTTGTGCTTTCTCATGTATCCATACCTCAATTGTTGTAATATCCTTTTTATTAAATGCAGAATTTAGTTTTCCACTCCAAAATAACGGCTCTGATATATTAGTTATGTCTGGATTAACCATCCGGGCGAAACTTACTTTCGCATCTTCAAAAGTTCCGTCTGACAAAATGTACCTTTCTGTAATTTCAGTATCAATCAACTCACCTTTTTCAGCACCATTTATGGAGTAATTCAACATTACAATCCCGTCTTCATTTACCTTTATTTCATCAATTCCAATACTTCCATGACGTCCAATTGAATATGTATCATTATAATTCACTACCACTTTCACCGCAGAATTGAATGAAACAATGCTTACATCATCAGACTCATATGTATACCCACTGACTTCATACTCAACTCTATTTTTATAGTCAGCACTCATTACAGATGTATCAACCTCCTCAATTTTTGCAAAAGAAACAATCGATAACATAATTATGAAAACAACTGTAAAAATAACTTTTTTCATGAACTATTCCCCTTTTTCTTTTACTATAATTCATTGCTTACTTAATGTCAACCATTCTCCCGTATCAATGTTTCTTATCTCATCCTTTAACTCATTTAGTGCATCAAAAATAGTATAACCAGCAAAATATTCTCTTGAACTACCTGTATTTACTAATCTACAGTCTCCATTTATCGCCCCAAATTCTCCTGATACTGCCCCCACATGATGGTCGGAAACTTCCGTACTCCCAATAGACATTGCTGCATAGCTCCCCAGCGGTCCACCCTGCTCATTTTGTATTGCCACAGATCCATCTATACTTCTCAATACGTTCGTACCGTCAGCCGAAACCTCCCAGTCACCAAACGTTACCCCGTCCGCCGTAGCCTCAAATGGTCCAACAGTGATATCGCCTTGGAGGATATAGATTCCATCCTTATCCCATCGCCCAATCGTTCGATTCGAAGCATTCCGTACCTCTATGGCTCCGTTCTGGTTGTTCACACCACCAAAAATCGCCGACACCCCCTGCAACATTCCCCTCAGGATGGACAGCCCCGTCTTGTCCCAGCTTCCGATGGTGTTCCCTGCCGCATCCTTCACAATGATGCTCCCATCACGTCCCAGCCCGGTTCCTCCCAGTTCCAATGTCCCACCGCGTATCCGGTCAGCCAGCATGGAACCAGTCGTAATAAAATCTGCAACCAGGTTTCCGTCTATCGTCCAGGCATTCCGGTATGGTCCGTTGATTCCGGTTGTGGAGAACCCGATTCCATTCTGATTGATCTGAATGACATTTACAGCCGTATCCTTATCAGGGGTATTCATGATCAAAATGCGCCACGGATGTGCTTTTTTCCCGGTAATCGGGTCAATATTGTCAAGCACTACATACCCGCCAAGCCCTCCGGTGATTAGCTTTGTTGCATTTTCAACTGCCCGGTTGATCTCATCTGATGCACTTGCCGCCACTTGGTCAACTGCTTTCATTGCGTCCTGCTGCCCTTTTGTCACCTTATCCAGGAATGTCTTTACCGTACGGCCCAGGTCAATGCTCCCGCTGGTTGGGTCAAGCATGTTTATGACCCGTTTCGTAAGCAGCATCTGCTTTTCTATACCATGCGGATCACTTGACACGGTTGTCCAGCATCCCAGGTCAAATTCCCTTACATCCTCATTGATCAGGGACAGGTCCAACGCATTGATCTTCATCGAATCAGGAAGTGCCGAGGTCTCGTTCAGATATGCACTTCCTTTTGCAAGCAGTTTTTCCGGTTCCGTGATGTCTGTCCACTGTTTTGTTCCCCACACCTTTCCGTATTTTTCAATCCCCTCATCGCTCTGGATGTAATTCTTTCCATTGTTCACTGATGTGATGTCCACCGTCCTTACCTGCTTTTCTCCCAGCTCGTCTTTATATTCCACCTCAGCCCCAAGCGGAATTAGGCACGTTATGATATCTGTCGCATCCATATAGCGGTCAAGGTCCAGCATGTTTTCCCCGAACCGGATCACCTGCTCGTTAATCCCGCCGTAATCCCATAGATAATCCAGGTACTTTTTTCCTCCCTCATTTCGGACCCTTAGATACCCGCCCAGCTCGCTTACCAGCCTACGGTCCAGGGCATCCAGGGTTGACGAATACTTTTTCTCTGTACGTGCGGTCCCGCTGCCGGTATCTGCTACCGTGATGATTCCCGGATACATTTTCTTATAGTCATCTACCTGGCTGTTATGTACGTCAAGCATCCTTCGGATGAACTCCTCGGTCCCCCCGCCAATGGAATACGGGGCCTGCTGGCTGTCGAGCAGGTAGCACAGGTCCCCCTCTACAGTGACCGTTGTGATTTTCTCCAGGCTATATTCCGGCTTCAGTACCCTGCCCCTGAATATCTCTTTCTCATCCCGGTATACCATGATCTCTGACTTTAGCAGCCCGATCCGATCCGCATAAGGATGTGTCTCCAGGATGCAGAATTTAAAGCATCCTCCAAGCCCCATCTCCTGCGTGAGGACCGGATCATAAATGCATAATTCATCATCCAGCGGTTCATACAGCGGGTAAGTTTCTTTCTGGTCATTTAAATACACCCTGAACATTATAGCTTTCCTCCTCTGTAATCCAGGGAAACCTTTCCTTTCCCATCAAACCGGAACGTGTTCATTCCCTGCTCGATCACAATGCTGTAAATCTTGCTTTTTCCTGGCTTTAAGTTATATGTCTTTCCTCCGAATGTAAGGCTTATCTCCCCTTCCGTGATAAAGACAGGAATCACCCACCGCTCCGTCCCTGGAACGTTCAGTATCTTCGTCCCATCAACAACGATGTTCCCATAGTTCCGAATGATACCATTCCGCAAATTAAATGAATTCCATATCCAAGGCTCAAGAGATGAGTATTTTTCATATTTGTATGGCTCTGCATTGGCCTTGATCGTAAATTTCCCGTAGGTACGTTTCCGCTCGTATCCGGATACTTCCATCCTCCCGAAATAGTAGTAGGCCGGGTCATCTTCAAAAACGATCCGGCCTTCCTTTCCGTGGAACTCTTTTAATATTTCAGACATGATTGCAGGCCACTGCTTTTCCCTGTGTTCACTTTGGAAATTCATTGTGATCTCACGCCGGTCATAAGTGATCCGCCCCGATATGGCAGTGCTTAAGTCTGCGGTCCCGTCTGCTCCCGGTATGTCCTCAAAAAATGTTTTAGGCTTCGGTGGCTGCACGCTGTGCCGTTCCGAAAGGACGGCTTTATATTTTTCAAACAGATCACTCCCGTTGATCTCTACAACCGGATATTGCCTCATACTGACCTCCTTGCTTTCAGTGCTCCTCCTCCTTCAAATTCCAGGTCCACGGCATTGGACATGGCCGCTCTGTCAATGATCAGGTTCTTTTCTGCGATCACTTTTAAAAGCCCGATCATTTTGTTGTTGGATTCGATCACCTGCTCTAACAGACGTTTTTCTGTGCCGCTCCCTCCCGGGGCATCGTCCTGCTTCCTGATACGTTGGAGTTCCAGCGCCTCCAGAATAGACCTGATAGCTCCGGTCTTATCAGTTAGGGTTGTGCTTACCCCTGTCAGCCCCAACGCTTCGATCTGGATATTCCCACCGCTGTTCAGCCCTGCCTGAAATGCGTCCGTCACAGATGCTGCCGACCTTCTGGCAACAGCATCGATATATCCCTGCATGTTTTCAATCCCCATGCCAAGGCCCTGGATCATATAGGTTCCGATCGACATCATGGCCCTTGACGGGGAATGGATCTGTGCTTCTTCCCTTGCCGTCCGGATCGCCTGCCGCATGATCTCTGTCATCGTCCGGTACAGTTCTCCGGATCGTTCCGTCAATCCCTTGATCATTCCGTCAACTGTGTTCTTTCCGATCTGGTAAAATTCGCCCGGAAGTCCAATGGATGCTTTGATCAGGTTATCGGACAGGCCCGCAAATTTATGTACGTTGTCAGGGGCCTCCGCCTCGCTGGATATGGTCCCGGATGCGATCCCCACCACGGATGTCATGGTGGACTGGATGGATTTCTGGATCTGTTCCATTGGTGCCTGGATGCTTACTCCAATTTCAGACATGGCTGAAACAAATTCCTGTCGGTATTCTTCCAGCTCCGCAGCAGCCGCAAGACGCATCTTCCTGATCTGTTCTTCGGTCTCCTCCCGGAGTGGTTCCAGCTCCCGGACCGCTTCCCGCCGAGCAAGCCGCTGCTTTTCTTTCCATAAGGTCACATACTCATCCAGTTCTTCATCAGTCATTTCTGCCAGAAGGGCAATTTCGCCGGCGGCGTCGGCCCCCATACCCCGAAGCTCGTCCATCAGCTCTCCGGTCACTCCACGGCGCTCCAGGTCCTTAAGATTGTTCGACCACCCGTAAAGCCCTTCCACCTGGCTCTGCAGGTTATTTAACAGATCCTGCTTGGACAATTCTGTCGACGCTTGAAACTTATTAAACAGGCCCATGGATCCCATGATGCTCTGCGTCCTTGAGGTCAGTTCACTCTGGTAATGGTCCTGCAGGGATTGTATATCCTCATTCAGTCCCGCATGGACCCTCCTGACCTTTTCAGCATATTCAGTCTCAAGCCCCACCAGCTTCTGGTTCATGGATTTTTTGGACTGGAAATACTGCTTATCCGCATCAATCCTGGCCTGTGTTCCGTCTTTCACCTGGATCCTTACTTTATCCCAGAAAGCTGTTTCATCGGCCATGGACAGCTCCTGATATACCTTTGTGTTCTCCAGCTTCGTTCTTGCTGCCTGCAAGACCTCATTTGCGATATCCTCAGCGCTTTTCTTTGCATGATCCGCATTCTGCTCGATTCCTTCCGCAATGCCCAGCGCGATGTTTTTTCCGATTTCATCGCGCATGATCCTGGACGGGGAATGGATCTCCAAGGTCTCCTTCATGATCTTTGTCACATTGTTGGCCAGGGAAGTTGCTTTTGCATAGACTGCTCCCTCTTTGCTTGATATTCCTTCCACAAGGCCAAGCATGAGGTTTTTTCCGATATCCGCAAACACACGCGATGGCGATCGGATCTCCCAGGCATCTTCTGCTGCTCTGGTTGTATCATCCGCCATCTGCTTTGCGGTCCCAGTCAGGCTGTCCGTGCTGTCCAGGATCCCTTTGCTGACCCCATCTGTGATGCTTTTCCCAAGGGCATTCAGATCCGCATCTTCTATCATTCCGTTCAGGGTCCCGTAGATTCCGGATTCTCCAAGCACATAGTCCTTTAATGCGCTACGGACCGTGTCATCCAGCTCCAGGGCATCCACTAACGTATCCCCGATCACGCCATATGCTTCCTGCCAGTCCGCCTGTGACCGCAGCACCGTCTCTGTTCCCTGCGATAGCATATCCTTCAAAAGTGGGATGGACTCCGGTCCTGTCGCCCCAATTGCTTTTAAATAGCTCTCGCTTACTCCTGCTTCGATCAGCTTGGCATACAGTTCCGAGAACTCCTTGGTCTTTTCAATTGTATCATCCTGGTTTTTCTGGATTTTCGCCCAAGTGGTTTCGCTGTCCAGTTTGATTTTTTCCGTCAGGTCCGACAGTCTCCCTGACATCGTCTCGTATGCGCCGGTGATCCCATCGATCGTCTGTTTCTGCCTGTCTCCGAGGTCTTCATACGCCTTTCCGATGTTCCCATAAGCTTCCAGGATCGTCTGTGTGCTCTCCGTAACGGTTTTTGATTCCTGTTCCGTTGATCGAATGATGATGTCCGTCACATATGCATAAGATTCGCCAATAGAATCTAATTGGCTCTGCAGTCGGCTTTCCTGCTCCGTCAGGTCTTCCAGTATGGCTTTTCGCTCCCGGTTCTTCAACGCATCATTTTCCGTTGCTTCTGTGATCCTCTCCTGTACCCGGGAAAGCTGTTCTTCTACCTGCAGCCGCTCCTTTAGTATCTCTGTAAGCCGTTCCTGTGCCGCCTGTGCCTCCGCCTGCGCCTCCATAGCCGAAATCTGCGAATAGATCTCATCCGTAGTCAGGTTTAATGCGTCTGCCTGCTCGTCGTACTGAACATTCAGCCCGTCCATGGACCTGTTCAGCATGTTCACATAGGTCTGCAGCTCCTTTTTCTGCTGTGCGGATTTGTTTTCGACCTTAGAAAGCTCCTGCACCTTATCCGTCAGTGTTTTCGCTGCTCCTGCTTCCGCCCGGATCGACGAAAGGTTATCTTCATACATCGAATTGCTGTTTTCCAGCGAATCGGCAAGGGCATCATTTGCTTCCGCCAGCTCCTCGGTTTCTTTTTTCAGCCTTTTTGCTTCCTCAGTCTCCCTCGTAAACCATTTAACTGCCAGGACCACACCGGCAGCCAGCGCGGAGACCCCCGCAATGATAAGTCCGACCGGCCCCAGCATGAGCTTGATCGCTGCTGATAGGACACCTGTTGCCACCGCGCATGCGCTTGTTGCGGCTGTCAGCCCTGCTGTGGTAACTGTATGGATCGACAGTCCTGCGGTTGATGCCCCGATCACGGATGTCCTGGCTTTTTCTGCAATGGTATGCGTTACCGTCGCTGCAGTGTCCTTTACTTTTGCGGCAACGGACAGGTTGATCGCTGCCGCCTGCTGCGTTAATAAGCCACTCTCCGCCATAAGCGCAGCCGTCCTCATTTTTTCCGTCGCTGCATGGGCTTTTGATGCCGCCATGTCTGCAACTGTCTTTGCTGTTCTTACGAGCAGCCCTGCCGTGTTTCTTGCCGTGGCTGCTGTATTTGCCTCCGTCGCTGCGGTTGCAGACGCGGTTGCTGCCGCATTTACAGCCATGCCGGTGGACGTATTGGTTATTCTGGCAGCCCACAGCGCAAAAGTCTGCATCCCGTTTCCTGCCCCGGAGACCAGCCTTCCTATCCCGCTTGTCAGTTTCCCGACCACCAGGACCGCCGGTCCAGCTGTGGCAGTGAACAGGGCAACATTCACGATGGCATTTTTTGTCCCATCGTCCATTTTGTTCAGCTTATCGACGGCCCCTTGTACGCCTGACGTCAATTCCATCAGTTTCGGTGTCAGGATATCCCCAAACGATATTGCAAGCTCATCCGTCTGGCTTTTCAGGATCGTTAGCTTCCCGGCCAGGTTGTCCTGCATCGTCTCTGCCATGGAAGCGGCAGTCCCTTCACTCTCGGCAATGGCGGTGCTCAGCTTTTCAATATCCGCCGGTGCCGCGTTCATCACGGCCAGGAACCCTGACATTGCATTTTTTCCCACCAGGGATTCTGCGTTCGCTACCTTCTCTGCCTCCGACATCATGGTAAATGCTCCCCGGCAGTCTGCAAGGATATCGGACAGTTCCCGCATGCTTCCATCTGACTCCTGGGTACGTACCGTCATTTCCCCGATGGCATCTCCGGTGAACTTCACTTCTCCTGCAAGGTTGTTCATCATCCCGCGCATTGCGGTGCCCGCCTGGGATGCCTTGATCCCGCTGTTTGCCATCAATCCGATCGCTTCTGCGGTATCTTCCATACTAAACCCCAGTGCTCCGGCTATGGGCGTACAGTATTTGAACGTCTCGCCCATCATTGCGACATTGGTGTTTGCATTGCTGGAAGCTGCTGCCATGATATCTGCCAGCCTGCCGGCATCTCCTGCGCTCTTCCCAAATCCTGTGAGCGCATCCGTCACAATGTCCGACGTGGTGGCAAGGCTCTCCCCGCTGGCGGCTGCCAGGCTCATGATGCCTTCTATGCCATCCAGCATGTCGCCCGTTTTCCATCCGGCCATTGCCATATAGTTCATTGCTTCGGCTGCTTCCGTCGCGGAAAATTTGGTCCTTTCCCCCATCTCGCGGGCTTTATCGCGCAGCTTCTGGAAATCATCTCCCACCGCTCCCGACACAGCCGACACTTTGCTCATCGACTGGTCAAATACGGCAGTTACTTTAGCGGAATAGGTCCCAACTGCAATGAGCGGCATGGTCAATCCCATCATCATGGCCTGCCCGGCTTTTCCAGCGATCCCGCCGGCCTTTTCCATGTGCTTGCCAAATGATTCCATCGCCGCACCGTTTTTATATAGATCCGATTCCATCGCCGTCAGACGGATGGACACCTGCTTTAACTGGTTTTCGAATGATCCCAGCTCTCCGATGGATTTAACATATTCATTCTGGGCTTTGACCAGCGCATCCCTCTGTTTCTGGGTTGCCTGCTCATTCCCTTCAACTGCTGCCCGGCATGCCTCATAATTTTCCTTTGCCAGCGCCACTTTTTTGTTCTGTGCTTCAACGGCGCTGGTAAGCCCTGCATGTTTCACCTTAAGCCGGTCGATCTCCGTCCCGCTCTGCCCTATGACATTCAGATGCGCTTTCATTTCCGTCATGGACGTTTTGATCTGCTGGTTGATGCCCTTCATTCCCTTTGAAAAATTAGCGCTGTCAAGGCCCAGCTCGATGATCATTTTGCCCAAAGGCTGTGACTGCGGCATGCCCATACCTCCTTTCCGGCACAAAAACAGGGACTACCCTAAAGTCAGTCCCTTCTTCTTGCCCATTAACTCTACAAGATCGATCTTGCTTTCTTTTTCATCTTCACAGATCACACGGATCAGCGTTTCAAAATCTGCTTCCTCGATGTCATTTAATGTCCATCCGGACTTCATCAGACTCCTGCATAGCTTATAATAGCTTTCCAGGGCTTCATCCGGCGTTACTGCTTTCCCGGCTCCCTATCCTCCACGTTGTCTCCTAACAGGGTGCTGAAAATCTCATCCAATTTCGGGAACAGCTCATTTGCCTCCAGGCCATTTAAGATCGCATCTGGCGTAAGTTCTTTGCCCCCAAAGACCTCACAAACAAATTTCAGCCTGGCTTCCAGAACAGCGACCGGATCACCTTTCCGTTCCAGGGCGCTTACTTCTTTGGAATGCTTCATGGCCTCCTTTACCCAGTACGCTTTGATCTTTTCCTTTTTGTACTCCCGATAGCTTCCATCATCATTTTCCAGTCTTAAGCATAATCTTGCCATGATAGTTTCATACCTCCTCGCTGGTTACTGCCGTTCCGGTTCCAAACACCATCTTTTCGACCGCATCCTGTTTTGCCCTTGGTCCAAAAAACTGGAGCATCGCATTGCCTTTTGTTTTGTCGTTCCGGTCACTTGCGGATACCGCATAGGTATAGCTGTCTCCGTTCGGTGTATAGTTCGATCCGTCCTTACTTTTTAAAGCTACATCGCCTTTGCGGAATTTCCCCTTGAAAAAGCCAAGCATGGCTACATTCCCCTGGGCATCGCTCGATTCCAGGATCATCGCGCAGTAAGGTGGCTCTGTATTTTCTCCAATTAACTGTGCGCCTGACTCTGTATCCTGCTCATACCCTAAGATTGTGGCTTCTGCCGCATTCGGCAGATCCATGATCGTAAGCGCTACACTGATATCCCCGGTTCCTTTCTGGGAAACATAATACGGTACGTCAGATCCCCAGACCTTCACGGCCTCAGGCGAAATCCCGCTTATGGTTGCTTCCTGGGACGCGCCTTTGTTCGCAAGTCCTTCGATCACGATCGGTTCTCCTTTTTTTGTCCCGCTCTCATCCAACGGCTGGATCTTGATTCTTTTAAATCCGATTAACATTGTTCTTCCTCCTTAATAGTCTGTATCGTACAGGTCTGTGGTTTTTATGTAACGTCTTGCATCAACAAACCTTTTTGTTTCTTCAAAATATTCGTCCAGCCCTCCAGGCTGTTGGGCAAACCCAAGGCTCGTCATGACCGTGTGTACCGCATGCTGGACTTCCTTGCATACTTTCCGGTTGTAGGCCTGCACATCGATCTGATAAGAGAACTGATATCCAAGGCTCTTGTCTGATGCATAGGATGTGCTCTGCGGCGGCGCCAGCGGACGGATCGTCAGAAACGGCTTGTCCATATCGGCTGTCTCCGGATAAAGATAGAACTTGATCCGGTCTTCACAGGCTGACAAGATCACATCGTTCTTCTTCATTTCGCTGTATATGGTATCCATCATGTCTTTCATAATCCATCCCTCAGCTTTCCTGCCACTGCCTGTACATATTCCTGTTTGGCTTCCTCTATGGACTTTGCTATGGCCCCGAATCCTTTCGGTGTATACTGTTTTCCCTTCCTGGTATATCCGAATTCATTCAGGTGCACCAGACGCCACCTTCCATGGTCCCCGGACCACCCCACTTTTATCTCCTCTGCACCATCGTGGGTCCTTGCATTCGTCCGCACAATGTCCTCCTGTGAATAGCCGGTATCTTTGAATGGTTCAAAATTCTTCTTCAAAGTGTTGACCACCACCTCGCCTCCGGCATTTAACGCTTCTTTCTGCATAGACTTCGCCCTGGTCCCCGCATACGCCTGCTCGATCGCTTTTTGCAGTTCCTCCACGCCCGTGATCCTGAACCCGCTGCTCATGATGTCACCCCCAGCAGGATCACTATGAATCGTCTGTCTTTTAAGTCCGGACGCACGTCAACGATGGAAAAGACTTTCCCTTTGAAGCTGCGGTCATCCAATTCGGCAAAGTGCTTGTTTGACGGAAGATACTCCCCGGCCGGGTCACGGATCTTTATAGTGACGGCTTCCTTTGTGCCGTTTATATCCATTACCGTCAGGTCTTTAATGGATGGGTTATAGGCTTCGCACATGCACGCATACAGGTCCTTCCGTTTGCTTTCTCCCGGCTCCGGCCCGTCATCCGGACCAAAAAGATAAAATGCAACAGGGATCCTCAGGTTTCCTGCCCCTGTTTTTGGTGGCTTGTAATTCGGGTTTACTGCCATCTTATCCTCCTCCCATTTTCAGGTCCAGCGACAGGTCCATGATCCTTTGCTGGAAATTATCATAAAAAAATTCCAGGGAATCATTGTAGGCGTACCTTGCCCGCTCAAATACAAGTTCCTTCCCCATACCGTACCTTTCCATGTCAAAATCACCGATAAGCCCCGATATGTCATCGTAGGATACTTCCAGGATTCCAATAAGGAGCGCGTCCTCGGACGAGTGGCTTATCTTCATCCTCTGCTTGAATTCTTTTAGGAATCGCTCCATCCTGCCCCCTCCTTTATGTTGTGCTTCCCGGGATCGCGATGTCATAAATATGTGCCGCGTCGTTATTTGACGGCTGGCCGTTACCAAGCATGTCAATGGCATACAGGACAGCACGCTTCATCGCGAACGTCTCTTTATACTCATATACCTTTTCAGCCTGTGACTGGGTTGCCTCATATTCCCCGTCTAAAAACGCGATCAGTTTCTTTGCCGGCACGTCTGTTGACTGGATAATGTGGTCGACCGGGATGAATGGCAGGTTTGTCACAAAGGTCCCTGTCTGCGTCTGAACGGTCGCACGCGGGACGATATCGTAATAATCGCTTGGGTTGATGATCAGATATACTTTCCCATCCACCACCCGGTGCTCCTCAGTCCCCGGGTCTGTCGGGCTGATCTTCCTAGTATACTTGGAAAGCTTCTTCATCACTGCAGCAAGCTCCGTGATCATCGCCTTGGGATCTGCAAACGTCAGCGTTCCCTCCGGCTCCTTATCAGGGTACACGCCGTCAGTCACTGCACCGTTCAGGTTCTTCATCAGCCCGATCGGCTCATTGTTTCCGGTCCCAGTAATGATCTTTGTTGCCCAGATATCACGTACTGCTTCCCGCAGGCAGAGCATCACGTACCTGTTGATCCATCTTGGCCCAAGCTCAAGTGTATCCTTCGAGATCAGGAAGAATGCTGTTAATGCAAGCTGCACATACTCGGTTGCACCAAACTCAGCATCCAGCTGACCTTCGATGTCTTTGTGGAGCGGACCGAACACTGCCACGCCCTTTCGCCTTGACTTGATGACCTTAAGTCGCCCTACTGTCGGTGAGAACTTCACGAGCCGTAAGATTGGATGGTCTTTCTGGATGTCATCAAATACCCGCTCCAGAATCGTCTCCGGCCATACCATGTCTTCATCAAAACCGCTTTTTTTGATCACTTCATTGTAAAATTTTGTCTCCTCCGCTGTCAGGACCTGGATCCCCCTGGCCTGGAGGATGTTGTTGTCATGCACGTTTTTAAGTTCCTCATACTCTCCCCTCACCTGGTTTCCTGCATCCTCTGCAATCGCAGTGACATAATCTTCAAGGGCTGCATTCACCTGCTCCGGCGTCGCATCCTCCGATGCGGACACCATATTAAATACTTTCCGGGCCTCTTCCGTTCTGTTTGTGATTTTTAATGCCATCTCGTTACTCTCCTTTTCTAAGCTTATTCAACAGTGACTTCTGCTTCTTTTCCCCAGGGTTGCCGCCAAGCATCCCCTGGTATGCCGCCATCTCCTGTGCGACCGCCTGCCTGACCAGGTCGCTGATCTCCGCCCCTCCCAGGTCCATGGTCTCCTTCCTTCCCTTGACCTCATCGGCAAACCCATACCTTACTGCCTCGTCCGCCGTAAAATACTTCTCCTCAGCCATCCATTCCGATAACTGCTCGGCTGACTGCCCGGTCCGCTCCTTGTAGATGTCTATAATCGACTGGTCGATGGTCTCCATGGCCTCCAGCGTCCTTTTAAGATCCGACTTGTTCCCCCAGCATAATGTCGATGCCTCATGCACCATGACCGTGGTTCCGACATTCATGACAGCCTTATCTGCGCCAGCCAGTATGAATGTCGCCGCACTTGCCGCGATCCCGGTCACCTCTACGGTGATGTGGCTCGGGTGGTCCTTGATGTAGTTATACATCTCCACCCCCTCGAACACATCCCCGCCATTAGAGTTCAGCTTGATGGTGATGTCCTCTTCCGCCTCATCCATGGCATCCCTCAGCAGCTTTGCGTCGATGCATTTGTCCCCGTCCCAGTACCGCTTTCGGATCGTCCCGCTTAAGGTTATGATCCGTTTTCCCTCCGTTTTCTCGTTTGCAAACTGATATGGAATCCTTTTACTCCTGCTCATCCCTTCTCACCTCCTTTCACTTCCTCATAGTTCTTAGTCCTGATCATTTTCTTCCCCTCTCCATCCGGCAGGGCATCATATTCGAAAATCTCCCTTACCTCATCCGGGTAGAATGCGCTGCTGGACACCAGTTTGTCGACCTGCTCCGACAGTTCCGTCGGGTCAAACGGGAGTATCCCCCTCACTTCGATCCGTTTTCCGGCAAGGTACTCCCTTTTATCGAATATCTTTGCATTAAGCTCATCCTGCAGTTTCTTTACCAGAGGCTTCACGCATGTCCTGCGGTATGCCTTTATGTTATGCTCCAGCTCCGCCAGCTCCCCATGCACCAGTGCACTTGGCACTCCTACAATGCGTGACACATCATCGATCAGGGACTTCTTGACCTTGATAAGCTCTTCGATTGATTGGTTTGATATCTGTGTCTTGTTCGTATACTCTTCGTACTCAAACCCTTTCAGCTTTGGCACGATCGCAACGGAATTTGTCCTGAATGATTCATATATCTTGTTTATGAATTCCTGTATCCTCTCGCTCCTTGTCTTCCCATCCGGGTCCTTTTTGTCAGTCAGGTTTCCGGTAGCTTCCACAGATACCGATCCGCGTATCTGGTTGTTCCTCATCGCGACCTCTACCATTCTCCCGAACAGTTCATTGTAATCCTTGAAAAGCCCGCCTGTCAGTTCCTCCAGGTCATGGTTGTTATATTCCATATAGATCACATCCGACATCATGAACGTTTTCTTGAAGACATAGTCTTTCACACGCACCCCTTCGAATCTGTCATCATATATGGCGTACTCCCTTCTGGTGAACCCATCAGCGATCAAAAGCTGGTTGTCCTCCGTGATGATGACCAATACCTCATTGTCAAACATCAGCCGGTAAAACACCTCCTGCCAGAACATGGATGCCGACATATCCAAGTTTGGGCGTATGTTCAGGATATAATCCCATTCCTTGTAGTCCCTGAATTTCTCATCATTGATCTTGAATCGCGCGGTTGACATCGTCCGTGCGACATAATTCAATACAGAATCGATCGTGATCTTCTTCAAGTAAAGCCGCTTTGATTCCGCATAGATCAGTTCAAACTGGGCAGCCCAGTCATCTGCGTTTACCCCTTTCCTTGACTCCAGCCAGTCTGCAATCAATCCCATCCCTTAGACCTCCTTCCTTAAAAATTTATCCCTTCCATCAGGTCCAGGACATCATCTATCACATATTCGCTGATGGACTCGCGTTTATATAGCGCGGCAATGAATGCATGGAACCCATCCGTTTTTCTTCTGACCGGCTCTTTTTTCAGGAACTGCTTGTTTCCCCTTGGGTCTTCTTTGACATATGTATTATGCGTATACCATTTCATCATCGGGTCCTGGCAGTAATTTATCCTTCCGTTTGCAAATCCATCCTCAATGATCGGCGCAATCTTTGCCTGTACTCCAGCAGGGTTCCTGATGAACTCATATTCAAACCCTTCTTCCTCCAGTAGCGGTTTTAGGAGGTCCATGCGGAACCCGTCCGCTGCTACGACCTCGATCTGGTGATGCTCCCGCTTGCCCACAAGCCAGTTGACCAGATGCCTTGGGTCTATCGACGGTTCATCCACGATGGTTAGCTTCCCCATCGCCTCCCATTCTTTAATAGGTGCTTTAGGCTTGAATTCATCAATATAGCCCTTACGGACATAAGAATGCTGCTCCCAAACAAGCTGCCCGTCCACTTTGAACAGCAGCCCCACGGATGCGAAGTCACGGATGCTTGCATAGTCAAATCCTGCGCTGCAGCTCCTCCCTTCCAACTCTGGGATCGGCATCCCTGCGGCTTTCTGTATCTGGGCATATGGCGCTACATCCCGCTCCCCATCTCCTTCCGTAAAGTTCATACGCTTGATGACAAATTCCTGCCGTCCGCTTGGGCTTTCCTCCAGGTCCAGGTAGTCCTCCATCACCTCTCCATAAACCTGTTCGGCATACTCCGACTTCTCATTGAACATTGGGTTTGCCTTTGCCCAGAGTTCCGGCTTGTCCATTTCCTTGATGTCATCCAGCCTGCAGATGAACGGGAAGTACCCGATCCGGTCTGTCTTCCCTTCCAGTATCTTCATGGACCTCTCCATCTGCTTATCATAGAATCCGTCCCTGACATATCCATTCGTTCCAAAGTAGAACGTCCTTGGGTTCCTGACCTTCCCCAGACCTGACCGCTGCACTTTTACGGGGCTATCGTCCTCAAACTGGTGTACCTCGTCAAAAAAAAGACAGCCATCCCTTGCGCTGTCCATTGTTTTCGGGTTATTTGTCCTGTATTTAAAAACGGATCTCGTCGCCCTTCCAGTGATCTCTGTCTTTTTCGCCTCAAAATGCTTTTCAAGCTTCCTTCTTTGGATGGTATTATATACTTCGACAAATGACATCTTTGCCTGGTCCTCCGAGTTTGCCGTGATCGTGGCATTGTACCCTTCAATCCCGTGTAACGGTGAAATGAAAAATGCCCCAAGCGTTGACATCCATCCGTTCTTCCCTCCCCCTCTCCCGAGGGTCACAAAAAACTCACGGAATACAACCCTCCCATTTTTCTTCCAGTACAGGAATATGAATGACGATACGAATTTCTGATATAGTGCCAACGGAAAAAAATGCTTCTCGGAGAACAGGATATAGTTCTCCATCATTTCATGGTCAAAATACATGTCATCCCGTGTCAGTATCTTCCCCTCAAGGTATTCTACCAGCATGACCTGCTCCCTGTTGGCAGCATAGGAACCATCTGCGATAGCCCGCTTCATCTCGTCAAAGTATCTGTTTTCAATCAAATCAGATCACTTCCCTCTGGCTCCTTCTCACCTTCTTTCTCATCCGGCAGGATGTCGGAAAGCTGCTTGATTATCCGGCAATAACTGTCATTCCTCGAATTGTACATCTTTGCTACCGGCCGCTCCCGTTCATACGGTTCCTGTTTCTCAGACTGGGAAAACAGGTCATAATCACCGTTTTCCGTTATATCTATCCACATTTCATCTAAAAGTACCCGCAGCCTTGCCGCCTGTACGATCAGGCCCTCTGTCAGTCTCTTCTGGTTTTCCGGTATGTTCCTGTAAAGCTTCTGGAGCCTTGCCTTTTCTTTTTTTACAAGCCTTTCCCTTTCCTCGAGCAGCCCGTCCCTGCTTTCTTCCTCCCTGTTTCCCATATGTTCACCTTCTCCCTTTGTAGGGGGGAGGGGGGTCACGCGCATATCCTTCACGCATTGTCGGAATCGAGTCCCCCCACCGGTTCCCCGGTTTTACTTTTTACCCGGAAGCTTTAGACCGGGGGGCCTTCCTCCACCTTCCTCCTAATCTCGAACATCATTATCGCCAGCTTCTGCTTATTGTCCTCATACTCACCGTAGAGTTCCTGCCTATGCCCTGGCTGCTTGCCATCCATGGCTATTGCAATCCTGCGCTGCCGTGCCTGTAATTTCCTTATCTGCTTGTCCGTGTAATAGGCTGTATACTGCTCCCTGCACTTATCGCACACAAGATATACCCGCTCCACGCCATCTTTCATTCTCGCGGTGTGTGGAGCGAATCCCTGTTCATGCCCGCATCTGTTGCATACTACCGTATTCATTCCGTATCCTCCTCTTAGTCCCATCGTTCATCCTGCCATTTGTTCTCTTTCGGGTTGTTGTGCCTGTAATTCATTCTCCCGTGCCTTTTGTTATGGCATTCTTTGCATAATGTCCTCAGGTTGTCATTATCCAGTGCAAGTTCAGGATAATCCTCCAGCTCCTTGATATGGTCAACTTCCAACATGGACTCCTGTCGCGCCGATACCGCCCCCTCGGCCTTGCACCACTGGCACTCATAGTTGTCCCGTTTGATTATCTCCATCCGTTTCTTCTTCCACTCTGCCGAATTGTAGAAGGATGCTCTCGTCTCTTTGCTTGTTGTGTCTATTTTCATATCTCAGTTTCAGATACATGACCTTTCTTTTAAGATATCACAACAGAAAAGGCTCCCAGTCCCCTGGAAGCCCACTTCGTTTTCTATACTATAACACACACTTGGTAGGACATACTAGGACATTTCGAAATTTTTTAAAGCATTTCCATGCAGCCGTGTCACATGACGGTATGTACATTCCATCTTAACGGCTATCCGCTCCCAACTCCATCCACTCAAATACCGGTATGTAAGCAGCATCTTCTCCCGCTCATTTTCCATCTCCTCAATTGACCGCTGGACCTTCTGGAATGCTTCTATCCGCCTGTATCGTGCTGTCCGAATTTCCCTCTCCAGCTCGTCCACCCGTGCTGCATACCCAGATAAGTCAGATGGATTGTGTGCATGAGGTATGCCATCCCCCATCATGCTACTCGGAGAAATTTTATTGATTTGTAACTCCTCTAATTGCTGTTCCAGGCGTGCGACAGCCTGCTTTTCAATTCTATAAGAATTCAGAAATTCTTTTTTCATTTCATTCTCCGTCAATTCTTGCTTCTTCTCCATAATTTTCTCCTTTATGCTGCAAATTTACTGTGTGCTGCCTGTGTCTCCCGTATATCCTCAACGATGTAGCACTCCAATGTCGTATTAATGTTGCTGTGTCCAAGTATCCGCTTAATCTCGTCTATACTTGCCCCATGCCGCGCCATGTATGTTGCCAGATACGACCGAAACATATGCGGATGGAGGCGCAGCCCGGCAAGCCTCTCGTCTGACGCAACAAGCGATTTTAACATATGTCTGATGCTCTCCGCGCTGAACCGCGTGTATACCCCGTTGACTTTGCGATTTCCAAGAAACAACGCCGGTTCGCAGTCCACCATCTGCCTACGCTCCTCAAGGTATTCCTGCAGATGCACAATCGCCCTGGCCGTGAAGAACGCCGGCCGCTCCTTCCGACCCTTTCCATAGATAATGCACTTCTTCGCCCGGACATCAATATCAATCAGGTTAAGCCCTACCAGCTCGCTGATCCGCATCCCCGTTGCAATTAACAGCTCCACGATTGCCCTGTCCCGTAACGTTGTGCAGTCGCATCGGATTATTTCAGCCTGTTCATCAGTCAGCAGGGTTCTGACTTTCTTTTCCTCTTTGACTTTGCTGATCTTTGCCATCGGGTCTTTCTTCGGTTTTCTGGTTAGGCATCCTCCGTCCTCAATCGTGTCCTCCGCCATGACCCAGTTATAAAACGATGACAAAGAATGATATTTATTGTTGATGGTCGTATCGCTGTTGTGCTTTACCATCTGACACCATGACAGGTACGCCCGGACATCATTGGTCGTTACATCGGCATAGTGTTTTTGCAAATATGCAAACAAATTCCGCACCTCTCCCCGGTAACTGTTTATCGTCCCTTCTGTGCGCCGCTCCAGCCGCAGGCACCGCAGCCACATCTCAATCACTCGCGGCGTATCATCCACGTACTCTGCTGGAAGCTGCCGATCCTCCCGATTAGATGCCAAGATAGTCTTGTCCTGCAAGGTCATATAAAGCACCGCTTTAATCTGGTTCAGCCGCTCCTGCTCCGCCCACATGTCCATCTGCGTCATCAACGTCTCCATCACCGTCATTACAAAATTATCTGTATTGATTGCTCTCTGCATATTATATCCTCCTTAGTTGGTATTATTTTCCAGTTGCATTACCGCCCTGGGAGTTGTATAATATTCCCAGAGCATTATGTAGCGGTGGTAAACATCTTGGCGGGTGTCCACCGCTTATTTTCTTTTTCGCACATACGTTCTTTCTTTCGGTTTTTATTTGCCGGGCTGATGCGCCCGGCTTATTTTTATCTGTATCTGTTGTTGGTTCCTTCCTTTGTCAATCTATATTTTCAGTCGCCACGGTTCCTCCCTGTCATCAAATAATATTCCTGTTCTGGTGTCTACCCTGATGTGCTTAGCCGTTTCTCTGTCTTCGTCAGTCAACCGTTCTCCGCTGAAAACAAACGACATTGGTTCATCCCCGAATCCATTGAAATTCAGATGTTCAAAAAATGTCCGTATTGCTCGACCTTTTTCTTTCATCTCGCTACCTCCTCTAAAAGTACCTGCGCCGTCGTCCTTTTGCCTTACTCCTCCACACATGGCGAGTGACAACTCTGTCCAATGTTTTATGTCTCCTCGATAATTCAAGCATTCCCGACCTAACTTCGCTACCATATGCGGATAAAAGCAACTGTGTCGGGCTTTCCTTTCTCCAATCTCCTATCTCGCCCATCTTATCCTCCCTTCGTATGCAAAATTTCAGTTAAGCTGTTTTTCGCCAACCATTTTTCCCATATTGAATATGGTCTTATCCTTATACTTCCTTTGAATAAAAGAAAATTCCACCAATGTTCATGATATGGCGCTGGTGCGTGAAAATCATAAACATTGTTATCTCTCAAGTCATGCCACACCCAATGTGGGCAATAGACTTCGTTTTCTTTTGCTTTTAAATGTATAACTTTTATTTCTTCCCCATATTTAATTTTTGCTTTTATAGCCTCAATAAAACAATTACTCCAATACATCTCTCACCATCCCAAAATCTTAATTTATAACCCGAATTTGCTCTCATGTGCCGTAAAGAAAAACTTCTTCCCGCAACGACAACATGTTTCTGTTATTGTAATCTCATGTGTATCTGAATTGTAATTCCTCTCCATCTCACCGTCTCTAAAACGATGATGAGTAAGTATTCCACATAAGAATTGTTTTATTTTAGTCATGTTCTTTTTCCTTTAAATTTTCATTTTCTCAATGTATCTCTTGACATCATCTTGATGATAGTAATAAAAACGCCTTTGCCCACTGTCAAATACCTTTTTTCTCACAGTCGCATCGTCTCTTAATGCGTTATACAACCTATCTCTTTCCCCTCTGGTTTTCGCAATAGATGTTATAAGTTCATTTAATTTTCTTCCCATTATGTAAGATGGATTATCACACATTTTTGTTATGACCTTATATGGCTCGAATGGGGGAATATAGTTTTCAATGTGCTTCAATTCTTCTTTTAATCTAACGTCTTCCAAAATCACTCTTTGACAGTGTTTAAATAAGATTTCCCCATGTCTTGTAATATACATCTTATTTTGTCCCCGCCTGAAAACAATTAACTTAGTCCCCATTTCGTCCTCTAAAATTTTCATCTGTTTAGATATAGCCGACTGAGAAATAAACAGCTTCTCTCCAGCCTTTGTAAATCCTCCACTTTCGCATACAGCAACAAATATTTTTAGTCTGTTACTCAACAAAATAATTTTTCTCCCTTCATAAATTCCGTGTTTCTGAAAACCTTAATTCTGTACAATTGGCAGAAACTGAAATGTCCACGCCTCGTCCATAATTGACACTAAGTTCCCATCTTCATTGATTGCCAGAACGTCAATGATTTTTGGCTTTTCAGTTGTTTTTCTATCATTCCAGTTCATCCCATCTGGCATCCTCACTTCCATCAGTGCCACAGCATTCAATACCTTATCGCCGTGAATTACCTTAAATCTACTTAAATCAATTCCCATGTGTTTCTCCTATCCCCGGTTTCCCGGAAAATGTTAATTTTTCAGTTTAAAAGCTACATGTCATCCCATCTTCATACTCACCCGCCCAAATCAT
>JAPJQL010000046.1 GCA_030825115.1 Lachnospiraceae bacterium
TAATATAATTGTTAAGTACAGGGAGGAAAGATTCGTGAAAAAAGTAATGCTAGTGTTCGGTACACGACCAGAAGCAATAAAAATGTGTCCGTTAGTAAATGAATTAAAAACAAGAAAGAGTATAGACACGATTGTTTGTGTCACTGGACAACACCGTCAGATGCTTGATCAGGTATTAGAGGTGTTTTCAGTAGTACCGGATTATGACTTGTCTATTATGAAAGATAGACAAACACTTTTCGATGTAACTACAAATATTTTAGATAGAATAAAGAATGTTCTGGAAATAGTAAGACCAGATGTTGTTTTGGTACATGGAGATACATCTACCACATTTGTTACAGCATTAGCTTGTTTTTATTTGCAGATTCCCGTGGGGCACGTAGAGGCTGGTTTACGCACATATAATATATTTTCACCTTATCCAGAAGAATTTAATCGACAGGCTGTTGGGATTATATCACAGTATAATTTTGCTCCAACAAATATGTCTAGAGATAATTTACTTCGGGAAGGGAAAAATAAGGATTCTATCTTTGTTACAGGCAACACTGCGATTGACGCACTGAAGACTACCGTTCGTTCTGAGTATACACATCCTGAGCTGGAGTGGGCTGCAGGAAGCCGCATGATTTTGATTACGGCTCACCGCCGTGAGAATCTTGGCGAGCCGATGAAGAACATGTTCCGGGCAATTCGCCGGGTTTTGGATGAACATCCGGATGTGAAGGCAATTTATCCCATCCACATGAATCCAATTGTCCGAGAAACTGCAAATTTGATTCTTGGCGATGATGAGCGGATTCACATTATCGAGCCTCTGGATGTGCTGGATTTCCATAATTTTCAGGCACGCAGCCATCTGATTCTTACGGATTCCGGCGGAATTCAGGAAGAGGCACCCAGCCTTGGAAAACCTGTTTTGGTTATGCGCGACACCACCGAGCGTCCTGAGGGCATTACAGCAGGAACATTAAAGTTGGTCGGCACGGAAGAAGAGGTTATTTATCAGAATTTCACTGAGTTGTTGGATAATGAGACTGCTTATCAGGCAATGGCTCATGCGGCCAATCCCTATGGAGACGGCTACGCCTGCGAAAGAATTGCAGATATTCTCGAGGCGTACTTGGTCTAAACGCATATTGAGAACGACAGATGAAGAAACGTGTTTTGATATTGTATCAGCAGTCATGTGAAATTTCTAAACAGCTAAAGAGCAGATATAGGAAATAAGGAGGCATCAAGATGAATCAGAGATTGCGAAAAGCATATATTGACATGGCAAAAGGGATTGGGATTCTTCTAGTCATTTTTGGTCATGCAATGACTGGTGAAAACAAAATTCTATCGTGGCAATCTACATTTTTTATGCCAATGTTTTTTATATGTAGCGGACTTTGCTATACAAAACCAAAATCGATGCGCAAGAACGCAGGAAAGATTTTGACTCCGTATTATATCGGGGGGGGGGTTGGTTTTTGTATAGAAATGTGTATGGTTGTGACGAAAGATGGAATACATATCACGCAGATTGTGCAGCGATTGTATCATCTCTTGATTGGGACAAGTATGTGGAATTATCCACTGTGGTTTTTGGTTGCATTTTTCGTATGTAAATGTGTATTTGACTACATTATAAATAAGTCACAAGGTAAAAAAGGTTGCGTAGCTATTCAAGGCATTACAGCTTTCGTGTGCTTTGCTGTAGGGATGTTTTTAGCTAGCATAAGAAAAGAATACGGATTTTTTTACCCCTTTCGTGCAGATATTGGCATAGCAATGGTTCCCTTTATGTTGATAGGCTTTTATACAAAACAGTATTGTAGCCAAACGGAAGCAATATCATTCCCGAAGCAACTGACATTGGCGTGCGCTATGCTGCTAATCAATTTAATTTCGTTTCATCATAATACGTTGGTTTCGGTGAACAGTAGCGACTATGGCAATCCGTTGATTTTTCTTGTTGGAGCGGTAAGTGGGAGTTATTTTGTAATACTCTTCTGCCAGATTATTAGCAGGATGTCAATGTTGGAAAGAGTGCTGTCATGGTTCGGAAGAAACTCCTTAATAATCATGTGCAGCCACGCCATTGTATTGATGTTCATTGCCAAGTCTCTGTTGGTTGCCAACCGTTTTGTCAACGTTTCTGTTAGTCTGCTGGACCTCATAAAATTTGTTTGCTGTGTTTTTGCAATGGTTCCCATATGTTGGTTCCTGAATAAAATATCGTGACAGAAGGGGCAGTAAAGAAATAAGCAATGTTCATTACGTATGAAGTTTTGATGAAAACGGAGGTTCATGGTTAATTGTAGTTACTTTTGCTTTATATCCCAATAATATTTTTGTTCCAATCATTTGTGATTGGCTGAGGCTGTTCCAATTCATACTATTGACTAAAATTTTATATATTTTAATATGAAATAAAAAAGTACATATTTAAACACATTAATTACAACAAAACTAAAAGGGCTTGATATTATAGGAAGGAAGCTGGAAGCGAAGGATATTATTGTTTGTAACTATCAAACATTAATAGCTTCCTGTATAATGTAAAATGTGGATGTTGAAAATTGAAAATACCTCAGAGTACAATAAGACTATTGACTGGAAGGTTTGTAAAAATCTTATCATACAGAGCAGTATCTACAATGAAGTCTAACACACAGAATAAAAAATTACCTGCCAGAAGGTATATATGCAGATTTGAGGGTAGTCCAATATGCGCTATCCAGATTCGGTTAGAGTTTACGAGAGTACAGAATCGAATCAGTCCAGTCGTTGATGGCAGTTGCAGATAAGCTGATTTGAGTCCTTTATGCCATGCTGACAACAGTTAAAAGTAATAAGGTAGGAGACTGCCAAGTGTACAGTTACTGAACAAAGCAGAATGTAGCTTTTTTGCCAGAACTATTAACAGAAAATGTTATGCTTTTGATAAGCATGGGCGAACACTTGGAGATAGAAGGCGACATTTACTATTTTGGTATGGAAAATAACCGCACCCTCTCCACCGGAAGATGCATGATTGATGATTTTGACAAAGGGAGGTCAGAGTATTATTTTGATAGCCAAGGATAAGGTGTGACAGGCATCAAAGAAGAATGCTATTATTAAGGAAGGATTCAGAAAGCTGATTTTTCCATAAAGTATGAAGTATTTGAGGTTGAAAATAATGTATTCCGCCTCATAGACAGCTCAAGAAAATATGCATCTTCCTATGTGGCAGATGTGGTGGAATTTGAGGCGGATGATTGGGAATAAATATGGTGGCATGGAATCCCTATAAGTTCACAAATGCGGAGGAGGTTGTTACAATTCTGGTACTGCTTATGTTGGTTGCAGTGCTGGCAGGTATGACGACTGCCCCGTTTCAACATAAAAGGAGAATGGTCTTTTTACCAATGCTCTTATTTTGGTTATTCACAATTCTGTCGGCGACCTATTTTGGCAGGTTGGAGACGGCGACCGGCAGATTGAGACTGGAGATTTTTTGGACAATCAAAAAAGCATGGGTGGAACATCAAGGATTATATTGGTATTATATCATTGGAAATATTCTCCTGTTTGTTCCATTGGGTTTTTTACTTCCGTTGTCGGTAAAACAGCTGGAAAATGTGTGGGCAGTCACACTAACTGGAGTAGGACTATCATTGGCGGTAGAACTGCTCCAGTATCTGACCGGCACTGGTTTGTTCGAACTGGATGACCTGTTTCATAATACGCTGGGGACATTTTCCGGATATCAGATATTTGTGATTTTGAAGTGCACAGCAGGTATTCCCTATAGTAAGCGACATGCAACTGGAAGGATTGATAAAAGAAAAATGGGGTTGTCATCCATCTATCTTATTACAGGATGCCTTGTTTTTGCAGTGATGCTGTATTTAAACAAACCAGATTGGACTGGCGTATTATATTAACTATCTATATACAAAAAGAACAAGGAGACAAAAATCATGGGAAAATACTTCGGAACAGATGGCTTCCGTGGGGAAGCAAATAAGAATCTTACAGTGGAGCATGCTTACAAGATTGGTCGTTTTATCGGCTGGTACTATGGGCAGGGCAAAGAAGAGGGCAAGCGGTGCAGCGTGGTGATTGGCAAGGACACCAGACGCTCCTCCTATATGTTTGAATATGCCCTGGTGGCAGGGGTTACGGCATCTGGTGCGGATGCCTGTCTGCTTCATGTGACAACCACACCAAGTGTATCTTACGTGGCGCGTACGGAGGATTTTGACTGTGGCATCATGATATCGGCAAGCCATAATCCATATTATGACAACGGGATCAAGCTGATCAACGGCATGGGCGAAAAGATGGATGAGGAGACGATTCAGAAGGTGGAGGACTATCTGGACGGAAAGACACCGGAAGTTCCTTTTGCGACAGGAGCGGATATCGGCAGAACCGTAGATTATGCAGTGGGGAGAAACCGCTATATCGGATATCTGATATCCCTGGCGACCCGTTCCTACAAGGATAAAAGGATTGGGCTGGACTGTGCCAATGGCAGCGCATGGATGATAGCGAAAAGTGTATTTGACGCGCTGGGTGCAAAGACATATGTCATCGGCAATGAGCCGGACGGCACCAATATCAATATGGAATGTGGATCTACGCATATAGAGAACCTGCAGAAGCTGGTAAGGGAAAATGGCTTGGATGCAGGGTTTGCGTTTGATGGCGACGCTGACCGCTGTCTGTGCGTGGATGAGCATGGAAATATCGTGGATGGCGATCTGATTATCTATATCTATGGGTGCTATCTGAAAGAACGGGGAAAGCTGATTGGCAATAAGGTTGTCACCACCATTATGTCAAACTTTGGTCTCTACAAAGCGTTGGATGCGGCTGGGATTGGTTATGAGAAGACTGCGGTGGGAGACAAATATGTCTATGAGAACATGAATGACAACGGTTACCGGATTGGAGGCGAACAGTCCGGTCATATTATTTTCCGCAAATATGCTACTACAGGAGATGGAATCCTGACAGCCATTAAGATGATGGAAGTGATGCTGGAAAAGAAGAAGACGCTGAGTGAGCTGGCATCGCCAGTTACCATCTATCCTCAGGTCCTGAAAAATATCCGTGTAAAAGATAAGGCTGCGGCAAAAGCCGACATGGATGTGCAGGCAGAAATCTCGAGGATTGAATTGGAACTGGGAGAGGGCGGTCGCATCCTGGTGAGGGAGAGTGGGACGGAGCCGGTTCTGAGAGTCATGGTGGAAGCGCCGGAAAAGGATATTTGTGAGGAATATGTAAACCGGGTGATTCAAAAACTGATTGAGAAAGGGATTTAGAGCAGAACGCAGAAAGTTTCTTGCTATCGTCATTAAACTATGTTAGAATCATATTGTATATTTGTACTTATCTTCCAGTAATGTTGCGCTTGCATCAAAATTTATCCAGGATTACTGGACATGCTTATGATAGGACGGTATAAAGATTGTATTAGAGGCCTGTAAACGCTGTTTACAGGCTTTTTTATGTGCTAAAATGCAATCGGATAGAACTAATAGAAAGGGGAGGATAGACCGAAAACGGACACACAAAGACTGCAGTCGAAGACTGCAGCTTTTTTTGAGAAAAAGTAAGTTTTAAAACAAGAAAGGGGTTGTAGTAATTGATTTTTAAAAAAGTGCTTACGATACGTAAAGAAAATGCTGAAACTGTGTATACGGCCGATGGCAGACACGAACCTTTAGAGAGAAACAGTATGGGAAAAAATGTAGAGGAAGAAAATGAGTATAAGTACTATTCGACTCAGATGCCCGTTGATTTATGGACATATCCGGATACTTTGGAAAATCCAATGATTCGTTATATAAATTATGATGCGGATACAAGGATTCCTGTCTCGGGTGAGCTATTTAAAGCATGGGGAGAGGTGATTTATAAAAAACCATTGACAGAAAAACAGCTGTCCTGCTATTATCTGGAACCCTCACGCAATAACCCGGATATCAAAGAAATAGTTTATCAGCAGACACAGGTAATTGGTACGTTTGAAGTGAAGTATCATATGGAAGACTCAAAAAGACTGACCTGTTGGTGCTCCGATTCTGGCTCCTATTGCTTAAAGTATTTAATTCCATTATGTGATCTTGCGAGGGATGCCGATGATGTAAGACTGTATGAGGAACTTGTCAATAGCGGGAAATTAATAAAACAGCTTCCCAATATCATATGGCCTACTGGCTCCTACACAGTAGGCACCTGCGGCTCTAATCAGTAAATAGATGTTAGAATCCAAAACCGGAGACAAGTATGGAACGGATGTATAGGAATCCAAAAAAACTTTTAGAGATTATTGGTTATTACTCCGATGATATTCAAATGATTGATTTTGTTGAGTTGATGAAAAAAGCTGATGCGGCCAATCAGAAACAAATTTACGAAAAGAGGAAGATAGATGGAAAGTAGCATAATGGAATACTATCCCATTTCAGAGGATCAGTTTATCCGGATAATGGATATAATTCTTCCAAATTGCTCGCCGGAGGCATTACAAGTGTGGATTTCCTTTGCACGCGATTGTGTTGAACAAGATCAATATGTAGATTTCAAACCAGTCATTGCTAAAGAAACCGCGATAGGACAATGGCTGGAAGCACTCTTAGTTGAGTTTTATAACAGTAATGTTATATTTGGGGATACCATCACAGAACAGGTTTGTACTCTGGGGCTGTGGCAACAGCAACTGTGCCTTTATCCGAGTAAAATTCCAGAGGTAGCATTTTGTCTATGCCTGGGAATCAAGCAGGAAGAAATCGCAGTTCTGATTGAAGATGGTGAGTTAGAAACAAGCCCTCCATTTTTTCAGAAAATAAGAGAGCACAAAGATTTACTTAAAATAGTTGAAGATAATTAGTAAAAGCTCCCTTCAGTTAGGCCGGCTCAGTATTATAGAGCCGGCCTAACCGCACTGGAGCAATCATCGGTGTGTGGCAAAGCCAAGGGAATAGAGGCTGGCCTCACTCATCTTGCCCTGGGTTCATGAAACTCATCTCTTATCAAGCGGTCCATGTTACCCAGCAAACTATTTAGAAAGAAAGCGATGTACTGTACCCACGCTGCACCCCATCATATTAGCTATTTTTCTATAACTATATTTCTGTTCCCGCAGTTCCCGCATTCTCTGAATATCTTTTTCACTTATTGTTGAAGGTCTTCCGGCTTTCACCGTTGCGGTGGACAGATGTGAAATTTCCTGCTCCAGGCGTTCAATCTCTGCAATCAATTTTGATTTTTCTTCCGGATCAAAATAGTCTACTTTTCTAGTCAAATCCTTTAGTGATTCCGCTATTGGGAGCCTCTGCAAAGTCTGATTTATTTTCTGCCTGAAGGAATTTGCATTTTTTTCAGAAAAGCACTTTAATTGCTCATCAGAAAAAAGGGGTAGTATCATGCTATACGAAATAAGAAGCTCGTCGTATTGTTTCCGTAAGGCAGCACTATCAGAATTCAGCTTTTCTATGTAGTTCCGGTATTCTTCCGGCTGATTGACTCGATACGATTCCACTTGTACTTCCAAAATAGCATTTCTCTTTTGGTAATCATCGATCTGTGCCATCAGTATTTCTATCGTTTCATCCCGGTTTTCTACTTTGGCTGTAAGCTCCAGAACCTGATCTCTAAGCCTCATCTCTGAAAAATCCAAAAAAGGCTGGTCCGTCCCCACCTCTGCTAATTTCCGTAGTTGCTGCTCGGTTAATTCCTGAATCCTACGGTACATCTGAATCTTCAGACTATCATATAAATTTTTCTCTAATTCATACAGCTGTTTAAAAAAAGAAAGGCGGTCCTCTAACTGAAGCCGGAAAGGGCTGACGATAAATGCTTCCTCACGGCTTTCCGCCAATTGTCCATTCCTTTTAAGTGTTTCCTCCATAAGTCCCTTATAAAACTCAACATTTTCCTTCAGCTTCTCAATTTCCTCTTTTTTTGTTTTTCTCGGCATTTTGCACCTTCCTCTAAAATCGCAGTAGTGTTCAATATATTATTGAACACTACAATTCGATTGTCAAGCATATTTGATATTTTTAATGCTTAAGCTGCTTAAGCTATAATTTATACGATTGCATTTCGAGAATCCATATGCTACTATATTATATGAAGAACATTCGTCAAATATATGGTGCTTTGCATCGGATATGGATTGCTTCTGTCAATCATGTTTATATTTGGAGTGGGACTTTATTTGGCAAAAGACAGGTATATTTACCTGTTATTTTTTTGCCTGGAAAGGAGCTGGTGAAATTATCGAAAATAATCAATATGACAAGGAAGGAGAGAATGATGGAGTGGGTATGGAAATTTTATAGACTGCATTTATAAAATCTCATAAGGAATATCTCCTGCAGGCTAATAGCCTGCTATTTTTTACCCCTTAGGGCAATGAATTGGGCGCATAACTGCCCAGGAAAGGAATGTATATGAAATTTCGGAAATATGAAGGTATTGTAAAAAAGTGGGAGGATCAGCTGCCTGGATTAACCTATTGTGGTTATATGCGAATGTATTATCGTAGTCATAGTTGGTATAGCACCTGGTTTGGAAATACAGAAAACACATTCACAGCAAAAGACCAAGCCAATCTGGATTTGCTCTGTCGGAACATTGCAGAACTATGGCCGAATGGCTGTGATTGGAAAATGTGTGCAGATGTTAAAGCATTTGAAGCAAACATCGACGGTAATACATATCATCATCTGTTGGAAATCGATGATGATGCTTTCCATTATCTGTTTTTTATTAACCTTGAATATGGAAATGCCGATTACCCAATTCGGATTCATACCTATCGGAAACAAGACAACTGCCATCAATAATGATTGTTGAAAACGAAGATGAGCTGACAGCAGTCCATTTTCATTTTCCTACAGGATTGTCGGTGATTGAGAACCCGAAGCCGAGCCGAGGCAGCTATGAGACATGGCTCGGCGACAATAAACCGCCCATCGTCCGGGCACGACTGGAACAGCTTATTAACTCTACCCTCGGCACCAACTGCAAGAATTTTGAAAAGGAAGTCACTACCATACAGCGGGCCGGTATAGTCAAAAGAAAAGACGAGAATCGCTTCGACCCGCAGGGTAGTGTAATAAAAGTTGTGTCTTTGGTAAAAAATGGCTCCTTTTTGATAAGAATTACGATATGACAATTCTTATCGAAAAGGAGTATTTTTTATGCCTATTGCAAAGGAACAAATACGACAGATTATTTCTCAGAACGACATCAACAGCGTGACCGATGTCTATGCATTGCTCAAGGATAGCTTTAAGGATATCCTCCAGGAGTTAATGGAGGCTGAACTGGACGCTTCCCTTGGGTATGACAAGAACAAAAAGAGAGAGGTGCAGACCGATAATAAGCGCAACGGCTATTCCCCAAAAACTGTAAAAAGCCAGTATGGTGAATTCCAACTGGAGGTTCCCAGAGACCGCAACGGTGAGTTTGAGCCTAAGCTGGTCCCGAAGTATCAGCGTGATATCTCAGGGATCGAAGATAAGGTGCTTTCCCTCTATGCCAGGGACATGAGCACCAGGGATATCCATGACCAGTTGCAGGACCTTTACGGGACATGGTCAGCAAGATCACTGACCGTATCCTTCCAGAAATCAAGGAATGGCAGTCCCGTCCTTTGAACCCGGTCTATCCGTTCGTATTCATGGACTGCATCCATTACAAAGTCCGCGAGGATGGACGTATTTTGAGCCGTGCTGCATATATTGTCCTGGGTGTGACGTTGGACGGCTACAAGGATATCCTGAGCATTACGGTCGGTGCGAACGAGACTTCAAAGTTCTGGCTGGGTATGCTTAATGACCTTAAGAACCGTGGGGGACAGGATTAGACGGTCTTCCTAGTTTCAAAGAAGCAATCCAGGCAGTCTATCCGCAGGCGCAGATCCAGCGCTGTGTCATCCACATGCTGCGCAACTCATTTAAGTATATCAACTACAGTGACTTGAAGAAATTTGCCGCCGACTTTAAAGCGATTTATAATGCCCCTAGTGAGTCTGTAGCATTATCGGAACTGGAAGCGGTGAAAGAACAATGGGGCAAAAAATACCCTTACGCCATCAGCAACTGAGAAAGTAACTGGCAGGACATTTTGCGGGAGCGCAGTTCATTACGAATTACGAATTGTACTCCCGCTTTTTTGCTTTATTCGTAGACACGGTAAAAATTTAGTGATATAATTAATATAAAATTTTTGGCCATCTCCAAATTGTCAATTACACAGTAAGGAGGCCGACATGAGCACATCGTTTCAAACGTTTGCTATATATGTAAGCAACAGGGCACAACTTTTTGTATATGTCCCGTTTTCCTCCAGAATGAACGAATCAGAGCTTGCGCACGAGATTAGCGCAAATTATTCCTTTCCTGCCACTTCCCACATAATTCAGAGTACATAGGAAGTGATTGCAGTTTGAAATACGCATGACGTTCTATTATAACATTATAAAAACATAGTGCACTCTTGGGTAACTTTACAACATGGAGGTGTTAATGTGGAATCTGACAATATTCCGGTTGTCATCGTAGCAGGAGGCTTGGGAACTCGCACGAAACCATTTAGCGATGTTTTGCCAAAGCCATTACTGATGTATCAAGACCAGCCGATGATAAAAAATGTACTGGATAATTTTTCAGTACGTGGTTTTCGCCATTTTATTATTTTGCTACACCATCAGGCGCAAATGATCCGGACGTATTTGGATTGTATCAATACCGGATGGCAAATAGATTATTTTTATGAGAATGAACCACTGGGGACCGCAGGCGGTCTGTTTTTATTAAAAGAACATATTACAGACAACTTTATTGTATGCAATTGTGATAATCTGGGACACTTTGATTATGACAATGCGCTTTCCAACCATTACAAGAAAAATCTGGATATCACTATATTTGTTAAAAAAATACACTATCAGGTTCCGCTCGGAATTGTCCACTGTAATCAGTCAGGGCTCGTTTCTCTTGTTGAGGAAAAGCCATTCAGAGATTTTTATTTCAGTACAGGGATACATATCATCAATAGACGTGTGCTGATACAATTACCCAGGACTTCCCCTGTTATCAGTATGCCTGAACTGATTAACCAACTATCTGCAAAAAAACAGGTTGGGTATTTTGATGTGGGAGAGTCATTCTGGGCAGACATGTCTATATTGTAATTCTGGGCGCAATTAAGGCAGGGAAACCCTATGGAATACTGGGATCTGTATGATGCAAACTTAAAGTTAATATTGCGGAGGCATTCGTCCGATCAACCGATTCCACGGGGGATATATCATTTATCCGTCGAAGTATGGCCGTTTGATGGACAGCGATTCTTCCTGACCAAAAGATCAATGTGTAAAAAGTACTATCCCGGATGCTGGGAGTGTACCGGCGGTCATGTTATTTCGGGCGAGCACTTTTTGGAAGCTGCGCAGCGGGAGGTACAGGAAGAACTTGGGATCCAATGTGAGGAGGATCAGTTTTCCACATTGTCGGTGGACGTTAAGGACAAGCACATTGTTTCTGTATATATGCTCCACCTACAGGGAGACGAGAATTTTACCCTTTCCGGAAGTGAAATTGAAACTGGAAAATGGTTTTCCCTTCAGGAAATGGAGAGTCTTCATCTGGACATAGACTTTGTACCTCATCAATTTGCACGTTACATTGAACATGTGCGAAAGCAGGCATTTGAGGTTTATTCCAAAAGCAAACCTGCTTCCATTCAAACGATGTTGGCGCACCACAGCGAGCTGTGCGTCCCCAAACGCGGGCTGCCTGATTCCGGTCATAGACCGGATAATGTACCCTTTACTGGGGTCTTGGGCTCCATCAAAGAAGCCTTTGAAATCTATGGCGATCGACTGTACACAAAAAAAACTGTTCTTCCAGAGTCTGTGAACAACAGTTTGGGAAGCGGCAGCCCCCTTCGTTATCCTCCTTTTCCACCGGCGGCACAGGCTGTTCGTGAACTACTGGACAAAACAGATTTGTCTCAGTATGCATTTCCAGCAGGCGATATTGGCTGCCGCCGAAGTATTTGCGAATATCTCCATCAAGAGGGCTTCTGTGGGAAAATAACACCGGACAATCTGATTTTCACAGATTCCACAACACATGCATTCCATTTGGTACTCCAGATGATTCTCCGTCCCGGAGATGTGGTTTTGTTTACTTCTCCTACCTATGGTCTTTTTACCTTTGAACCGGAGCGTCTAGGGGGGACATCCGCATTTCTGCCCTTAGAGGAGGAAAAAGGTTGGCTGGTTGACCCGAGCAAGCTGGATTCCACAATCGGAAGCATCAATGATTATCTGAGAAGTCACCATCCCGGAGAGAATCCGCCTAGGGTGGTTGCATTTTTCCAGCAAAACCCTCACAACCCCACAGGAAAGGTCATGGGAAAAAAGAAGACAACATTGGTGAAACAGATTGCATCTGTGTGCCGCAATCAGGGTGTGTTCCTGATAGATGATATTTTGTATCGGGATCTGAGTTTTGACGGAGACAATCTGGCGCTTCCTGCGGCACACTTTGAGGACGAATACCAAAATGTAATAACGCTCATGGGTTTATCCAAATGTTATGGTATGGCTGGCATGCGTGCCGGAATCGTTGTCGCGGATGAAGTTTTGATTCGTGGAATCCGTAATCGTATATTCCAGAGTATAGATTCGGCTTCTCATCTGAATGCAGCTGCGCTTGCTGGTGCGTTTGCTGTTGGAGAGGATCACGCGGCTGTTTACAACGAATATTTTGCGGATATTCGAAAGGAATATTGGCTACGGTTGAATCTGGTAATTGCTGCAGTGCGGGGAATAGAGGCGGCAGATCCGAAGTTGCAACAGAAAATCCGAGAAATGGTCATACAACAGTTGGATCCGGATCAGCAAGCGCTGTGGCTTTCTCCTATGGAGAATGTCGATTTTGTTAAGCACTCTATGCCGGATGCAGGCTTTTTTTGCCTGTTGGATTTCACTTCGCTGAGGGGAAAGTCCTGCGGAGATACCGTGATTACAGATGACTTGTCCTTGCTGGACTACTTGTTCAGCCGCTATCGCATCAATTTCATCACGGGAAAATCCATTGGATGGCCTGATCCGCAGCAAATTATTATGCGGGTATCCTTTTCCTGTGAAACAGAGAAAATCATCCGTGTATTAAACTATCTGAAGATTGAAATTCAAAGGCTTCAATGAGGGGAGAGTGATCATATGAATATACTGGCTGTGGGTGCACATTTTGACGATGTAGAGTTGGGCTGTGGCGCAACTTTGAAAAAATTGCATGATGAAGGGCATATGATTTATTTATATGTGGGTACAACATCTGGTTTTGCCTCTGCTTTGACTTACAATGCTGTCCGTACAGATGATATTGCCCGAAAAGAAGGAGCAGTAGCGGCGGAAATGTTGGGGGCGACTTTGATTCAGGGAGACTTCCGGACATTTGATCTGGACTATTCTCATAAATTGAATACAATCATTACACAATTGGTAGAAAAATATAAGATTGATTGGGTGTTCACGCACTGGGTCGGAGACCCGCATCACGACCATTGGGGACTGGCTATGTCGGTGCTTCATGGAGCGAAACACGTACCGCATGTTCTGGCCTATCGGAGCAGTTGGTATGAGGGACAGGAGCACTTTGCACCGAACTTTTTTGTAGATGTTTCGGATTATATGCAATTCAAGAAGAAGCTTTTACGGGTATATGAAAGTGAGTACCATCGTGTAGGAGAAAAGTGGGATATTTTCTGTGAAAATACTGCACGAATGAATGGTCTTTTGTGTGGCTGCCAATATGCAGAAGGATTCCAGTGCATCCGCTGGTTACTTTAGAAAATAGGAATATGAAAAAATACGATGAATGCACATCTATCGTCCGTATTATGCAGAAGGATCCAGATGTTGCCCAGCCCAAACGAGGTCTTCCTAATCCCGGAAAACGCCCCGATCACGCACAATTCTCTGCTGGGCTCAAGCGGATTAACGAGGCCTATCTGCAGGGAAATGAAGTATACAGTATGGACTGGGTGCTTCCTGCCGAAAAGAAGTTCTTTAATTCTGGAAACGGAAGTCCGTTGCCGCAAATGCCTTTTCCGCCTGCGGTTCAGGCAATGACAGAGCTTTTTCGAAATCCGATGATATCCCAGTATGGTTATGCTTCGGGAGACGAAGGATGCCGCCAAAAGGTGGCGGAATATCTTACAAAAGAGAACATCTATGTGGGAGAAGGTGGGGCTAATGTAACAAAAAACCATCTGATTTTCTTTAATTCTACCACGGAAGCGTTTACTGTTCTGATGCAGGTGCTTTGTAGACCTGGCGATGTGGTTCTGTTTACCGCCCCCACCTATGGCTTACTGGCCTATGCCCCGGAACGTACTGGCGGCGTGGCGGAATTTCTTCCCTTAAAGGAAGAAGATGGTTGGTTGATTAACCCTGATGCACTGCGGAACAGAATTACGGAAATCAACAAAGATTTGGCCCAATGTGCTGTCTATCCCTACAAACCGTGCGTAACTGCATTTGTGAATCTGAATCCCCATAATCCTACGGGGCTGGTGATGGGCAATTCAGAGCGGAGCAGACTCCTTGCAATTAGTGATATCTGCAAGGAAAATGGGGTTTTTGTGATTGATGATATCATTTATCGTGATTTATGTTATGATTCTGAAAATCGTGCACTGCCAATTGCCAGTCTGCCGGGAGCATTTTCAAATACAATAACGATGTTTGGTACATCGAAATGCTATGGTCTGGCTGGAGCAAGAGCCGGTGCAGTGGCGGCAGATGAAGTGATTATCCGCAGTCTGCGTAATCGCATTTTTCAGATGATGGATTCTATGTCACTGCAGGTTGCGTATCTTATGGCGGGTTCGTTCTATTCTGCCGAAGACAGGGATTTGGTTTGTCGGCAGTATTTTACACCGATTATTCAGACATATCAGCGAAACTGGGAACTGGTTCACCTCCTGGTCAATGGAAATAAAGCCCAGGCAGGTGCTCTGGATAAAGATACAAAAGAGCTGCTTCACAGGGAATTTGGCAATGATATGCAGCACATATTGGTCGATGGCATTGAGGGGATATCCATCGCCGGAAACATACATCCCCAATCCGGATTCTTCTGTTTGCTGGATTTTACAGCACTCAAGGGACGGCGTGACCCTGCTACAGGACAGCCGCTGGATACAGAGATTCAGTTGCTGTACTATTTCTTTCGGACTGCCAATGTGAAATTGCTGACAGGCAATTCCTTTGCCTGGCCCAATTCGGAGGAATTTGTAGCTAGGTTTTCCTTTGCCTACACCAAGGAAGATCTGGTCAGAATGATTCGGCAAATATATGACAGCATTCAGCAATTGGGATAGATATGAAAAATAGCATTGCTTTGATTACATCACAGAAGTGGTATATGCGCAGCAGGGGAGATATCTCCCTGAAGGAGACCCTTTTACAGGCTGGAATACAGACACAGATCTGCAACTGGGAGGACGACGTTCGATGGGAGGATTTTGATCTTTTGATTCTTCGCTCCCCGTGGGATTATTATGACCATTTCACGGACTTTCAGAACTGGCTGACGGATTTGAAAGCCCGTGGCGTGTCAATTGCCAACGGCATTGACGCAATCAAAGCCAATATTGATAAAGCCTATCAAATTGCGAATCTTTCAGGTTCTCCCATCCCTTTTGTACCTTCACGGATTTGTCACAGCCTCCAACAGGCATACATGACATGTATGGAAATGGGGCAGCCGCAGGTGGTTCTCAAGCCCACAAAATCAGCAAGCGGGCATAATACCTTTGCCTTGCATTGCGGACGAGATGATTTTCAGAAAAAACTGCAGGAGATTGCGGAAAGCATTCTGAAGAACGGTGCAGACATTATTGTGCAGCCGTTTATTCATTCGATTAACGATGGAGAACATGCCCTTGTCTATTTTCACGGACAATTCAGCCATGGAGTTATCCGCTACCCCGGTGTCTTGGGGGAGAAGAAGGAAGCTGTTCCGGTTCGCATGATTGAGCCAAAATGGCTGGATGCGGGAAATGCGGTCTGCAGTTTTCTGCAGGCAGATAAACTGCTGTATTGCCGTATGGATATGATAGAATATAACAATCAGATTCATATTATGGAGATTGAAATTGCGGAACCGGACCTATATTTGAATCTGGATTACGGTGAGACGGTTTCTCCGCAGGAACACTTTGTTCAGGAAATTGTGCGGGAGGTGTTTCGGAATGAAAACGGTTGTATACGTGGAGGAAAGTGAAAACGCATTGGCCAATGCGCTGATAAACAGAAAAGACATTCAGCTTCGTCTTTTGCGCTTTACAAATTGTTGCTTCTTTTCGCAGAAGCATCTTGCAGCAACCGCACACATCCCCTGCTTTGAAATCGACAAAAAACAGCCTTTTGCCAAAACCTGCGAGGGAGTTCGGGCTTTTTTGCAGGAGACCTGTAGCTGTGTAGATGTGTTTTACAATGACTCGGAGTTTAACCAAATCTATGTCCATAAGATTGCCAGGGAACTGGGGCTAAAGGGAGCCCTGACAGAACAGCAGGCACAGCTTGTGCGTGACAAGGTGAGAATGAAGGATTTCGTTCGCCAGATTGGACTGAGTTGCCCGGATTATCTCCCCCTGTCATCACAGGAAGATATCAGAATCTGTGCGGAAAAATGGGGTTATCCCTTCATTGTGAAATGGAGAACAGGTGTATCCTCTATAGAGGTTTATAAAGTCACTTCTCGGGAGAATTTTGACGAACTGGGATTGAACCTTTCGGAAAACAGGTATATGGCAGAAGAGTATATACCGCATAAAATCTGGTGTTTGGATGCGTTGGTGGCAAAGGGGTATGTGGTGCAGAATCTGTATACTTGGCTGCCATATCCCAATTTGGATTTTGCAAAAGAAAAGCTGCAGTTCTGTCAGCTTGCCGTGGGACGCCCTCAGAAATACTGGAAGTTTGACACCCATGCACTGACCCAGCGCATCGTTACTGCTTTGGGTGTGGACAACGGATACCTGCATTTGGAGGCCTTTGTTTCCGGAGACGGCGTAGCCAGAATTTGTGAGTTTGCGTGGAGAACGCCGGGCGATCATATGCTCCAGAACTTCAGCCATCTGTATGGGTGCAGCGTAGAGGACTGCCTGATCGACATTTTGCTGGAACTGCCGTTTTCGGAATTGCCGGAATCTGACTGCTGTACTGCAGATGTGTTTTTGCCTGTGAGGATGGGGACAATCCGCAATATTTCCACACTGGATTCCCTAAGACAGTCCTGCGATATTCTGGACGGTGAAATTCGGTATCGTCCCGGAGACTGGCTCTCCAATCGCCAAGCCTATACGGACAGCGCAGGGTGGGTTCAGGTTTCTGCAGTGGGAATAGATTCCGTTATGGAACAGGTGGATAAGGTCTATCAGAATTTTGTTCTGGAAATGGAGGAGAATCCGTGAGTAAGGTTGTTCTGGTTATCAATAATTTTTGCTGGCATGGGAAACGGGCATTCCGGACCTGGCTGCCCTCGGTGCCGATCATCACTGCACTGCTGAAGGACCGGTTTGATTTTTCTGTTCTGGATGCCAATGTCAATGAATGGAGCATCGAGGAAACAGAGGCAGCCCTTCGCAGCACAGAGGCGGATCTGGTGCTCATTTCTGCGCTTTCCATCGACTATCAACGTCAATACCATACCCTGGCCGAGATTGCGAAACGGGCGCTTCCCAATTGTGTGACATTGATGGGCGGTGTGTATCCGACTACCTTGCCATATCAGGTGCTGGAAGATGGGAACATAGATATTATCATGCAGGGACATGCAGAGCAACGTTTGCCCGGAATTGTGGATATGATTCTGAACAAACAGTGGGCAATGCTGGAACAACAGCCGGGAATTGGCTTGCGAACAATGCGGGAAATCAAACTTCTGCCCCCTACCAGGCTGCTCTGTCCAGCAGAAGCACTGCTTGCCCCTGATTACAGCTGTCTGGACATTGAAAAGTATTTTATCCTGCAGCAGACTTATAGTCCACAAAACTATTCAACCGAGTGCTCAGAAAAAAGAAGTGTCAATATTATTTCTTCCTATGGCTGTCCATATAATTGCTTCTTCTGCGCAAACAGAAGCCTTACGGGAAGCCACATCGTTTATCGCCCAGTTGCGGATGTACTGAATGAGATTGATTTCTTTGTGAAAAAATTTCGTGTAAAGCAAATTTCCTTCATGGATGATAATATCGTGGCGGACCGAAAGCGTGCAAAGGAACTGCTCTCCGCACTTATTTCCAGAAATTACAATTTAGAAATTCAAATCGGTAATCTGGCAGCTTGGGATTTGGATGACGAGATTCTGGATCTGCTTCAGGCTTCAGGATGTACCCGCATCGGAATTTCTGTTGAGTCCGGTGTACAGCGAGTCCTGAAGGAAATTATGCATAAGCCCTTGTCTCTTGAGATTATTCCTCCACTGGTGGAGAAGTTCCACCAGCGTGGTATTATGATGATTGCTGATTTCCTCATCGGCCTGCCGGAAGAAACCTGGGAGGACATATGCGCAAGTTTCGAATATGCGTACCATATGGGAGCAGATTTGTGCAACATTAACATTGCTGTGCCATATCCAGGAACAGAGCTTTTTGTCTATATGAAAGAGCATCATCTTCTTCCGGATGATTTTGGGTTTAACGAACGCTTTTTCGTTGATGGTCTTCTCTCCTGCGAGGCATTCTCTGCCGAAGAATTGCAGATAAAACGTGCTTTTGAGTGGGAACGCATCAATGCCAGCAGTCCGGAACGTAGATTGCGTGCCATGCAGGCTCTGCGGCTTACGAATGAAGAATTGACAGATTATTGTCGAAAACTACGAAAATCAGCAATTCGATTTGCAAAAAAATATAGTAGAGGTGACATATAATGAGTACATTGTTTTATCCTCCGAGCATTGACTGGGAATTGACAACGGCATGTAATCACAATTGTATTCATTGCTACAATTATTGGAGAACGCAGGATATTGCGTTGTCTTGTGTCTATGACGAGGCGTATTACCGGTCATGTGCCCAGAAAATTGTAGCGGCAAACCCGGTGTCTCTGCAGATTACAGGTGGAGAACCACTGATTGTATGGAACAAGGTTAAGTCGGCGATCCAGCACCTGCTGGATGCTGGAATCTGTGTTTCTATCAATACCAACGCGACTTTGGTTACTGAGGAGATTGCTTCCTTCTTGGCAGAAAATTCGGTTGATGCATTTGTTTCCTTCCCCTGCAGCCGGCCAGAAGTCTTTGACGGGATTGTAAATTGCAGTGGTGCCTATGAGCGCGCTCTGAATGGAATCAAGAGACTGATTGCTGCTGGTGTGCGCGTTAGCCTGAATATGGTGGTTACAAAGCTGAACTTTCCCTATATCTACGAAACCGCTGAATTTGTATATCATAATCTGAAGCTTCCTTATTTCAGCGCAACAAAGGCATCCTTTCCGAACAATGCAAGTAGTGAATTTCGCAAGCAGATGCTGTCACTGGATGAGTTCAATGAGATGCTCAACATTTTGATGAAAGTGAAGCGTGATTTCGGAATCCGGGTTGACTCTGCGTGGGTTTACTCTCTGTGTGGTTTCGCCTGCAAGGATACTATGGAACAGTTTGGTTTCAACCGTAAATGTTCTTGCGGAAAGTACTCCTTTGTACTGGATGCAGATGGAAATATGAAGGCCTGTGGATGTGATAGCCGGTCTTTTGGCAATATTGCGGAGGATACTTTTGATACAGCAATTGGGAAATGACACAATGGCAGGATGGTTCTATGCTTCCGCCTGAATGTAAAGCGTGCTCTGCACTGCAATATTGCGGTGGTGGATGCCGTTCCGAGGCATTTAGTGCCTATGGCAGTCACTGTGCATTAGATTCTACAGCAAATCCGCATGATTTCATTCTACCGGTTTTGGAAGGTCCGAATCCTCAGGATGATAATCTGGATACGGTGTTTTCCTGTCCTAGAAAGGTTCGTTTTGTTGAAGAAAACGGATTTGTGCGGGTTAGCTATCGTAGTAACTATGAATTCATTACCCGCGAAGCAGCGATGTTTCTCCAGAATAATCAGTATTTTACAGAAAAGCAGCTGTGTGAAGTGACACTGAGCGAAAAGAGCACTATTCAGCAGTGGCTGAAGAAGATGTGCAGCAAAAAGCTGCTGGTTCGCTGCAGTGAGCAGGAACCCGGTATATGTGTGGTTCAGGAAAACCGTTTTTGGCTACCTGCGACTCCTTATATAGAGGAAGGAATTCCACAGTATGTTATCGATTACGCCGGTGCTGACCATAACAGCAAACGTTATATGTAATTTTGCTACAATGTACAGCCAGAAAGGGGATCAGAGAAAATGCTGGACAGTGTTTTTTTTATGAATAATCGGAGGCGCTACAGTGATACCGTATCGGACAACACTGTATCTCTCTTTTTTTCAGGTTCAGAAATCAGAAAATCCTGTGATGTCAGCTATCCCTTTTTTGCGGAACGCAGCTTCTTTTATTTATCTGGAACCGAAAGCCCCAATAGCGTACTGGTCTGTCAAAAGCAGGAATTGGAAATCCATTGGATTCTCTTCGTTGAGCGATTGGATGCGCAGCAGGAGCGATGGTTCGGAAAACGCCCCACAAATGAAGAAGTTTGTGCCTGTTCAGGCATAATGGATATCCGGGATGCGGCACAGTTTCGCAGCTGGATGGATGCAGTCCTTCAAAAAGCATCCGTGGCAATTTATCTGGATTTACCGCAGAATGTGATTGATTACCCTACAAGCACTCCCGAAATATTTCAAAAGGAGCTATTATCGAAGTATCCCAATATTTTGATTGAAAATTGCCATCCTATTTTGCAGCACCTTCGTGTGATTAAAGCGGATGCGGAGATATCTTTGATGCGGGAGGGCATAGAAATTACGCGGGATTGTTTCTTGAATATGATGTCCTCAGCACATCCTGGTATGACAGAACTACAGTTGAAAGCAATTGCCGACTATACAGCAGCTTGTGCCGGAGTTCGGGACATGGCATTCCAACCAATCATTACATCCGGTGAGAATAATTTCTGCATCCATTATAGTAGCTACCATGCTATTATCCACCCCGGAGATTTGCTGCTTTGTGATATGGGAGTAAACAATCAAGGCGTCTGCTGCGATATCTCTAGATGTTGGCCAGTAGATGATTGGTTTACTGCTGCACAGGAAAAGTATTATCGGTGTGCACTGGATGTCAGCAATGAACTGTTCCGCTTTTTCCGTCCGGGTATGCCAATGCGGGATGTGTATAGGACCCAACATCGTGTTCTGCGCAGAATGCTTGTAGATTACAAAATTGCAGCAGATGAAGAGGATGCAAAGCAGTATATTTGGCATGGTGGAGCGCATCATATTGGCTTTGATAACCATGACGATGTTTATATTGAACAGTGCCCGGAAGATCCATTGCAGCCTAACATGGTATTTGCGATTGATATAGGAATTTATGATCTTAAAAATGGAATTGGGCTCAGAATTGAGGATGACTGTCTGATTACAGAGCATGGGTGTGAAAATCTATCGGCTTGCATCCCCCGGGAAATTGATGATCTTCGTGTAGCGATACAAACTATACGGCCCAGACACCTCTGCTAATTGTGAAAATGCAAAAATGCTTTTGGGCGATAAGCCCACTTGAATTCCCTTGTTATATGTAGTCGCCCATATATGGTATATCGCAATCACCAACCTGCCGCCCCGTCCGATGATGGCATTAACTCCTGCAGTATGCTGATCAGCGCCGTACACAGCGAGGAAGGCGAGAAAAGATTCCATCTTCTGATGGAGGATAATCACATTCCGGCAGGCGCAAAGCTGTACTAAGATGTACCGTTTGGCTACCTAAAACGGGATATACTTCATTGGTTGTTACGTGGGAGGTGACTGTAGGGAGAACAATTTCGCGAAGGTTCCTCCCGCGCTTGTAAGCCAATGGTTGGAAGAGAATTTGCCGCTGACTGCTGTTTTTTAGAAAAAAAGCCCTTGACAAATTTCATCTCAGCGCAGCATTTTGGAACGCTACGCAAAGAAAAACGGATTGCAGAACTGCCGGTTTTACCTGGACGATGGGGCCAATGGGACGATGTTCGACCGGCCGGGCTTTCAAAAGATGATTGCCGATGTGAAAGCCGGGCTTGTGAAAACCGTGGTCGTCAAGGATATGTCCCGCTTTGGGCGCGACTATCTGAAGGTGGGCATATATACGGAAATTCTGTTCCCGGACAAAGTCGTCCGTTTCATCGCCATCAACGACGGCGTGGATTCCGACAAGGGCGAAAGCGACTTCACTGTGCTGCGGAATTTTTTAACGAGTGGTACACGCGGGACACCAGCAAGAAAATCCGCGCCGTGAAACGGGCGCATGGCACGTCCGGCAGACCCCTCACCAGCCAGGTGCCATACAGCTAGATACTGGGGGAAGATGGGAAATTGCGTGGAAAAGTTTTTGAATGTGGTCAAGCGGCACATCAACTTTGAGGAATTGACGCCGGAACTGCTTCATGAGTTTATCGACAGGATTGTGGTGCATGAGGCGGAGAAGATGGGGCCGCGCCGGACACAGCGCATTGAAATCTATTACAACTTCATCGGGGCGGTGGAACTGCCCGAATCAGCGAAGAAACAGAACAAACTTCCATTGTTGCCGAGGAGGTGCGTGGCCTGACCAGTAAGTCCATGAAAGCCTCTAATAGCACGGCGGCTCTGATTAAGGGTCCCCTCCACACAGTAGAAAGCAGAACCAGGATAGCATAAGAGACCGCGCAGTCTATGTCGAAGGCAGTGGAAGGAACGCAGCCAGTAACCAACAGCATCAATAAGCATTCTATCTCTAGCTAGGTGACGCACGGAATCGACCAGATATCCAGCGTGATCCAGACTAACTCCGCCACCTCCGAGGTACCAATCACGGCCAGCCAGGAGCTGTCAGGGCAGACCCACCTGCTGATACTCCTGATCGGTAGTTTAAGCTGAAGCAAAACGTCATCAAAATGCTGTATGATTAACCATCTGCAATGCTGCAGCAGCCCCAGACTTTTATTGACAACATTTTTAACAATCTTTATAATTATAATATTAGAAATAAACACTAGAAAGGGATGTGACCGCTATGGTTCAGTACATATGGGTTATCGTAGGTGAGGGAGCCGTAATGGCTGTATTGGCGTATCTATACTATAAGGAGAGAAAGCGGCGGATATGGAGTGAAATGCAGGCGGAGTCCGACCGAAACATGGTTGACTCTGTCATCCATGTTTTAGTAAAAAATAATAGAATTTTATGAGTCTCTGTTTCGTGACATCTGTGATATCGCACATAAAGAGAAAGAGACCAAGGAAACTGAACATGTGAATTTCAGGTCCACGATTTGAAGGAAATCGAAGATAGAGAAATATGGAAAATATCTACAGGATTTATATGGTAGTGTCAGAATATATATGATATAATAATTGTGTTATTTCAAATCATCCTACACATAGCATACTTTGCTAAGTTATTTGCCTGTTCAAAAGAGCAGGTCTATGCTTTTTTACTGTGGGAGCAATCAGGGGTAAACGCTTGAAAGCAGACTTTAGTGTCTGCTTTTTTTGTTTACAGAAAGGAGAGAGGCATTGTAGACAGAGTGCGCAACATCTATGACAGATATTAATTAAATATATGTTAGAAAGGGGTACAAATGAAAATTCAGTTAAAAGAATTCTTGGATATGGTCGCTTGTACAGAAATCTGCTGTTATACCGATGAACAGACTCAACTAGCCAAAGAAACTTTTATTGGTGTAGGCATGCTAAATGAACCAATTCAGTTAAATCGCTGCATAAAAATCGCTCTGGAACATGCAGGGATTCTATTTGGCAATGACCTTGATACTGTTGCTCGGAGATTCAATAGCAGCGCGGATTTAGTGTCGAGCGGTACGTACAGAATTGTGGATTTACTTAATTATTCCATGGTAGATTTTAAAAATGGTACAGCTTATACGATGTATTTTAAAGAGATACCGAATACAGGCGTCCGTGGCGGGCTATACCGACAATTAAGTAACGACGAAATTCCAGGATAAAGAATAAGGTGAATTGAAATTTCTACTAAGAGTTTTTAAATTAAGGAGGAGTCATGACCATTCGAGAATTATATGAAGAAGGACAACTTATCATCGAGCATGTACAAAATTCCCTATACAATATTAGATTTATTAACTCAGAAGGAGATTGGGATGAGACGCAATTTACTGTAAATGCAGCATCTGCAGAAGCGGCTGTAGACGAGTTAACACTATTGTTTGATGATTTTTGCACAGAGAATGGCTTTAGCAGCAACGATGTGCTGGAGGTCGTATACGTTGGCCAGGATATTGAAGATTGAAAAAGATCATTAAACCAGTAAAGTTATCCCATGATTGGGAAAAGGTATTTGAATATGCCTGGGCTGCCAGCCATAATAATTATGGCGCACAGACACAACCAACTTGTTGATTGATAACGAATCGACGAAAGGCGAGTCAGCTAAATTGGTATCAAAATACCACAAATTAATGAACCGGAACCGGTCGCAGTACAAAAAATTCATTGGTGAAAAGAGGGCAGAAACGAACTGGGGCAAGGTTCGCCGCATAGCGGCAGAAAGGTCGGATGCTATATGATAAAAAAACAGATTTAGATGTTTTACGGAAAGCAATTGATAAAGCGCTGATAACGGTTGGAGAGGAGTGCGGAGTAGAATTAAAATATGGAACTCAGATTAAATAATATATTCAGCCGGGAAGATATACATCTATTATATCATGCATGCATGAGCTATGGTGACAGCCTTCTTGAGGTCAATAAAAAAGTACATGGCTGTTCTGATGTGGCAAAACGGCTTGATTTAAGGGCAAAAGAGGCTTATAGCATGGCTTCCCGGCTGGCGCACAGAATGGAGGATAACGATTGATAAAAATCATTGTGCCGGCACATGATGAGCAGGTAAAGCGGCTGGTTTTGGAATACCAGTACAAAGATATGCCTACAGCCGGTTTTTAGATTCCTGGGTGCCGGAAGATGGGTACACAGAAGTTTTGAACTACGGGATTGCTTTTTTCCGGAAACGCTGCAAAATCAAGGTGCAGCGCCGCCAATTTTTATAATATCCTTGCTGTGAACCAACTTTGAGATGTAAAGAGGCCGGTTTTTCTTTGAAACAAGAGAAGCCGGCCCTTATACATTATGTTTTTTTGTAGTGCGCCGCCGGGCGCACATTCTAATAAACTTGAGGGCCATGGATATGGGGAATATGATGTAACCCTGTAGCCCGCTGAATTGAAAAAGTAAATTCCAGTGCAGGACTAAATTCCACCGGTCTTTAAA
>JAPJQL010000007.1 GCA_030825115.1 Lachnospiraceae bacterium
ATTATATGCTATATAATATTAGTATATTATACAAGATATAATATAGAGAAAAAAACAATATTGTAGAATTCAACAGTATAGTGCAAGCTATAAGAGACAGGAGTGAGGATATGGTATTTAATACGGGAGCAGCGCTTCTGGATGCTATTGTTCTGGCGGTCGTGTCGCGGGAACAGGATGGGACGTATGGATACAAGATCACCCAGGACGTGCGGGGGGTCATTGATATCTCAGAATCCACGCTGTATCCGGTTTTGAGGAGACTGCAGAAGGAGGCGTGCCTGGAAGTTTATGATATGGCGATCGATGGAAGGAACCGTAGGTATTACCGGATCACGGAGAGCGGCAGGCTGCAGCTCAACTTATACCGGGGGGAATGGAATGTTTATTCGCAAAAAATATCCAGAATACTTGAGGAGGCAGAGCAATGAACAGAACGGAATTTATGAATGAATTAGAATATCTGCTCCAGGATATTCCGGAAGAGGAAAAGGCGGAGGCACTTGCGTATTACCGGGATTATCTTGAGGACGCAGGAGATGAGAATGAAGAGCAGGCGATCCGGGATTTTGGAAGCCCGGAGCGGGTTGCGGCAATCATCCGGAGTGATTTGAGCGGCAGCCTGGAAGCCGGAGGGGAATTTACCGAGGCGGGTTATCAGGATGAGCGGTTTCGGGATCCCAATTATCAGGTGGTACAGCACCGCGACCTGCCGGAGGTGTCCGGGCCGGAGAATGAGGAAACAGGCGGTCAAAAGAACCGCAAATCTGGCAGGAAGCAGAAACCTTTAAACGACAGCTTCGTGACACGCCTTTTGAAAGTAGGGCTTTTGCTGGTTGCGATCGTCCTCCTTTCTCCGCTTCTTTTGGGGCTTGGCGGCGGAGTGCTGGGGATTGGGGCAGGACTTGTGGCGCTTATTGTCGCGGCGTTTTTGCTGATCGGGGCATTGACGATCGCAGCCTGTATCGGTGCGGTAGCGCTTTTGGTACTGGGGGTTGGCATGGCAGTGACCCAGCCCTGGAGCGGCATCCTGGTGCTGGGGATTGGAATCCTGATGCTGGGTCTGGCATTTATCGGGATTGCCCTTTCCGTTTTGATCTATGGAAGATTGATTCCGTTTTGTATTCGCGGGCTGGTTGACGCGGTCAGCAGCCTGTTCCACAGAGAAAGGAGGAGGCAGGTATGAAGCGAATTGTAAAATGGTCTTTGATTGTCGGCACAGTGATCTGTCTTCTGGGGGTGGGGATGATCACGGCCGGAGCTATGATGGGCGGAGGAGAAGCTGTTGTCTCTTATTTTGGGGGTTATCACGGCGTCGGTTATTGGCAGGAGGTGTGGGATGAAGGACCGGATGAGGACGGACGGTTCGTATCAGGGCAAACGGATCATCGGTTTGATGAAGCAGTATCTTATGAAGGCATCAGCAAGCTGGCAATTGAGTCTGCCATCGGAACAGTTGAGCTTGTGGAAGAGCGGAGAGAAGATCCGAATGACCGGACTGTTCGGGTTGCCAGATTCCATACCCGGGGCAATTCCCGGAATTATTATGAAATCCGGCAGGACGAGGAGGAATTGGAAATTTATTTTGTAGGACATTCAAAGAGGATCAGAAGGGAAGAGGTGGAATCTCTGATCATCTATGTCCCAGAAGGTTATCGTTTTCGGAAGGTAAATCTGGAGACAAATGCCGGAAGGTTTTATGCTAAAACCTTGTATGCGGATGAAGCGGAACTGGTTTTGAGAGCCGGAGAGATCCTGATCGATTCCGGAGAAATCGCGGACCTCGATGTGGAGTGCGCGGCGGGAAGGCTGGAATGTAAGGCGTTAGCCGGTACTGCGAATGTGGAGTGTCAGGCGGGTTCTGTGGACATCTGGCTGGCGGAGCAAAAGGACAGATACAACTATGAGTTGGAATGCAAGACCGGAACGATCACCCTGATGGGAGAAGAAAAAAAGCGCTATACCGGTCTTTGGCAGAAAAAGTATATTGACTACAGGGCCGCCAATCAGGTAGAGTTGGAGTGTGCGGCAGGAGAGATCACCGTAAACTTTCCGGATTCCGTCTGAGTGGGTCCGGTTACATTAGAGAAAAGAGGGAGAATATGGATATGAACCGCAAATTATACAGGTCGAACAACAACAAGATGCTCTGCGGAGTATGCGGAGGCATCGGTGAGTATTTGGGCGTTGACCCGACTCTGATCCGTCTGCTGTGGGCGGTATTGGCCTGTTCCGGGACAGGGATCCTGGTTTACATTATCGCAGCGATCATCATTCCGCAGGATCCGGAATATTAGGATTTGACGGATGGCGGGAGATAAGAATTGACGGAATTGGAATAGACAGGAAAAAAGAGGGCATACTCCTAAAAAACAGAAAGGAGTATGCCTTTTTATGTCAAAGAGCAAGAAATCAAAAGAACCGTTTGACGTGAACCATATGACGCCGGAAGAACAGCTGAAATTCGAGATTGCGGAGGAACTGGGGCTGGGGGAGCGGGTGATCAAAGACGGCTGGCGCAGCCTGACCTCAAAAGAGAGCGGGCGGATCGGCGGTCTGATGACAAAAAGAAAACGCCAGCTGCAAAAAGAGGCGTTACAAGCAGATACTTGTCAAAACACGTAAAGTTTTTTATAATAGACAATATATGTACTTCGGCTGCAGGGAAGGCTGCAGCCGATTTTGGCATACCGGGAAGTACGGAAGGAGAGGCAGAGGTTATGAGACTGGCGGTGATCAGCTTTACGAGGGCGGGGGCGCTTTTGTGTGCCCGCCTGACAGAATTGGGACGGGAACAGGGCTGGGACTGCCGCGGATATATCATGGAGCGCTTTCTGGATGATTTTCGGGATGTGCCCGGTATCTGCCCGGTGCGGGAGCCGGTGGCAGAGTGGACGAAGCAGAGGTTTGACCAGGTGGATGGCCTGGTGTACATAGGGGCGGCGGGGATTGCGGTCAGGGCGATTGCCCCCTGTCTGAGAGACAAGATGACAGATCCGGCTGTCGTGGTGATGGATGAGAAAGGGGAGTATGCCGTTTCCCTTCTCTCCGGCCATGTGGGCGGGGCTAACGAGCTGGTCCGTGTCCTTGCCAGGCTGACAGGGGCAGTGCCTGTGATTACGACGGCGTCCGACGTCCGCCGGAAGATTGCGATTGATGTCTGGGCAAAGGAGCGGGGGCTTGGTTTGTCGGACCGGGTTCTTGCAAAGCAGGTGGCAGCCTGTATTCTGGATGGAGAGCCGGTGGGATTTTACAGCGATTACCCGCTTCATGAGCCGGTACCGGAAGGTTTTTGCCAGGGAAAACCGTGCAGGGTGAATGTGTGGGTCACAACCAGGATCCGGCCGGAGAAGACCGACGGGATATTCCCGTATGCAAAGGATGGCGCGCAGATTCTGCGGCTGATTCCCAGGAATCTGACGGTAGGGATTGGATGCCGCAGAGGCGTGGAAGGCGAAAAAATCCTGCAGATGGTCATGGAGACCTTGCGGAGGGGGAATTTAGACCCCCGGGCGGCAGCGGGAGTGGCCAGCATCGATCTTAAAAAGGAGGAAGCGGGAATCCTTTACGTGGCAGAGAAGTTAGGCGTGCCGTTTTTTACCTTTTCCGCCGCCAGGCTGGAGGCGGTGCCTGGGGAGTTCACTCCGTCAGGTTTTGTTAAACAGGTGACAGGCACGGACAATGTATGCGAACGGTCTGCGCTGGCAGGTGCGGGCGAAGGTGCAAAGCTGCTTATCAGAAAACAGGCGGCCGACGGCATTACCGCAGCCGTGGCGGCCGCCGCGGAGACAGGATCATTACAAAAGAAAGAGACCAAAGGAGAGAGGCAGCCATGAGTTTATATCGGATCATCCTTGTGGACGATGAGGAAGAAGTGCGCAAAGGCATCATCAAAAAGATAGACTGGATGAACCTGGGGTTTGAAGTTGTGGGGGATGCAGAGAACGGAGAGGACGCTTTAGAAAAGATTGAACAGCTGGAGCCGGACGTGGTTATGACCGATATCCGCATGCCCTACATGGACGGCCTGACCCTGACCGGAAAGATCCGACAGAAATTTCCTTCCATCAAGGTCCTGATTTTTTCCGGCTTTGACGATTTTGAATATGCCCAGCAGGCGATCAAACTGAATGTGACCGAATACATCCTGAAACCGGTTAATGTGGAGGAGCTGACGGAAATCCTGAACCGTGTCCGGGAGAATCTGGACGAGGAGATCGAGCAGAGGCGCAATGTCAGTCTTCTGCGGGAAAGCTACCGCAACAGCCTTCCGATCATCCGGGAACTGTTCCTCAATGATATGGTGCGGGGGACGGCAGGGCTTCCGCTGATCGAGGTAAAGCTGCAGGAGTACGAGGTAGATATCCTGGATGCAAAGAAGTGGGTGGTCGCCGTCATCGCCGTGGAGGCGGAGGAGATGACCGGGCAAAAGGCGCTGTCTTTGCACAAAGAGCAGGAATTGATCCCGATATCTGTCAGACAGCTTGTGGAGGATAATCTGAAGGATTACTGCCGGTTTACTATCTTCAACTCCTACGCAGGGATCGCCGTGATCGCGGCGATCGACGAAGAAAATACCCAGACCGGTTTTATCGATATCATGGGAGATATCTGCAAAGAGAGCAAGCGGATCCTGGAGGTGCCGGTCACCGTTGGGATCGGACATAACTGCACCAGCTTAGAACAGGTTGGGGAAGCTTTTCAGGCGGCGGTTGACGCGCTGGGATATAAGGCGATCGTGGGGACGGGAAAGACCATTTATATCAATGATGTGGAGCCGGTCAGCAGAGGCAAGCTCCAATTGGATACCAAAGACGAGGCGGAGCTGGTGGCAGCCATCAAGTTTGGGCCGCAGGAAAAAATTGGCAGTATCGTACAGGTCATCGTGGGGCGGATGGACGATGCCAAAGTCCATTTCCGACAGTACCAGGCCTACATGCTGTCTGTGGTAAACTGCCTGATCCGCCTGACGCAGCAGTACGACCAGGACCTGTCCCAGATGTTTGGAACGGACCGGGATTACTTTGAGATCCTGGGCGGAATGCAGAAACGGGAGGATTTTGCCGGCTGGGTTACGCAGGTGGGCTGCCGGATGAACGAGGCGATGAACCGGGAGCGTGACAACACCACCAGGCAGGTGATACTGGAGGCAAAACAGTATATCCAGAATCATTATCAGGACCCGGATCTTTCGGTGGAGAAGCTGTGCCGCCATCTCCATATGAGTCCGGCTTACTTTTCCACGATGTTCAAAAAAGAGACGGGACAGGCATATATCGCATATCTGACCGAAGTGAGGCTGAACAGGGCGGTGGAACTGCTCAACGAGACGGATGACAAGACTTATGTGATCGCGGCAAAGGTCGGATATCAGGAACAGAACTATTTCAGCTACGTATTCAAAAAACGGTTCGGGGTCAGCCCGACGAAATTCAGGGGAGCATAACGGTGATGGCCAGACCAAAAGGAAAGCGTATTTTTGAGAACACGAGCATCCGCTATACCATCTTTATCTACTTTACCGTCAGTGCGCTGGTGGCGATCCTGCTGATCGGCATCTCTCTCTACAGCCGTCTGGCAGGGCAGCTGCGCGCCACGATCCAGGAGGAGAACCAGGCTGTGATCACGCAGGTGAACCGGTCTGTGGATTCCTATCTGCGGACGATCATGAAGCTGTCGGATTCGCTGTATTACGGAGTCATTAAAAATGCGGATTTGTCTTCGGAATCCGTGAACAGTGAGATCACCCTGCTCTATGACAATAATAAGGACAATATCAGCAATATCGCCCTGCTCTCAAAGGATGGAGAACTTTTGGAGGCGGTGCCTGCGGCCAGGCTGAAATCAGGTATGGATGTGACAAAGGAGGCATGGTTTGCAGATACGCTGGAACGCACGGACAATCTGCATTTCTCAATGCCCCATGTCCAGTATATTTTTGACAACAATGAAAATCAGTACCGCTGGGTCATAACACTGTCCAGGGCGGTTGAAATCACCAGGGGAACCTCCACGGAACAGGGAGTGCTTTTGCTGGATATCAGTTATGGGAGCCTGCAGCAGCTTCTTGACAATATCACCCTGGGGAACGGCGGATATCTTTATCTGATCAACAGTGCGGGGGAACTGATCTACCATCCGCAGATGCAGCTGATCGGTTCGGGGGTTGCAGAGGAGAATAACCTGACGGCAGCAGGATACCGGGATGGCAACTGCCGGGAACGGTACCGTGGGGAAGTGAGGGATATCACGGTAAAATCCGTTGGCTATACCGGGTGGAAGATCATAGGAGCTACGCCGGGGAAGGGGTTTTCGCTGAACAACCTGAAAACGAAGCTGTTTGTCATATTTGTACTGGCATTCTTTTTGTTTATTCTGGCGATCATCAACGCCTATATATCCTCAAGGATCACAACCCCGATCCAGGAACTGGAAAAATCGGTCAATGCCCTGGAGGCAGGGGATCTGGACACGGAGGTCTATACAGGCGGTTCCTATGAGCTTCGCCATCTGGGACGATCCATAGGCCATATGGCGGGGCAGATCAAGGTGCTGATGGATGACATTGTGGCAGAGCACGAGTCAAAAAGAAAAAGTGAGTTCGATACGCTTCAATCCCAGATCAATCCGCATTTTCTTTACAATACTCTGGATATCATTGTCTGGATGATTGAGAATGAGCAGAAGGCAGAGGCGGTGAAGGTCGTAACGGCATTGGCTCGTTTCTTTCGTATCAGTTTGAGCAGGGGGAAAAGTATTATCACGGTCAGAGATGAAATGGAACATGTGAGAAACTACCTGACGATCCAGCAGATGCGTTTTAAAAACAAGTTCACATATGAGATCACGGCGGAGCCGGAGGTGCTGGATCTTGCCAGCTTAAAACTGATGCTTCAGCCGCTGGTGGAAAATGCCATCTATCATGGGATGGAATTTATGGATGGGGATGGACTGATTGAGATCCGGGCTTATCTTGAGATGGATGAGCTGAGATTTTCTATCCGGGATAACGGTCTGGGCATGACAAGGGAACAGGCATCAGGTCTTTTAGGGGATCGCCCTCCTTTGACTTCCAGGAGAGGATCCGGTATCGGAGTGAAAAATGTAAATGAGCGGATCCGTCTGTATTTTGGTGAGGCATATGGGCTTCAGATCCAGTCGGAGCCGGATGAGGGGACCTTGATTGAGATCCGGCTTCCGGCTGTGCCTTATCAGGAAATATTGGAGAGAGAAAAGACATGATGACCCGAAAAGAAAAAATATTGTGGATTTTTTATGCTGCCGTGCTGGTATTTTTGTTCCTGCTGTCTTCTACGGACCTGATCATTAAAGAACAGAAAACGGAGATATATCCGCTGTCTGTTATCATTGAAGGAAGCGGTGATGAGCATTATATGAACTTCAGGAAGGGAATGGACCGGGCTGCGATCGAGTTGAATGCGGATGTGAGGTTTATCTCCCTGTATGAAGAGAATGACGATCAGCAGCAGCTTGAAATGATGGTCAGAGAGCAGCAGGACGGGGCACGAGCTTTGATCGTGACACCGACAAACGAAGCGGCGATGGAACGCGCAATTTCAGGACTGAATCTTACGGTGCCTTTGGTGCTTGTAGATTCCGATGTGGCATCTTTGGCGGTTTCTGCAGTGGTCACGGTCGATTATTTCCAGATGGGGCAAAAACTTGCAAAGGAGGTTCTGCGCCGCCACCCGGACAGACCGCCGGTCTGTTTTTTTCAGGATGGGCCAAAGAGCGATATCACGGCGAGGTTTGAAGAAGGGCTTCGCGCTGTGCTGGTCCCGGCAGGATATCAGCCTGATGTGATCATCAGACAGAATGATAAGACATTTTTACAGGCGATTGAAGGGACGGCGGACCAGAGAACGGATGGCGCTGTGGTGATTGCGCTGGATCAGGAAAGCCTTGGCGAGGCGGCGTCCATACTCGCTGACAGCAGTACGGACAAATCCGGCGTCAAAGGACTTTACGGCCGCGGGGCGACGGCGTCCATACTCAACTATCTGGATGGCAATGTGATTTCGGGACTCTGCGTCACGGATGGCTTCTGCGCCGGGTATCTGAGCGTTAAGCGGGCGGTAGAGGCCGTGACGAAACAGCCGACCGAGAAGAAGACTCTCATGGAAAGCTATTATATTGAAAAAGAAGACTTGAGAAACATCCGGTATGAAAAAATGCTCTACCCCATCGAATAGGAGGACGCAGACAATGATTGAAAAAAAACAGGCAGGTTTCAAAAAAAAGCTGTTCACGGGAGCGCTGTGCTGCATTTTGGCACTGACGGCCGGCTGCGGCCATCGGGAGGAGGCGGAGAAAAAGAATTCGATCCGGATCGGTGTGAGTCTGTATCGCGGGGATGATACCTTTATCAACAATATCCGCAGCGAACTGGAGACGGAAGCGAAGGCGTATGAAAAAGAGACCGGGATCAAAGTGGTGCTTGATATCCAGGATGCCAAAGGCAGCCAGAACACCCAGAATAATCAGGTGGAGCGTTTCATCTCCCTGGGCTGTGACGCCCTGTGCATCAACCCTGTTGACCGGACAAATGCCTCCGTGATGATCGATAAAGCTGTGGCAGCGCAGGTTCCCGTCGTGTTTTTTAATCGTCAGCCGGTCGAGGAAGATATGGACCGCTGGGACCAGCTTTATTATGTAGGGGCAGAACCGCGGGAGTCGGCGATCTTGCAGGGAACCATCATTGTGGACTGCTATCGGAACAACCCGGAACTCCTGGACCGGAACGAAGACGGCGTGATCAGCTATGTGATGCTTGAAGGGGAGAGCAGCCATCAGGACTCTCTGATCAGGACGGAGTGGTCGATCCAGACTTTGAAAGATGCGGGTATTTCGATTGAAAAGATCACGGGAGGGATTGCCAACTGGGAATACAGCCAGGCGTCGGCGATGATGGAGCAGTGGCTGGAAAAATACCCGGACCAGATTGAACTGGTGATCAGCAACAATGACGATATGGCTCTGGGTGCGATTGAGGCGATGGAACGGGCAGGCGCTGCCGGGATCCAGGTCGTGGGGATCGACGGAACGATACCCGGTCTTGAAGCTGTCCGGAACGGAAAGATGATGGGGACGGTTTCCAGCGATAAGAAAAAATATGCGGGGGCGATTTTTGCTATCGCGGCGGACAGGGCGATGGGTGAGCCGGTCCGGGAAGAAATACAGCTGGAATCTGGCAAATATTACAGATGCACTCAGGAGATTATCAGGGAAATTCGTTAATGTGATGGAAAGATAAAAGAAATTCCATACAAATATAAAAAAATCTTATAGAAAATAGTACAAAAAAGAGATATAATAAAGATGCCGGTGGACAAAATGATGGAAAACCGGCAGATATGTCACTATATTATATCCAAGGGAGGAAAAAACATGAAGTTGACAAGAAAAGTAATGGCAATGGCAATGGCGTCCTGCATGGTGCTGTCACTGGCAGCCTGCGGAGGAAGCAAGACAGCGGCTCCGGCAACAACTGCGGCTCCGGCAGAGGAGAAGACGACCGCTGCAGCGGATGTAGCAGCAGACGTGACTGAGGCTGTCGAGGCGGCAGCTCCGGAAGGCAACGTTGCCGTATTTTACTACACCTATGGCGATACCTACATCTCCAGCGTAAGAAGCGCTCTGGATGCTGCTCTGGATGCTGCAGGCGTTACTTATCAGGATTATGACAGCAACAACAGCCAGACCACCCAGACCGAGCAGGTAACCACCGCTCTTGCTATGGGAAGTTCTCTTCTGGTAGTGAACCTGGTAGACAGCGGTTCTGACGATGCTGCAAAGAACATCATCGATCAGGCAAGCGCTCAGAATGTACCGGTTATCTTCTTTAACCGTTCTGTCAGCGAAGAGGCTGTAAGCACTTATGATAAGTGTGTGTTCGTAGGTACTGACTACGAGATGGCTGGCCATATGCAGGGTAAGATGGTTGGCGAGTACCTGTTAGAGAATTATGATGACCTTGACTTAAACGGCGATGGCACGATCTCTTACGTAATGTTCAAAGGACAGGAAGGCAATGCTGAGGCAATTGCACGTACCCAGTTCGGCGTAGAAGATGCAAACGCTGTATTAGAGGCTGCTGGCAAGCCGGCATTAACCTTCTATGACAGCAGCAACAGCAACCTGTACCTGGTAGATCAGGACGGCGCATGGTCTGCAGCAGCAGCAAATAACTATATGCAGACGATCCTTTCCCAGTACAGCGAAGCAAACAACAACATGGTAGAGCTTGTCATTGCTAACAATGACGAGATGGCGATCGGTGCTGTTACCGCACTGCAGAATGCAGGCTACAACCTGGAAGACGGCAGCGCTACCGTGATCCCGGTATTCGGCGTTGATGCTACGGATGCGGCGAAAGAAGCAATTGGCAAGGGAACCATGACCGGAACCATCAAGCAGGATGCAGAAGGTATGGCAAACACCATCGCTCAGATCACCAGCAACTACCTGACCGGTGCAGATACATTCGCAGATGTGGATGCAAGCAACGTAGTAGGAACCTGGCGTGTCAACATTCCGTATGCAACCTTTACCGGTGCGGAATAAGATTACAATCACTGCAGCCGCACGTTAAAGTGCGGTTGTGGTTTATACACAGCAAAATCCGGCGGGATACGCCTGTGACGCATTCAGCCGGATTCTGTATGAAATGGAACCAGGAGGTGCCAATTTGGAAAAGCAAGCAACAGCATCTGCCGCTGCCGACAAAAATGTCCTGCTGCGGATGGAAGGAATCAACAAATCTTTTCCCGGCGTAAAAGCGCTGGACAATGTATCTCTGACAGTTAAGGCCGGAACCGTACATGCACTGATGGGAGAGAACGGCGCCGGCAAGTCAACATTGATGAAATGTCTTTTTGGCGTATACAACAAAGACAGTGGAAGTATTTTCCTGGAAGGGAAAGAAGTGAACTTCAGGACTTCCAAAGAAGCGCTGGAGAATGGCGTTGCGATGGTGCATCAGGAACTGAACCAGGCGCTGAAGCGTAATGTTATGGATAACATGTGGCTTGGCCGGTTTCCAAAGATATCATCATGGTGCCCGCTGACCAGTGAGTCCAAGATGTATGCGGAGACAAAAAAGGTATTTGAAGAGCTGGAAGTCAATGTGGACCCTAAGACAGTCATGAGCCGTATGCCCGTATCCCAGAGACAGATGGTCGAGATTGCAAAGGCGGTTTCATACAATTCCAAGGTGATTGTATTTGATGAGCCGACTTCCTCATTGACCGAAGAGGAAGTGGAGCATCTGTTCCGCATTATCAATATGCTGCGTAATCGTGGGTGCGGTATTATCTACATATCTCACAAGATGGAAGAAATCCTGAGGATTTCCGATGAAGTCACCATCATGCGTGATGGACAGTGGATCGCGACGCGTTCAGCTAAAGAATTAACCATGAATGAGATCATAAAGCTGATGGTAGGCCGTGAACTCACAAATCGTTATCCGGAAAAGGATAATGTCGTTGGCGAGACGCTCCTGGAAGTGAAAGGGATGACGGCAGCATATTCTGTTCTGAAGGACGTATCCTTTACGGCAAAAAAAGGCGAGGTGCTGGGGGTTGCGGGACTGGACGGTTCCGGCCGTACCGAACTTTTGGAGAACATATTCGGAATCGCAACGCGTAAAAGCGGAGAGATTTACCTGCATGGAAAGCGGGTTATGAACCGGAATGCAAGGGAGTCTCTGGCGAACAAATTTGCGATGCTGACAGAGGAGCGCCGTGCAACCGGTATCTTTGGAATCCGGGATATCCAGGCGAATACGACGATATCCAGCCTGCGCAGATATAAAGTTGGTCCGTTTTTAAGCGAGAAAAAGCTGGCAGAAGCTACGGAATGGGGCATTAAGGCGATGCGGACGAAGACTCCGACCCAGAGGACACAGATCCGTTCCTTGTCCGGTGGTAATCAGCAGAAGGTGATCCTGGCCAGATGGCTTTTGACGGAACCGGAAGTTCTGCTTCTTGACGAGCCGACGCGAGGCATTGATGTTGGCGCCAAATATGAGATTTACCAGTTGATATTAAACCTCGCAAAAGAGGGTAAGACCGTTATTATGGTTTCCTCTGAGATGCCTGAGCTGTTGGGTGTATGTGACCGGATCCTGGTCATGTCGGGAGGACAGCTGGCAGGGGAAGTGGATGCCAGGAAAACGACGCAGGAGGAGATCATGACTCTTGCTGCAAAATACGCATAAGATCTAGGAGGGTATAAACTTATGGCTGACAAGAAAATATCGGTGAAGGCGCAGACGTTCAGTCAGCTTTCGTCAGCGGAAAAATGCAAAAAAATTGGCGATCTCCTGCTCAATAATGCTATGTATATCATTATTGCGCTTGCCGTAATTTACATATCGATCAAGGTGCCGGCATTCTTAGGTCTTCCGTCCATTGTCAATGTAATATCCCTGACAGCGGCAAAGCTTCCGATTGCTCTGGGAATTGGCGGATGTATCGTGCTGACCGGTACGGATATTTCTGCAGGACGTGTGGTAGGTCTGACTGCGTGTATCTCCGCATCCTTGCTGACGACGGCTTTTAAGGTGTTCCCTGAGATGACCAGTGCGCCGCCGATTCTGGTGGTATTTCTGATGGTTATCGTGGTGGGCGGTATCGTGGGTCTTGTGAATGGTTTCAGTGTGGCAAAATTCAAACTGCATCCGTTTATCGTTACCCTTTCCACACAGCTGATCGTCTATGGTGTCATTTTGATGTACTTAAAGAACGGTACCAACAATGGACAGACCCTGAGCGGACTTTCTGAGAACTACCGTTCTCTGGTTACGGGAACCTTGTTTAAGATCGGCAACGTAGCAGTTCCGAGATATGTCCTGTATGCAGTGATCCTGACCATCGTTATGTGGGTGATCTGGAACAAGACGACCTTTGGAAAGAATATGTTTGCAGTTGGCTCTAACGAGGAAGCTGCCAACGTATCCGGCGTAAATGTATCCCGTACGATCATCATGGTATTTATGCTTGCAGGTATGATGTATGCGATCACCGGTTTCCTGGATGGCGCGCGTATCGCTTCCGCTAATGCCAACACCGGTCTGAACTATGAGTGTGATGCGATTGCGGCCTGTGTCATCGGCGGCGTATCGTTCGTCGGCGGTATCGGGCGAATCAGTGGTATTGTGGTAGGCGTGCTGCTTTTGCAGATCATTTTCGCGGGACTGAACTTTTTGTCCGTGGATGCCAATATGCTGTACATCATCAAGGGTCTGATCATCCTGGTTGCCTGTGCGATCGATATGAGAAAATATCTGGTACGTAAGTAATTGTATGGAAGATGGAGGCCAGGCAGTGCAGGATATGGAAGATTTAAACCAGAAGAAAGGACGGCCGATGCGGGGGCTGTATGACCGCGTAAATATCTCGGTAGGTACGCTCAACATTGTTATTATTGTGCTGTGCGCCCTTTTGGTAGCCAGTATGGCTTTTGCCATTTCGAAGCGGGGATATACGGTGACGTTTGATACTCTGGGCGGAACGGCAGTGGAGAGCCAGAAGCGGATGTATGGAGATTTGATCGAAGAGCCAAAGACACCGACCCGGGAGGGCTATGTGTTTGACGGTTGGTATCTGGATGAAAACACTACGATTCCGTGGGATATCCATACGGATTTTGTTAATGATTCCATGACGCTCTATGCACGATGGAAGGCTCGGCAATGAATATGATACGATAAAAATGCTGCGGGACTGGAGAAGATCCAATCCCGCAGCGTTTAATTTTCAGGGAAGGACAGAGGTTTGCTTCTGGCTTAACCTGCTGTTCTGATACTCCCCGCTAAAAGTAACATCCTTTCCGAACCAGGACGGCGGCGTAAAGGCAAGGGCAGATTCTTCATCCGGAAACTCCACTTCTGCCAGCATAAGCCCCTGGTAGCTGCCTTCAAAGATATCGAGTTCGATCGTCAGGTCTGTGCCGTCGAGTGGAATCAGATATCTTCTTTTTGTCAGCACAATACCGTCAGCCTTGGCAAGCAGGTGGAGGTAGGAGCTCTCTGTCAGAGGGAGGTTGTATTCCTCGCGGACCAGCAGTCCTTTGGATTTGTAGGTCAGCCAGTATTCGTCATCCTGCCTGCGGATGCGGACTACGGGACTGGTGCAGAGGTATGCCTGCTCGATCTGATGGGACGGGAAGGAATCAAATCCGTCCGGGGCTGACGTGATCAGGTATTTGCGTTCGATTTCCATAATGTCCTCCGATTCTTTTATCGTATGTATTAATATACAGGAAAATTCGAGAAAAATAAAGAAATATTTTATGATTTGTGGTATGATGATGGAAATGGATTTATGGAAAAATATGGATGGCGTAAGGGGTCTAAGATGAAAAAGAAAAGACATGTATGGGCAGCAGCCTGCCTGCTGGCAGCGCTGCTTGCGGGATGCGGGGCAAATCAAAAGGATGCGGCGGCAAAACAGCCGAAGATGATCACGGTCTGGACATATTATAACGGAGCGCAGAAAGAGTCATTTGACGCGCTGGTGCAGCAGTTTAATGAGACGAAGGGCGAAGAACAGAATATCGTGGTGGTGACTGCCAGCAAGGGGACCATCAGCGAGCTTTCCCGCGCTGTTTCTGACAGTGTGGATAAAAAAGTCGGCTCCGATCCTCTGCCCCAGATCTGTGCCGCATATGCAGACAATGCTTTTGAGATCAATGAAAGAGGACTGTTGGTAGACCTTAACGAGTATATGACCGCAGAAGAGATGGCGACGTTTGTGGATGCATATCTGGAAGAAGGGCGTTTTGAGGCAGAAGATACCTTAAAGCTGTTCCCTACGGCCAAATCCACCGAAGTCCTGACTGTGAACATGACAGACTGGGAGAAGTTCGCCTCTGAGACCGGCGCATCTTTGGACGATCTGTCCACGTGGGAAGGGCTGGCCGGGGTTTCAGAAGAGTATTATGAGTGGTCCGGTGGAAAAGCGTTTTTTGGACGGGATGCTTTTGCCAACTATATACTGGTCGGCAGTTACCAGCTGGGTCATGAGATCTTCCGGCTGGAAGACGGGAAAATGGTCCTTGATCTCGATAAAGATACCATGAGACGGCTTTGGGATAATTACTATGTTCCCTATGTAAAGGGGTATTATACGGCCAGCGGCAAGTTCCGCAGCGATGATTTAAAGACGGGGAATCTGATCGCATTTGCCGGTTCGAACAGCGGCGCCACCTATACGCCAGACACGGTCACCTATGAAGACGGGACCAGCTATAAGATTTCATGCAGGATCTTGCCGCTGCCTAATTTTGAGGGGACCAGGCCGGCTGCCGTACAGCAGGGCGCAGGCATGATGGTGCTTAAGTCTGATCAGAATCTGGAGGCGGCTTCGGTTGCATTTTTGAAGTGGTTTGCCGAGGAAGAGCAAAACCTGGAGTTCAGTGTGCGTTCCGGTTACCTTCCGGTCAAAAAAAGCGCCAATACCCGGGAGGCGCTGCAGCGTGTGATCGACGAAAATCAGATCGAGGTCTCTGATATTATGCTGGAAAGCTTCCATGTGGGGATCGAGGAGGTGCAGACTTACGATCTTTATACGCCCAAAGCATTTGCCGACGGAAGCAGTGCGCGGGGGATTTTGAACTCGGGAATGTCAGACCTGGCAAAAGAAGACCGCGCAGCGGTGGAATCGATGATGGACGGCGGGATGGAATATGACGAGGCGCTGTCTGAGTTTTTGACAGATGAACGGTTCGAACAGTGGTATGAGGATACATACCGGAAACTAAAAGCGCTAGGTGAGTGATGATATGAAAAAATATGGGAATTCCTCCATAAAAAGCAAAATACTGGTGCCTCTCACTGCCATTCTGCTGGTTCAGGCGGCAATTCTGTTTGCGCTGGTCATATGCGGAGGAGTGGCGGGACGGCTTCGGAACAATGCGATTGACATCCTGAATGAAAATGCAGACAACAGCAGACTGCTGATGGAGCGGCAGATTGTACATCACTGGATTCGGGATATCCATACGACAAATGCAATCCGGCTGTCGGTGGAGGAGGTCCTGTCATCCAATGGAAAGCAGGCCAAAGATATTGGAAGCGACCCGGAGCTGAACCGGGAGATCATCTATGCCGCCATGCCGTCCCTGATCAATGTCCTTCACAGGAGCTATGGAAACGGAATCTATATGATCCTGGATGGTCCGGCCGCGGTGCATAGCGGGACCGGCACGCAGGCAGGGGTCTATATTCGGGATCTGGACCCCAGGAATTATGCCGACGACAATTCGGATCTTTTGCTGGAACGGGGGCTTCCGTCGATTTCCAAGGAGTTCGGCATTGCGCTGGACAGCAACTGGGAACTGGGCTTTACGCTGGACAGAGTGCCTGCCAACGACTATTTTTACAAGCCCTTCGATGAGGTGAAGGACCAGAAGATCAGCATAAAAAATGTGACGGATTATGGATATCTGGGAAGCCTTATGCAGCTTGATCCGATGGATGTGAAAGTGCTCACCTATTCCATACCGCTTACGCTGGCTGACGGTACCACGATCGGCGTCATCGGCGGTGATATCACGGAAGCCCAGCTCCGTTCTCTTTTAAACCAGGATTCAGAGCGGCAGGAGACCGTGCTGAAAGTGCTGGGCAGACGGGAGAAGGGCAGCAGCCTGATCTTGCCGGTCGTTGCAAGCAGCCCGGTGTTTGACACCTGCTTTGATAAAAATGCCGTTCTGCTCTGCGAGGCTGCAGAAGGCGGGACGGTCAGCCGTATCGAAGACAAGAGGGGGTCTGTCTGGTATGCAGGTGTGAAAAGTATGGACATTTACAACAACAATACCCCGTTTGAGACCGAAGAGTGGGTCGTCATGCGGCTGAGGCAGGAGAATGAACTGTTTGCTTTTTATACGGAGGTGAGCCGTATTCTGTCCATATCGCTGATGATATCGGTAGTGTTTGGGCTGGCGGCTGTGCTTCTGGTCGGAAATATCGTGACAAACCCGATCATGAAGCTTGTACAGGAACTGAGGATTACGGGCAGGCGGGAACGGATCAGGCTGAACCGTACCAGGATTGATGAGATAGATGAACTGATCGATGCCATAGAGGGGCTGAGCGCCGATGTGGCGGCTGCGGCATCCCGGATTTCCAATGTGCTGGAGGCATCGGGAATCCCTCTCGGCGTGTATGAGCTGGTAAACGATATGAATAAGGTATTTTGCAGCAGAACCCTGTTTGAGCTGGTGGAGCTTCCGGCCCCGGAAGAGGATTACTGTTATCTGGAATTGGATGAGTTTCGCGCTGTCATGGAAAAACTGACACGCGAGGAGGAACGGAAAGACAGCAAGCTGTACTCAGTCTCTGCCCGCGACAAAAAACGGTGGCTGCATCTTGAGCAGGTAGTGGAGGAGAACGGGGATGTGATCGGCGTCCTTACCGATGTGACGGCAGATGTGCTGGAACGGAAAAAACTGGAAAGGGAGCGCAATTTTGACCTTCTGACAGGCATCTATAACCGAAGGGCATTCCGCGAGATCGTGGAAGAGAAGCTTCATGAGGCAGGCGAAAAACCGATGGCGTTCGTGATGTGGGACTTAGATAACCTGAAGTATGTAAATGATACCTACGGCCATGAGGAAGGCGACCGGTACATCCGCAAATTTGCAGATTATCTGAGGACATTGGAGAAGCATGGAGCCGTGGTGGAGCGCCATTCCGGCGATGAGTTCATGGCAGTGCTGAACTGCGGTACAAAAGAGGAACAGCTTGACCATATCCGGGACTTTATGGAGCTCATGAAGCAGATTACCCTGGAGCAGGAGGACGGATACCGGCTGCCGCTGCGCGCCTCAGCCGGAATCGCATGGTACCCGGAACATGGAACAGATTTTGATACCCTGGTCCGGTTTTCTGACTTTGCCATGTATATGGCAAAGCACAGCACAAAAGGAATCCTGCAGGAATTTGATCCGGTCACATATCAGACGAACTCCTATCTGCTGTCGGGGAATGAAGAGCTGAATCATCTGCTGGAAGAGCGCAAGGTAGATTACGCGTTCCAGCCGATCGTGACGCGGGAAGGAACGGTCTACGGATATGAAGCGCTGATGCGGCCCCGCATGGTGCATTTGAAGAATGTACAGGAAGTGCTGCATCTGGCCAGGACGCAGGCGAAGCTCTCCCAGGTGGAAGAGCTGACCTGGCTGACTGCTCTTGGGTGGTTTGACCGGTTTAAACGGGAGGGAAGGCTTGAGGCCGAAGCCCGGTTCTTTATCAATTCCATTTCCAGCACCTGCCTGAGCCAGGATACGGTCGCCATGCTGGAACGCCGGTATCCGGACTGTTTAAGCCATGTGGTCCTTGAGGTGACGGAATCGGAGCCCAAGGAAGAGAGCATGAAGGATAAGCTGGAGACCATGAAGCGGTGGAACGCGATGATCGCGATCGATGATTTTGGCTCCGGCTACAACAGCGAGAGCATCCTGTTAAAGCTGCATCCTGATATCGTCAAGCTGGATATGGAGCTTGTCCGCCATATCGATGAGGACAAAGACCGCCAGAACATGTTAAAAAGCCTGATCCCGCTGTGCCACCGTCAGGATATCCTGGTGGCGGCGGAAGGGGTGGAGACTTTCGAAGAGCTGAAAATCCTGTATGAGATGGAGGTAGACCTGTTCCAGGGATATTATCTGTGCAGGCCGGAGCTGGAAGTGCGCCCGCTAAACCCCTATATTGTTGAGAAATTGCAGGAATTAGCAAAAAATAGGACTGGTAATTGTGAAAAGACTATGATATAATGTTACATTGAAGTGTGGCGCCCTGCCGTGACGACCATACATAGATGCAAGGAGGAACCCAGAACATGAGTTTACAAGTAGAGAAGTTAGAAAAGAACATGGCGAAATTGACCGTAGAAGTATCGGCAGAGCAGTTTGACGAGGCTCTTAAAACTTCGTATAACAAAAATAAAAACAAATTCAACATCCCGGGATTCCGTAAGGGAAAAGCACCGCAGGCGATGATTGAGAAGATGTATGGCGTAGGCGTTCTCTATGAGGATGCAGCAGGCGAGATTATCGACACGACCTATGCAGGCGCGATGGATGAGAGCGGGCTGGACATCGTTTCCAGACCGGAGATCAGCGTTGAGCAGATTGAAAAGGGCAAGCCGTTTATCTACACTGCTCTGGTAGCAGTAAAGCCGGAGGTAACCCTGGGCGAGTACAAGGGAATTGAAGTAGAGAAGGCAAGACCGGAAGTGACCGATGCCGATATCGATGCAGAGCTTTCCAAGGTACAGGAGCAGAACTCCAGACTGATCAGCGTAGAGGACCGTGCAGTTGCAGACGGCGACCAGACCGTGATCGACTTTGAGGGATTTGTGGATGGCGAGCCATTTGAGGGCGGCAAGGCAGAGGCATATCCGCTGACCATCGGTTCCCACTCCTTTATCGATACATTCGAAGAGCAGCTGATCGGCAAGAACATCGGCGAGGAAGTGGAAGTGAACGTAACTTTCCCGGCTGAGTACCACGCAGAAGAGCTTGCAGGCAAGCCGGCGCTCTTTAAGGTAACCGTAAAAGAGATCAAAGTAAAAGAGCTTCCTGAGCTGAACGATGAGTTCGCAGGTGAAGTTTCCGAATTTGAAACTCTGGATGAATACAAAGCAGATATTAAGGCAAAACTTTCAGAGACCAAGGAGAAGCAGGCGACCACAGAGAACGAGAACAATGTAGTACAGAAGGTTGTTGAGAACGCTTCCATGGATATTCCGGAGCCGATGATCGACCAGCAGGTACGCAACATGATCGAGGATTATGCCCGCCGCATGCAGAGCCAGGGAATCTCTCTGGAGCAGTACATGCAGTTTACCGGCATGAACATGGAGCAGCTGCAGGAGCAGATGCGTCCGCAGGCTGAGAAGAGGATCCAGACCCGTCTTGTACTCGAGGCTGTTGTGGCTGCAGAGAACATTGCGGTAGAAGATGAAGCTGTCGAGGCTGAACTGGCGAAGATGGCTGAGGCTTACAAGATGGAAGCAGAGCAGATCAAAACCATGATGGGTGAAGAAGGACTGAATCAGATGAAGGAAGACCTGGCTGTTCAGGAAGCGGTTGATTTCCTGGTAGCTGAGGCAAAATTAGTTTAATTTGAAATTTATGGGTGGATTCCCGGTTTTTTCCGGGAATCCACACTTGTATGAAAGACAAGGAGGAATCTGGTATGGGTTTAGTACCTTATGTCATTGAGTCGACCAGCAGGGGCGAACGTTCCTACGATATTTTTTCCCGATTACTAAAAGAGAGAATTATTTTCCTTGGCGAAGAGGTGACGGACGCATCAGCAAGCCTGGTAGTCTCACAGCTTCTGTTCCTGGAGTCTGAGGACCCGGGCAAGGATATTAATCTATATATTAACAGCCCGGGTGGTTCCGTGACCGCAGGCATGGCAATCTATGATACCATGAACTATATCAAGAGCGACGTGTCCACCATATGTATCGGTATGGCGGCAAGCATGGGAGCATTTCTGCTCGCAGGCGGCGCGAAGGGCAAGCGGTTTGCACTCCCGAACGCAGAGGTGATGATCCACCAGCCGTCCGGCGGCGCGCAGGGACAGGCGACCGAGATTCAGATCGTGGCGGAGAAGATCCTCCAGACCAAGAAAAAATTAAATGAGATACTGGCAGCCAATACCGGTCAGCCATATGAGGTCATCTGCCGTGATACGGAGCGTGACAACTACATGACTGCGGAGGAGGCCAAAGCATATGGCCTGATCGACGGGATTTTGGTCAAGCACTAAAAGCGGCTGACCGTCAGGCCAAAAGAAAGGATAGAGGTGTGCATATATGCCGAACAGATCAGATGACAGAGTCAGATGTTCCTTCTGCGGCAAGCCACAGGAGCAGGTCAAAAAACTGATCGCAGGCTCCAACAATGTATTTATCTGTGATGAGTGCATTGACTTGTGCGCGGAGATACTGGAAGAAGAGTTTGACAATCATGAGGAGAGCGGTCCTGATTTTGCGGGGATCAACCTGTTAAAGCCGAAGGAGATCAAAGCGTTCCTGGATGAGTATGTCATTGGGCAGGACGAAGCCAAAAAGGTGTTGTCCGTAGCTGTATACAACCATTACAAGAGAATCACATCTGCAAAGAACATGGACGTGGATGTACAAAAGAGCAACATCCTGCTCCTTGGTCCGACCGGCTCCGGTAAGACCTATCTGGCGCAGACACTTGCAAAGGTACTGAATGTACCATTTGCCATCGCGGATGCGACGGCGCTGACGGAGGCGGGCTATGTCGGCGAGGATGTGGAGAACATCCTGTTAAAGCTGATACAGGCTGCTGATTATGACATCAGCAAGGCGGAATACGGCATTATCTATATCGATGAGATCGACAAGATCACGAAAAAGTCTGAGAACGTTTCCATCACACGTGACGTATCTGGAGAGGGCGTTCAGCAGGCGCTGTTAAAGATACTGGAAGGTACGGTTGCAAGCGTGCCGCCCCAGGGAGGAAGAAAGCATCCGCATCAGGAACTTCTGCAGATTGATACGACGAATATCCTGTTCATCTGCGGCGGGGCTTTTGACGGTCTGGAGAAGATCATCGAACGCCGCCTGAGCGCAGGTTCGATCGGCTTCAATGCGGAAGTGATCGACCGGAATAACCGGGATATCGATGAACTGCTGAGACAGGCGCTGCCCCAGGATCTGACAAAGTTTGGCCTGATTCCGGAGTTTATCGGCCGTGTGCCGATGACGGTGTCCCTGGATCTGCTGGATGAGCAGGCGCTGGTACAGATTTTGAGCAAGCCGAAGAACGCGCTGATCAAGCAGTATCAGAAGCTGTTTGAGCTGGACGACGTGAAGCTGGAATTCACGGACGACGCCCTTCTGGAAGTGGCAAAGCTTGCCGTAGAGCGCAAGACGGGAGCCAGAGGACTTCGCTCAATCCTGGAATCTGTCATGATGGATCTGATGTATGAGATTCCATCAGACAACAATGTGGGAATCTGCACGATCACGAAGGCAGTTGTTGACAAGACCGGAGAGCCGGAGCTGGTATACCGGGATACGGCTGTACCGCGCAAAACACTCTCCCAGAGACTGAAAAAAGATAAAACAGGCGAGATTGCATAATCTTGCATCAGAATGGGGGCTTATGCTCCCATTTTGCATTTAAGTATGTGGATAAAGGAGAAAACAATGGAAAGTACGATTTTCACGATGCCGGTCATTGCGCTTCGGGGGCTTTGTGTGTTGCCGAAGATGACCGTCAGTTTTGATATCAGCCGTCCACGCTCCATCGCCGCGGTGGAAAAGGCGATGGTGACAGACCAGAAGATCTGTCTGGTGACGCAGAAAAACGTGGAAGACATGAATCCTACGCTGGAGCAGCTCTACCACATCGGTACGGTTGCCCATGTAAAGCAGCTGGTCAAGATGCCGGGCGGCGTGGTCCGGGTGATGGTAGACGGGCTTGACAGGGCGGAACTTCTGGTCCTGGATTCCGACGATCCTGCCCTGATCGGACAGGTGGAGCTGGCCAACGGACAGAATGGAGAACTGGATTATGTGGTTGGAGAAGCCATGCTCCGGGTTCTGAAGGAAAAGCTGGAAGCCTATGGCAGGCAGCATCCAAAGTTTGCAAAGGAAGTTCTTCCAAATGTGACGATGATTACGGAGCTGGAGGAACTGATGCTTCAGATGGCGATCCAGCTTCCGTGGGATTTCACGGTGCGCCAGGAGTATCTGGAAGCGCCGGATACGACCGGACGATATGAGACCCTCATCCGGAATCTGACCAATGAGATTGAGATATCCAGGATCCGCAGGGAGTTTCAGGAACGGGTCAAACAGAGCATCGATAAGAACCAGAAGGAATATATTCTTCGGGAGCAGATGAAGATCATCCGGGAAGAGCTTGGCGAGGACAATCCTGTTTCGGACGCGGATGAGTTTGAAAAGCAGTTAAGGAGCCTGAAGGCGGAGAAAGAAGTCAAGGAAAAGCTGAAGAAAGAGATCGACCGGTTTAAAGGGATGCCGGGCGGAAGCCAGGAAGCCAACGTACTCAGGACCTACATAGAGACGCTTTTGGAGCTTCCCTGGAACAAGATGTCGAGGGACAACAACAATCTGAAACATGCGGAGGAAATCCTTGAGGAAGACCATTATGGTCTTGAAAAAGTGAAGGAGCGTGTCCTGGAGTACCTTGCGGTCCGCACCCTGACAAAGAAAGGTTCCAGCCCGATCATCTGTCTGGTAGGACCGCCCGGAACAGGAAAAACCTCCATCGCCCGCTCTGTGGCACGGGCCCTGGACAAAAAATATGTGAGGATCAGCCTGGGAGGCGTCCGCGATGAGGCCGAGATCCGCGGGCATAGAAAGACCTATGTGGGTGCAATGCCCGGTCGGATGGTGGACGGGCTGCGTCAGGCGGGCGTGGCAAATCCGCTGATGCTGCTGGATGAGATCGACAAGGTGAGCAGCGACTATAAGGGAGATACCTCCTCGGCCCTTTTGGAGGTGCTGGACGGGGAGCAGAATGTAAAATTCCGCGACCACTATGTCGAAGTTCCGATCGATCTGTCAAACGTCTTGTTTATAGCGACGGCAAACACGACCCAGACGATACCGGGACCGCTGTTAGACCGTATGGAGCTGATCGAGGTCAACAGCTACACAGAGAATGAAAAGTTCCATATTGCGAGAAATTACCTGGTAGGAAAGCAGTTAGAGCGCAACGGCTTAAAGGATAAGCAGGTCACCATATCCGACGGAGCCTTAAAAAAAATCATCCACAACTACACGAGAGAAGCTGGCGTGAGGAATCTGGAACGGCGGATCGGAGACATCTGCCGGAAGGCGGCCAGAGAATTTCTGGAGAACAACCGTCAGGTCATCCGTGTGACGGAGAGCAGTCTGGAGAAATATCTTGGGAAGGAGCGTGTTTCCTTCGAAGACGCCAATGAGGAGGACGAGGTCGGTATCGTGCGCGGTCTTGCCTGGACCAGCGTCGGCGGGGACACACTTCAGATCGAGGTCAATGTGATGCCGGGCAAGGGAGAGCAGAAGCTGACCGGCCAGATGGGCGATGTGATGAAGGAGTCTGCCCAGACGGCCCTGACCTATGTGCGCTCCATCTGCCCGCAGTACGGTGTGGCGGATGATTATTTTGAAAAGCATGATATCCACATCCACATTCCGGAAGGCGCGGTGCCAAAGGACGGTCCGTCTGCCGGAATCACGATGGCGACGGCGATGCTGTCTGCGGTGACTGACAGAAAGGTGGCGGCCAAGGTTGCGATGACAGGGGAGATCACCCTGCGCGGCCGGGTGCTTCCGATCGGAGGTCTGAAGGAGAAGATCCTTGCGGCGAAGATGGCCCATATCGAGACGGTGCTTGTACCGGATAAAAACAGACCGGATATTGCAGAACTGTCCAAAGAGATTACCAAAGGCCTCCGCATCGTCTATGTGAAAACGATGGAAGATGTATTAAAGGAAGCACTGGTCTGAGAGAAGAGGGAATATATGATTATAAGAAAAGTGGAACTGGAGACGGTCTGCGGCATCACCAGCACCTTTCCGGACAATGAGCACCCGGAGTTTGCATTTGCAGGCAAGTCGAATGTGGGAAAATCTTCGCTGATCAATGCGCTGATGAACCGCAAATCCCTGGCGAGGACTTCCTCCCAGCCGGGTAAGACACAGACGATCAACTTTTACAATATCAACGACGAACTGTATTATGTGGACCTTCCTGGTTATGGTTATGCGAAGGTGGCGGTCGAGGTGAAGGCAAAATGGGGCAAGATGATCGAGCGGTATCTGAAAAATGCCCCGATGTTAAAATGCGTGTTCCTGCTGATCGATATCCGCCATGAGCCTTCGGCGAACGACAAGCTGATGTATGACTGGATCGTATCCAACGGCTACTACCCGGTTATCATCGCGACGAAGCTTGATAAGCTGAAACGGAGCCAGGTGGCAAAGCATGTCAAGATGGTGCGGGACGGTCTGGGCATCCGGAAGGAAGGGATCGTGATCCCGTTTTCTGCGGAGACAAAACAGGGTCGGGAAGAGATCTGGGCGTTGATCGAGAGCATGATGGCAGAGAGAGAGAAAGGAAGTGTCTAAGTATGGCAAAAGAATATATTACGTTTACAATCGGCCCCAAGAAGGATATCGCCCTGATCGCCCATGATAATGAAAAGCCGAAGCTGATCGAATGGTGCAAGGAGCATTATGCAGAACTCAAGCACCACAATCTGTACGGGACCGGGACGACGGCGAGGATGATCACAGACCAGACCGGGCTGACCGTAAAGGGATACAACAGCGGTCCTCTGGGCGGAGACCAGCAGATCGGGGCAAAGATCGTAGAGGGAGTGATTGACTTTGTGGTGTTCTTTTCCGACCCGCTGACGGCACAGCCGCACGACCCCGACGTAAAGGCCCTGATGCGGATCGCCCAGGTCTATGATATCCCGATGGCGATCAACAAAGCCACGGCAGATTTTATGATCACGTCGGAGTTTATGAATACGGATTACCAGCATGATGTGATGAATTTTAAAAAGAATGTACAGGACCGGGCAGAGTCATTATAGATGCCTGTTCCCTGGAAAAGCTGTTATTTGGATAATGCATATCAGTAATTATATACTGATATGCATTATTTTATATTACCTCTTTTGTGCAAACCGGACTATAATAGAAGCAAGGATTGATAATTAATTATCAATGTAAGTACATAGCAAAGACTAAAGGAGGCTTCATTATGGCAAGGTTTACATTACCAAGAGATTTGTATCACGGAAAAGGCTCGATTGAGGAGTTAAAGAATCTGTCCGGAAAGAAGGCGGTTGTAGTAGTAGGCGGCGGCTCCATGAAGCGATTTGGATTTTTGGATAAAGTAGTGGAGAATCTGAAGTCGGCGGGCATGGAAGTGGAGCTGTTTGAGGGCGTTGAGCCAGACCCGAGCGTGGAGACTGTCATGAAGGGCGCAGAGGTGATGCGTGAATTCGGTCCGGACTGGATCGTGGCGATCGGCGGCGGCTCTCCGATTGATGCGGCAAAGGCGATGTGGGCATTTTACGAGTACCCGGACACCACATTTGAGGACCTTTGCATTCCGTTCAACTTCCCGACCCTGCGGACAAAAGCGAGATTCTGTGCGATTCCGTCCACATCCGGGACAGCTACGGAGGTAACGGCATTCAGTGTCATTACAGACTATGAAAAGGGCATTAAATATCCTCTGGCAGATTTCAACATCACGCCGGATGTGGCGATCGTAGACCCTGATCTGGCAGAAACAATGCCAAAAAAACTGACGGCCCATACCGGTATGGATGCGATGACCCACGCAATCGAGGCGTATGTATCCACTCTGCACTGTGATTATACAGACCCGCTGGCTCTGCATGCGATTAAGATGATCCACAACGATCTGATTGCTTCCTACCAGGGCGATATGGAGGCACGTGACCGGATGCACAATGCACAGTGTCTGGCAGGCATGGCATTTTCCAATGCGCTGCTGGGAATCGTCCATTCCATGGCACATAAGACAGGGGCGGCATATACAGGAGGGCATATTGTACATGGCTGTGCCAACGCGATGTACCTTCCGAAAGTAATTAAATTCAATGCAAAAGCTCCAGAGGCAGCAGAACGCTATGCAGATATCGCAAGATTCATCAATCTGAAAGGAGAGACCACAGAAGAGCTCGTGGATGCTCTGATCGACGAGATCCGTTCCATGAACGCCAAACTGGACATCCCGACCTGCATCAAGGATTATGAAGGCGGTATCATCGACGAAAATGAATTTAACGAAAAGCTGGCAAAAGTAGCTGAACTTGCAGTCGGCGACGCCTGCACCGGCTCAAATCCCAGAGCGATCACCCCGTCTGAGATGGAAAAACTGCTGACCTGTTGCTATTATGACACAGAAGTTGACTTTTGATAACAAAAGATAGAACGAATATCCTTTAAAGTATGCCCCCTTATAAACGGCTGGTTCCGGCTGTCTGTAAGGGGGCGTATTTTATTTACATCTTAGCTCAGCGCTCACCTCTTTCTTTCCAAACATTTTACTCCCACCCCACTCCTGATTTTACAATTGTTCTATATGATAACACATGTAAAATATAAATACCGAGGAGAGTCATATGAAAAAGAGAATGATTGGTGCGGCGTTTGCTGCATTGGCGGCGGCAGGAATGCTGAGTGGATGCAGTCAGAAAACAGCGGCGGAAGCTGTCGATTTAAACAGCCTGACTTTGGAGCAGATCGTGGCGGAAGCCAAAAAAGAAGGACGGGTGGATTCTGTGGGAATGCCGGATACCTGGGCGAACTGGGGAGAAACCTGGCAGGGAATCAAGGATACGTACGGTCTGGAACATACCGACACCGATATGTCATCTGCGGAAGAGATTGCACTGTTTGAAGCAGAAAAGAATAAAGCGACCAAGGAAATCGGAGATGTGGGACAGGCATTTGGTCCGGTGGCGGTTGATGCAGGCGTGACAATGAAATATAAGACCAGCTACTGGGATTCGATACCGGACTGGGCAAAAGATGATGACGGAGACTGGATCATTGCGTATTATGGCACGATGACGATGCTGACCAATAAAAAGCTGGTTCCCGAGGCGCCGAAATCCTTTGCGGATTTGCTGGAAGGGGATTACATGGTAGCGGTCGGGGACGTGGCAAAGGCGACACAGGCACAGTATGCGGTGCTGGCGGCAGCGATCGCTATGGGCGGTGATGAGTCCGACATCCAGCCGGGGATCGATTATTTCCGGCAGATTGCAGAGCAGGGCAGGCTGGATCTTGGCGAGTTCTCGATGGCGCGGATTGAAAAAGGCGAGGTAGGCGTGGCATTCCTCTGGGATTACAATGCGCTTGGATATCGTGACCAGTTTATTGAGAATAATCCTGACGCGGACTTTGAAGCGAATGTACCGTCTGAGGCTTCCATCCAGAGCGGTTACTGCACGATCCTGAATGCGTACAGCCAAAGACCTCACGCAGCGGCATTGGCAAGAGAGTATATCTTAAGTGATGCAGGTCAGATCAATCTGGCAAAAGGCTATGCAAAGCCGGTCCGTGATGTGGAGATTCCGGCCGACCTGCAGCAGAAACTGATCGATGACAGCCAGTATGCAAATGCCAGAATGGTACAAGACCAGGCTGCATGGGAAGAGACTGCCAGGACGATCGGTACAAAATGGCAGGAAGAGGTAATCGCATACGCAAAATAAACGCGCAGAAGAACAGGGGGTCCGGCAGCGGCATGGCTGGCGGATACCCCTGTTTATCTTGAGGGAAGAGGAAGTGATATCCGATGAGACAAAACAACAAAAAACGATATCTGTTTGCCCTGCTTCCATTTCTGCTTCTGGTGGGAATGTTTGAACTGGTTCCGGTTGCAACCGTGATCGTGAAAAGCTTTCTGCCGGAGGGCGGCGGAATCGGGTTTACGATGGAGCACTATGTCAATATTTTTACAAAAAAACTGTATCAGATGGCAATCATAAACAGCCTGGTGGTATCGATACTGTCTTCTCTGGTGGGGATCTTGGTTGCGTTTGCAGGGGCGAAAGCGGCATATACCGCCGGAGGAAGGGCAAAAAAGCTGTTTATGAGCGTTCTGAATATGGTGTCCAATTTTTCCGGTGTTCCCCTTGCCTTTGCCTATATCATCCTTTTTGGGAATGTGGGCATCATGACGATGGTTGGAAAGAGGTACGGGATCCAGGTGCTGGCGGATTTTCCGCTCTACACCATATGGGGACTTTTGCTGATCTATGTGTATTTTCAGATTCCCCTGTCTGCATTGCTGCTGATACCGGCTTTTGATTCCATCAAAAAAGAGTGGAAGGAAGCTGTCAGCCTGCTCGGAGGGAAGGAGAGCACCTTCTGGCTGAAAGTAGGGGTCCCTGTGCTGATGCCAAGTATCCTGGGAACTTTTTCGGTGCTGTTTGCAAATGCAATCGCGGCGTATGCGACGGCATATGCGCTGCTGATGAACAACCTGTCCATCCTCCCTATTCGCATCTCGGAGCAGTTTGTGGGGGATGTGGTGCAGCGCCCGCAGTTTGGAAGCGCCCTGGCCGTTGTCCTGATGGCTCTGATGGTGCTGTCTATCTGGGTGCAGGAACGGCTGCTGCAAAGGCAGAAAGGAGGGAAGAAACGGTATGAACCAAGATAAGAGAAATACAGGCGCCAAGCTGATCATGGTCCTGATTGGATCGTATCTGCTGTTTCCGCTGGTGATCACATTTTTGTATTCTGTATTCAGCGAGTGGATGGACGTGCTTCCGGTGGGTTTTACCCTGCGGGCCTATGTCCAGATTTTTTCTGATCCCGCTTTTTGGAAGTCGATTGGAAGGACGATCCTGATATCGATCCTGCCAATCGCACTCTGTACGGTATTTGTGCTGCTGGCGATGTATGTCGTCGTGGTCTACCATCCGGGTCTTGACCGTCTGATGAAGACCTTGTGTACGATTCCCTATGCGATTCAGGGCGTGATCCTGCCCATCTGTGTGCTGTCACTGTACGCCGGAGCGCCGGAGCCGTTTTCCAACCGGATCTTTTTGCTTGTCTCTACCTACTGTATCGTGGTTCTGCCTTATATCTACCAGGGAATCCGGAATCATTTAAACGGCGTCCATGCGCCAAGGCTGATCGAAGCGGCACAGATGCTGGGGGCAGGAAAATTTTACGCATTTTTCCATGTGGTCGTGCCTAACATCATGGGCGGCATCACCGTATCGGCGATGCTTGCAATGGCGATTGTATTCGGCGATTTTGTTGTCATCAATACGCTTGCCGGAAACCATTATCCGACAGCACAGATGTATCTGTATGACGTCATGAAAAAATCAGGTCAGAGGACCTGTGCAATCATCGTGATCCTGTTTATTGTGACGCTGCTCATATCAGCGTGGGTGTTTTTGCAGGACGGCAGCAGAAAAAGCAGAAAGGAAAGATAAGCGATGGCGTATATTGAATTTGAACAGATTGATAAATTTTATGGTGTGAATCAGGTATTAAAGGGAGTCAGCCTGTCCATTGAAAAGGGGGACTTTGTCACGCTGCTTGGACCGTCCGGATGCGGTAAGAGCACACTGCTCCGCTGCCTTTCCGGGCTGGAAGAGATATCAGGCGGCAGGATCCTTCTGGATGGAGAGGACATTACGAACAAAGACCCGAAAGACAGGAATATCGGGATGGTATTCCAGCAGTATTCCCTCTTTCCGAATATGACGGTGCGGGAGAATATCGCTTTTGGGCTGAAGCTGAAAAAACTGCCGGAAGCAGAAATACGCAGGCGGGTCGGGGAAGCCGTCGAGATGGTGGAACTGAACGGGAAAGAGAACCAGTATCCGGCAAACCTGTCCGGCGGGCAGCAGCAGCGTGTGGCCCTTGCGAGAAGTATCGTGATGCAGCCCAAGGTACTGCTGCTTGACGAGCCGCTGAGCGCGATTGATGCGAAGCTGAGAAAGTCCCTGCAGACAAGCATCCGGCAGATTCACAGGGAGCTGGGACTGACCTCAGTCTTCGTCACCCATGACCAGGATGAGGCGATGGTTATGTCGGACGTGATCCATCTGTTCCACAACGGGAAGATCGAGCAGTCCGGCAGCCCGATTTCCATGTACACACAGCCGGTCAGCCGGTTTGCGGCAGGATTTATCGGTAATTATAATATTCTGACAAAACACGAGTTTTTTAAGATCACCAGGAAAAACCTGGACAATCATTCTGATATTGCAATCCGCCCGGAGACGCTGCAGATCTCCCATCTTCCGGGGCAGCAGACAGAGGATTATGAGTTTGGTGGCACCGTAGTGGACAGCATTCCGAGGGGAAATGTACTGCGCTATCAGATCGATGTGGCGGGGGTACAGCTCTATGCGGATGTTCTGTTTCGGTCAAAGGCTCTCTTTGACAAAGGGGATCCGGTGTTTTTGACAGTTTCAGACAAAAACTGTATCCGCCTGTAGGCGTGAAAATCTCGTTCTTCCCGGAAGGAAGATGCAGAAAGAAACCGGGAAGAGTGGCCGGAAAGGGACAAAAAAGGAAAGGATGGAAGGAAAGATGACAAGAAAAGGCTATGCAAAGAGCCGGTCAAAAAAGACGGAAGTGACAATTCCGGGTTTTTCAGAACAGGGAAACTGGTATAAAGGAAACCTCCACAGCCATACCGTCAATTCCGATGGCAAGCTGTTGCCGGTTGAGGCGGTGGCGCTATACAAACGGCACGGGTATTCTTTCTTGTGTTTTTCCGAGCATGATCTGTATACAGATTATCGGAAAAGTTTTGACTGCGAGGATTTTATCATCCTGCCGGGGCTGGAGGCATCCGCTGTCCTGATAGAAGGGGAGACGAGACGGAGACTAAAGGTCCACCATATCCACGGGATCCTGGGGACAAAGGAGATGCAGGAGAAGGCAGGAAATGAGGGACGGCTGTTTGCCCACATGGAACCGCTGCCCCCTATGGTATTTACGGATAACTGGGATGGGGAGGCGGTGGCGCAGAAGCTGGCGGATACCCTTGCCGGCCGAGGGTGTTTTACGACCTATAACCATCCTGTCTGGTCACGGGTCAGAGCGTCTGAATTTACCGGAGTGAAAGGGTTGTGGGCAATGGAAATCTTCAATTACAACACGGTAAATGAGAGCAATACCGGTTTTGATACGACTCACTGGGATGTGATGCTGCGGGAAGGTACGCCGATTTTTGGCTTTGCCTCCGACGATAATCACAATGAGGGACTGTTTGACGATGCCTGCGGAGGATATGTGATGGTAAAGTCCGGGGAACTGAGCCATGAAGCCATTGTGTCCAATCTGCTGGCGGGAAATTTTTATTCCTCTACCGGACCAAAGATTTGGGATTGGGGAATCCGGGACGGGATCGCCTATGTGGAGTGCAGCCCGGTATCCCGGATCAGCTTTATTGCGGGCGGGTATGTCAATGACGGAACGTCGATCATGAGTGCGGGAGGTGACTCCTGTGAGACTGGAAAATACCAGTTAAAAGGGCATGAAACGTATCTTCGTGTGGAGTGTACCGACCGGTATGGTCAGACAGCGTGGAGCAACCCGATTTGTCTGGGCCCCAAAAATGATATGGTTTAACTTTGATTTTACAGAAAGTTCCTTTTGCATTTAACGATAAGTTTATAGGATAGAACAGAACGAGAAAGCAAACGAAATGAGAAAAGGAATGAGAACATGGCAAATGTGTTATTATCAGAAGTTGGAAAATCATACAAAAATGGTTTCCAGGCGGTAAAGGATTTCAATTTGGAAATTCAGGACGGAGAGTTCATTATCTTCGTCGGTCCGTCCGGCTGCGGCAAATCCACAACGCTCAGGATGATAGCCGGGCTGGAGGACATCACTTCCGGGGAACTTTGGATTGATGATAAACTGGTCAATTTTGTGGAGCCGAGGGAGCGTGGGCTGTCTATGGTGTTTCAGAATTATGCCCTGTACCCTTACATGAGCGTATATGAAAACATGGCCTTTGGCCTCAGATGTGCAAAGGTGGGCAAACAGGAGATTGATACAAGGGTGAGGGAAGCGGCAAAGATGCTGGAGATCAGCCATCTTCTGGAGCGGAAGCCGAGCGCGCTGTCCGGTGGGCAGAAGCAACGGGTAGCAATCGGAAGCGTGCTGGTGAGAAGGCCCGGGCTGTTTTTGATGGATGAGCCGTTGTCCAATCTGGATGCCAAGCTTCGGACCCAGATGAGGGTCGAGCTGGCAAAAATACATAAACAGATGGGGGCAACGATCATCTATGTCACTCACGATCAGGTGGAGGCGATGACCCTTGGAACCAGGATCGTGGTGATGAAAGAGGGCGTCATCCAGCAGGTGGCTGCGCCTAACGATTTGTACAACAACCCGGTCAATCAGTTTGTGGCGGGATTTATCGGCTCGCCGGCGATGAACTTCCTTTCGGTCGAGACAGTGATCCGCGACGGGCAGATGATGCTGGAGTTTGACGGGAACTGTCTGACCGTGCCGCCGGTCCTGGGGCGGAGACTGAAGGATCGAGGCTATGCGGGTAAGAGACTGATCTTCGGCATCCGGCCGGAAGATCTGCACGAGGCCGGGGATATTTCCTGCCGCATGTCCATGAAAGTGGAGGTAAGGGAAAGCCTCGGTGCGGAGGTGCTTCTGCATGGGAAGACCGCCGGGGAACCGGTGTGCGCAAAACTGCCGCCGTCGGGCGGGGCGGCACAGGGGGATACCGTGTGGCTGCACCCCGATCTGAGCCGGGCAAAGTTTTTTGACTGCGAGACAGGAGAAAATGTGCTGTATGTGGAGACGAAGCAGTTTAAAAATTAGCGTGTGGCTGAAAGGAGCAATGACAGATCATGAAAGAAATGGTAAGAAAAAAACAGATTGGGGCATATGGCTATGTGATACCGGCGCTGCTGATCTTCTCTATATTCCTGTTTTATCCGTTTTTTAAGACGATTTACCTGAGTATGTTTAAGACGAACAAGATGGGAGAGGCGAAGCTGTTTGTGGGAGCGGGGAACTACATCGAGCTGCTGCAGTCGGAATCTTTTTACAACAGCCTGATGGTGACTGCGGTCTTTGTCGTCATCGTAGTTGTGGGAGGCATGGCGCTGGGGCTTTTGGGTGCTGTGCTCTGCAACCGGGCCTTTCCGGGAATCCGCATTTTCAGCACGGCTTATGCGCTTCCGATGGCGATCGCATCCAGTTCGGCAGCGATGATCTTTAAGATCATGCTGCATCCATCCATTGGCATTGTCAACAAGCTGCTGGGGCTGGACATCAACTGGATCAGCGACCAGAGGTATGCCCTGGTCTGTGTGGCGGTACTGACGGCATGGCTGAACAGCGGGATCAATTTTTTGTACTTTTCGGCAGGACTTGGAAATATCGACGAGACGATCTATGAGCGGGCCTCTGTGGACGGGGCCAATGCGGTGCAGAAGTTTTTCCGTCTGACACTTCCGGGGCTCAGTCCGATCATGTTTTATACGCTGGTGGTGAATATCATCCAGGCATTCCAGTCTTTTGGGCAGGTGAAGGTGCTGACACAGGGAGGTCCGGGAGAGTCTACCAACCTGATCGTATATTCCATTTACCGGGATGCATTTTTTAACTACCGGTTCGGAAGCGCGGCTGCACAGTCAGTCATTTTGTTTGTCATCATTATGGGATTGACGCTTCTGATGTTTCGGGCAGAAAAGAAAGGAGTCAGTTATTCATGAACCAGAATATTGCTATGGACCGGACCGGCGGACGGCTCGCCGGCCTGGAACTGATCGAGATGCAAAAATCGGCAAACCAGAAGGCGCTGATGAAACGCAGGGCAGAGCGGTTTTTTCTGATCGCAGCCAACCTTGTGGTGGCGGGTCTCATCCTGCTTCCGCTGTTTTATGCGGTAAGTATCGCATTTATGCCGTCCAATGAACTGTTTACAACGGAGGTCAACCTGCTTCCGTCCAAACCTACCCTGGAAAATTTCAGGCAGGCGCTGGTGAAGGTGCCTTTAGCAAGGTTTGTGGGAAACTCGTTTCTGGTGGCGGGATGCATCACCATCGGTCAGATCATATCCTGTTCCCTGGCGGCTTTTTCCTTTTCTTTTCTGGATTATAAAGGAAAGAATGTGCTGTTTATGATCGTGATGGCGACCATGATGATACCGGGGGAGGCGACGATCATCTCAAATTATCTGACGGTCAGCAGGCTGGGATGGCTGGATACTTATAAAGTACTGATCATTCCGTATCTGACCTCAGCAATGGGCATTTTTCTGTTCCGTCAGTTTTATATGTCTTTTCCGATTTCGCTGTATGAATCGGCAAAGATAGATGGATGTTCCAATATGCGTTTTATCTTTAAAATCCTGCTGCCACTGACAAAGTCGGCAATCGGCGCGATGGCGGTGTATACCTTCATCAATGCATGGAATATGTATATGTGGCCGCTGCTTGTGACCGGTTCCGCAAACCGGCGGACCGTGCAGATCGGCATCGGAATGCTGGACAGCGTGGACTCCCAGTCGGTGACGCTGATGATCGCAGGCGTGGTTATGATCATCCTGCCATCCATCTCCATCTTCATCGCAGGGCAGAAGCAGTTGATCAGAGGGATGTTTTCAGGAGCAGTCAAAGGCTGAACTGTGACATAGATATCAAAATAAATAATCGGAGGAAAGACATGAAAAAGAGAGCAATCGCTGCGGCTATGGCAGCAATCATGGTAACAGCAACCGGACTGACCGGCTGCAAAGGCGCACAGACGGGGACGGATACCCGGGCATCGGGAACAGAGGCCGGGACGACTGCAGGGAGCACAACGGGACCGGCGGCAGGAACAGAGGCAAAAGAGGCGGCTGCGGGAGCAGATACGACCATCACCTTCTGGCATTCCATGGGCGGTGTCAACGGAGAGGCGATCGATACGCTGGTAAAGAAATTTAATGAAGAAAACGGCAGGGGAATCACGGTAGAATCCCAGTATCAGGGGAGTTATGACGATGCTATTAACAAATTAAAGAGTGCCCAGATTGGCAATATGGGGGCGGATCTGGTGCAGATCTATGATATCGGAACCCGGTTCATGATAGATTCCGGATGGGTTGTGCCGATGCAGCAGCTGATTGAAGCGGATGGCTGGGATGTGAATCAGCTTGAACCCAATATAGCGGCATACTATACGGTGGACAACCGGCTTTATTCCATGCCGTTTAATTCCTCTACCCCGATCCTCTATTACAACAAGGACATGTTTGAAAAGGCGGGGCTTACCGAAGTGCCGGACAGCTTTCCTGCGATTGAGGCTGCAGGGGATGCTCTCTTAAACGGCGGGGGAGCGAAAGAAGTGATATCCCTGGCAATCTATGGGTGGTTCTTTGAGCAGTTCACCTGCAAACAGCAGAAGAACTATGTCGATCAGGGCAATGGACGCGAAGGAATTGCGTCCGCTGTGGAATTTGATTCAAACGGCGCAGGTGTGAACACACTGACGGCATGGAAGTCTTTGGCAGACAAAGGCTATGCACCGAATGTAGGACGCGGCGGAGATGCCGGGCTTGCCGATTTCAGTTCCGGCAAATCGGCGATGACCCTTGGCTCTACGGCATCCTTAAAGCAGATTTTAAATGATGTAAACGGGAAGTTCGAGGTCGGCACCGCATATTTTCCAAAGGTCAGCGACAATGACCAGGGGGGTGTATCCATCGGCGGCGGTTCTCTGTGGGCATTGAACAATGAAGATGCGGATAAGCAGGCGGCTGTCTGGGAGTTTGTGAAGTTCCTGGTCTCTGCCGAGAGCCAGGCATACTGGAATGCCCAGACCGGATATTTCCCGGTGACCGTTGCGGCACATGACGAGCCGGTGTTCCAGGAAAATATCGCGATCTATCCTCAGTTCCAGACTGCAATCGACCAGCTGCATGATTCTTCACCGGAATCCGCAGGGGCGCTGCTCAGTGTGTTCCCGGAGGCAAGGAGTATTGTGGAGACCGAGATTGAAAATATGATCAACAACAATGTGTCACCGGAGGATACGGTTGCTAAAATTGCGGAGAATATCAATAAATCCATTGAGGAATATAATCTCTTAAATGAATAATTCAGGAAATGAGAGGTCGAAGAAGATGAAGACAAAGGTATGGGCTCACCGGGGAGCGTCGGATTATGCGCCGGAGAATACGCTGGAAGCATTTGCACTGGCTGTCAAACAGGGGGCAGATGGTGTGGAACTGGATGTGCAGATGACAAAAGACGGAAAGCTTGTGGTTGCCCACGATGAGACGATAGACAGGGTGAGCGACGGAAGTGGGAGGATCATCGATCATACTCTTTCGGAACTGCGGGAATTCAACTTCAATAAGACCCACGCAGAATATGCATCGGTACGGATTCCGACCCTGAAGGAAGTCTATGAGCTTCTCCAGCCGACAGGACTTACGGTCAACGTGGAATTAAAGACGGGAATCGTCCTGTATCAGGGTCTGGAAGAAAAGGTGCTGAAGCTTGCGAAAAAAATGGATATGGAGGACAGGGTCATCTACTCCTCCTTTTACCATAAAAGCCTGATCAGGCTGAAAAAACTTGACCCATCGGTAAAGACGGGGATCCTGTATTCCGACGGCTGGCTGGATGTGGTCAAATACGGAAAGCGGCTGCATGCGGCTGCCCTGCATCCGGCAGCTTACCATCTTCAGTCGGAGAAATTTGTAAAACAGGCAAAGGAACAGGGACTTCGCCTGAATGTTTGGACGGTGAACCGAAAAGAAGACATGGAACTGCTGACGAAACTTGGAGTCAATGCCATCATCACTAACCGGCCGGATGTCTGCCGGAGAGTGGTGGATGGTTTAGGAGGATGACAGTATGATCAGATTAGTGGCATCAGATATGGATGGCACACTGCTGCAGGAGGATGGGACGATATCGGACAGGACCGCCCGGACGGTGAAGGAATTGCAGGAGACCGGAGGACGCTTTGTCGTATGCACCGGAAGAGGGTATGAGGATGCCAAAAGACCGTTGGAAGAGAAAGGCATCTTATGCGATATCATCTGTATGAACGGTGCTGCAGTATACAACCGGCAGGGACAGCAGGTATATCGGCAGGAGCTGAGCACCGGGCAGGTAAAATTTATCATGGACTGCTGCAAAGAAGAAGTGGTGTTCGATTTTATGACAGACCGCGGAAGCTGTACGATCACGACGAAAGAACGGTTTGGGGAGTATTTTCATGCAGGTCTGCTGCTTCCGATGGCGGGTGGGATCACGTATGAGTATATTGTAAATCGTTTTCATTTTTTGACGAGGGAGGAACTGTTTACCTCCGGTCTGGAATTTTTTAAGATGTCGGTAATCCATCCAAGCCCATTTGTGCTGGAGCGGATCAAGCAGGAACTGGAAGGAAATACACATCTGGCGGTTGCTTCCTCTCATCACACCAATCTGGAGGTGACGAACAGCTCGGCACAAAAAGGTCTTGCGCTGTTGAGGTATGCTCAGCTGAAAGGCATTCGTTCCAAAGAAATCATGGCAATCGGGGACAGTGAAAATGATCTATCCATGCTGTCTTTGCCGCTTGGCTATACAGTTGCTATGGAAAACGGGATGGAGAGCGTCAAACAGGCTGCAAAGTGTATGACCCGCTCGAATAAAGAGGATGGGGTGGCCTATGCGATCGAAACGCTGCTCTTTGAAGATACGAAGCAGGCTTGTTGATTTGCAGTAGCGTTTTTTCCATGTCCATGTTATAATGTGTACCATATAACCTGGCAACTGGTACATCAGGCAGGAATACCTGTGATTGGACGTGGTGATATGGAAGAAAAAAAGACAATGGTGGGAGGCATCTCCAAAAAGACACTGGAGAGGCTTCCGCTTTATTATCATTATCTGAAGGACAGAAAAGAAGAAGAGATGGTTTACATTTCATCGCCGGTGATCGCGGCGGGGCTGAACCTCAACGAGGTGCAGGTGAGAAAGGAGCTGGCTCTGGTCAGCAGGCGAGCGGGAAAACCGAAGGCGGGATTTCTCGTTGACGAGCTGATCGAAGATATCGAGCTCTTTCTTGGCTACCGCAACGGGAATCAGGCTGTGATTGCAGGCGTCGGCTCTCTTGGGCGGGCGCTGCTTGCATACCGGGGCTTTGCCCAGTATGGCCTGGAGATCATAGCGGGCTTTGATACGGACCCGAAGCTGATCGGGGAGAAAGTGGCCGGTAAGCCGGTTCTGGCTCTCGATAAGATGGGGAATCTCTGCCGCAGGATGAGCATCCATATCGGCATTATCACTACCCCTGCGGAATATGCACAGTCGGTCTGTGACCGGATGGTGGCGGCCGGGGTCCTTGCTGTCTGGAATTTTGCGCCGGTCCATCTGACCGTGCCGGACCATGTGCTGCTGCAGAATGAAAATATGGCTGCTTCTTTGGCTCTGCTTTCCAAATATCTGCTGGACCGGGAGCAGGAAAGCTGATGGAAGGAGGAGCCTGAATTGAATACCGTATTGCTTCAGTATGCCCTTGAGGTGGAAAAAACCGGCTCTATCACTCATGCCGCCAATAACCTGTATATGGAACAGCCCAATCTGAGCAAGGCGATCAAGTCTTTGGAGGAGATGATGGGCGCTCCGATTTTTAAGCGGTCCTCAAAAGGGGTTGTCCCTACGGAGAAGGGGAAGGTGTTTTTAGAACATGCGAGGAAGGTTCTGGATCAGCTTGAGATCATGGAAGGCGTTTATAAGCAACAGGAAGATCAGGGGCTGGAATTTCGGATATCCATCCCCCGTGCAACGTATATCAACGAAGCTTTTTCCCGTTTTGTAGGCAGGCTTGACAGAAATCAGGGGCTGAACCTCTGGCTGAAGGAGACCAACTCGATGGAGACTGTGGAAGCGGTGACCGACGGGGCCTGTCATCTGGGAATCATCCGCTATCCGGTAGAGCACGAGAGGTATTATACACAGCTGATCCGGGAAAAAGAGCTTTGCGGAAGGCTGGTCCTGGAATTTTGCCCGATGCTTTTGATGTCGGAACATCATCCCCTGGCTCAAAAAGATGAGGTCAGATACAGAGATTTGTCCGGCTATGTGGAAATCCTTCACGGCGATATCAAGTTACCGGACGGGGCAGATGGCGGAAGGATGCAGGATGGCACAAAACGGCGGATCTATGTGTTCGAGCGCGGAAGCCAGATCAGTCTGCTCCAAACCAACCCGGACACGTACATGTGGGTTTCTGCACTGCCGGAAAGATGCCTGATTCAGAATTCTTTGGTTCAAAAGACCTGTCTGGAGGCGGGGGAGCGATATCGTGACGTATATGTCTGCCGTCAGGGATATGAGCTGAATTCCTATGATAAACTGTTTTTAGAGGAAGTTCGGGCGGTAAAAAGGGAAATGTCGAAAGAGAGATAGCGCGCGGCACATATCAGTATTTATATACTGATATGTGTTTTTTTATATTACCGTCTGAGATAAAAATAAATTATAATAGGTTCAGGATATGAGTGGTAAATGTTCATGTGATCACCCCCATGTTTATGAAATGTTGAAATGTGCAAAAAGGCTGACATCCCAGTGATGCCGGTCTTTTTTGCATATGTATGCAGGGGAGGAGAAGAGAGGAACTGCTTTGCATCAATTGGAAACTGTGGTAGAATGGAGGGCAGGAAAACGATAAAATCATCGGAAAGGCAACAGGAAGATTATGATCAAGAGAGAGGACATGCTGGAACTGACCAGGCGGATGACCCTTGCCCGGAACTCCATCGTGCGGATTGCAGGTTGTTATATCGATCAGGATGGAGATTTTGACGGGAGTTTTAATACGAATTTTTTAAAGTTGTCCGCACAGGAGCGGACGAAGAAATTGAAGCTGGCAAAGTCCATGCTTTTTTCTGAGACCAATATCAATCTGAAACAATATGAGTTTCCACAAGATCAGCGAAAAGCAGGCAGTATGTGGCAGCTTCTCCGGGCGATGAATGAATGTGAGTTGAAAAATGACGCCCTGATGGACACGTTTTATGACTTTGTGATGGAGCATTACCAGGCAGAAGGGGCGTATGCCATATTGGTATTTCACGGCCGGTATGATATTCCGGCAAAAGCTTCGGACCATGAGAGCCTTTGGGAGTCGGAGGAGGTCTACCCGTATCTGATCTGTGCTGTCTGCCCCATTGACGGGGAATATGAGCCCGGAAATCCGGAGTGTGGCTTTTTGTTCCCGGCGTTTACAGACAGGAGCGGGGACTTAAGCCACACCGCCGTGTTCCAGGCGGATGTAAAACGGCCGCATAAGGAACTGCCTGGGATTTTGGGGGTAAATCATGAGTGAGCCCATCGCCCAAACAGCATCCTTATCGTGCCTATGTCCCCGAACTCCTTATGAAAGCCCGCGGTAGCGGTTCAGGCAGGCGAAAATCTCCTGCGGTCTTGGCAGGCACAGTCCCATCGCGCCATAGGAATGGCTGCTCAGGCTTGTCAGCCCATCTTTCTTGATTTTCTCCTGCAGTTTGGCCACGATCTCAGCTACCGGATACCGGTCCAGCATCTGATTCTCCACACAGTAGCGGAGCATCTGTGCAAGAGCCGAAGTCTGCTCAGAATCAATCAGCTGTTCTACAAAACGCATATCTACCGTTTCTCTTCCAACCTGAAGGGAATCTTTGCCAAACACTTTGGTTTTGATCCGGTCATCTTTTCCGCCGCGGCTATCTCGTCCATATCGTCCGCGGGGAGCAGAAGACGGGGCAGTCTCCTTTGCCTGTCTGCTTGACAGTCTGCGTCCTTCGGCAGGCAGACAAAAATCAGGCGCTGCGTGGATTGGTTCCGCACCATAACCAGCGCAGAAGGAGCGGGTGGTCTCTGTGATATCCAGCGGTTTATAGTGGTCCATCTGGATGATGGTGTCGGCGATATAGAAATAAGCGCCGGAGCTGCCTGCAACCATGACGGTGGAAATCCCTGCTTTTTCATACAGATCGCGGGCGCGTTCGATGAACGGAGTGATCGGTTCTTTATCTCTGCTGATGATTTTCTGCATCAGGTCATCCCGCACCATAAAGTTGGTTGCCGAGGTATCCTCATCGATCAGGAATACCCGGCTGCCGGATTCAATCCCTTCCACCACGTTGGCAGCCTGAGAAGTACTTCCGCTGGCGTCTTCTGTGGAGAAGTTTTTCGTGTCTTTCCTGTTTGGCAGGTCGTTGATAAAAAGAGAGATGTCCACGTTGCGGACGCTGCGCCCATCTTCCGCCCGCAGTTTTACAGCGGTGCGGTCGGTGATGACATATTCCCGCCCGTCCCCTGCAATATGGTTGTATACGCCCGCCTCCAGGGCTTTTAACAGCGTGGATTTTCCGTGATATCCTCCGCCGACGATCAGGGTAATCCCTTTTTTGATCCCCATGCCTGTGATCGTTCCATGATGAGGCAGCTCCATCGTTACCTGAAGCGGAGCGGGGGACTGGAAAGCGACGCTGCCGGTCCCTGTCATGGGGCGGCTGGACACCCCGCTTTCTCTTGGAAGCACCGAGCCGTCGGCGACAAAGGATACCAGACCGCGTTCTAAAAGCTGCCTGCGGATATACTGCTGGTCGTCAGCAAGATCTGTGACTGCTTTCACCTCGGCCGGTTTTCGGCTGCGGTAGAAGAATACCTGTTCAATGCATCTTGGCAGAAAATCAAAGATGATCTTGATCAGTTCGCCAGAATTGATGGTCCTTCCGTTGGCTGGAAAGCCAACTTCGAACCGGGCCGTGATTCCTTTTTCCGTACATTCGCATGCAGTGCGCGCAAGAATCTCCGGTCCTGGATGGCTGGTTGCGATCAGGCCGCTTTTGCCGGAGCCTTTGGCTTTGAACTGATACCGGGCAATCTCCTGGTGGAACTGGCGCACCAGATAGTCTTCAAGCGCGGTCTTTCTCCAGGGGCTGCTAAATGCCTCTGCCGGATAACCGGCTTTTTGGTGGGTGAGAAAGATGCTGACATTGGAGGGCGAGGCGAATGGGTCGCCCTGCACGTGGTCGATACTCAGCACATAGGAGCCAAAGTCATATGCTCCCTGGGTTGATTTGTATGCCGGATATCCTTTGTGGTCAATGGATATCAGTAATTGTCTTAAATCCTGTGATGATTTCATAAGTGTTATTCCTTCCGTTTTGCAGATTTGCTTTTTTTATTTTATAGCAAATAGAGGAAAAAGACAAGAATTAAGATTGTATCGAGAAAAGAACTGTGATATGATAATGCTATTCGACAGATGTTCCGCGTCTGTCTGATGTCTGGTTTCATGTGCGGTGTTCCACCGACAGATTCCAAAGATTGAAATTTATAAATAAGGAGAAAGCGACATGGGAAATGAAAATGCGGTTTCAAAAGCCTACCTGTCGGATCGGCAACGTTTTGCGCAGGTTTGCAATAATCAGTTTTTTGGCGGCAGGGAGATGATTCAGCCGGAACTGCTCAGGGAAATGGATTCGGAAGAACTTTTCATCGAGGGGAGCGGCAGGAAAGCACTCCGCAATGCCGCTTCGCCAGCTGCTGTATGATGTACTAAAATATGAAAGCCAGCGGGCAGAGCTGGAACGGCAGCATCGGGAACGAAAGGATTTAAGGGGAAATGAATATCTCAGCGGTATGGCAAAGGCGGACCGGCTGATTCCGGTGGTGACATTGGTAGTCTATTGGGGGAGCGCCCCATGGTCAGGGCCGAAAACCCTTCATGAAATGCTTGACATTCCACCGGTTTTGGCACAATATAAAGATATCATCAATGATTACCGGATGAATCTTCTGGAAGTGAATTCGATGGAAAACCTGGAAGCTTACAGCGGTGAACTCAAAGCGCTTCTTGGCTTTATCCGGTATCAAAAAGACAAGGAAGAGCTTAGCAAATTCATCCATGAGAATATCGGGATTTTTCGCGAAATATCAGAAGAAACGGCGCGTGCCATATCTGTGTTGGGAAATGTACGGGGATTGGAGCGCTTTTTGGATACCAGAGAAACATGCGAAGATAATAAGGAGGCGATTGATATGTGTCAGGCATGGGAAGAGATGATAGAGGATGGCAGAGCAGAGGGAAAAGCAGAAGGAAAAGCAGAGAGTATTCTGGATTTGCTTCAGGAGCTGGGCGAAGTGCCAGAATCTTTGCGCACCAGGATTTTGTCTCAGCATGACCTTTCGGTTTTGAAAGACTGGCTGAAATTTGCCGCCAGGTCAGGTTCGATTGAAGAATTCATGCAGAAAATGTAATAAAGTTCTAAATATTTAATGATAAGACAGAGGTAAGGATCATGACAGAAGCGGCATTGGTACTGGAAGGGGGCTCTTTAAGAGGGCTGTTTACGGCGGGGGTGCTGGATGTTTTTGTGGAGGAGGGAATCGAGTGTTCCTATGTCAACGGTGTTTCGGCAGGTTCCACCAACGGGATGAATTATATCAGTAAACAGACGGGACGGCTGCTTGAGATCAACCAGCAGTATCTCCATGACAAGCGATATATGAGCTTTGAAAATATGGTGAAAAAACGCCAGATCTTCAATTTTGATTTCATGTTCGGTGAACTGAGCACCGAGCTGATCCCATTTGATTTCGATGCGTTTTACAGTTCTCCCCAGAAGTTTGAGGTGGTGGCGACAAGATGCAGGAGCGGCTGTCCGGAGTATTTTGAAAAATCCACCTGCAAGGAGATGATGGCGGCGGTGATGGCATCCAGCAGTATGCCTGTCCTCTCCAGGATGATCGAGGTGGAGGGAAAAAAATATCTGGATGGCGGCGTCTCAATGCCGATTGCCTATCAGCGGGCCTTTGATCTGGGATATGATAAGGTAGTGTTGGTCCTGACGCGTCATCATGGATATCAGAAGCCGCCGATGAGCCCTCTTATGCGAAGGGCCTACGCCCGGTACTTTTCGCCGCTTCCCAAATTCCAGGAGGCGCTTTATGATGTACCGGAGCGATATAACCGGATGCAGAAGGAGATTGATAAACTGGAAGCGGAAGGAAGAATTTTTGTAATCCGACCGGAGTTTCCTGTGACGGTATCCCGGGTCGAGCGTGATATCCGCAAACTGGAGGCACTGTATGAGGAAGGGCGCCGGGTTGCAGCCGGAAAGCTGACAGAACTTCAGGCCTATTTGGGCATAAAAGATTAGAATATTCACGTCTAAAAAGATGAGGGTCCGTGCCGTTTGTGTGGTTCGGATCTTTTTCTTTTTGTGTATTTTCTGTGTTTTTTTTCCAGCTGTCACAAAATGAACACATTCCCCTGATAAAGTAGATATGAAAATAAACAGCTATGTCCTTGAGAGGAGTTTTGAGTATGATACAAAGAAAAGCAGCAGCTTCCATGGCCTTTGTGACGGCTGCGGCAGGTATTGCTTCTGCACTCGTACCGATGACTGCGGAGGCTTCCAATAATCTGGACTACCGAAAGAAAGTGATCGGAGTTGCCGGGATCATGAGTGTGAGCACAGGGATGGAGGAGCCGGTGACGCGGGCACAGTTTTCGCAGATGCTGGTAAATGCTTCCACGTATCGGGATTACCTTCCTGTAAGCAGCGCCGTGTCGGTTTATGCCGATGTTCCAAAAGACCATGAATACGCCGCCAGCGTCCGGATCGCAGCGGAGCAGAACTGGATGGCAGGGTATCTGGGCGGCCGGTTCCGGCCAGAGCAGCCGGTAACGCTGCAGGAAGCCGTAAGAGGTCTTTTGGGGCTTCTTGGATATACCAATGAAGATTTTTCCGGCGATGCCTCCGGAGCAAGACTTTCCAAATATTATGCGCTTGAGTTGAACAGCGAGGTGGACTTAAAGCCCAATGAGATCCTGACCCGCAACGATTGTGTGAACCTGTTTTACAATTTGCTGAAGACAGAGAATAAAAGCGGAAAGATATATGGGACGGTGCTTGGCTGCGAGCTGAATGCAGACGGAGAGGTGAATCCGATGGGACTTGCCGACAACAATCTGAAAGGGCCGAAGCTGATTCCAAAGGGACGGCAGTTGGGAGATTATGTTCCGTTTAACGTGCGCCAGGCGACGATTTTTGTGGACGGAGAAGCCTCTTCCTACGAATCCTTGAAAAATGTGCTGTCGGGCAGCTATGTGGTGGTCTATTACAATACCTCGGCAAAAACGATCTGGGCCTATGTGGCAGACGATGACGGGGATGGAGTGCAGAGTGGTCGATGTGCCGTCCGTGGCACGGTTAGCAATATTTTTTATAATTCCACCGATGTCATGACGCCGACGGCAATCTATCTGGATGGTGATGATGACAGGGAATTCAAGCTGGGCAATTCAGAGATGCAGTTTGCATTTTCTATCTATGGCTCCCTGCGCGTGGGGGATAACGTGACGCTGATCTGTGAGAAGACCACAAACGCGAACGGTGATATTACCTACACCGTGATTGATTATGTAGAAGATTAACAGGAGAAGGAAGCCATGTGGAAATCAGGAACAACAAATAAGATGCGAATGACCTGGAAGGAAAGGCGGGCAAAGCAGAAACAGAATGCCAGAGGCGGAAAATGGATTGTACTGACCGTGCTTCTTCTTGTTGCAGTGATCGGCGGCTCCCTGTACTGGCAGAATTACTCCAGAAAAGCGAAGAGGGCAAGCCAGCAGGCAGAGGCGAAAAACATATCAACCGTTACCAGGGGGAATCTGACATCAGAATTATCCTCGTCTGGAACGATTTCTCCCAAGGATACCTACAGCATCACGTCACTGGCAGAAGGGGAAGTCGTCCGTGCTGATTTTGAAGAGGGGGAACAGGTGGAAAAAGGACAGATCCTTTATCAGATCGATGTGTCTTCGATGGAGTCGGAAATGACATCAGCTGCCAACTCCCTGGAGCGTTCCAACAACAATTATGCACAGGCGCTGCAGGATTATCAGGAAGCGCTCAGCAATTATAGCGGAAATACATACAAGTCGACAAGAAGCGGGTTTATACAGACATTAAAGATCCAGGCAGGAGATAAGGTTGGCTCAAGTACCGAGCTGGCCACAGTTTACAATGACCAGACCATGAAGCTGAAAATTCCGTTTTTGTCCGGTGAGGCGGCTGCGATCGGGGCGGGAAGCCAGGCTCTTCTCACCCTGGCGGATACGGAGGAACAGCTTACGGGCGTGGTGACGGCGGTCAGCAATATGGATGAAGTGCTGAGCGGCGGCCGGCTGGTGCGCTGTGTGACGGTTGAAGTGGCAAATCCGGGCGGTCTCACCGCAGAGCACACCGCCACGGCAGTGATCGGGGATTTTGCCAGCGCCGGAGAGGGGAATTTTGAGCCGGTGACAAATACCGTCATGAAGGCTGACATCTCCGGCAATGTGGAAGTCGAGGCACTCCTGGTCCATGAAGGAGACTATGTGACCGTGGGGACACCGATTTTTCGGATGAAGGCGAAAGATGCAGAAAAAATCATCCAGACATATAAGGATGCCGTGGACTCCGCACAGGAAAAGGTGGAGTCGGCGCAGAGCAAGGTGGATTCCACGAGAGACAGCTATGAAAATTATACGATCACGGCTCCAATCTCCGGTCAGGTGATTACAAAGAGCATAAAGGCCGGTGACAAGATAAGCAAAAACAGCAGCGGGACGACTACGATGGCTGTGATCTACGACTTGTCGGAAGTCACATTTGAGATGTCGGTGGATGAGCTGGACGTCAGAAATGTAAAGGTAGGGCAGAAGGTAGAGATCACGGCGGATGCCATCGAGGGGAAGACCTTTACCGGCACGGTGACAAATATCAGCCTGGAAAGCTCCCAAAGTAACGGCGTGACAAATTATCCTGTTACCGTGACCCTGGACGAGGTGGGAGAGCTACTGCCGGGCATGAACGTAGATGGCAGGATCATCCTGGATGAGGCAGAAGATACGCTGATGATCCCTGTGGATGCGCTGATGCGGGGAAACCGGGTCTATGTAAAAGACGACACGGTGACGCAGGCACAAGGGAGCGTGCCGGAAGGATTTCGCGCGGTTGAAGTGGAGACAGGGCTGATTAATGACGAGTATGTGGAGATTTTGAGCGGGTTATCAGAAGGAGAGACAGTCTACGTCAGCGAGTCCTCAAAGAGCGGCAATGTCATGATGATGCCGATGGGATTTGACGGAGGCGGCGGAGTCCGGCGCGAAGATGGCGGAGGCAATCGGGGCGGCATGGGCGGTCCGCGTTGATCTGGGCGAGGAATCCGGGCAGGGAAGCGGAACGAGGATGAAGAGATATAACAACAGCATGGCTGTACAAAATATAGCGGAGGTCATAAAATGGCAGAAGCCCTGATCGAGTTAAAGGACATATACAAGATATATCAGATGGGGAGTGAGGAGGTCCGGGCCAACGATGGGATCACGCTTACGATCAACCGCGGAGAATTCGTGGCGATCGTGGGCAAATCCGGCAGCGGAAAATCTACCCTGATGAACATCATAGGCGCCCTGGATGTCCCGACTTCTGGACGTTATCTGCTGGGCGGGGAGGATGTGGACCAGATGAGCGACGACCAGCTTGCAGAGATCCGCAACCGGATGATCGGCTTTATCTTCCAGCAATACAACCTGCTCCCCAAATCGAATCTCCTGGAGAATGTGGAACTTCCTCTGCTCTATGCCAAGGTCGGCAAGGAAGAGCGGAGAGAACGGGCGCTTGAGTCCCTCAAACGTGTGGGATTGGCAGAGAAATGGAAAAATTATCCAAACCAGCTTTCCGGGGGACAGCAGCAGCGGGTCTCCATAGCCCGGGCGCTGGCGGGCGATCCGTCTCTGATTCTGGCAGATGAGCCTACGGGAGCGCTGGATTCCAGGACCAGCCGGGATGTGCTGGATTTTCTGCGGGAACTGAACGAGGAGGGGAATACGATTGTCATGATCACCCATGACAGTTCCATTGCAGTGGAAGCCAAACGCGTGGTTCGGATCCATGATGGTAAAATCAATTTTGACGGAGATGTAAAAGACTATGCTGCAATCATTTAAGCTGGCGTTAAAAAGTATATGGAGCAATAAGATGCGCTCATTTTTGACAATGCTTGGCATCATCATCGGCGTGGCATCCGTCATTATTCTTGTCAGCCTGGTGAATGCCTACATGTCTTACATGACAGAGAGTTTTGCAAGCCTTGGGACCAACCAGATCAGCGTGAATATGACAAATCTTCCCTCCCGTTTTGTCTCGGCAGATGAGATGTTTGGGTTTTATGAAGAAAACAGGGAGGTCTTTGACAAGATGTCCCCGACAGTCAATGTGAGCGGAACGGTAAAGCACGGCAATGATTCCATGTCCAGAACTTCCATTATCGGCGTCAGTGAGGATTATCTGGACATTAAGGACTGGGAGCTGGAATACGGGAGAAACATCCAGTTTTCTGATATCAAATCACGACAGAAGGTCTGTGTCATCGGCGCTTATGTAGCAGAGGAACTGTACGGCAGCGCGGAAAAGGCGTATGGGGAGACGATCAAGGTCAACGGCTACGCATTCAAGGTGGTCGGGGTTGCAGAGGCGCAGGAAGACGATATGGATGACGGCGGAAGCGATGATTTCCTGTGGATGCCCTATAGCCAGGCCGTCAAGATGGCGCGGAATGCCAATATCAATAATTATACATTTACGATCACAGACCTGACAAAAGCCGGCACTTACACCGGGCTGATTGAAAATTTCCTGTATGAGAAGTTTAAAAACGACGACCTTTACAACGTGACGGCGATGAGCGAGATGCTGGATTCTTTGAACTCCATGATCGCGATGGTATCGGCGGGGCTTGGCGGAATCGCCGGAATCTCCCTGCTGGTGGCAGGTGTCGGAGTCATGAACATCATGCTGGTATCGGTGACAGAACGGACCAGAGAGATCGGGATCAGAAAGGCGCTGGGAGCAAAGCGCAGCGTTATCATGCAGCAGTTTGTCATAGAAGCCGCAGTGACCAGTTCCCTTGGCGGTTTGATCGGAATCCTGCTGGGGAGCGCGGCGACCTCGGCGGTGGGGATGGCCGCCGGGCTGGACGCGGCTCCGACCCCTTCTGCCGTTATCATTTCTTTCAGTGTTTCCGTGGGGATCGGGCTTTTGTTTGGGTATATGCCTGCAAGCCGCGCTGCCCGGTTAAATCCAATCGACGCCCTGCGAAGCGATTGATTCCTTTTCCGTTTGGTGGTAAAATAGACGAAGAAATCAACTGCAGCCGCAGAAAACGGATGCAGAAAGAAAGAGAGAATCTGGGATGAAAGTAGTCGACATGCATTGTGACACCATAGCGGAACTGTATTACAACCACCGGGATGGGGGCGACATGTCCATTTTGGAAAATAATCTCCATATGGACTTGAAAAAGATGAGAAAGGGAGATTACCTGCTTCAGAATTTTGCACTTTTTACCCATTTGGGCAGGGTGGAACGCCCGTTTGAGTATGCGATGAAGCTGGTGGATACCTTTTATACGGAGCTGGAGGCATATCCTGATCTGATCGGGATTGTGAAAAGCTGGGAAGATATTGAAAAGAACCGTTTGGCAGGGCGGATGTCTGCCCTCCTGACATTGGAAGAAGGGGCGGTCTGCCAGGGGGAACTGGCGTATCTGCGTGATTTTTACAGGCTTGGCGTGCGTATGATGACCCTGACCTGGAATTTCAGAAATGAACTGGCATTTCCGAATAAGATGGAGCCTCGATGCGTCCCAGACACAGAAAACGGGCTGACAGAAACAGGGATTGTATTTGTGGAGGAGATGGAGCGGCTGGGGATGATCATCGATGTCTCCCATCTGAACGATGCGGGAATCTGGGATGTGTTCCGCTATACAAAGAAGCCGTTTGTGGCAAGCCATTCCAACGCTCGCGCCCTGGCCGGGCATCCGCGGAACCTGACGGATGAGATGATTCGGGCGCTTGCAGAGCGCGGCGGTGTAGCAGGCATCAACTTCTGCGCAGCATTTTTGCGGGACGGAGAGAATGGTGTGGAGGCCACCCACAGCTATTGCCGGGACATGGTTGCCCACATGAAGCACATGAAGCAGGTCGGCGGCATCGGCTGTATCGGGCTTGGCAGTGACTTTGACGGGATTGGAAGTATTGTGGAGATGGAAGACTGTTCCGGAATGCAGATGCTGGCAGACGAGATGAGACGGCAGGGATTTACAGAGAGCGAGACGGAGGCGGTATTCTCCGGCAATGTGCTCCGCCTCTACAAAGAGCTGCTTCGGTAGACAAGAGAGATATCATACATAAAAACCAGCCGGAATGGGGGGATTCCTGGCTGGTTTTTTCGGCTTATATATTAAAGCCCGGATTCCTGCTGCTTGTCCAGTGCGGACACGAACAGGAATTTTCGGATTAAGAAAAGAATCGCGATTGCTACAATGCCGATCAGTGTCTCATGGATGGGCATATGCTGGATGATGATCTCTCTGGCTACGGCAAAGAGAAGGACTTCCACGACAGAATCCAAATCATGTCTGCAAAGCATTTTTAACAGCTCGATTCCGATGATGATGTTAAAGATATTGATCAGGAAGGTGGTAAACTGACCGTCCAGGTATAATTGGTGCAGGCCTCCGGGAACGTTTAACAAGGTGATCAGGATGGCGATGATCACGATAGCCGCCACCAGGAGTTCAAATATCTGGGCTGCGTGGAATACGAACATCTGGGCCTTGTATGCCCGTTCATCAATTGGTTGCTTCATCTTTTTCCTCCTTGTATTGCTCCAGATTCCATAAAAAGATCGTGGCTGCCAGCAGGTCGGCACATCCGCCGGGACTGATATTGCGGCGGATAAAATCCCTGTTTGTCTCTGTCAGGGCAGCCATCCCCTCGCCGGTCAGAGCGCCGCCAAGGTCCAGGATCCGCCCGGCCTCTGCCTTTTCATAGGCGAGAGCTTCGGCGCCGCTCCGGATCAGCACGTTCGTATCATCCACATGGGACATCAGAGCAAGCAATGTATTGATGTAGATCTGGTTATCATCTGTGCATGTTTTCTTAAGGGCGCGTATCGCAGGCATGGAGCAGGAGCGGATAGAAGGAAAGCCTTTCTGCGCTTCGCCGCGGATGCCTTTTTCGCCATATCTGACATAAAGGACTTCCCCGTGGGTTTTTGGGTTCTGCCGGTCGATCCGTTTAAAATCGCGTTCCAGTTCCTCGTGACAGAGCCTTCCGGCCAAAAGAAGGATTTCTTCTGCCAGAAAGCAGCCGTGCCTGCGGTAGAAAAGAGCTGCGGCTGCGGCAATCGTTCCGATAGAAAATATCATGCCCTTGTGGGTGTTCACCCCTCCTGTCGCCTGAAACATGGCGGCTTCCGCCCTGATTCCCACAGACCGGATGGCGGGAAACAGACCCTGACAATCGGGTTCCTCCCAGGTGAGTCCAAGGGAAGCCATCTCGGCCAGGAACGGGAGGATTGCCTGGGTACTGGTGACAAACGTATCATAACACATATCTGTATGGGCGCCGTTGTCATGCCGGTCTACAAGCCCCGGCTTTGGCGTGGTGGATACCTCGGCAATCAGTGCATATTCGCACATCCTGAAAAGGTATGAGAGTACCTGTTTCATGTATGTCCTTTCTCCGGTGTAAGGATATCGCCGATCCGTGCGACCAGCTCTGTTACGCTGTGTGTCCGGCTGCGGCTGCAGACATGGGCGGGGTTGTCGCAGAGCAGGCATTTTCTGGCATCAAGCCCCAATTCCTCTCGGGATACTTTGCTGCCGTCCTGACGGAGGACATCAATGTCATATAGCCGGCCCAGTTCATCCTGGTCTTCGATTGCGATCATTTGTTCTTTTATGAATTCCGGCGAGGCATCTACACAGTAAAACGCCTCATATCCGGTTTTTTCTTTCAGTGTTTCCAGATGGCAGATTGGTACCAGACTTTTTTTCAGACTTTCTTCAATCCGCCTGCATCCCATAGCGTAGGCTGCCGGAACTCCGGGGAGCACCTTGACGGGACCCGGGATATTTAAGGTCAGGCAGATCAATGTTTTTTTGTATTTTTGCAGTAAATGCTGCTGAAGCTGGCAGCGGAGTTCTCTTGCGTTAAGCATTTCCAGTAAACTCACATCATTCATAAGTTGCCTCCGGTGATTTCCAAATTCCAATAAAACTTCTATTATTTTATGAATGGGTAAAGTTGATTATCACGATCAATTGGCAGTAAATCGGATTTAGGGGTACCCGCCCGATAAGATAATGAAGTTTTATTGTGAATTTAGAATACAAGTAAGTACATTACCCTGTCATTATAGTGTAAAATGTCAAAAAGTTCAAATACTTAATCGATTATGCCCTATATAAAGCGCCCCTTATCACTTTAATACATTAATATCCCACAAATTTAAAGCAATAAAATTGACGGCGGAAAAAATTTGTAGTATGATACCTATTAGTCTGGAAGCAGATGAAATTTTTGCAAAGGGAGAGAGACAATTATGAAGAGAAAAGTATTAGCAGTTATGCTTGCAGGTACGATGGCGCTGACCATGGCAGCCTGTGGTTCTAAGCCGGCGGCAACGGATACCACGGCAGCGGGCGCGGCAGAGGCAAAAACATCTGCAGCGGCAGAGACAAAATCGTCTGAGGATGCAGAGGCAGCATCCGGTGAGACTTACAAGATCGGTGTCCTGCAGCTTGTGCAGCACGCAGCCCTGGATGCGGCGAATGAGGGGTTCTTTGCAGCGCTGGATAATGCAGGCGTAAAATACGAAGCGGACCAGCAGAATGCGTCGGGGGAGCAGTCCAACTGCCAGACCATCGCTGAGAAGCTGGCAAATGACGGGGATGATCTGATTCTGGCGATCGCAACTCCGGCAGCACAGGCGGTGGCAGGCGTTACCAGCGAGATTCCGGTGATCCTGACGGCAGTGACAGACCCGGCAGAGTCCGGTCTGGTGGAAGATAACAATGTGCCAGGCGGCAACGTGACCGGCACTTCTGACCTGACGCCGGTAAACGAGCAGATCGATCTGCTGCAGAAACTGGTTCCGGACGCAAAGACTGTAGGCATCCTGTTCTGCTCCGCAGAGTCCAACTCCGAGATTCAGGCGCAGATGGCGAGAGAGGCGCTGGATGCGGCAGGCATTGCCCATGAGGACTATACCGTCTCCAGTTCCAATGAGATCCAGACGGTTGTGGAATCTATGATTGGAAAGGTTGACGCAATCTATGCACCGACTGACAATATGATCGCAGCAGGCATGGCGACCGTAGCGATGGTGGCAAATGACAACGGCATCCCGACCATCTGCGGCGAGGCAGGCATGGTTGAGGCAGGTGGTCTTGCGACCTACGGCATCGATTATTACCAGTTAGGCTACATGGCAGGAGAGCAGGCGATTGATATTCTTGTAAACGGCAAGACGGCTGCCGAGACTCCGATCGGCTATCTGCCGGCTGAGCGCTGTGAGCTGACTATCAACGAGGAGACAGCGCAGACGCTTGGCATTGATACATCCGTTGTGAGATGATCCGGCACAGATGCAGAACATAAAAAATCAGGAAAACAGGTGGATGCCCCTGCGGGCATTCATCTGGTTTTCTTATGATATCTGGCAGGCTGGAAAATCCGGCGCAGGCAATCAAAATGGATAGATGCTTTACATAAGCAATCCTGGGGGGTCTGGCAGAAGATAGAACGGATTATTTATGTAAGGCTTTTATATGGCCAAATTTGAGGAAAGTATATTTGGAGGTAATTGGTTATGATCGGTGTTTTTTTAGCGTTGCAGGGAGCTGCGGCGCAAGGTGTTCTCTGGGGAATCATGGTATTGGGGGTCTACATTACATACCGGCTGCTGGATATTGCAGATCTGACAGTGGACGGCAGTTTTGCTTTGGGCGGCTGCGTCTGTGCGGTGATGGTCCTCAATAAAAATATGAATCCGGCGCTTGCGCTTCTGATGGCTACTCTTGCAGGGGCGGCGGCGGGAGCTGTAACGGGAGCGCTCCATACGATATTTGAGATTCCTGCAATCCTTGCGGGAATCCTGACCCAGATCAGCCTCTGGTCCATCAATCTGAGGATCATGGGTGGAAAGAGTAACCTGCCGCTTCTAAAGACAGAGACTCTGATCAGTAAGCTGGTGGCTGCGACAGGCCTGACCCAGTCCCAGTCTTCCCTGATCGTTGGTATCCTTGTGGCAGTCCTGATGATCTGCCTGCTTTACTGGTTCTTCGGGACGGAGCTTGGGAGCGCGCTCCGCGCAACCGGCAACAACGAGGACATGATACGGGCCCTTGGGGTCAACACCAAGATGACCAAGATGCTTGCGCTGATGCTGAGCAACGCTTTAGTCGGCCTGTCAGGAGCTTTAGTATGCCAGAGCCAGAAGTATGCAGATATCGGCATGGGGACCGGCGCCATCGTCATCGGTCTTGCGGCGATTGTAATCGGGGAGGTCCTGCTTGGCCGTCTCCGTTCCTTTGCAAGCAAGCTGACCTCTGCGGTGGCAGGCTCCGTGGTGTATTTCATGATTCGCGCCGGCGTGCTCCGGCTGGGTATGAGCGCAAACGACATGAAGCTTTTGTCGGCCATCATCGTGGCGCTGGCGCTGTGTGTCCCGGTTGTGATCACCAAATACAGACAGAGCAAAGAATATTCAGAAGGAGGGGAAGCGTGATATGCTGACGATCACCAATGTAAGAAAGACATTTAATAAAGGAACTATCAATGAGAAAAAGGCATTAAACGGCATCAATCTCCATCTGAATGAAGGCGATTTCTGTACGGTGATCGGAGGAAACGGCGCAGGAAAATCTACAATGTTAAATATGATCGCCGGCGTCTACCCGATTGACTCCGGAAAGATCACGATTGGAGGCGTCAATATCTCAAGGACACCAGAACACAGACGTGCAAAATATATCGGCCGGGTATTCCAGGACCCGATGCGCGGGACCGCAGCCGGGATGGAGATCCAGGAGAACCTGGCTTTGGCGCTCCGCAGGGGTAAAAGCCGCGGATTGGGCTGGGGCATCAAAAATAATGAGAAGGAATTTTACCGGGATTCCCTGGCAAAACTGGGCCTGGGTCTGCAGACCAGGATGTCCAGCAAAGTCGGTCTGCTCTCCGGCGGACAGCGCCAGGCCCTCACCCTTCTGATGGCGACACTGGAGCGGCCAAAGCTTCTTTTGCTGGATGAACATACGGCAGCGCTGGATCCGAAGACGGCAAAAAAAGTACTGGAACTGACCGAAGAGATTGTCAGCGAACAGAACCTGACGGCGCTGATGGTCACTCACAATATGAAAGATGCGATCCAGATGGGAAACCGCCTGATCATGATGCATGACGGACGGATCATCTATGACATCTCAGGAGAAGAAAAGAAAAAACTCCAGGTAGAAGACCTGCTTAGAAAGTTTGAAGAGGCCAGCGGAGAAGAGTTTGCGAATGACAGGATGATGCTGGCGAAGTGACAAACAACGATTTCCCATTTCCATCTGTCTTTTTTTTGTCAGATATGGTACAATAAAACCATGAAAACAGACATGATTCCATGAGGAGGTTATTGTTATGGATAAAAGTAAATTGGTGATTACGATTGAGCGTCAGTACGGCAGCGGCGGGCGTATCGTGGGGCAGAAGCTGGCAAAGGATCTGGGGATTCCTTTTTACGATGATGAGATTCTCAGCATGACGGCAGAGCGCAGCGCAGTAGGGGAGCAGTATTTCCGGCTGGCGGATGAGCGGGCGGGAAACAACCTTTTGCACCGGATCGTTGGCGGGATGAGGCACAATCCACTGGGCGCGCCGAAGACGGAAGGGGACGTAACTTCCCCGGAAAACCTGTTTAAATTCCAGTCGGAGGTCATCCGGGAACTTGCGGAGCAGGAGTCCTGCATCATCGTGGGGCGGTGTGCTGATTTTGTGCTGGAGGCATCCGGGAAAGAGGATCTGATCCGCGTATTTGTATATGCCGATGCTCCGACCTGCATCCGTCGGACGATGGAGGTAGACGGAATCCTGGATACCCAGGAAGCCATCAGCAAGCTGAACAAGATTACAAAGCAGAGGCGGGATTACCACAAGTATTTTACCGGCAAGGAGTGGGAGGATATGACCAACTACGACCTGCCGATCAATGCCAGCAAGCTGGATCTGGAGCAGGTAGTGGAACTGATCAAGACTTACATCCGTATGGTGGGGTATGATATTTAAAGAACATTGAAGTTAAAATGGCGTGACCGGGAAATGACCGGTCATGCCATTTTTCATACGCCTGTGCCGTGGCACTTGTCGCAGATTTTGCGTTTTTCATTACTGTTTTCTCTGATTTGTCAGCCTTGTGTCAGGGTGAAGGTGTATAATACTATTATCATGGGGGTAAAGGAGTGGTGTTTACGGGTACGGTTGGTCATGTAAATATTTCTCTTGAAATTTGGGGTGCCATTCTTTCTTTGGTATTCCTGTCCAGCCTTTATATAGGCAGAAATGTGAAGGACAAAACGGACCGGCTGTTTATCGGCATCCTTTTGTGCAACGCAATGCTGCTTGGCAGTGATGCGGCCGCCTGGCTTTTGAAAGGCCATGCATCACTGGTTAGCTACTGTGGGGTGCGTGCAGCCAATTTTTTTGTATATACGCTCGGATATCTTCTGATGGCCCTGTTTACAGAGTATCTGGCTGCTTATCTCTCAAAAAGGGCACAGGTATCCCGCCGTGCCCCACGCTTTGTGTGGGGGATCTGTGCAGTCGGCGTTGGTCTTACCGTATTGTCCCAGTGGAATCACATGTATTATGGATTTGCGGAACCGAATATCTATTGCAGGGGGGACTGGTTCTGGCTCTCGCAAGTCTGGGGGCTTATGGGAATAGTGGCAGATGCCTGTCTGCTTTTGGCATACAGGCAGGAGCTTGAAAAACAGGAGCTGTGGATTTTGTTATCCTATATTATCCTGCCTCTCCTTGCTATGATCGTGCAGATCTTTATTTATGGCATCGCCTGGTTACATCTGGCTACTACGGTTTCCATTATCTTTGTGTATGAGACTCTGCAGCTTTATCAGGGGCAGATCCAGAGACAGAGGGAGTTGGAACTGGAGCGGTCCAATACAGCGATCATCTTAAGCCAGGTGAAGCCGCATTTTCTCTATAATGTTCTGTCAGGCATCAGGCAGCTTTGTGACAGCGATCCGCAGAAAGCATCGGAGGCTTTGGACCACTTTGCTTTTTATCTGCGGAGAAACATGGATACGCTTACCAGAGATCACCTCATAACATTTGAAGAAGAGATGTGCCATGTGAACGATTATCTGTATCTGGAAAAAATGCGGTTTGGCTCAAAGCTTACGGTTACGCTGGATTTAAAATACACAGGCTTTATGCTGCCTGCGATGACGGTTCAGCCAATCGTGGAAAACGCGGTGCGTTGGGGCATCACGAAAAAGAAAGGCAATGGATCGCTGCTGATCAGGAGCGAAAGTTCAGAGGGGAATGCCGTGATTTCGGTCATAGATGACGGAGCAGGCTTTGACCCGCTTGAAGTCAGGGATGATGGAAAGTCCCATGTCGGAATTGAGAATGTGCGCCGGAGGCTTAAGACACAGTGCGGCGGAACGCTTGCAATCCAAAGTGCAAAAGGCGGCGGAACGACTGTGACGATTTTTTTACCGCAGAAAGGAAGACGTAAATGAACATAATCGTAGCGGACGATGAGAGGTTATCCGTGGAGAACCTGATGTCCCTTTTGCACAGGCTGAAACCGGATGCGCGGATCACGGGCTTTACCGAAGCGGATGACGTACTGGAATATATGGAGAGCAATCCGGTTGATATTGCATTTTTAGATATTGAAATGGGGGCGTATAGCGGGATCGAGCTGGCAAAACGGTGCACCGCGATTGCCCCATACTTAAACATCATATTTGTGACAGGATATTCGGAATATACGCTTGACGCGTTTCGGCTCCATGCCAGCGGCTATCTCTTAAAGCCCGTGCGGATCGAGGAACTGCAGGCAGAGCTCGATCATTTGCGGCACGATATTCCACGGCGCCAGGTCCGGGTGCAGACGTTTGGTTTTTTTGAGGTGTTTGTGGACTCTGTTCCGCTCAAATTCACCAGGACAAAATGTAAGGAGTGCCTGGCTTATCTGGTCGACCGGCGCGGCGCCCGCGTCACCTATGCTGATCTTGCAGTCATTTTATGGGAAGCCCATACGTATGATTCGTCAGTCCAGACCAATACCCAGAAAGTGGTCTCCGACCTGATCAAGACGTTGAGAGAAGCAGATCTGGAGGAGCTTGTGATCAAAAGCAGACATGATATCGCGATCAATATGGCGCTTGTGGACTGTGATTATTATGCGGTTCTTGATGGAGATACGGCACAGCTTGACACTTTTATGGGAGAATACATGTCAAAGTACAGCTGGGCAGAATTTACGGTAGGAGAGCTTGTCAAACTGAAAGAAAAGTCAGAGAGTGATAATAGCAGCCGGAGAGAGGTCTAATATGAAATCAATACAGACAAAGTTTATCGCATTGATCTTAAGCTGTGTTTTTGTCTGTTCTGCCGTGATCGGCGGAGCCGGCATCCTCAGCGCAAAACGGGTGGTGGATGAGGATTCTGCCCGGTTAATGAATTACCGGTGCAGTGAATTGGCCTGTGAGGTGGATGCCACGCTGTCACGGATCGAGCAGTCGGTCAAAACCCTGGCTGTCTATACGGATGAGAATCTGGAGAGCCTGGACCGCCTGAAACATGATGACGCCTATCTAAAAGAATTTACGGAAAAAATAGAATCAGTCGCTGTCAATGCGGCAAACAACACGGAAGGGACGGTGGCGGTGTATGTCCGGTTTAACCCGGAATTCACTCCGCCGGAATCTGGCCTTTTCTGGAGTAAAACAAACCTGAGCGGAACATTTCAGAAGATGGTTCCCACCGATTTTTCCAGATACAGCCCCACCGACCTCGAGCATGTGGGCTGGTATTATATCCCTGTTAAAAACGGAAGGGCCATTTGGATGAGCCCTTATACCAATGAAAACATCAATGTGCAGATGATCTCCTACGTTATTCCTATCTATAAGAGCAATGAAACCGTGGGCGTTGTGGGGATGGATATTGATTTTAACGTCATAAAGGACATGATAAAAAATGTCCGGCTCTACGAGAGCGGGTATGCCTTTTTAACCGATGAAAAAGGAAATGTCATGCATCATAAGGTCTACCCGTTTGGGATCGCAATGGGGAATGTGGATAAGAGCCTGAATTCGGTGGTGGCGGAACTGGAGAATGGTACGAGCGGGAGCAGCCTGTTTTCCTATGTCGATGAAAATGTGAAGAAAAAGATGGCGTTTCGTACACTGCGCAACGGGATGCGGCTGGCCGTGACGGCTCCGCTTTCGGAAATTGATAAAAATAAAAATGTGCTGTTGTTTCAGATCGTGGTATCATTGCTGGTCATTGCCCCGCTTTCCGTATTGGTGACTGTGCTGATGACGAGACGGATCATACGCCCTCTAAAAGAACTGAACGAGGCGGCAAAACAGATTGCAAATGGAGATTTGAGCATATCTTTGACCCGTCAGACCAAGGATGAAGTGGGCACGTTGGCGGAGAGTTTTCAGCAGACAGTCGATCATCTGCAGACATATATCAATTATATCAACAGCCTGGCTTACCGGGATGGGCTGACCGGGGTGAAGAATAAAGCGGCTTATCAGGAGGCAGAACGCCGCCTGGAAGAAAAGATGCGGAGCGGGCATGCGGAATTTGCGGTTGTGGTGCTGGATATTGACAATTTGAAGTGGATCAACGACTATTATGGTCATGACTTTGGAGATATGTTTATTGTAGATGCCTGCCGGCTGATTTGCAAGAGCTTCCCCCACAGTCCTGTCTACCGGATTGGTGGAGATGAATTTGCAGTTATTTTAGAAGGCGTGGACTATGAAAAGTATGCACAGCTGCTGGAACAATTCAACGCTGCAGTCGAAGAGTATAATCGAAGCGGACAAAAGGACATGCAATTGTCCATTGCAAGGGGAATCGCTGTTTATAACAGTGATACCGATCTGGTATTTTCCAATGTGTTCAAGCGGGCAGATGATGCGATGTATCAGAATAAGGCGGCGATGAAACGCATGCGTGCCGCGGCTAAGACGAAAGAAAATGAGACGTCAGGGGAAGCAGACGGGCTGCCGGAAGAGGGATAAGAGAAGGGGGAAGGAACCGGGTTTTGTGGATCGGTTCCTTCCCCTGATCTGTTTATTTTACAACTCTGGTAGCCGGGATCGCTTTTTCCGTGATCGTGCCGGTATAGAAGATCTGAAGGTGATCTCCCTTTTTGTAGGAAGAGAAATCAATGTCATCAGATACAAAGGTATAGAAGTCGCCGTCAGCGGACTCCAGTACGATGGAATTGTCTTCAATCTGCGCTACCTCGCCGCTGAAAGCGTTTAATTCTGCTTCCGGGGTGTTGTAGGAATCTTCCATAACAACCTTAACTGCAAGCGGGTTCGGGTCGGTATCCTCTACATCGCCGATAAAGGTAACGGTGGCTTTCTTGTCAACGGCAATCCCGTCTTTGGCTATCACATAAGCGTTGGTGGTATTGAAGGTGTAGGACTCGCCGTCTTCCATCTTTAAAGTCAGGGTGTTCGTAGAGGAATCTTCAACTGTGCCTTCCACGGACGGGTCGGTGGTAGCTGCGATCACGGAATCCAGAACTTCCACGCGGATAACCGGGATTGGGTCTTTTTCGGTGTCTGCCGGGAACGTGATCTCTACCCAGTCGCCCTCTGCGAACGGGAATTCCTGGATCAGCTCGGCATCGCTGATGTCGTAATCTTTTACCGTCTCGTCGTCATCGTTCTTGATGGTCAGGATCGTGTCGGTGAACTTCGTGATCAGACCGCTCATGTAATCTTCTTCCACTTCCTCAGTGGACTCCTCTACAGCTGCTTCTGTGGTGACAGCCTCTGTCTCTGTTGTCTCTGGCGCTGCGGTAGTTTCTTCCGCTTTTTTTGAACATGCGGTTGCACTCAGTGCCAGCACCAGCATAGTAGTAATCAAAAGTTTTTTCTTCATAATCTTATTCTCCTCTGATAATTCATTTTAGCAACATAGAGAGTGTACTACAAAGCGTAGGAAAATACTATTGAAAATTTATTAATTTTTGTTAATGACTGTGAAAAAACGGTGAACAGCGGCAGCCATTAATCAGACAGGGAATAGAGTTCTTTTGCAATCTGGATGAACATCTGGTCTGCTTTTGACAGAAAGCTGTTCTTTACGGTGGCGATGCACATGTCCCAATAAGCGCCGTATCTATCGTCGATGGAGCAAAAGGCCGGCTGAAACCAGGAGCCTGCGATGCAGGTGTACTGCTGGGGAATCAGGGTGACTCCAAGGCCCTGAGCTGCAAGCATCTGGGCTGTCTCGTAATTTTTCAGGGTGAGCAGGATATCAGGTCGCGTAATATCGGCTTTTGCCAGAACAGTATCGGAGACCTGGCGGATACGCTGACCGGGGTGGAGCATCAAAAAACGTTCATTTTTTAAGAGTCGTACATCCAGCACCGGATAGTGGTAACCTGGTTTTTCCTCTGCCTTTTCAAGCAGGGGATGGGTGGGCGGCAGCGCGATGACAAAGGGATCTCGCGCCAGGGTCTCATACTGTACTTGAGGCTGGATATTTTCCTTCGGCGCGTGAATGATGGCAAAGTCAAGCTGCCCGGACAGGAGCTTTTGCTCCAGCGTCTGAGTCGTTTCTTCTGTGATGGACAGTTCAACATAGGGGCACAGCTCCAGAAACCGGGGCAGGATACGGGGGAGCGCCAGAGTTCCAAGATGGTTGGTGGTTCCAAGATGGATGCGCCCGGTCTTCATATCATTGATATCGCTGATCTCAATCTCAAAATCTTCGTACATCTTTAAGATCTGAGACGCCATGTGATAATACCGTTCCCCGGCATAGGTCAGGGTGAGACCGCCGGTAGTCCGGTTGAACAGCGGGGTTCCGAGGGATTCTTCAATCCGCTGGATGGACTGGCTCAGGGACGGCTGGGCGATAAAAAGCTGCCTGGCTGCCTGTGAGATGCTCCTTACCTCAGCCACGGTCTTTACGTACAATAATTCTTTCTGTGTCATAATATCATTCCCCCTGTATCAGCATCAAAATACTTTATATGTTAAGTATATATGAAAATGAAGGGAAAGAAAAGCTGGAATGCGGGGCAGATAAAAAAATATTGATTTGGATGAAATTGACAATATGCCATGACATATGGGGTGCATAAGGAAAAAGTTATGAGCTAAAAAAGCATGGAATCAGGCGGGTTTGAGGTTTTTGGTGGTATAAGGGGAAATCTATATGTGTAATAAGTGCACAATTATAACGCTGTGCAAAAGGGATAAAATGTGCAAATTGCACATATTCTATTGAAACTGCTTTGTTAAATTGTTATAATAATACACATGAAGGGCGTTAAGAAAATGCAAAGAAACAGCCCGGTTAAAACAATTAAAAAGGAGAAGGTAGTAATGAAAAAAAGAGTCGTAAGTTTGATGATGGCAGCAGTTCTCGGTTTATCTCTCACGGCCTGCAGCGGCGGTGGGGAGCAGAAAGCAGCAGACGGAGAGTGGAAGTGGGAGCGCAACATCGAGATCATCTGCCCATGGGGAACCGGAGGCGGAGCAGATACAACATTGCGGCAGTTTGCAACAGCGCTGGAGAAAGAAGCCGGTGTAAAAGTTGTAGTAAATAATAAGTCCGGCGCCGGCGGCGTTACGGGCGTGCAGTTTGCGGCACAGCAGCCTGCGGATGGTTATACCTACCTGCTGTGTACCCCGTCTCCATTGTTGGCACAGATTTCCGGGGCGACAGATTATGATGTGTACGGGACGATCAATCCGTTATGCCAGCTGGTTCACGACTGCAATATCTTCGTGACGGGAAAGAATTCTCCGTACAGCAATTATGATGAGCTGAAAGCTTATATTGAAGCAAATCCGGGCAAGGTAAAATGCGGCGTTATGACGATCACCGGACTGGATGCAGCCTGCGTGGAATCAGGATTTGGCGGAGCGGTAGAAGCCGTTGCCTACACAGAAGGCTCTCAGCTGAATGCAGATGTAATCGGCGGCCATGTAGATCTGGCCTGCTGCGGACCGGCAGAGGTATCTGCAATGATCGCATCCGGCGATATGAAGGTGATCCTGTCCTGCACCGAGAACAAGCTGACACTGGAAGGATTTGAGGGTGTACAGGCGGCCGGCGAGGTTGGTCTGGATTGCTTCTTTGGACCGTCCAGAGGTATCTTCTATATGGAAGGAACTCCGGAAGCAGCAATCAAGGCGTTCGAAGCAGCGGCAGAGAAGGCAGTTGCCTCCGAAGATTTCCAGAAATGGGCAAAGAGCGAGGGCCTGGACCAGCGTAAAGGCTGGAAGAACACCGCGGACTACAAAGCTTCCTGGGATGAGGATTACAAGGACCTGACGGCGCTGTTTGGAACAAAGTAATGAAAATAAATGGTTGCAGGGGAGCGGATTTATTGCTCCCCTGACTGTTGAAAAGAGAAAGGTGGATAAGAAAAAATGGAGTTGATTTTCTCCCTGTTTTTATTTATCGGAAGTATTTACCTGTTTTTCCTTGTGGGCGCAGAATCTCCGGCGGCGACAGCGACAGAACTGGGTGCATCCTTCTGGCCGAGAATCATCCTGGTTTTATTGATGATTCTGATCGTGGTCAATGTGTTAAATATCTTGAAAAAAGCAAAGGCAGAAGGAACTTCTGTCAAGCCGGACATCAATTTCGTCGAGTTTCTTAAGAGCAAGTTGTTTGCCGGGATTGTAATTGTCATACTGTTGGCCGTGCTGCTGCCATATATCGGCTTCATGCCAAGCTGCTGCCTGTTCCTGGTCGCATATGGATATTTGCTGGGAGACAGGAATATCCCGGTGATGGTGATCCGCTCTGCTATTTTGACGGTCATCATCTATGTGATCTTCCAGGGAGCGCTTGATATCATGCTGGCGCGAGGCGTTGGGGTATTCCGGTCATTTGCCCTGTTTGCCGAGTCAATACTGCCGTTTTAAGGAGAGGAGGATAAAATATGTTTGATTTGTTAAGTACCGGTATGGCGATCGTACTGAATCCGACTACCTTCATTATGCTGGCAGGCGGAACGATCCTGGGCGTTATTTTTGGAGCTATGCCGGGTGTAAGTGCGTCTATGGCGGTGGCGCTGGCCCTGCCATTTGCATATTCCATGAAGCCGGTGATCTCCATCGCGTTTCTTGTGTCTGTATACTGTGCATCCATAACCGGAGGCGGAATCACCGCAATCCTGTTTAAAATTCCCGGAACTCCGTCTTCGGCGCCGACTACATTTGACGGCTATCCGATGGCACAGAGAGGGGAAGCGGGAAAGGCGCTTGGATTTTCCCTGATCGCATCTGCGTTCGGCGGTCTGGTGGCGGCATTTGCCATGGCGCTGATCTCCCCGCAGCTTGCCGCAGTTGCGTTAAAATTCGGTCCGTCCGAGCTGTTTGCCGTTTCTTTCCTGGGGCTGTCCGTATTGTCCTGTCTGGACAGTGACAATATCGTAAAGACCCTGATCTCCGGTCTGCTGGGGCTTTTGCTTGCCTGCGTCGGCATGGACCCGATGCTGGGAATCGCCCGATTTACCTGGGGCAATTCCACGCTGCTGTCCGGAATCGAGATGATTCCTGTTATGATCGGTCTCTTTGCCATAACCGAAGTATTAAAGCAGACAGTGAAGCCGAAAAAGATCGATGCAAAGGCAGATTCCTCTTCGGGTGATAAGGGAATGGGTTCTGTCGTTCCGAAGTTTACCGAGATATGGGCAACAAAATTTACGATGATCCGTTCTTCCATCCTTGGAACGGTCGTAGGAATCCTGCCAGGCGCGGGTGCAACCATTGCCTCTTTCCTGTCCTATGCGATTGAGAAAAAGGTATCCAAGCATCCCGAAAAGCTGGGAACGGGGATTCCGGACGGTATTGTCGCTTCCGAGGCTGCCAACAATGCGGCTACCGGCGGTTCGATGGTTCCCCTTCTGTCCCTTGGTATCCCGGGTGGAAACGCGGCTGCCATCATGATGACGGCGCTTGTCATCCAGGGTGTCCAGATCGGACCGATGCTTGTAAAGACGCAGCCGGAATATCTGGCTTCCGTATTTGGTTCTATGATCGTCACCAATATCATCATGGTAATCGTGGCTCTTGGAGTGGCGAAGGTATTTGCACAGATCCTGTCCGTGCCTTACAGCATTCTGGGACCGGTTATCTGCATCTTTGCTTTGATTGGCGCGTATGCCCTGAACAACAATACAGGTGATGTCATGCTGATGGTAGGCGCCGGTGTAGTGGGTTATCTGTTTGTTAAGCTGGGCTACAACTCTGCGGCGCTGGTACTCGGTCTGGTGCTTGGTTCCATGTGCGAATCCAATTTCCGCCGTGCCTATACGCTGACGAACGGAAGTATGGCGCAGATCTTTTCCAAGCCGATCACGGCAGTGATCATGGCAGCCTGTGTCTGCATGTTGGTATATCCCTTTATCAAGCCGATGCTGAATAAGAAAAAGGCGGCTTAAATGATATAGGAAAAAACTATGTGGTATATCATTTACATAGTATTTGCCTGTGTGTTGGTTTCGATATATAATAAAACCATCAAAAATGAACTGAAAACAGGAGGGTTATTCACATGGTGAAACTGTATGATGGCGGCGTTTATCTGGTGAACGGGACAGAGATCGTGCCGGAGCAGGAAACTGCAAAGGCAGCCGCGCTTGCGGGGCGTGAGGTCAGCCGGGAAGAGGCGATGAAAGGAACGATTGCGTATTCGATTCTGGAAGCGCACAATACTTCGGGAGATATGGAGCAGTTAAAGCTGCGCTTTGACGCGATGACGTCCCACGATATTACATTTGTGGGGATCATCCAGACCGCAAAGGCATCCGGCATGGAAAAATTCCCGGTTCCGTATGTGCTGACCAACTGCCACAATTCCCTGTGTGCGGTAGGTGGGACCATCAATGAGGATGACCATGTGTTTGGCCTGTCCGCATGCAAAAAATACGGCGGTATCTTTGTTCCGCCGCACATTGCGGTCATGCACCAGTACATGCGCGAGATGATGGCGGGCTGCGGCAGGATGATCCTTGGCTCTGACAGCCATACCCGCTACGGCGCCCTGGGCACGATGGCGATCGGCGAAGGCGGCGGAGAGCTGGTAAAACAGCTTCTCTGCGATACATACGATGTCTCTTATCCGGGCGTGGTGGGTGTCTATCTGGACGGCAGGGTCAATCCGGGAGTAGGTCCCCAGGATATCGCCCTCGCGATCATCGGAGCTGTATTTAAATGTGGTTATGTGAAAAATAAAGTGATGGAGTTTGTCGGTCCCGGAATCTCAGCGATGACTACGGATTTCCGAAACGGCGTGGACGTCATGACGACGGAGACGACCTGTCTGTCCTCTATCTGGAGAACGGATGAAGATACAAAGGCATTCCTTGCGCTGCACGGCAGAGGCGAGGACTATCAGGAACTCAATCCGGCTGATGTGGCTTACTATGACGGCATGGTATATGTAGACTTGAGTTCCGTGAAACCGATGATCGCCCTTCCGTTCCATCCGAGCAACACTTATGAGATCGACGAACTGAACGCGAACCTTGGCGATATCCTGAGGGCAGTTGAGGTGGAGGCGGCAAAAGTCAGCGGAAACCCTGACATCAATTTCAGCCTGACGGATAAGATCGTGGACGGAAAATTACAGGTAACCCAGGGAATCATCGCGGGATGTGCAGGCGGCAACTACACCAACGTCATGGAAGCGGCCCACATCCTAAAGAACAGATCCTGCGGCGCTGATACATTCTCCCTGTCCGTATATCCGTCTTCCCAGCCGGTCTATATGGACCTGGTAAGGAAGGGGGCGATTGCAGACCTGATGGGTGCGGGAGCAGTCCTCAAGACGGCATTCTGCGGTCCGTGCTTTGGAGCCGGCGACACGCCTGCCAACAACGGGCTGAGTATCAGGCATACAACAAGAAACTTCCCGAACCGCGAAGGCTCCAAGCCTGGCGTGGGCCAGATGGCGGCAGTGGCTCTGATGGATGCCCGCTCCATCGCGGCGACAGCGGCAAACGGAGGCATCCTGACTTCAGCGGCAGAGATGGCAGACGGTTATGCCGTACCGGAGTATGCGTTTGACAAAACCGTGTACGAGAGGCGTGTATATCAGGGATTTCAGGCCGGGGATGAGAAAAAAGATCTGATCTACGGTCCGAACATCAAGGACTGGCCAGAGATGAGCCCCCTGACCGACAATATCCTGTTAAAAGTCTGCTCCAGGATCATGGACCCGGTGACGACCACCGATGAGCTGATTCCGTCCGGTGAGACTTCTTCCTACCGCTCCAACCCGCTTGGACTTGCCGAGTTTGCCCTCTCCAGAAGAGATCCCGCTTATGTAGGCAAGAGTAAGGCAGTCGATAAGATTGAAAAAGCAAGGGTGAGCGGAACCTGTCCCACAGAGGCTGCCCCGGAACTGAAGGCAGTGTTTGAAAAGATCAGGACGATTCCGGGAAGTGAAGCAGTCAGGGCTTCTGAGACAGAGATCGGAAGCATGGTCTATGCGGTAAAACCGGGCGACGGTTCGGCCAGAGAGCAGGCTGCAAGCTGCCAGAGGGTCATCGGCGGACTTGCCAATATCTGCCAGGAATATGCGACAAAGCGTTACCGTTCCAATGTGATGAACTGGGGCATGATTCCCTTCCAGATGAAGGGAGAACCGGACTTCGAGGTGGATGACTATATCTATGTGCCGGGAATCAAAGCGGCGCTGGACGGCGACATGAAAGACATCAGGGCATATGTGATCGGAGATTCCGTGAGAGAGATCACACTCTATATTGCAGATATGACTGATGACGAGAAACAGATTGTCAAAGCAGGCAGTCTGATCAACTACAATCGAAACAGATAAGATTCCCAGCGTTTTACGGCTTATCTGATTTTGATATACCTTCATTAAGGACAAGTATAAAGTTTGGAAGTGCCTTCTGTGCAGAAGTTCCCGGAAGGGGGCGGCGTGCAGGGGGCTTTCTTCCATTTTGATAAGCCCGTCGTTATATCAGGCATTCAAAATCAGTATTTGACGAACGGAGATTTTCGTATTATGATTGTATGCCAGAGAATACGAAAAACGAAATGTATGGGGACAGGACGATGATGGATTTTTCCGGACTATTTGAGATGCAGGGAATGTTGTTTATGGTGATGATGCTGGGGATGGCGTTGAAGCGGGCCGGGGTCGTGAAGGAGAGCGGCAAGACGCTTCTGACGGACCTGGTGATCAACGTGACCCTGCCGGCCAGTATCCTGAAATCTTTTCAGATGGAATTTGACCGCCAGATCCTGAAAAGCTGCATGGTCATCTGTATCGTGGCAGTCCTGATTCAGATCGGCAGCTACCTGCTGGGAATGGTACTGTATCCGGGAGTCTGCGACAGCCGGAAAAAGGTCTTGCAGTATGCGACGATCTGCTCCAACGCGGGGATACTGGGAAATCCCATCGCCGAAGGAATCTTTGGCGGGCTGGGACTTTTGTACGCCTCTGTCTATGTGATCCCGCAGCGGGTGTTCATGTGGTCTGTGGGGCTGACGTATTTTACGGAGGCGCCGGATAAAAAAACGCTTGTAAAAAAGGTGCTCAGCCATCCCTGCATCCTGTCTGTGTTCGTGGGATTTGCAATCATGGTATTTCAGGTTCCGCTTCCGGGCTTTTTAAGCCTGACGATAAAAAATGTGGCGGCAGCCAATACCTTTCTTGCCATGATGCTGGTGGGAACGATTCTTGCAGACGTCCATATCAGGGAGCTGCCCGGCCGGGAAACGCTTTACTATTCCTTTGTCAGGCTGTTTTTGGTGCCGTTTCTTGTGTTTTTGGGATGCCGCCTGTCCGGGGTGGATTCCCTGGTGACCGGAGTCTCGGTGATCCTGTCCGGGATGCCAGCAGCCAGTGTCACGGCGGTGCTGGCGGCAAAATACAATAAAGATGAGATATTTGCGACGAAATGTGTGGTCCTGACTACGCTGATATCCATGCTGACCGTGCCGGTATGGTGTTTGTTCCTGGGATAACCGACAGCAGATATAAATGACACAGTGCGAGGAGGTCAGAATGGAGAAGCTTAAAAAATTATGGGTCATATTCTTTACGATGGCCAAGATCGGGATGTTCACATTTGGGGGAGGATGGAGCATCATCGCCCAGGTCCAGAATGAGTTTGTGGACCGCCGGGGGTGGATCACGGAGGAACAGCTGGTGGATTATATGTCGCTGGCGAAGTCCTTTCCCGGCATTATGATCATCAATATGTCGGTGTTCTGCGGATACACCATGTGCGGCCCTGTAGGGGCTGTGACGGCGGCGGTTGGCCTGTCTGCTCCGGCGATCGCTACGATTGCGGTCGTGACCTTTTTCTATTCCGGTCTGCGGGACAATGTGTGGGTGGCGAAAATCTTAAACGGCGTGAGGTGCGTCGTCATCCCGATCATCCTGAGCGCATCGTGGAAGCTGAAACCGACGGCGATGAAGGGACGTTCGGCCTGGCTGATCCTTCTGGTCTCCTTCCTTGTCTGTGTCTTTACCGGGGTGAATAAGGCTATGGTCATCGCAGCGGCACTGGCAGCGGGGCTTCTGATCTGGAGAGGGGGGATTCCGGATGATATATCTTAAGCTGTTTCTTTCTTTTTTGAAAATAGGATTCTGCAGTTTTGGCGGAATGACCATGATACCGGTCATCAATGACGAGGTGTTGAACCACGGGTGGATGACGGCGGTGGAGGTGATGGATATCGTCGCCGTGGCAGAGATGACGCCGGGGTCTCTCGGGATCAACTGCGCCACCTTTGTAGGGCTGCGGACAGCGGGATTCTGGGGCGCCCTCAGCGCCAGCTTTGGCGTCATGGTCCCGTCGCTGACCCTGTGCATGCTGGCGGCCCATTTTATCCTGCGCTTAAAGGGCAATAAACTGCTGGAGAGCGCCATGCGGGGCGTGCGTCCCGCCAGCCTTGGGATGCTTTTGGCTGCCGGCGTGACGCTTGGGTACTCGACATTTATTCCCGACGGAGGTCTGGACGTGTCCTGGAATCTGGTGGCGATCGCGGCGATCACCGGTGTGCTGCTTTTTAAAAAGAAGCTTTCTATACCTAAGACGATCATGATCGCGGCTGTGCTGGGGCTGTTTCTTGGATGAGAAAATTTTTGGTTTGCGCGGTAAAGGGGAAAACGGTCATGAATGACAAAGAATTAAGCTATATGCTGGCAATAGCCAGAGAGGGAAGTATCCAGAAGGCTGCGGCTGCGCTTGGGAAGAACCCCTCTTCCCTGAGCCGGGCCGTGCACAGGGTGGAGGAGGAGCTGGATATCGCCCTGTTCAGAAGGACTCCGGCAGGGCTGGTTCCGACCGATGAGGGGAAGGTATATCTGACGGCTGCGGATGAGATATTGGAAATGTATTCTTCCCTGACTCCTTCAAATGCCGGATGAACTCCCTGGCGCAGCGGGAGAGCGGCAGGTTATTGGGATAGGCCAGGACCAGCTGCCAACTGGGGTTGAGCGCCGGGTCGAGCGGATAGCAGGCAAGCCCTTCTGTACCGGAAAACAAGGTCAGGTAGGAACAGGGGAGGAACGTGACGCCCATTCCGGCCGCAGCCAGCCGCTTGGCGGTTTCCATACTTTTTGTTGTGTACCGGATATCTGGATTGATCCCAATCTGCTTTAAGATGGAATCGGTCACCTGCCGGAGTTTCTGGCGGCTGGCAACCATCAGATACGGGGCATCCGACAGGACTTTTAAGTCACATGCATTTAAGCAGCGCGATGCCGGAAAGTGGTAGCGGGCTGCCATTTTTTTGGGTATGACCAGATAAAAAGGGTCGTCAGCAAGGTGCTCGTATGTGATGGACTTGTGAGCCGCTTCGTAGTGCATGATGCTGAAATCGATTTTGCCGGTGAGCAGAAGCTTGTCCAGCTCCGTAGAGTTGTTTTCCCTGAAACGGACAGTGATGCCCGGGTACGCTGCATGGAATGCGGGAAGGATCTGCGGCAGCAGACAGGTCCCCAGATTCAGGGGGATTCCAAAGGTCAGGCTGCCGCGCTGCATCTCGCGGTATTCCTCCAGCTCGGTCAGCATCTGCCGGTACCGGTATTTGATCCTGGCGGCGGTGTCCAGATACCGGAAGCCAAAATCCGTGGGGACCAGTCCGCCCTGCGTGCGGTGAAAAATCTGCTGTCCCATATCGCGCTCAATCTTTGTGAGGGCTTCGCTCAGAGACGGCTGGGAGACAAACAGTTCCTGCGCCGCTTTTGAGAGACTGCCATATTCTGCAATCGTCAGCATATAAGTCAATTCATTCAGCGTCATGAAAAATCCTCCTTCCTGTTGTTTGATAAAGCATATCATATTTTGTGCGTTTTTCCTATAGGAGATGTGGCGAATTTGGTATTTTACCTATATTCCAATATAAGGTATCATGATAGTATCAAAATCAAATGAACGCATTCTTTGGAGGAGGTAAGAACAGATGGAAAGCATCAAAGCGGCACAGGAACAATTTGGAACGTTGATCCGGTCAGAATTTGAGCGGATTGAGCGGATGAAAGCCGACACGGAAATCAGGGATTTTTCCAAGGTGGAGAAGATCATCGTGGGGGTGCTGCCGGGAGACGGCATCGGTCCGATCATCATGGAACAGGCAGTCCGGGTGCTCCGGACGCTGATGAGGGAGGAGCTGGCGACCGGGCGTCTCGAAATCCGGGAGATCGAAGGGATGACGATTGAAAACCGGGCGGCCAAGTTGCAGAGCCTGCCGGATGAGGTCATGGAGGAGATCAAAAAATGTGACGTCCTGCTAAAAGGACCGATGGTAACGCCAAGAGCGGGAGAGCCATGGCCGAACCTTGTATCTGCCAACAGCCTTCTGCGCCGCGGTCTGGAGCTGTTTGCCGCAGTGCGTCCGATCCAGATTCCGGACAAGGGCATTGACTGGACATTTTTCCGGGAGAATATCGAAGGAGAGTATATCTGGGGCAATAAAGGGATTCAGGTGAATGAAGACCTTGCCGTGGATTTCAAGGTCCAGACCAGGCAGGGCAGCGAGCGGATCGCCAGGGCCGCGTTCGACTTTGCGAGGAAAAACGGGAAAAAGAATGTGACGATCGTGACAAAGGCAAATATCGTCAAGCTGGCTGACGGCAATTTTATCAAGGCTGTTCGCAAAGTGGGCGAGGAGTATCCGGAGATTGAGATCCAGGAGCGGCTGGTGGATGCGATGTGTGCAAAGATGCTGGACCCGGAATTCAATGCCGGGATTGAGGTGATCGTACTTCCGAACCTGTATGGCGATATCGTGACGGATGTTGCGGCAGAGCACCAGGGCGGGCTTGGAACGGCGTCATCCTCAAATATCGGCAACCGTTATGCGATGTTTGAGGCAATCCACGGCACTGCGCCCTATCTGATGAGTCATGGACGCGGGGAGTATGCAGACCCCTGTTCTCTGATCCGGGCGGTGGGCATGATGCTTTCCCATATCGGTTATGGGGACAGGAAGCAGAAACTGGACCGCGCGCTTGAAATCTGTACGGTGAGTGAACGGAAAGTGGTGCTTACTACGTTTACGGAGGATGCAAGTACGAAGGAGTTTACGGATTATCTGATTGAAACGATCGGTCAGATCGGGTAGCACCGTTTTTTAGGATAAAAGAGGTATGATATGGAGATACGTCAGTTCCGATATGTCAATGCCGTGGCAGAATGCGGCAGTATCACAAAAGCTGCCGCCAGGCTATTTATCTCCCAGCCGGCGCTCAGCAACTATATCAGCAAACTGGAGGACGAGCTGGGCTCCAGGCTGTTTGACCGGACGACCACGCCGCTCACCCTGACATATGCCGGGGAGCAGTATCTGCGGCGGGCAAAGCAGATATTGATACAGCTTGACGATATGAAGCGGGAATTCCGCGATATTTCAAACAACCTGTCCGGACGGCTCCGGGTGGGCTTTCCCAGCGAGCGCATCATCTATATGCTCCCTTTGATTCTCCCGCTGTTTAAAGAGCGGTATCCGGGCATCAATGTGGAAGTCATCAGTGGTCCGGGCAACCGGCTGACAGAGGCGCTGCGCCGGGGAGAGGTGGACTTTGTGTTTCTTCCGGTATGGGAAAAAGAAAAAGATATCGCCCAGTTTAAGATCGCAGATGAAGAACTGGTTTTAGTGACGGCAAAGGGGTATCTGGATGATTCCTTCCTTCTTGACAGGACTGCCCGGATTGTGGACTGGAAACGGGTGTCAGAACTGCCGTTCATCACGTTGAAAAAGGGACATGCTCTTCGAAAGAGCGTGGATGTCCTGTTTAAAAATACAGGAAAAGACATGAATATCGTTCTCGAATCCCACAGCAACATGCTTTCCTACCGCCTTGCCGCCCAGGGGCAGGGCGTGGCGGTCGTGCCGGAACTGACCTTGAAGCTGATGCAGGGAAGCATGGATGCAGACTGGTATCATCTGTCAAAACACCTGGTTTCCTGGGAAGTATTTGCGCTGTACCGGGAAGGCAGCTATATTGGAGAAGTGGAGCAGGCTTTTCTTGACATCGCCGTGGGGGCGCTAAACCCCGAAAAGGTATAAGGAAAAGCTATGCCCTGTATATCAATAATAGAATTTTACTTATCGCCGATACCTCCTTATAATGGAAGCAGAAAACCATATAAGGAGGTATTTTATTATGGGCAAAAGCCTGTCAAGGAAAATACTGGAAGCGCATCTGACCCAGCCTTCTGAGATGAAGGTGGGAGACGAGATTTATATCAGGATGGACCACACCCTGACCCACGATATCACAGCGGTCATGGGCTACCTCGCTTTTGAGGCGCTGGATCTGCCGCGGGTAAAGACCGAGTGCAGCGTCAGCTATCTGGACCACAACCTGTTATACGTAGACAATAAGACGCCGGACGACCATATCTACCTGCAGTCCATCGCAAAAAGATACGGCCTGTACCTGTCAAGGCCGGGGAACGGAATCTGCCATTCCATTCATTTTGCCAGATTTGGAATCCCGGGAAAGACCATCATGGGGTCTGACAGCCACACACCGTCGGCAGGCGGGATCGGTATGCTGGCGATCGGCGCGGGCGGCATGGATGTGGCGACGGCGATGGCCGGGATTCCCTTCCGCCTGAAAATGCCGGAAATTGTGAAAGTCCACTTAAAGGGACGCCTGCAGCCAGGGGTAGCGGCAAAGGATATTATTTTAGAGATGCTGCGCCGTCTCACCGTGAAAGGAGGTCTTGGCAAAATATTTGAGTATGTGGGAGAGGGCGTCCAAAGCCTGGAAGTCCCGGAGCGTTCCACGATAACCAATATGGGTGCGGAGCTTGGCGCAACCAGTTCCCTGTTTCCGGCCGATGATGTGGTAAGGCGGTTTTTCAGGGCGCAGAAACGGGAGGCGGATTTTGTAGAGATGCTGCCTGACGAGGATGCAGAGTACGACGACGAGATCGTCATCGATCTCGATGAACTCCGGCCGCTGATCGCCTGTCCAAGCCAGCCGGACCAGGTAAGGCCTGTCGCCGGGCTTCCGGAGACAAAGGTACAGCAGGTGTTTATCGGAAGCTGCACCAACGCCTCCTACGCGGACATCAAAAAGGCGGCTCTTGTCTTAAAAGGCAAAAAAGTCCACGAGGATGTGTCCTGTACCGTATCCGTGTCTACGAAACAGATATTCAAGCAGCTGCTTCGCGACGGATATATAGAAGACCTGATCGATTCCGGCGTGCGTATCCTGGAAAATGCCTGCGGTCCGTGCTGCGGGATCGGACAGGCGCCTGCCACCAGGGGAGTGGCAGTCCGCACTTCCAACCGGAATTTTCCGGGCAGAAGCGGGACTGCGGATGCATTTTTGTACCTGGCAAGCCCGGAGGTGGCGGCGGCATGTGCCGTCAAGGGATATATCTGCGAGGCAAAGGATGTGATGGACGATGTGTCCATACTTTCTGAGGTCAGAGAGCCGGATGTATTTCCAATCGATGACAGCATGATCATCAAGCCCCTTCCCTTAGAAGAGGCGCAGAAGGTCGAAATCGTGCGCGGTCCGAACATCAAGCCGCTCCCGGTCAATACAGCGCCAAAACAAAGGCTTTGTGCGGCGGTCAGCTTAAAGGCAGGAGACAACATCTCTACCGATGACATCACGCCGGCCAATGCCCAGTTCTCCTCCATGCGGTCCAATATTCCGCTGATCGCAGAGTATGCATACAGCCGGTATGATCCTGATTTTGTAAAACGGGCAAAAGAGATGAAGACCTCCGTGATCGTGGGAGGGGAAAACTATGGACAAGGTTCTTCCCGTGAACACGCGGCCATTACCCCGATGTTTTTAGGCGTAAAGGCAGTCATTGTTAAAAGCATGGCCCGAATCCACAAAAATAACCTGATCAATCATGGGGTCATTCCGATGCTGTTTGTCAACCCGGCAGATTATGACACGATTGAACTGGGCGATGAGATTGAAATCGTGGATCTTTTGGATGGCATGAAGGCAAAGTCCGTCACTGTCCGGAATAAGACAAAAGGAACGGAGTTTCTGACCAGGCTGGACCTTTCCGACAAAGAGGTGGAAATCCTGTTAAAAGGCGGTCAGCTGGCCTACATCAAATCACAGATTTAATAGCAATATTTAACATATGTAATAGAATTTTAATATTTTTTTTCCTGCACCGTATCGTAATCTCGCCGGATTTATGCTATACTGTCACCTAGGCTTATTGAAGGAGATGAATCATGGCGGAAGAAAAAGATTATATCCAGATACTGAATAAGGCAAGAAGAAAACGGAAAAAGACCCCCTGGGGGCTATATATCCTGATCGGGATCGCGCTTGTCGCATTTGTGGCTGCAGCCGCGCTGATTGGCAAGAATTTTAAGAAGCAGGCAGCCGCAGACAGCGGTGTCTCGGCAGCGGCATTGGGAGAAGAGGACGGGGAGGTTCCTGTGGATCTCGTGATTCCGGAGCCGGTCCTGACGCCTGAGGAGCTGGCGGCACAGCAGGAAGCGGAGGAAAAGCAGGCGGTTGTAGACGCGTACTCCAATCTGGGACTTGTCCAGGTCTCAGGCTATCTGAATGTACGTGAGGCGCCAGGTCCGAGCGGCAAGATCATCGGCAAGCTGCAGCAGAACAGCGCCTGTGAGATTATCGGAACGGAAGGAGAGTGGTATCATATCACCTCGGGCGGTATAGAAGGCTATATCCATGGGCAGTATGTGGTCACCGGCGACGAGGCGAAAGAGGCGGCGCTGCAGTATGTGACCCGGATGGCGGTTGTAAACACAGAGAAGCTGAATATCCGCAGAGAACCCACGCTTGACCCGGCAAACGTGGTGGGACAGGCGCTGATGCATGAACGCTACACTGTGGAAGAAGAGACCGACGGATGGATCAAGATTGCACAGGGCTATGTTTCTGCGGACTATGTGACGGTCCGGTATGCCCTGAATGAGGCGAGAAAACTCGACTTAAAGACGATGGCGCTGAACCAGTATGACAATCTCGTCATCTCCAAGGTGAACAATTACCTGAACATCCGCAAAGAGCCGAACACGGACAGCATGTCGAATGTCATCGGCAAGTTCCCGAGTAAGGCGGCGGGTGAGATCTTGGAGACGCTGGATGGCTGGTACAAGATCAAATCCGGCAATATCACCGGTTATATTACTGCGGACCCGCAGTATGTGGCGGTGGGACAGGAGGCAAGGGACCTTGCCCTGGAGGCGGCGACCCTGATGGCGATCGTCAATACGGACATGCTGAATGTCCGCTCAGAGCCGAACACGGACTCCAAGATATGGACCCAGATCTCAAAGGAAGAGCGGTATCCGGTTGCGGCACAGCTGGACGGCTGGGTGCAGATCGAACTGGATACGGGCGACAGCAATGAGGAAGGGGATAAGGCGTATATCTCCACCCGTGAGAACAACGTGGAAGTCCGGTATGCCCTGACAGAGGCGATCAAGTTCTCGCCGCTGGAGGAGAGAGTGAACCAGCAGGCGTCTTTGCGGAACAAGGTGGTGAACTATGCCTTGAAGTTTGTGGGCGGACGCTATGTATGGGGAGGCACAAACCCCAACACCGGCGCGGACTGTTCTGGTTTCGTGCAGTATGTCATGAGGAATGCGGCAGGCGTCAGCCTTCCAAGGACGTCCAGAGAACAGGCAAAGACAGGACGGGCGATCAGCTCCGGCGAGATGCGCCCCGGCGACCTGATTTATTATGCCGGCAGCAACGGGGTGGTCAACCATGTTGCGATGTACATCGGCAATGGTCAGGTGGTACATGCGGCGAGCAAAAAAAGCGGAATCAAGATTTCCACCTGGAATTACAGGAAGCCGAAGTATATCAGAAGCTATCTGGACTGACCGGTTGAAACCGATATGAAAAAAGCGATACAGGAACCAAGAAAAGTTCCCGTATCGCTTTTTTCTTTTGAAGTCATCTGCATCCTAAAACTGGATAAACGGTTTTTCCTCATCGGTCAGCATCCGGATGAAATCTTTCATATATTTGGTCAGATACCGGTCTTTCCGATGGCAGATATAGAAATTCCGCTTGTTCTCAACCCCGATGATCGGATAGGTCACGCATTCCGGCACCAGTTCCGGGGACATTCCGATGTAATTTTGAGGACAGATCATCACGGCGTCACAGGCGATGGCCGTGCGCTTGCCCACTTCAATGCTCATGGTTTCCAGCAGGACTTTGGGCTGGATATCCTTCTGGATAAACAGGCGGTCCTGTGTGGTGCGGACGCTGTGTCCGGACTTGATATTGATAAAAGTCTCGTCTTTTGCCTCCGTGATGTCGATGGGGGTGCCGTCAGGGATCCGCCTGGCGATATTTGAATTCTTGCTGGTCAGAAGGACCAGCTCCTCTGTCTCCACCAGGATATATTCCAGCTCTTCGTGCTTTGGAAATGTGGTCAGGCAGGCAAAGTCCACGCCGCCTTCAAGAACAAGAGACTCCGTCGTGGCAGAGCCGTGCTCGTGCACCTCCACATTGACAAACGGATATTTTTCCTTGAACTTTGGCAGGATGTAGGGGAGGACCTGCATGGCCCTCTGCACCGGGATGCCAAGGCGGATGACACCGTGGTCTTCATGGTTGATCTCGTCGATCTCTTTTTGCAGGTTGTTGTTGATCGTGAGGATCTGGCGTGCGGCCTCGATATATTTTTCACCGGCATAAGTCAAGGTGATCGGGTCGGTAGTCCGGTTGAAAATGGGGGTTCCCAGGTTGTTTTCCACCAGCTTGATCATCTGGCTTAAGGATGGCTGGGAGATATACAGCTTTTTCGCCGCATTGGTGATGCTGCCTTCCTGAAGGACGGTCAGCATGTATTGTGCATGTTTGATATTCATAGGGCTCCTCCACTCATAAGTACATTGTTATCATGCCTATAACAGCTTTTGTATTGGTCATGAAACTATGCTTATGATAACATAAGATTAGTGAAATATCAACGATAAGAGCAGAAGATGCATTTCGTTCTTGCGCAAATTGAACAAACAGGGGAAAGGAGACAGGTTTATGAAAAATGCAGTGGGACGTGAGATCCCGGAAGAAATACTGACCCGTTATGGCAAAGAGGGATATCAGGGCGCGTATTACAGAGAGGCGTCCAGCTATAAAAAAGCGGCTCCCGTCGTGCGCGGACATGTAGATCCAAAGCACGGAAAGATGGTTTCTTCCATCCGGGAGGCGCTTGAAAAATGCGGGATCCGGGATGGGATGGTATTATCCTTCCACCATCATTTCCGGGATGGGGATTATGTGGTAAATATGGTTATGGAAGAGGTCGCGAAGATGGGGATCAAGGACATCACGATCTGCGCCAGTTCCCTGGGAGCAGCCCATGACCCGGTGGCAAAGCTGATCGAGGAAGGCGTGGTAACCGGGATCCAGTCCTCTGGCGTGCGCGGGAAGATCGGCGAGGCGATCTCTTTTGGCAAACTGAAGACGCCCGCGATCATCCGAAGCCACGGGGGCCGTGTCCGTGCGATCGAGGAGGGAGAGGTCCATATCGATATCGCATTGATTGGCGCCCCCACCTCCGATGAATTTGGCAATGCAAGAGGCGTGGGCGGCAAAAGCGACTGCGGCGTGCTGTCCTATTCGATGGTGGATGCAAAGTACGCAGACCATGTGGTCGTCATTACGGACTGCCTAGTCCCGGCGCCCAACTTCCCGCCGAGCATTTCGATGGTGGATGTGGACTATGTGTGCGTCGTGGACGAGATTGGAAATCCGGCAAAGATTGTGAGCAATGTGGTCCGTATGACCAAGGATGTCCGGGAACTGATGATGGCAGACTATTGTACGAAGATCATCGCAGGGTCTCCATTCTTTCGTGACGGATTTTCGTTCCAGACCGGCGCAGGCGGCGCATCCCTTGCCGTCAACTCCATGCTGCGCCCGATCATGGAGGAGAAGAACATCCATATGGGGTTTGCAATCGGGGGAATCACAAAGCCGATCTGCGATCTTCTTGAGGCGGGGCTGGTACGGAATATTGTAGATGCCCAGGATTTTGATATGGGCGGGATCGAGTCGATCAAAAAGAACCCGAACCACTATGAAATCTCCACTTCAGAGTACGCGAATCCCATGAACAAAGGCGCTTTTGTGAACCAGCTTGATTTTGTGATCCTGGGGGCGCTGGAAGTGGACGTGGACTTTAATGTCAATGTCGTGACAGGCTCTGACGGGATCGTAAGAGGCGCTCCGGGCGGACATCCGGATACTTCGGCAGGCTCTAACTGCTCCATCATCGTAGCTCCGTTAGTCAGGGGAAGGATTCCGACGGTCTGTGACAGAGTGGTGACCGTGGTGACTCCGGGAGAGGTTGTGGACGTCGTTGTGACGGACTATGGGATTGCAATCAACCCCAAACGCCAGGATCTGCTGGAAGCCTACAAAGATTCCGGCCTGCCGATCAGGACCATCGAGGAGCTGAGGGACATTGCGTATTCGATCGTGGGTACGCCGGAGGAGATCCAATTTGACGATCAGATCGTAGGGATTATTGAAAGCCGCGACGGGACGATCCTGGATGTGATACGCAAAACAAAACCATATTCATTCGTATAAGAAAAAGTTATGACGGGCATAATAAAAAAGTTATGAAAGACTGATAGGGCATAATATTTATCCTATAATTGTCATAATTATATAAGTATTTGAAGAACTGCCCTGTTAATGGTACACTGACTTTAGTGAAATTGACGAGAGAATCGCCTCTCACAAATAAAAAAGCAACAAATTGTCATGGTGATTAAGGAGGAAGAACATGGAAATCAAAAAAGCTGCTATGGCTGGCACACTGGAATCCAGCGATGCACAGGTTACCATAGAACCTGGAAACGGATCGGTGGAACTTTCCATCGAAAGCAGTGTCATACATCAGTTTGGCAAGCAGATCAAAGCGACCATTCTTGAAACCCTGGACCGTCTGGATGTGAAGGATGCAAAGGTGACTGTCGTAGACAAAGGCGCGCTTGACTGCACGTTGAAAGCGAGAGTGGAGTGTGCCGTATACCGCTCCAATGATATTACTGAAAATCTTCCGTGGGGAGGTGCGATCAGATGATTCATCCAAACAAAAAAAGACTGAGACGTTCCATGATGTTTTTAAACTGCCAGAAACCGGGACTGATCAAAGACCCGTACATCTACAAACCGGATTCCATCATGCTGGACCTGGAAGATGCGGTGGCGGAGAACCAGAAGGATGCGGCGAGATATTCCCTGTTCCACGCGCTGAAGGAAATTGACTACAGAGGCGTTGAACGAGTTGTCCGCATCAACGGTCTGGATACGCCGCACTGGCAGGAAGATATCCGTGTCTGCGTGGCAGGCGGCGCCGATGTCATTCGTATTGCAAAGACAGAGTGTGCGCAGGATGTGCATACGGTTGAAGAGCATGTGGCAGCGGCTGAAAAAGAGTTCGGCAGACCGGAAGGCTCTACCTTGTTGATGGCTGCTTTGGAGTCCTGCAGGGGCGTGCTGAATGCGCTGGAGGTATGTCAGTCTTCCGATCGTCTGATCGGCATCGCGCTGAGCGGCGGCGACTATACCAAAGACCTTCAGACCGTGATCACCGGAACCGGAGTGGAGCTGATGGGTGCAAGACAGCACATGATCATGGCTGCGAGAGCTGCAGGCGTACAGTGCTGGGACACCGTATTCACCAACCTGGATGCGATGGACGTATTTGAAGAAGAGGTTAAGATGATCAAGATGATGGGCTTTGACGGAAAATCTCTGGTAAATCCGAGACAGATCGACATCGTGCATCAGATTTTCACACCAACCCAGAAAGAGATTATTTTTGCAGAAAAAGTAGTAAAAGAAATAGATGAGAAAAAAGCGCTTGGTATCGGTGTGTTCACCGTAGACGGCAAGATGATCGATATTGCATTCTACGACGGCGCACAGAGAACGATAGCTCTGGCTAAGGCATCAGGCGTATATGAGGGGGAACTGTAAGATGATAAATGCAGTAGGTAGAGAAATCCCGGAAGAGGTCATAAAGGCAACTGGCAAGGAAGTGTTTCAGGGAGTTTATGCCAAGGCAGGAATCGAATATCAGAAAGGCGCGCCGAAGATCAGGGCAAACGGTGATCCGACAAGGGATAAGCAGGTATCTTCCATCGCAGAGGTATTGAAGCTGTGCGGCATCAAAGACGGTATGACACTTGGCTTTCATCATCATTTCCGCGAGGGCGATTATGTTGTGAATATGGTTATGGAAGAAATCCATAAGATGGGGATCAAAGGGCTGACGATCTGCGCCAGTTCCTTAGGAAAAGCCCATGACCCGCTGCTTCCCATGATCGAAGACGGCACGATCGTAGGAATCGAATCCTCCGGTGTGCGCGGAAAGATTGGCGAGGCGATTTCCACGGGCAAATTAAAAAATATCGCAATCATGCGCTCCCACGGCGGCCGTGTCCGCGCGGTAGAAGCGGGAGAGGTTCATCTGGATATCTCCTTTATCGGAGCGCCTACCTGTGACAAGTGCGGAAACCTGCGGCCAAATGGCGGCAAGAGTGACTGCGGCGTCCTTTCTTACGCAATGGTAGATGCCCAGTACGCAGATAAAGTAGTGGCGATCACAGACTGCCTGGTGCCGTTTCCGAACATTCCGGCGAGCATTTCCATGATCAATGTAGATTATGTTGTGGTAGTGGACGAGATTGGAAATCCGGCAAAAATCGCATCCGGCGCTGCAAAACCGACGACGGATCTGCGGAAGTTAAAGATGGCTGACTACTGTACGCAGGTTGTGATCAACACCCCGTATTTTAAGGACGGTTTCTCCTATCAGACCGGTGTGGGCGGAGCATCGATTGCATCCACCATCTCTCTGGGCAAGATCATGGAAGAGAGAGGTATCAAGATGGGACTGGCTTTAGGAGGCATCACGACCCCGATCTGCCAGCTTTTGGAAAAAGGGCTGATCAACAAGGTTGTGGATACCCAGGATTTTGATCTGGGCGCGATTGAGTCCATCAAGAAAAATCCGAACCATATCGAGATCTCCGGTTCTGAGTATGCAAACCCGTTCAACAAGGGAGCGTATGTGAACCAGCTTGATTTTGTGATTCTGGCATCTTTAGAGGTTGACGTGAACTTTAACTGCAATGTTGTAGTCGGCTCCGACGGTATGATCACCGGCGCTCAGGGCGGACATCCGGACACGGCGGCAGGCGCAAAATGCACCATCGTGATCGCACCGCTTCTGCAGGGAAGAATCCCGGCAATCTGTACCAATGTGACTACGGTGACAACGCCGGGTGAGTCGGTAGACGTGGTAGTTACCGATTACGGTGTGGCTGTCAACCCGAGAAGACAGGATTTGATCGACTGCTTAAAAGACACGAAGCTGCCGCTGAAGACGATTGAAGAGCTGAGGGATATCGCTTACTCGATCGTAGGCGAGCCGGCGCCGGTACAGTTTGGCGACCGGATTGTAGGCGTGATTGAGGCACGTGACGGAAGCATCATTGATGTGGTCCGCGAGATTAAAGACTACGAGTTTGAGGACTGATTTTACCACGATATTAAACCCGGTGCCGGGAATCACCGGGTTAATATAAACATGGGGATACCCCCTGAAACTATTACTTAATTTAATGGAGGTATTAAAAATGGCAGAAACAAAAGGATTTAAATTGAAGACATTCGGAATGCCCTGGTGGCTTGCCGGTTCCATCGCAGTGATTGTGATCGCGGCAGCAGCTACCGGAGCGCTTTCCGCAGACCTTGCAGGGTGTTTTGCCCTGATGTTGTCGATCGGTCTTATCTGTAACGAGCTGGGAGAGCGGATTCCGTTCTGGAACAGCTACATCGGCGGCGGTCTGGTACTTACCTTCCTGGTATCAGCTTATCTGTTTACTTTTAACCTGATTCCGGAGAAGTATGCAGAAGGAATGATCATGATCATGGATGATGCGGATTTCTTATCCTTCTTCATCGTATTCCTGATCACCGGTTCCATCCTGGCCCTGGACAGAAAACTTCTGATTCGCTCTTTTGCAGGTTATATCCCGGCAATTTTCGGCGGTCTGATCGGAGCAGGTCTTCTGGGAATCCTGGCAGGTTTTATGTTTGGCGTTAACCCGATCGACATTCTGTTAAAATATGTAATGCCGATCATGGGCGGCGGCAACGGCGCAGGCGCTGTTCCGTTAAGCCAGATCTACGAGACAGTAACCGGCGATAAAGCGGCAAATTATTATTCCTTTGCAATTACGATCCTGACGATTGCCAACATTTTTGCTATCCTGGTAGCAGCGATCCTGAAAAAGATCGGTGAGAAAAAGACAGCATGGACGGGCAACGGCAGCGACCTGATCCGTGACGGCGGCGACTTCGCTACAGAAGACAAGAAAGTTGCTACCAGCATGAAAGACCTGGGAGCGGCATTCTTCCTGGCAATCGGTTTCTATGCACTGGGAAGACTGTTTGCAAAAGCGATCCTTCCGAAGATTTTTGGTGTTGCGATCCATCAGTTTGCATACATGATCATCTTTGTAGCGCTGGCAGCAGCCCTGGGCATTGTACCGGAAAATGTACGCGCAGCTGCAAAGAAAATGCAGTCCTTCTTCACAGCTAACCTGATCCTGATCATCATGGTAGGTGTAGGTGTTGATACGAACATCATCGAGCTGGCAAAGGCGATCACTCCGTCTAACGTAGTTATTGCACTGGCAATCGTAGTTGGCGCTGTAATCGGTTCTGCACTGGTAGGATGGCTGGTAGGCTTCTTCCCGATCGATTCCGCGATCACTGCAGGTCTGTGTATGGCAAACCGCGGCGGTTCCGGCGACCTTGCAGTACTTGGCGCTGCTAACCGTATGGGTCTGATCGCATACGCACAGTTATCTTCCCGTCTGGGCGGCGGTATCGTATTGATCATCGCGAGTGTCATGTTTGGCGCATTTATGAAGTAGCTGTATTTTTGGAGTAACAGGATTTCAGAAAAACGAACGAATGTTCGAAAATGCTTGTAAAAAGGATTTTGATATGATAAGATAAAGGCAGAACAAATGTTCTGTCTTTTTCTGCTTTAAAGATTTGGAGATATCATGGTTTGTATTGTGAGGTGATGGTATGTTGATCCAGGAGGATCTGAGTATCCGGGAAAAACTCAGGATTTTATCTGACGCTGCCAAGTATGACGTGGCATGTACCAGCAGCGGCGTGAACCGCAAGGGGGTAAAAGGCGGCATGGGGAATGCGAAGGCGGACGGCATCTGCCACAGCTTTTCTGCCGATGGCCGATGCATCTCGCTTTTAAAAATACTGTTCACAAATCAGTGCATCTATGACTGCAAGTACTGTATCAACCGCAGCTCCAATGATGTGGTGCGGACCTCCTTTACTCCGGATGAGGTCTGCACCTTGACGATGGAATTCTACCGGCGTAATTATATAGAAGGGCTTTTCCTGAGTTCTGGTATTCTTTACCATGCGGATTTTACGATGGAGCTGATCTACCAGACCCTTTACAAGCTGCGGAACGAACACCATTTTCACGGTTATATCCATGTCAAGGCGATTCCAGGCGCGGACCCGGGGCTGATCGAGCGGGTCGGATACCTGGCGGACAGGATGAGCGTGAACCTGGAGCTGCCCACGGCAGAAGGATTGAGGGCGCTGGCCCCGGGAAAGACGAGGGCGAAGATCCTGGCTCCGATACGCCAGATCCAGCGGGGAATCACGGTCCAGAACCAGCGGTGGCTGGAGGACGGAGGAAGGCTCAGACGGCTTTCCTCCTACGGCATGAGCGACTCTCCTTACCATCCGGGACGCAATGTATGGACGCCGGCGGAGGGAACGGGAGCGAGAAATTTTGTTCCCGCGGGACAGAGCACCCAGATGATCGTGGGCGCAACGCCGGAGAATGACTTCCAGATGATCCGCGTGGCCGAGGCGCTCTACCAGAACTATGACCTGAAGCGGGTGTTTTATTCCGCCTTTGTCCGGGTCAATGACGACAGTCTTCTGCCTGCGCTGCCGGGGGGACCTCCCCTTTTGCGGGAGCACCGCCTTTACCAGGCGGACTGGCTGCTTCGTTTTTATGGATTTCAGGCGCAGGAGCTGCTGACGGAAGACCGTCCGAACTTCAACGTGCTGCTGGACCCGAAGTGTGACTGGGCGCTGCGCCATCTGGAGCAGTTTCCGGTGGAGATAAACAGGGCGGATTATTATACGCTGCTGCGGGTGCCGGGGCTTGGGGTAAAGTCCGCGCGCAGGATCGTGGCGGCGCGCAGGACGGCGGTGCTGGGGTTTGGCGACTTGAAAAAACTGGGGGTCGTCTTAAAGCGCGCCGTGTATTTTATAACCTGCTCGGGGAAGATGATGAATCCGTCTTTGAAGATTGATGAGAACTATATCACAAGCCAGATGGTCAGCGTCGAACATAAAAAAGCATGGGATATCGAAAACCATGACAGCTACCGGCAGCTGAGCCTGTTTGACGATTACCGGATGAATGTTCCGGTCACGGCCGGGGATCGTGCGGCAGCTGCCACAGGCACATTATGACAGGAGGGACGGGGATGACAGTCTTTTTGTGCGGCGAGGAGCCGGATGATATCTGGTGCGGGATATACGATGCATGGATGAGCCGTCTGGGACACAAAAACGTTCGGATCGAACCGTTTGGCTGCAGCCGGGAACTGTTTTGTGAATATCGGGAAGTGAAGCGGGAATCGTGGAAGGCGGTGAAGGTGACAGAGACAATCCGGGACCGCCTGTCCGAGGATTTATATGAGATTGTGTTTAAAGCGGCGCTCTCCCAGGAGGCGATGCGCGCCGACCGCGTCTACCGTTTTTTGATCTATGCCTTCCATTTTGGGGTGAAAGCAGTCGAGATGCTTAAGGAACCTGCCGTATTCCACTTTTATGAGATGTATCGGAACGTGGGGATGGAGCTCCAGCATATGCTTGGATTTACCCGTTTTTCCCAGACGAAGGAGGGAATCCTGCTGGGGCGGATCGGGCCGAAGAATGACCTTACCATCCTGCTGGCAGCCCATTTTGCCGACCGTCTGTCCGGTGAGAACTGGATCCTCTATGACTGCAACCGAAAAAAGGCCGCAGTCCATCAGCCGGGAAAAGGCTGGGTGATGGTGAACGCCGGTTCGGAGGCATGGCAGGAGAAATTGACAGCAGGTACGGACGAGGAAGAATACGAGGCGCTTTGGAAGACATTCCACGCCGCGATCGCCATCCGGGAGCGGATCAATTCCCGGTGCCAGATGAACATGCTGCCGCTGCGTTTCCGCCCGTATATGCTGGAATTTACAAAATGATGCTTGCTATTTTTCCATATTTCCATTATAGTATAGTTATCTTTTCTCTTATGGATCTGGGGTATCCTTCGCGCGTTCCGTGCGGTTTTCCAAGGTAGAAAGATCAACAGAACACAGATGGAAAGAAACCGGCATCACGGGTTTCGGAAAGGAGCAGGATTTGTTCAGTAAAGTATTTAGTGGGGCGTTAAAAGGGATCGACGGCAGCCTCGTCCAGGTGGAAGCGGATGTGGGCAGCGGGCTGCCGGGGTTTCAGCTGATCGGCTATCTGGCGTCTGAGGTCAAGGAGGCGCAGGACCGCGTGAAGACCGCGGTTAAAAATTCAGGCTTCCGCCTGCCTGCCATGAAGGTGACAGTCAACATCTCTCCTGCCAATGTCAGGAAGCAGGGGACGGCATTTGACCTTCCGATTGCTGTGGCAGTCATGGCTTCCTACGGTCAGATCGAGGAAGATCGTCTGCTGCAGACTTCGGCGTTTATCGGTGAACTGGGGCTTGACGGCAGCGTAAAGCCAGTGACCGGCACGCTGCCTCTGGTGGAGGCGTTTCGGGATGCAGGGCTGAACCGGTGTTTTCTTCCGGTGCAAAACCGGCAGGAAGGGCTTGCCATAGAAGGGATCGACATCATTCCTGTGGACAGGCTTTCCGATGTGGTACACATGTTAAATGGCATGGAAGCGGTTGTCCCGGCGGACAGAAGCTCTTTTGACGGGATGACACCGAGGGAAGAGTACTCCGAGGATTACCGGGAGGTCAACGGCCAGAAGCTGCTCAAGCGGGCGACAGAGATTGCGGTCGCCGGACATCACAACATTCTCTATATCGGTCCGGCCGGAAGCGGGAAGAGTATGGTGGCGCGCCGTATCCCGACGATCATGCCGCCACTTTCCCTTCGGGAACGGCTGGAAGTGTCAAAGGTCTACAGCGTCTGCGGCTTGCTGCCGCGCGGAAAGGCGCTGCTGTCCGAACGGCCGTTTCGCAGCCCTCATCACACCATCAGCCCTCAGGCCCTGACAGGCGGAGGCAAGGTTCCACGACCAGGGGAGATCTCCCTGGCATCCAGAGGCGTCCTGTTTTTGGATGAATTTCCTGAATTTCAACGACGTACCATCGAGGTACTGAGGCAGCCGCTTGAGGAGCGGAGCATCACCATATCACGAGCTTTCGGCAGCTGTGAGTTCCCCGCCGATTTTATGATGGCGGCGGCGATGAACCCATGTCCCTGTGGTTTCTTTCCCGACCGCACCCGGTGCAGCTGCCAGGAGAGCCAGATCCGGCGTTATCTGGGGAAAGTATCCCGCCCGCTGCTGGACCGGATCGATATCTTTGCCGAGGCGGCTCCCGTCACCTACCGGGAAGTGCGGGGAGAACAGGAAAATGAGAGTTCGGCAGATATCCGGAAGCGGGTGGAAGCGGCGTGGGAGATTCAAAAAGAGCGGTTTGGGGATACGGACCTGTGCTTTAACAGTGAGATGGGGAGCAGGGAGATCCGGCGCTATTGCAGGCTGGGGCAGGAAGAAGAACGGTTTCTTCAGGAAATCTATGAAAAATTGGGACTGAGTGCAAGAGGCTGCCAGCGGATCTTGAAGGTATCGAGAACCATAGCCGATCTGGAAGGAAAAGAAAAGATTGGAAGAAATCATCTGGGGGAAGCTGCCGGTTATCGCAGCTTAGAAGAAAAATATTGGGGATTGGAGGCATAAAACATGGGAGAACAGGATAAGTTACAGGAGAACATATATTTGTACTGGCTGTGCCAGGTGCCTTCGCTTGGGGCGGTGACGGTGAGGCGGCTGTGGGAACATTTTGGCAGCTTTTCGGCTATATATAATATAGAAGAAACAGATATCCGTGCGTCTGGTCTGCTGAAGGAAAACCAGATTACCGCGATCAGAACGTGGAAAAGGCGGTATACGGAGTGTGAGAGGGACTATTATGGGCTGAAAGACCGTGGAATCCGCTTTGTCACACCCTTGGAAGAAGAGTATCCGGGATGTCTTTTAGAACTCTATGATGCGCCGATGGGACTATATGTAAAGGGAAAGCTCCCAGACCCAAAGCTTCCCTCGGTAGCGATCGTGGGAGCCCGCAGCTGCAGCACGTATGGGAGGCAGGTTGCCGAGGCGTTTGCCGGAGCGCTGGCACAGGAAGATGTCCAGATTATCAGCGGACTGGCCGAGGGGATCGACGGGGCGGCCCACAGAGGCGCCCTGCGGGCGGGACGCCCGACTTACGGGGTGTTGGGCTGTGGAGTCAATATCTGTTATCCCTCTTCCAATTATAAGCTGTTTGAAGCGATGGTGGAGTGCGGCGGCATTCTCTCGGAATATCCTCCGGGAGAGAAGCCGATACCCGGCTATTTTCCCATGCGGAACCGGATCATCAGCGGGCTTTCGGATGTGGTCCTGGTGGTGGAGGCGAAAGAACGCAGCGGCTCCCTGATCACGGCAGAACTGGGGCTGGAGCAGGGACGGGAGATATACGCGGTTCCCGGCAGGATCACGGATCCCCTGAGTTCAGGATGCAACCGCCTGATCGAACAGGGGGCAGGCGCCGCCCTTACGCCTGGTACGATCCTGGAACATCTTGGCCTGAAACGCGGGAAAAAGTTAATTGTTCATGAAAAAAATGTAAATGGACTTGCAAAGAAAGAAAAAATGGTGTATAGTTGCTTGGATTTGAGTCCAAAGCATCTGGATGAGATTGCAGGCGCGTGCGGGTTTGATACAGGGGAGTGTATGGGGATACTCCTGAACCTGGTGCTTGCCGGATATGCCGTCCAGACTGCGAATCATTATTATGGAAAAAATATTCGGAAGTAGGAGTATCTATGGCAAACAGTTTGGTAATTGTGGAATCACCTGCAAAAGTGAAGACAATTAAAAAGTTTTTAGGTTCCAATTATGAAGTGGATGCATCCAATGGCCATGTGAGAGATTTACCGAAAAGCCAGTTGGGGATCGACGTGGAACATGACTATGAGCCGAAATATATCACGATCAGGGGAAAAGGTGATATTTTGGCAAAACTCCGCAAGGAAGTGAAAAAAGCAGATAAGATTTATCTGGCAACGGACCCTGACCGGGAGGGGGAGGCGATCTCCTGGCATCTGATGAAGGCGCTGAAGCTGGATGAACTGAAAGATAAAAAGGTATACCGGATCAGTTTCAATGAGATCACGAAGAATGCGGTAAAGACCTCTTTGAAGGCGCCGAGGGAGATCGATATGGATCTGGTAGACGCCCAGCAGACAAGGCGGATCCTGGACCGTATGGTGGGATATTCCATCAGCCCTCTTTTATGGGCAAAGGTCAAACGGGGGCTGAGTGCGGGCCGGGTCCAGTCTGTGGCGCTCAGGATCGTCTGCGACAGGGAAGATGAGATCAATGCGTTCATCCCGGAAGAGTACTGGAATCTGGATGCGGAGCTGTTCCAGAAAAACAGCAAGAAGCCTTTGAAAGCCAAATTTTATGGAACCAGGACGGAGAAGATGGTTATCCACAGCAAGGATGAGCTGGATGTCATCCTGAAAGGGCTTGACGGGCAGGTCTATACCGTAGAAGAAGTAAAGAATGGTGAGCGCGTGAAAAAAGCGCCGATTCCGTTTACCACCAGTACCCTGCAGCAGGAAGCGTCCAAAGTACTGAACTTTTCCACCCAGAAGACCATGCGTCTTGCACAGCAGTTATATGAGGGCGTGGACATAAAGGGAAAGGGGACGATCGGTCTGATCACCTACCTGAGAACGGATTCCACCCGGATTGCGGACGAGGCCGATCAGGCGGCGCGCCATTATATCGGAGAGACCTACGGCGAAAAGTATGTCTCGGCCAGTGAGCAGACCGGAAAGAAGAATGGCAAGATCCAGGATGCCCACGAGGCGATCCGTCCTACGGATATCAGCCTGACGCCGACTCTGGTCAAGGAATCTTTACAGAGGGATCTGTTCCGCCTGTACCAGCTGATCTGGAAACGTTTTACGGCAAGCAGGATGCAGCCGGCAGTCTATGAGACAACTTCAGTGAAGGTGGGAGCAGGGGAGTATTTGTTTACTTTAGCTGCATCCAAGTTAAAATTCGACGGTTTTATGTCCGTCTATATCCAGGAAGATGACAAGGAAGAGAACAATACGCTTCTTGGAAAGCTGGAAAAGGGCGATGTACTGAACCTGGATTCTCTGAATCACAGCCAGCACTTCACCCAGCCGCCGTCCCACTATACAGAGGCGTCGCTGGTCAAGGCGTTGGAAGAGCAGGGGATTGGCCGCCCAAGTACCTACGCGCCGACTATCACGACAATCCTGGCCCGCAGATATGTGACCAAGGAGAATAAAAACCTGTATGTGACGGAGCTTGGGGAAGCCGTCAACGGCATCATGAAGCAGTGTTTCCCAAGTATCGTAGACACCAGCTTTACCGCCAACATGGAGCTGCTTTTAGACAAGGTGGGAGACGGCACGGTCAAGTGGAAGACGATCGTGGAGAATTTTTATCCGGATCTGGACTCCGCGGTGAAGGCGGCAGAAAAGACGCTGGAGTCTGTCAAGATTGCCGATGAGGTGACGGATGAGATCTGCGACGTATGCGGACGCAATATGGTCATCAAATACGGTCCCCACGGCAAATTTCTCGCATGTCCGGGCTTCCCGGACTGCAAAAATACCAAGCCTTATTTGGAGAAGATCGGCGTTCCCTGTCCCAAGTGCGGCAAGGAGGTCGTGATCAAGAAGACCAAGAAGGGCAGAAGGTACTACGGCTGTGAGGACAATCCTGAGTGCGATTTTATGTCGTGGCAGAAACCGTCCACAGAGAAGTGTCCCAAGTGCGGCAGTTATATGGTAGAAAAAGGGAATAAGCTGTTGTGTGCTGACGAACAATGCGGTTATAGTATGAATTTAAATTCAAAATAGAGTAATTATTAAAAAAGTCAAAAAATTTCGAAAAACTATTGTTATTGTCCTCAAATCGTGCTAATATTTAACTATTAGAACTGGATTTCTGTGTTGAATATAAAAAAATGAGGAGGTTTTTCGAAATGAGTGTTCAGCTACTTGATAAAACTAGAAAAATCAACAAATTATTGCATAATAACAACTCGCACAAAGTGGTATTTAATGACATCTGCAAAGTGTTAGGAGAGATTCTGGTTTCCAACATCCTTGTTATCAGCAAGAAGGGGAAGGTGCTTGGAGTCGGTCTCTGTCCGGGTGTAGATGAGATCGAGGAATTGATCGAAGACCAGGTGGGAGGCTATGTTGACCGGATGCTGAATGAGCGCCTGCTCAGCATTCTCTCCACAAAGGAGAATGTAAATCTGGCGACGCTGGGATTTGCAGAAGAGAATGTAAAGAAATACCAGGCCATCATCACCCCGATTGATATTGCAGGCGAGCGCCTTGGCACCCTGTTCATCTACAAATCGGATGCGAGCTATGACATTGATGATATTATTTTAAGCGAGTACGGCACTACCGTAGTCGGGCTGGAGATGATGCGTTCTGTGAATGAGGAGAACGCAGAGGAGACAAGGAAGGTTCAGATCGTGAAGTCGGCGATCAGCACCCTGTCCTTCTCCGAGCTGGAGGCGATCACCCATATCTTTGAGGAGCTGGACGGCAATGAGGGGATCTTGGTGGCCAGCAAGATTGCGGACCGTGTGGGGATCACCCGCTCTGTCATTGTGAATGCACTGAGGAAATTCGAGAGCGCCGGCGTGATCGAATCCCGGTCTTCCGGTATGAAGGGCACCTACATCAAGGTGCTGAATGACGTGGTATTTGAAGAACTGAAGAATATCAAGGCGGCAGGAAAGTAAACGACAGCAGAAATTCAAGATCGATAACAGAAATTCACGGCAGGAGCTGTGCGGATTCCGTGCGGTTCCTGTTTTTCATGTGCGCCTGCGGCAGCAATTCCTTGACGATTTACATGACAATTTACGTGACAATTTACAAAAAAGTGCTTGTCAAACATTGGAAGGTGTGTTATGATTTTAAGGCTGACAAAAAACACGTCTGTCGATTTCGAAGGCGGTGCCTGAGATCAGGTCCCGGAGAAAGCATAAGAAGCAGACGGAAGTAAAAAACCAAATGGAGGTAATAACATGAGCGTTATTTCAATGAAGCAGCTTTTGGAAGCAGGTGTTCATTTCGGACATCAGACAAGAAGATGGAACCCTAAGATGGCTCCGTACATCTACACCGAGAGAAACGGTATCTACATTATCGACTTACAGAAGTCTGTAGGCAAAGTAGATGAGGCTTACAACGCAATTTCCGACATCGCAGCAAACGGCGGCACGGTACTGTTCGTAGGAACCAAGAAGCAGGCTCAGGATGCGATCAAGGTTGAGGCAGAGCGCTGCGGTATGTTCTATGTAAATGAGAGATGGTTAGGCGGTATGCTGACCAACTTCAAGACCATCCAGAGCAGAATTGCAAGACTGAAAGCAATCGAGACCATGTCTGAGGACGGTACGTTCGACGTACTGCCGAAGAAAGAGGTTATTGAACTGAAGAAAGAGTGGGAGAAGCTTGAGAAGAACCTTGGCGGTATCAAGGATATGAAGAGACTTCCGGACGCTATCTTTATCGTAGATCCGAAGAAGGAAAGAATCTGCGTACAGGAAGCTCATACTCTGGGTATTCCGTTGATCGGTATCGCAGATACCAACTGTGATCCGGAAGAGCTGGATTACGTTATCCCGGGTAACGACGATGCAATCAGAGCTGTAAAATTAATCGTGGCTAAGATGGCAGATGCAGTAATCGAAGCAAACCAGGGTGAGGCAGTTGCAGATTTTTCTGAGGCATTTGAAGTAGCAGAAGAGACTGTAGAGGCTTAATCGAGGACGAGAAGATGCTTCGACCTGTAACAGACACAGGTTGAAGCATTTTTGTGTTTATACTAATAATTATATGGAGGGAATCACAATGGCAGCAGTAACCGCAGCAATGGTAAAAGAATTAAGAGAAATGACCGGTGCAGGTATGATGGATTGCAAGAAAGCACTTGCAGCTACCGACGGTGATATGGAAGCAGCAGTAGACTTTCTGAGAGAAAAAGGATTAGCCGGAGCAGAGAAGAAGGCTGGCCGTATCGCAGCAGAGGGTATCGTAGTTACCGCAATGACCGATGACGCTAAGAAAGCAGTTGTTGTAGAAGTAAATGCAGAGACCGACTTCGTAGCAAAGAACGAAAAGTTCCAGACTTATGCAGCAGACGTAGCAGCACAGGCTCTGGTGAGCACCGCAGCAGACATGGATGCATTCCTGGCTGAGCAGTGGGCTAAAGATCCGTCCCTGACCGTTAAGGAAGCTCTGGCTACCCAGATTTCTATCATCGGTGAGAACATGAACATCCGTAGATTCGAGCAGGTTGAGGAGAGCAACGGTTTTGTGGCTTCCTACATCCATGCAGGCGGCAAGATCGGCGTTCTGGTTGATGTTGAGACCAACGTGATCAACGACGCAGTAAAAGAGATGGCAAAGAACGTAGCGATGCAGGCTGCAGCTTTAAAGCCGCAGTTCACCAGCAGAGAAGAAGTAGATGCTGACTACATCGAAAAAGAGAAAGAGATTCTGACTGCAGCAGCTAAGAATGAGAAGCCGGATGCAAACGACAAGATTATCAGCGGTATGGTAATGGGTCGTATCAACAAAGAACTGAAAGAGATCTGCCTGTTAGATCAGACCTACGTAAAGGCTGAAGACGGCAAGCAGTCCGTAGCACAGTACGTAGCTCAGGTTGCTAAGGCTAACGATGCTGACATCAAAGTGAAGAAGTTCGTTCGTTTCGAGACCGGCGAGGGCCTTGAGAAGAAGGAAGAGAACTTTGCTGAAGAAGTTGCAAAGCAGATGGGCAACTAATTTATTGTCATCCTGTGACCTAAAATAAGCGCTTCATGTCCCCAAATGGACCATTTTTGAGGCGGAAATAAGATGAAAAAAGGATCCAAGGTATGTAAAACCTACTTTGGGTCCTTTTTGGGTGCGTACCCCCCCCCAGGCCCCTGCTTACGGCACCCACCAGGCCATGGGCCATCGAGCCCGGCATCGGGCCATATGTTGTTTAAAATGGGGAGAAAAACGGCCGAAAACCTGCATAAACAGAGGATTTATGAAGCAATATTTTATTTAATTATCTTACCATTTACAACAAGACAAGTCAGTCCATCTTTATCCATATAAGTGGCTTGAGTTTCTTTAGGTTTACATTGTAATCACCTTCTTCGTATTGTCTAAGTTCCTCTTCATAACTAAAAGAAGGAACATCCTCAATATCAAGGATGTCTGTACTATCCAAAGTATCTACGCCTTCTTGAACGGTTTGTTCTGTTTCCACAGCGGCAAACGCTGCATATCCCATTTCATACTCCAAATAAATTACCGACGTGTTGTCGGAGACATATATTTTTTGACCAATATCAACATGGCTTCCGCACCAATCCGCCGTGGGTTTCTGTTTGTTATCTACTTTCTTGACTTTGCCAACAAACTCATATCCATCCGGGAGTGGATTATCAAATCCATTTGCTGTATAGTAATAAAGAACACCATTATACATGATTTGCTGGCGCTGAATCTCATCAGAAGGATACCCCGTTGGAGTGATTTCTTCATGATTATCTTGGGGTTCTCCGCCCAAATTGCGTATGATTGCTAACGCAATCTTTCCAGCCATATCTCTATCCGATGTGTTCTGCGGTGACTTTCCGTAAATAGCAAAATTATAGTCTTTGTATGTCCAGTCTATCATGAACATATCCCCGGTTTTATTAACCTTCATATAAGGAAAAATATATTCCTCATCTGCGGTTAATGCCGTCCACTTAATTTTAGTAGAATCTACAAAAGTTTCTTTTGGTAGGGATAATTCTTTTCCTTTATTGGCAACAAAAATGCATACTCCAACATTATCTAGTTCAAATTCAATTTGTAATTCATCTGCCTTGGATTTCTTCACCTCAACATTTGACGTGATTACTATATTATCCAACACTTCTTTTGCATTTCCAAATTCTTTTGGATTGACCACTTCCAATTCGCTGGCACTGGCACCAGTTTCTTCTTCATTATTTTTAGATAATACACTCACATTTTGATTTTTTGTTTCATAAATTGGATATTCTGTTTCTTTATTTTTATCTAAGTTGTTTTTAGAACATGCTCCTAATATTGAACTTATAATTAAGATTACAGCTATTGCTTTTATTTTCATATAAATTTCTCCTCAATTCAAATGGTTGCACCTATTGATCTTTCAAATCCCATAATTCGTCTACTGATTACAGCCATTTTGGAAACCAATATATGCTCGTTTTACTATATATATCATCAATACCTAACATTACATTCCAACGAATCATTTTATAAGTTAAGCTGAATAAACTATCTTTATTATAAGATATAAAATGGAGGAATATGGTGTGAAGAAAGTTAAACTTATCTTACAATTATAATACGGAAAATCAGTCCATGTTGTCATCTATACTTTTTGGTGGAAGATAATGATTTTTCTATAAATACTAAGGATGCAACTAGTAGTTGACACATTGAATGGTATTGATTGGTGGTATGTAACCTGAAAAAAAGATAGAATCTGCGTATAAATAATCACACGAGGAGGATATGGTAATGATTTTTGCCGATAAATTAATACAGCTTCGCAAAAAAGCAGGTTGGTCACAAGAGGAATTAGCGGAACAAATGAATGTTACGAGACAGTCCGTTTCAAAATGGGAAGGCGCGCAAGCTATCCCAAACCTTGAAAAAATAGTTTACCTTTCAAAGTTATTTGGTGTAAGTACAGACTATTTGCTTAAAGATGAACTCGAAGATACAGAAGGCAGTATCTCGTTTGTTGAGATGTCTGCACTAAGGCGCGTATCAATGGAAGAAGCAGATGCCTTTCTTTCTGTAAAGGCTGTAACATCAAAATCAATAGCATTGGCAATCTTTTTGTGTATTTTATCACCGATAAGCCTATTAATATTAGGAGAAATCGGTATGATTATTTCAATAATTCTTGTCGCAGTAGCAGTTGCTGTATTTATTTCAAGTGGCAGGAAAACAGAAGCATATGACTATTTAGAAAAGGAGATCTTTGAAACAGAGTATGGTGTTAGCGGAATGGTTTTAGAACGGAGAGCCCAATATAACGGAATATATACAAGAAGCAATGTGATTGGAGTCAGTCTTTGCGTCATGGCTCTAATCCCTCTTTTTGGAGAAGCGATTTTTAAGGATGCAACTGAATTACTGATAACAATTATGCTTTCTGCTTCTCTTGTTATTGCAGGAATTGGTGTGTTTTTCCTTATCAGTAGTGGCATAATATGGGCAAGTTACGAAAAACTCTTACAGGAGGGAGATTATGCAAAGGAGAAAAAGAAAAGCCAATCTATTATAAACGCTATCTCGGTTGCATATTGGTTAATTGTCACCGCAATATACTTGGGATATGGTTTTTCTGAGAATAATTGGAAATATGGCCGGGGTATTTGGGTAGTTGCAGGCTTAGTATTTCTCGCCATTGATATGATTGCCAAGTTACTTGTTAAAAGAAAATGATGAAAACGAGGTGTTTGACATACCTTCACACTTGCAGCAAAAAATGGAACTGAAACAATACCCCTAAAAAGCCCCCATGAACCAACCGGGAAAAATACTGCAAAAAACAAAAGGATGCAGACTGGCATCCTTAATCCCCTTTCATTCCAAGAAATATACCGGCTGCTGAAACAAAGAACAAAGGCGGCACTTTTGCCAGCCGGTAACCTAAAAACAGGATGTTATGGTTCAGTCCCATGAACAAGTTGTCAAACAGATGCACGTTTGACAACAGAACGGGCAGGAGTACGACCAATGCAGCTATGAAATAAAAAACGAGAATTCCGATGGACATCCCCAACACCGTCTTTCTCACCCATGTCTGTTTTATCCTGATATCCCCCAACATCCCAATTATATTCATGAAGGTAATTGTTCCGGCAAAGAAACAGACCGGACCCAGGATGAGAACAGACAGGAAACGCGGCCGGCTGTCATAATAATGCTGGGCCATCCTTTCCGTCCAGTCCTTTGTGAATACATAAATCAAGATTCCGGTTAACGCCAAAACTCCCCACAAAAGGGCATTCTTAATACACTGTTTTTTCTGTGCCTGCCTTGCCTCTGCATCTGCCTCTTCCTGGCGGCGCCCATATAAAACCATGAGGATATCCGTGTCAAAAGCTCCTGCAATGGCTTCCAGCGTTTCTATATCCGGCTGACTTTTGCCGGTTTCCCAGTTGGAGACAGCCTGCCTTGTCACATGCAAAAGCCCTGCCAGCTGTTCCTGGGACATCTTCTTTTGTTTTCTAAGGTTCCTGATATTTTTTCCTATGCTGTTCATCCCGATTCCTCCCGTCACACTGTTTTATATATTAAACATACCACAGAATGTCGGATTTGGTCACGCAACAATTCATTGCAGACCCAAATCTCCATTATTTCCTTATAAATATGCACTTTTCAATAAAGCAACCGGCTGGATTCGAACCGGCTGGAACTTATACCCAAATTTACTTTAACCGCGTTAATGGAGAGTATGGACTTATTCTGCAAAAGAAAGAAGAGACAGGGGTATGGGAAGAAATACCCTTCAGAGACAAGTATCAATGGCTTTTTTGTTATAGGCGGTAAACGACGGATGAGACTGAGCATCTGCAGGAAGGGATTGGCTGTCGGAATTGGTTGTCGGAAATACAAAAAGGTTGCTTTTATGAGGTATTCATATTATTATTAAAGTAATACAGATACGATTTACCACCGGAAAGAGGTGTTGATGAATTGTCAAAAACAAGAATTGCAGCAAAAGCGACAGAGAGCAGCGAAAATCTGATTTATATAGCAACATTGGATTCTTATGAGCTTTTATATATGAATGACCGTACCTTAATGGCTCTTGGGCTTCCAGAGGATTATGAGTACAGTGGGAAAAAGTGTTATCAGGTCCTTCAAGGTAAAAACAGTCCCTGTGAGTTCTGTACAAACCATCTGCTGAGCAGGGACAAGGCCTACCATTGGAAGTATTTTAATCCGATTATTAATGGCCATTTCCTGATCAGTGATAAGTTGATCGAATTTGATGAAAAGCTGGTGCGCTTTGAGGCGGCTACCGACATTACCAGAGAACTGGAACATCAAAAAGATTTGATCGAGCGCCTGGGCACAGAAGAGACCCTGTTGAGGGGAATCCAGATCTTGTCAGAACACCATGATATCCGGGATGCAGTCAGCAAGCTTTTAGAGGCGGTTACGGAATTTTATCAGGGAGACCGGGGTTATATTTTTGAGTTTGACTACACTGCGGAGACAGCCAACAATACTTATGAATGGTGTCGGGAAGGCGTCACATCCGAGAGGGAGCATTTACAGGATGTCCCGTTAGAGGAGTTGTCTGAATGGATCGAGATGTATGAGCAAAAGGGTGAGTTCTACATATCCTCATTAGAGCAGGAAGTGAGCAGAGACGCGATCCAATACCAGAAGCTGAATGCCCAGAACATCACTTCCCTGATCACGGCTCCGATGAAGAAAGAGGGGAGGATCACCGGATTTATCGGCGTGGATAATCCCAAGATCCATCTGAAAGACCCCGGGCTTTTAAAATCCATCACCTATTTCATCATTGAAGATTTTGAAAAGCGGGAACTGTTCGAGATGATGGAGCGGATGAGCTACTACGATCTGCTGACCCAGGTTTACAACCGCAATAAATATGCAAAGGTGCTGCGGGAGCTGGCGGGCAGAACGTTGGAGTCTGTGGGGATCGTCTACATGGATCTCAACGGTCTCAAGCTGGCAAACGACACCTACGGGCATAATTATGGGGATTATCTGATCAAAAAAACGGCGTCATTGCTGAAATCGTATTTTACCGACAATATCTTCCGGCTGGGCGGAGATGAGTTTCTCGTGCTCTGCGTCGATATGGAAAAGAAACTGTTTGATGATACGGTGGAGCAGCTCAGAAAAGAAGTGGAGGAGCACAGGGAGATCAATGCCTCCATCGGATCGATCTGGACCAGGGACACATCCAACATGGAGGAACAGGTTGCCTATGCAGATGAGCTGATGTATGCGGAAAAGCAGTCCTATTATAAATCGAGTCTGGTCAGCGACTACAACCGCAATACCATGCTGACCCGGGAATTGCTGGAGTCGATCGGACGCGGAGATTTTGTAGTATACCTTCAGCCGAAAGTCAGGCTGGAAAGCGGCTGTTTGACGGGAGCGGAGGCGCTGGTCCGCAAACAGAACGCGGATGGCAGCCTGATCATGCCGGACTGGTTTATCCCCCAGTACGAATCCGAACATATCATCCGCCATATTGATCTTTATGTCCTGGAGGTAGTCTGCAAGACACTGAAAGGGTGGAAGGAACACGGAAAGGAACTGCTTAGGGTTTCTGTCAATTTTTCCCGTGTCACGCTCATGGAGAATGATATTGTGAAGACGATAAAAGAAATTTGCGACAGGTATGGGATTGCGCCGGAATACATCGATATCGAGATGACGGAGAGCATAGGGAAGATCCGGTGGGAGACGCTGGAAAAGCTGACGGTGGAGTTTAAAGAGGCAGGTTTTTCCATCTCCCTGGATGATTTTGGGGCGAGATATTCCAACCTGGCGATTCTTTCCACGATGGAGTTTAACAATCTGAAGCTGGATAAAAATCTGGTCCGGGATATCGAACGGAATGAAAAATCCAGGATGATCGTGGAACATGCGATCTCCCTCTGCAGGCATTTGAGAGGGACCACCTCTGTCGCGGAAGGCATAGAAAATGAACAGCAGATGCAGCTTCTTTCTGATTCTAAATGTGACGTGGGTCAGGGCTATTATTTTTCCCGCCCGCTGAGCATCCGGGAATTCTCGGATTTGTATCTGGGGAGGGAAGTGTCAGGTTTACTCTTTTCAAAATCCACATGATGTGGTATGATAACGAAAGAGCAATACTAAAGCAGGGAGAATGATTTCATGCAGATGAAAAGAGTGTTTTTAAAATTGAGCGGCGAGGCGCTGGCCGGACCGAAGAAGACCGGCTTTGATGAAGATACGGTCAAAGAAGTGGCAAGACAGGTGAAACTGTCTGTCGATGCCGGAGTTCAGGTGGGCATCGTTATCGGCGGCGGCAATTTCTGGAGAGGGCGCACCAGTGAAGCCATTGAGCGCACCCATGCAGACCAGATCGGCATGCTCGCCACGATCATGAACTGTATCTATGTATCGGAGATTTTCCGGAATGCCGGAATGGAGACTGAGATCTTAACTCCCTTTGTATGCGGGACGATGACAAAGCTGTTCTCCAAAGATCTGGCGAACCAGTATTTCAAAGAGGGCAAGGTAGTATTTTTCGCAGGAGGTACGGGCCATCCCTACTTCTCAACCGACACGGGCATCACGCTGCGGGCGGTGGAGATGGATGCCGATTGTATTCTGCTTGCCAAGTCCATAGACGGCGTATATGACAGCGACCCGGCAAAGAATCCGGATGCAAGACGGTATGACACCATCAGTATCCAGGAGGTCATCGACAAGAAGCTGGCGGTCGTGGATCTGACGGCTTCCATCATGTGCATGGAGCATAAGATGCCGATGGCAGTATTTGATCTGAACGAGGAAAACAGCATTGCCAACGCGATGCAGGGGAAAATTAACGGCACGATCGTGACCGTATAACAGGAGGACATTATGCAGGAACATTTAAAATCATATGAAGACAAGATGAACAAGACTCTGGATGTGCTTTACAGCGAATTCGGGACCATCCGCGCAGGACGTGCCAATCCGCATGTGCTGGACAAGATCATGGTGGACTACTATGGTACGCCTACCCCGATCCAGCAGGTAGGAAATATTTCCGTGCCGGAGGCGCGTATGATCGTTATCCAGCCTTGGGAAAAGAACATGCTGCGGGCGATCGAGAAGGCGATCAACATGTCTGACCTGGGGATCAACCCGACCAATGACGGCAGCATTATCCGTCTGGTATTCCCGGAGCTGACCGAGGAGCGGAGAAAAGATCTGGCAAAAGACGTAAAGAAGAAAGGTGAGGCGGCGAAAGTCGCAGTCCGCAACGTCCGCCGTGACGCCAACGATATGTTTAAGAAGATGGAGAAATCAGGCGATATTTCCGAGGATGATCTGGAAGTAGGGACGGAAAAAGTGCAGAAGCTGACCGACAAGATGATTGAGAAGATTGACAAGGCAGTTGAAGCAAAGACGAAGGAGATTATGACCGTATAAGCGGTATAAAAGTTAAATGACAGCCGCGCCATGTTTCGTTCCTTGCGGAAAATGGCGCAGAGTATGGGGGACAGGGGGTATTTCCTGTCCCACTGCCATGTATGGAGGTAAATGATGGAGCACAATCTGGAAGATATGGTAATCCCGCAGCATGTGGCGCTGATCCTGGACGGCAACGGACGGTGGGCGAAAAAACGCGGTCTGCCGCGGACGATGGGACACAAAGAGGGCTGTGTGACAGTAGAAAAGACCGTGGAGACTGCGGCAAGGATGGGAATCCGTTATCTGACGGTATATGGATTTTCGACTGAGAACTGGTCGCGCTCCTCCGAGGAGGTCGGCGCTCTGATGCAGCTGTTCCGGTTTTACATGGTCCGCCTTTTAAAGATTGCGTCGGGCAACAATGTACGGGTGCTGATGATCGGGGACCGCACCAGGTTTGACCGGGATATCATCGAAGGCATAGACCGCCTGGAGAGGGAGACAAAGGATAATACCGGTCTGACCTTTGTAATCGCGGTCAATTATGGCGGCAGGGATGAGATCAGGCGGGCGGCAAAGGCGCTGGCAAAAGACTGTTTGGACGGCAGGCAGGATCCGGAGAAGATTACAGAGGAGATATTTGCCTCCTATCTGGATACGGCCGATATCCCTGACCCGGACCTTTTGATCCGCACCAGCGGGGAGCTCCGCCTTTCCAACTATCTGCTCTGGCAGCTCGCCTATACGGAGTTATATGTCACCGACTGCCTGTGGCCTGATTTTGACAAAGAAGAACTGGAAAAAGCAATCGCTGCATACAATAAACGAGACAGAAGATTCGGCGGAGTCAAATAATACGAAGGGGGGACACCGTTATGTTCACGAAACGGTTAATCAGTGGGATCGTGCTGGTCATCATTGCCATTTTTGTCGTCGGAAGCGGTGGGAGTATACTTTTCATCACAACGGGAATCATTTCCTTGATCGGGTTGTTTGAGCTTTACCGTGTGATGAAGATAGAAAAGACTATGCTTGGCGCGGTGGGATATCTGACGGCGGCGTCCTACTATGCGATGTTGTGGCTGGATGACCAGAGGTATGTGATGCTGATGGCGATCGCGGCGCTGATGGTTCTGATGAGCCTTTATGTCTTTACTTTTCCCCGCTATAAGACCGAAGAAGTGACGGTGGCATTTTTTGGCGTATTCTACGCGTCTGTGATGCTGTCCTATCTCTATCAGGTGCGGGTGATGGCAGACGGAACCTATCTGGTATGGCTGATCTTCTTTAGTTCCTGGGGCTGTGATACCTTTGCCTACTGCGTGGGCATGCTCTTTGGACGCCATAAGCTGGCGCCGGTGCTGAGCCCGAAAAAGTCCATCGAGGGCGCGGTGGGAGGCGTTGTTGGAGCGGCGCTTCTCGGATTTTTGTATGCGACATGTTTCCGGGACAAGATGATGGAGATCACGAATCCCCAGGCGGCCTGTGCGGCAGCCTGTGCCATCGCGGCGGTGATATCCCAGATCGGGGATCTGGCGGCGTCGGCGATCAAGAGAAACCATGATATCAAGGATTACGGACATCTGATTCCGGGACACGGCGGGATATTGGACCGGTTTGACAGCATGCTGTTTACCGCGCCTGCAATCTATTTTGCCGTGACATTCTTAAGATAAACAATTCGGGAGCTGAAGCATATGAAGAAAATTGCAATCCTGGGGTCTACCGGGTCTATCGGGACCCAGACCCTGGAAGTCGTAGAGAACAATCAGGATATTCAAGTGACGGCCCTTGCGGCCGGAAGCAATATCCGGCTGTTGGAACAGCAGATCCGCAGATTCCGCCCGGCGCTTGCCTGTGTATGGGAAGAAAAAAAGGCGCTGGAACTGAAGGCTGCGGTCAAAGATCTGGACGTCAGTATCGTATCGGGCATGGAAGGGCTTATGGAGGCGGCGGTGGAGCCGTCTGCAAGTATCGTTGTCACGGCGATCGTAGGCATGATCGGGATTCGTCCGACGATTGCGGCGATGAGGGCGGGAAAGGATATCGCCCTTGCCAACAAAGAAACGCTTGTGACGGCGGGACATATCATCATGCCTCTCGCCAAGGAGATGGGGGTTCGGATCCTGCCTGTAGACAGCGAGCACAGCGCAATCTTCCAGTGTTTGAACGGGGAAGACAAAAAGGCGGTGCACAAGATTCTCCTGACAGCCTCCGGCGGCCCGTTCCGCGGTTTTACAAAGGAACGTCTGGCAGAGGTGCAGTTAGAGGATGCCCTGAAGCACCCGAACTGGGCGATGGGGCAGAAGATCACCATCGATTCCTCCACGATGGTCAACAAAGGGCTGGAAGTGATGGAAGCCCGGTGGCTGTTTGGCGTGGAGATGGACCAGGTCCAGGTGGTGGTACAGCCCCAGAGCGTCATCCACTCGATGGTGGAGTTTGAGGATGGGGCCGTGATGGCACAGCTTGGCACGCCGGACATGAAGCTGCCGATCCAGTATGCCCTCTATTATCCGGAGCGCCGGTTTTTGCCGGGCCAGCGGCTGGATTTTGCGAAGCTTGGGAGCATTACCTTTGAAAACCCCGATATGGAAGTATTTCGGGGACTCTCCCTTGCCTATGAGGCGGGGCGGCAGGGCGGCTCTGTGCCGACCGTATATAACGCGGCGAATGAATATGCGGTAGGACGGTTTTTACGAAAAGAGATTTCTTACCTGACGATCATCGATATGATAGAAGGGGCGATGGCACACCATAAAAAGGTGGACTGCCCGGATGTGGAGCAGATTCTGGCTGCCGAACAGGAGACGTATGACTATATAGAAAGCAGGTGGTAGATTGCTGGATATCATTGTTGCAATTCTGGTATTTGGTTTTATCGTGCTGGTGCATGAGTTCGGGCATTTTCTTTTTGCCAAGCTGAATGGGATCACTGTGGTGGAATTTTCCATCGGTATGGGACCAAGGCTGTTCAGCGTGGTATGGAGAGATACCCGCTACTCGATAAAGATTCTGCCTTTTGGCGGTTCCTGCATGATGCTGGGGGAGGACGGAGAGGAAAAAGAGCCGGGCGCGTTTACCAGTAAGCCGGTATTAGCCCGGATCGCGGTGATCGCAGCCGGACCGGTGTTTAATTTTATCCTGGCATTTTTATTTGCGATGGTACTTGTCGGGCAGATGGGGCACAGCGGCTCGGTGCTGTCGGATGTGGTGGAAGGAAGTCCGGCATACGAGGCGGGGCTTATGCCCGGCGATAAGATCGTGCGGATCAACAATCGCAGCGTGACGACCAACCGGGACGTGTCCTGGTATATGATCTCTCATCCCGGCGAGGAAGTGACCTTAAAGATCAAGCGGCCGGAAGGCGGCGTATGGGAAAAAGGCGTTTCTGCCAGAACCCTTACCCTGCGGCTTAAGCCGGAGTTTAACCAGGAGTACGGCTCTTATATGATCGGTGTGAAATTTCCGGTGGAAGAAAAGAATGCTTCCCTTGCGGACCTGGTCTATTACAGCGCCTATGAGGTGAAATTCTGCGTGGTGTCCACATTTGACAGCCTGCGGATGCTGTTCACACGGCAGATCCAGGCAGGGGAGGCGATGGCCGGGCCGATCCGGATCGTCTCTATGGTGAGCGAGACTGTGGAGACCGGACGGGAGGCGGGAGCGAAGGTGCTGATCCTGTATATCTCCAATTGGATCCTGCTGCTCAGCACCAGCCTTGGGATCATGAACCTGCTGCCGATTCCGGCTCTGGACGGCGGACGGCTTGTATTCCTCTTTTTGGAGCTGCTGCGCGGAAAACCGATCGACCCGGAAAAAGAGGGGATGGTCCATATGGCCGGAATGATGGTTTTGATGGCATTGATGGTGATGATCCTCTTCAATGATATCCGAAATCTGATCTGACGCCGGATAGGCTATCGGCTTTTTTGTTACCCATTGTGACTGACTGTCTTAACAATATAGAAAAGAATAAGAGGAACGATCATGAAGAACCGGATGCATACAAAGGAGATTCATATTGGCGATAAAGTGATTGGAGGCAAAAACCCGATCCTGATCCAGTCTATGTGCAATACAAAGACCGAGGACGTGGAGGCAACCGTGGCACAGATCCTGGAGCTTGAGCAGGCAGGCTGTGACATCATCCGGGTTGCCGTGCCGACGATGGAGGCTGCTGCTGCGCTGAAATCCATCAAACGGCGCATCCACATCCCGCTGGTGGCGGATATCCATTTTGATTACCGCCTGGCGATCGCCTCGATCGAGTGCGGGGCAGATAAGATCCGGATCAACCCGGGCAATATCGGCGCCAGAGAGCGGGTTCAGACGGTTGTGGATAAGGCGAAGGAGTATGGCATTCCCATCCGCATCGGCGTCAACAGCGGTTCTCTGGAAAAGAACCTGATTGAGAAATACGGCGGCGTGACGGCGGAGGGCATCGTGGAGAGCGCCCTTGATAAAGTTTCGATGATCGAGCACATGGGATATGACAATCTTGTCATCAGCATCAAATCTTCCGATGTGATGATGTGCGTGGCAGCTCATGAGATGATCAGCAAAAAGACCTGTTACCCCCTTCATGTGGGAATCACAGAATCAGGAACCGTGACGTCCGGGAACATCAAATCGGCGGCAGGGCTTGGCATCATCCTCTACCAGGGCATCGGGGATACCATCCGGGTATCGCTGACCGGTTCGCCGGTGGAAGAGATCAAGTCGGCAAAGCTGATCTTGAGGACCCTGGGCCTTCGCAAAGGCGGCATCGAGGTGGTTTCCTGCCCGACCTGCGGTAGGACCAGGATCGATCTGATCGGTCTGGCCAATCAGGTCGAGACGATGGTGACAGAGTTTGACAACCTGGATCTGAAGGTTGCCGTGATGGGCTGTGTGGTGAACGGTCCTGGCGAGGCGAGAGAGGCAGACTTAGGCATTGCAGGCGGTATCGGGGAAGGATTGCTGATCCGCAAAGGAGAAGTCATCCGCAAAGTGCCGGAGGAAGAGCTTCTTAAGGCGCTGCGGGAGGAACTTTTGGCATTGTCCCATATTGGAGCGTAAGGATGAAAACGTTTTTGGAAGTATTTCCCGGATTACATATGACAGAGCAGATGCAGGAGCTTTTAAACCTGGTGGAAGTGGAAAAGGTGTCCATGACCAGGGATAGAAGCTCTATCCGTATCTGTATGGTCAGTCCCAGGCTGATCCACAAGAAGATGATCTGGGATATTGAGAACGGGATCCGGGACCAGTTGTTTCCGGGGAAAAAGATACAGATTAAAATATTTGAAAAATACCGCCTTTCCGGCCAATACACTCCCGAGAAGCTGCTTGCGGCTTACCGGGAGAGTCTTTTGATGGAGCTGAAACATTACAGCATCGTAGAATACACCATGTTCCGGAAGGCGGAGTTTACGTTTGAAAAGGCAGATGTCCTGCGGATGACCATCGAAAATACGATGGTCAACAAGGAAAAAGCAGGGGAGCTGAAGCGCGTTCTGGAAAAAGTATTCCATGAGCGGTGCGGGCTTCCGGTGGAGATTCTGTTCGACTATGTAGAGCCGGTTCGGGGCAAGGCGTCGATCCAGAGAGAACTTCAGGCAAAGCAGCAGGTGGAGCGCATGACCGCAAGGCTGGCGCCCGCTTTGTTTGGCGGAGCGCATGGGGATGGCAAAGAGGCCGGGACGAATCCTTCTCCGGAGGCAGGAAACGGGGCTGGTACGGACGGCAAAAACCGTGGCGGCAGCAAAGCTCCGGGCGTTTCCGGCAAAGCAGGGAGTGAAAAAAGCGCAGGCGACGAAGGCGGTTTCACCAAACGAGAAGCGTTTAAAAAGAGCGACTGGAGCAGCGGCGGCGGGTACCGGAAAAAATCGGACAACCCGGATGTGCTGTACGGGCGTGATTTTAATGATGAATTTATCGAACTGGACAAGATCGAAGGGGAGATTGGCGAAGTCATCGTCCGCGGAAAGATCCTGAACAAGGACAGCAGAGAGCTGCGGAGCGGGAAGACGATCATCATCTTCAATATGACGGATTTTACGGATACGATCACGGTCAAGGTGTTTGCCGGGGAAGATACCGTGGATGAGATCAATAAGGCGGTCTCTGTGGGCAGCTTTATCCGGCTTTGCGGCATGACGACGATTGACCGGTTTGACGGAGAGCTGACGATCGGTTCAGTCCGGGGCATCAAAAAGGGAGAGGATTTCACCAGCAAGCGGATGGACAACAGCCCGCTAAAGCGGGTGGAGCTCCACTGCCATACCAAGATGAGCGATATGGACGGGGTATCCGAGGTCAAGGACATCGTCAAGCGGGCAAAGGCGTGGGGAATGCCGGCGATCGCCGTGACGGACCACGGCTGTGTTCAGGCGTTCCCGGACGCCAGCCATGCGCTGGATAAGAACGATGAGTTCAAGGTGATATATGGGGTGGAGGGGTATCTGGTTGACGATATGAAGGAACTGGTAGAAAACTCTAAAAACCAGAGTTTTTCCGACCCCTATGTGGTATTTGATATCGAGACGACCGGATTTAGCCCGGAGAAAAACAGAATCATTGAGATCGGCGCGGTCAAAGTCGCAGACGGAGTGATCACGGACAAGTTCAGCGCCTTTGTAAACCCTGATGTGCCAATCCCCTTTGAGATTGAGCAGCTGACCGGGATCAACGACAACATGGTGCTGCCTGCTCCCAAGATCGATGTGGTGCTGCCGCAGTTTCTGGAATTTTCAGAGGGCTGTGTGCTGGTTGCCCACAATGCGTCGTTTGATGTCAGCTTCATCGCCCACAATGCGGAGCAGCTTGGGATTTTCTTTGAGCCTACCGTGTTGGATACGGTGGCGATGGCAAGGCATCTTCTGCCAAACTTAAACCGTTTTAAGCTGGATACGGTGGCGAAGGCGTTAAACATTTCCCTGCAAAACCATCACCGTGCGGTAGACGATGCCGGAGCTACGGCAGAGATTTTTGTAAAGTTCGTGGAGATGCTGCGGGAGCGGGGCGTGGAGAATCTCGACCAGCTGAATGCGATGAGCACGATGTCGGCCGACATGGTGAAGAAGCTACCGACCCACCATGTCATAATCCTTGCAAAGAATGAGATTGGGCGTGTGAACCTGTACCGCCTGGTCTCCTGGTCCCACATCAATTACTTTGCCAGACGGCCCAGGATTCCAAAGAGCGTGCTCAGCGAGTACCGGGAAGGGCTGATCATCGGTTCTGCATGCGAGGCGGGGGAACTGTATCAGGCGCTTCTGCGGGGAATGCCGCAAAAGGACCTGTTGAAAGTGGCTGGCTTTTACGATTTTCTGGAGATCCAGCCGCTTGGCAACAATGCCTTTATGCTGCGGGACGAGAAGAGCACGGTGAAGACCTGGGATGACATCAAAGATATCAACCGCAAGATCATCAGTCTTGGTGAGACGCTGAACAAACCGGTCTGTGCAACCTGCGACGTGCATTTTTTGAACCCCGAGGACGAGGTGTACCGCCGCATCATCATGGCGGGACAGGGCTTTTCCGACAGCGATGACCAGGCGCCTCTGTACCTGCGGACGACGGAGGAGATGTTAAAGGAATTTGAGTATCTGGGACCGGATAAGGCGGAGGAGGTGGTGATCACCAACACGAGGATGATCGCCGACATGTGCGAGAAGATCGCTCCGGTGCGGCCGGATAAATGCCCGCCGGTCATCGAAGACTCGGATGAAACCCTGCGTAAGATCTGCTATGATAAAGCCCATGAGATGTACGGCGACAATCTGCCGGACATCGTTGTGGAGCGTCTGGAGCGGGAGCTGAATTCCATCATCTCCAATGGCTTTGCCGTGATGTATATCATCGCCCAGAAGCTGGTTTGGAAGTCCAACGAGGACGGGTATCTGGTGGGCTCCCGAGGTTCCGTAGGTTCTTCCTTTGTTGCCACGATGTCCGGTATCACGGAGGTCAATCCGCTGAGCCCCCACTATTACTGTACCCACTGCCATTTTTATGACTTTGATTCGGAAGAAGTGCGGAAATTCAGCGGTATGGCAGGCTGCGATATGCCTGACAGGATCTGTCCCGTCTGCGGCCAGCCGCTGATGAAGGACGGTTTTGACATTCCGTTTGAGACGTTCCTCGGCTTTAAAGGCGACAAAGAGCCGGATATCGACCTGAACTTTTCCGGCGAGTACCAGAGTAAGGCCCATGATTATACGGAGGTGATCTTCGGCAAGGGACAGACGTTCCGGGCAGGTACGATCGGTACGCTGGCGGACAAGACGGCCTTTGGGTATGTGAAGAAATATTATGAGGAGCGGGGTGTACATAAACGAAACTGTGAGATCGACCGGATCGTACAGGGCTGTGTGGGCGTGCGGCGTACCACAGGCCAGCATCCCGGCGGTATCGTGGTTTTGCCGATCGGGGAGGATATCTATTCCTTTACCCCGGTACAGCGTCCCGCCAATGATATGACGACCAAGACGGTCACGACCCATTTTGACTACCATTCCATCGACCATAACCTGCTTAAGCTGGATATCCTCGGACACGATGATCCGACCATGATCCGTATGCTTCAGGATCTGACGGGGCTTGACCCGGTCAAAGATATTCCGCTGGACAGCCGGGAGGTCATGTCGCTGTTTCAGAATACCTCGGCGCTGGGGATCACCCCGGATGACATCGGCGGGTGTAAGCTGGGGGCGCTGGGAATCCCGGAGTTTGGCACCGACTTTGCGATGCAGATGCTTATTGATGCCCAGCCGAAATATTTTTCCGACCTTGTTCGGATCGCGGGACTGGCCCACGGAACGGACGTGTGGCTGGGCAATGCTAAGGATTTGATCCTGAGCGGGCAGGCGACGATCCAGACCGCCATCTGCTGTCGTGACGATATCATGGTCTATCTGATCAACCAGGGAGTTGAGGAAGGGCTTTCCTTTACGATCATGGAGTCGGTCAGAAAAGGAAAAGGGTTAAAGCCTGACTGGATCGATGCGATGAAGGAGAAGGATGTGCCGCAATGGTATATCGACTCCTGCTTAAAGATAAAGTACATGTTCCCGAAGGCCCATGCGGCGGCCTACGTTATGATGGCGTGGCGGGTGGCATACTGTAAGGTGTTTTATCCGCTCGCTTATTATGCGTCCTTTTTCAGTATCCGTGCCAGCGGCTTTTCTTACGAGCTGATGTGCCAGGGGCGGGACAAGCTGGAATTTTATCTGGCGGACTACCGGAAACGGATAGATACGCTGTCGAAGAAGGAGCAGGACACCCTCAGGGATATGAGGATCGTGCAGGAGATGTATGCGCGGGGCTACGAGTTCATGCCTCTTGATATCTACCGGGCAAAGGCGTATCATTTTCAGGTGATCGACGGGAAGCTGATGCCGTCCTTAAGCAGTATCGACGGCATGGGAGAGAAGGCGGCGGAGGCTGTGGTCGATGCGGCGAAGGACGGACCGTTTTTGTCCCGGGAGGATTTCAGAAACCGGGCAAAGGTCAGCAAGACCTTGTGCGATTTGATGGGGGATATGGGACTTTTGGGGGATCTGCCGGAGAGCAACCAGTTGTCGCTGTTTGATTTTTAAGGATTTGAAACTATGTTTTTTGGGCGCATGACGATGTTGTGCGCCCTTTATTAATTGAGAAAGATAATCAAAAATATGGTTGACATCGTGTGAGGAAAGCGATATACTGAATATACCCATACGGGGTATATGTATAAGAAGTGAGAATCTGCAGAAAATATACCACAGGGAGTAGATAACGGAGGTTTCTATATGAATGAAAACCAATGCTGCCACAAGACAAAAGAGCGTTCCGAGAAAGAATATAAAGATTTGATTCACCGCTTAAACCGCATCGAGGGACAGATCCGGGGGATCAGGGGAATGGTGGAAAAAGACTGTTACTGTACAGACATCCTGGTCCAGGTGGCGGCGGCGAACGCAGCGCTGAACAGCTTTAATAAGGTGCTGCTGGCGAACCACATCCGTACCTGCGTGGCGCAGGATATCCGGGACGGACACGAGGAGACCATCGACGAGCTGGTGGCGATTCTCCAGAAACTGATGAAATGATCATACAGGCAAGGAAATACAAGGAGGCATTATGAAACAGTATACAGTGACCGGCATGAGCTGCGCCGCCTGCAGCTCCAGGGTTGAGAAGGCGGTCGGCAAAGTGCCGGGAGTGGAGTCCTGTTCTGTCAGCCTGCTCACCAATTCCATGGGGGTAGAGGGCAGCGCATCAGAGCAGGATATCATCGCGGCGGTGGAAGGCGCCGGATATGGTGCTTCGCTAAAAGGAAAGGCGTCGGGCGCGGCAGACGGCGCATCCGCCATGACGGCGGGGGAGGAGCTGTTAAAGGACCGGGAAACACCGGTTTTAAAACAGCGGCTGTTCACCTCGCTGGGATTTCTCATCGTACTGATGTACGTATCTATGGGGCATATGATGTGGGGCTGGCCGCTTCCGGCTTTTTTGGCGGATAACCATGTGGCGATGGGGCTGATTCAGCTGATATTGACCGGAATCGTCATGGTGATCAACCAGAAATTTTTTATCAACGGGTTTAAGAGCCTGTGGCACAGGTCGCCGAACATGGATACGCTGGTGGCGCTCGGCTCTATGGCCGCTTTTGTCTACAGCACCTATGCGCTGTTTGCGATGACGGATGCACAGATGCGGGGAGACATGGCGGGGGTCATGGCTTACATGCATGAATTCTACTTTGAGTCGGCGGCAATGATCCTGACTCTGATCACCGTCGGAAAGATGCTGGAGGCGAGGTCAAAAGGAAGGACGACAGACGCGCTGAAAAGCCTGATGAAGCTGGCTCCCCGGACGGCTACAGTGGTGCGGGACGGTGTGGAAGTGGAAGTATCGGTCGAACAGGTACAAAAAGGCGATGTGTTCGTTGTCCGGCCGGGGGAGAATATCCCGGTGGACGGCGTAGTGCTGGAAGGGCACAGTGCGGTCAACGAATCGGCTCTGACGGGAGAGAGCATCCCTGTGGATAAAGATGCCGGAGATAAAGTGTCGGCTGCGACGATGAACCAGTCCGGATTTATCCGATGTGAGGCGGTCAGGGTCGGCGAGGATACCACTCTGTCCCAGATCATACAGATGGTAAGCGATGCGGCTGCGACAAAAGCCCCGATCGCCAAAGTCGCGGACCGGGTATCCGGTGTGTTTGTTCCGGTTGTTATTGTGCTCTCTTTACTCACCGTGGCTGCCTGGCTGATCGCGGGAGAGAGCATCGGGTTTGCCCTTGCAAGAGGGATATCTGTGCTGGTCATCAGCTGCCCCTGCGCCCTCGGGCTGGCGACTCCTGTCGCTATCATGGTCGGAAACGGAATGGGCGCAAAACACGGGATCATGTTTAAGACAGCCGTCTCTTTGGAGGAGGCCGGAAAGATGCAGATCGTGGCGCTGGATAAGACCGGTACGATCACCAGCGGGGAGCCAAAAGTGACGGACATCCTTCCGGCACCGGGACTGGACGAAGCTGAGCTGCTTAAGATGGCGTACTCCCTGGAGTGCAAGAGCGAACATCCGCTGGCAAAAGCAATCCTTCAGGACGCCGGGGAAAAACAGATCGAGGCGGTGGAAGTGACTGATTTTCAGGCGCTGCCCGGCAATGGACTGTCGGCACTGCATGAGGGATCCCTGTTGTGCGGCGGGAACTTCATGTTTATCAGCAGCCAGGCGGACGTGCCGGAAGCGATGCAGACGGCAGCCGGACGGCTTGCAGAGGAAGGAAAGACGCCCCTGTTCTTTAGCCGGGATGGAAAACTGACCGGAATCATCGCCGTGGCAGATGTCATCAAAGAAGACTCCCCGAAGGCGGTAAAAGAACTGCAGAATATGGGAATTCATGTGGTCATGCTGACAGGGGACAATGAGCGGACGGCTAAAGCCATCGGAATCCAGGCCGGTGTGGACGAGGTGATCGCGGGAGTCCTCCCGGACGGGAAAGAGAGTGTGATCCGCAGTCTGAAGAAAAAAGGAAAGGTCGCGATGGTAGGAGACGGGATCAACGATGCCCCGGCCCTGACCCGCGCCGATATTGGCATTGCGATCGGGGCAGGGACGGATATCGCGATCGATGCGGCTGATGTGGTCCTGATGAAAAGCCGCCTGAGTGATGTACCGGCAGCGATCCGCCTAAGCCGCGCCACGCTGCGGAATATCCATGAAAACCTGTTTTGGGCATTTATCTATAACATCATCGGAATCCCGTTAGCGGCCGGCCTGATGATCCCGGTCTTTGGTTGGAAGCTGAACCCGATGTTCGGAGCGGCTGCGATGAGCCTCTCCAGCTTCTGTGTGGTAACAAATGCTCTGCGTCTGAATCTGTTTAAGATGTATGATTCCGGCAGAGACAAAAAAATAAGAAGAAAGACAGTCAAGGAGGAAGAACCCATGAAAAAAACAATGAAGATCGAAGGTATGATGTGCGGACACTGTGAGGCGCGCGTAAAAAAAACGCTGGAAGCGCTTGCGGGAGTCGAGGCGGCAGAGGTGAGCCATGAAGCAGGAACTGCTGTCGTGACCCTGACGGAAGAACTTTCAGATGATGTGCTGAAAGAGGCCGTGGAGGCCCAGGATTATAAAGTGATTTCGATCCTTTAAAAAGCTTCTGGAAAAAGTGAAAAAAGTTGAAAAAAGTTGTCAAATTTTTATTGACTTTTTTGCAAATCCGTACTATACTATCGTAGGTGTCGAGGCGTGGCTCAGTTTGGTAGAGCGCTGCGTTCGGGACGCAGAGGTCGCAAG
>JAPJQL010000047.1 GCA_030825115.1 Lachnospiraceae bacterium
CCACACGGACCTGAACCGTGCGCGTCTGCCAATTCCGCCACTTCTGCGAACCGTTTGTTGATTCACTCTCTTTTGAAGAATGAACCAGCTCCCCGAGTAGGACTTGAACCTACGACAACGCGGTTAACAGCCGCGCGCTCTACCGACTGAGCTATCGAGGAATGTTGGGATGCGGGAGATGGGACTTGAACCCACACGATCATACGACCACTAGATCCTTAGTCTAGCCTGTCTGCCAATTCCAGCACTCCCGCCAACGTTTGATAGTATATCACAGTTTGACCACGGATGCAACTACTTTTTACATATTTTTTTCTTTTTTCAAAAAATATACACAATTTCCAGGCAAACCCGGCCAATCTGCTCCTGTCCCACCGCCATGCAGCAGGCATAAACTAACGCTGTCTTTGAAAAAAACCGCAGATCAACTGACCTGCGGTTTTTCTGTATGGATTAATTAAGCAATTTTGGTCTTTGCCAGCTCAGCCAGCTTTGCAAAGCCTTCTGCATCGTTGATCGCCATATCGGATAATACCTTACGGTTCATCTCAACGCCAGCCAGCTTTAAGCCGTACATGAACTTGGAATAGGACAGACCGTTGATCCGTGCTGCAGCGTTGATACGTGCAATCCACAGCTGACGGAACTGTCTCTTTCTCTCTTTACGTCCTGCGTAGGAGCTGGTCAATGCTCTCATTACGGACTGTTTTGCTACTCTATACTGTTTGGAACGTGCGCCTCTGTAGCCTTTTGCCATCTTCAGCACTCTGTTGTGTTTCTTTCTTGCGTTCATACCGCCTTTAATTCTTGCCATCGGTGATTCCTCCTTCTAAACTAATAGCCTACAGATATGGTAAAATCTTCTTCATTACTTTTGCATTGGTTGCATCGGTAACGATATCTTTTCTAAGATTTCTTTTTCTCTTGGTGGACTTCTTAGTTAAGATGTGAGATTTGTATGCTTTGCTTCTAACCAGTTTGCCGGTACCGGTCTTTTTGAAACGTTTTGCAGCTGCTCTGCTTGTCTTTAATTTAGGCATAATTGTTTTCCTCCTTAATGAATCTTACGTTTACTTTTTAGCAGTTAAAAACAGGACCATGCTTCTTCCTTCAACTTTGGAAGGTTTGTCGATTACCGCAATATCCTTAAGTGCCTCCGCAAAATCATCCAGAATATACCTGGACTTGGACATATGCGCCATCTCACGACCACGAAAACGAAGGGTAACCTTTACTTTATCGCCCTTTTCCAGGAACTTGCGCGCAGCACCCATCTTGGTGTTCAGATCGTTGGTGTCAATGTTCGGGGATAACCGCACTTCTTTTACTTCGATTACCTTCTGTTTTTTCTTAGCTTCTTTTTCTTTTCTTGCCAGTTCGTAACGGTACTTACCGTAATCGATAATCTTACAAACCGGTGGCTTTGCCGTCGGAGCAATCTTTACCAGGTCAAGCTCTGCATCCTGCGCCATCTTCATGGCATCTTTCAGGGGCAGAATCCCAAGCTGCTCTCCGTCCTCACCAATCAATCGAACTTCTTTGTCTCTAATCTGTTCGTTAATCATTAACTCGCTAATTGTCGTGCACCTCCATCATCTTAAAATCACATCCATTAACTGCATAAAAAAAGTAGATAGAATCATCTATCCACCATCTAAGTCCCACATGGGCAGCATACGCCGCATTTACATGCCTTCTTAAATATGAACCAGGGTCACTTGCTCGTGCCGAGGTGAGGTGGATACCTACTTTCTTGTGCGTTGCTCTCACAACTTTATTTACTATACTATCTTATTCTGGAAATGTCAAGATATACTTTGAAAATTTTAAGAACCAAATTTAATAACAGCTATAAATTCCTACATGGGAGAAGATGCCGGAAAGTTTCTTGACAACCACATGTCGGTATGCTAAGATTGAATCAATTCGTACGCGTACGAAATCATACCTAATAACAGATAATCGTAATATTTAAGAGCATTTAATCCCGGGTAAATGCTCTTTGAATATAAGGAAGCAAATTAATTTATCTTAAACTTAGGAGAAGACTGTATGGGAGAAAAAGAAAGTGGGGTAAATCCTGCAGGATCACTGTTGTTTATGTTTTCGCTAGAATCATTTATAGCATTCGGTGTTTATGCAGGCTGGTTTCCGGGAGATTCGATGTTATTTGGAGGGGTAATCTATATTTTTTGCGGATTGGCGTACTTTGCCGGGGCATTTATCTATGCAGGGCAAGGCGATACCTACGGATATAACTGTTGGATCTCTTATGGATTCATTTTCGGTTTCCTGATGGGGGCGGGAAACATTTGCGGTGCTTTGGCCACAACTGTGGGAATTAATGTTCCGTATATGATGTATTCGGTACCTCTAATCATTTTAGGAGTTTCAGACACCATTGCATCCATACCTTATTTGAAAGGGGATTCGATTCCATGGCTGACCTGGTTCATAGCACATACATGGTGTGTGACTTCAGGTCTGGAGTACTTTTTCCCCATCAAAATCTGGTTCAATGTAAATTTGGTGCTGTCGTTTATCGTTGGATGCGGGACTGCATACATGATGACAAGTGAGTTTATGATTTCGACTGGTGGAAAAGGACTGCCTATGGGGAAACCGCTGGTCAGGAAGTAACGAGGAGGAAGTAAAATGGGTGAAGATAACACAAAAACAATTGTATTAAATGTAAACGGGCGGGATCGCAAGATTCATGACGTAAGAAATTCCGACACACTGGCTGATGTATTGCGGAACAAATTAGGGCTTTTAGGAACAAAAATCAGCTGTGATGAAGGGGCCTGCGGGGCCTGTACTGTCATTGTTGACGGTGAAGCCGCACTCTCCTGCATGCTTTTAGCAGTTTCCATGGAGGGTAAAAGCATTGTCACTATAGAGGGGCTGAGTTCCGGCAATGAGCTGCATCCCATTCAGGAGGCATATCTTGAGGAAAGGGGCTACGCCTGTGGGTACTGCACTCCCGGATTTGTTATGACTACAAAAGTGCTGTTGGACCACAATCCCACCCCCACGAAAGCCGAGATCAAAGAGGCTATTGCCGGTAATATCTGCCGCTGCGGGGTTTATGAACATATTGAAAAGGCCATTGAAAAAGCTGCAGAAAAAATAAGGGCAGGTGAGTGAATATGGAAAATGAACTGAAAGTAGTCGGAAAAGCAAAACAGGATTACACGGGTTTTCGCAAAGTAACAGGTACGGCAAAATATAGTAATGATTTCAGTTTCACGGATATGCTCTATGCAAAATCACTGCGCTCGCCTTATGCCCATGCCAACATTCTCAGTATCGACACAACAGAGGCTGAAAAGCTTGAAGGCGTAAGCCTGATTATGTCATATAAGAATTTTCCGGATTTGTTTTTAAAAAGTGTTCATTATTGGGGAATGGATGTTGCTTGCGTAATTGCAGAAACAGCAGAACTTGCAGGGGAGGCTGCAAAATTAATCAAAGTAGAATATGAAGAGCTTCCGTTTGTCATAAAAGGGAAGGATGCAATGGAGGAAAATGCTCCCCAGGCCATGCCTGACCGCCCCAATGTTGTACCATTTACCGAGCATAAATATTTTATGCAGAAGAATGAAAAAGGGCTATATCAATTAAGGATTCAAGGAGACTTCGACGGTTTCGGCAATGTGGAGGAGGGGCGCAGGGAAAGCGATGTGATCGTGGAGGACAGCGGTTTTGCCTATAGCTTCGCAAGAGCACCATTGATGAAGCCAACTACCTGCCGCGCTGATTATTCAGACGGTTATCTGACACTATACATAGATAACCAGGAAGCGTCTGTAGTGAGATATAACCTGTCCCAGCGTTTTGGTATTCCGGTGTCAAAAATCAGGATTTTTTCTGAAATAAATTCCTGTTCATTTGGAGCCAGGGCTGGAGGCGCAGCAGAGGAAATCCTTAACGGGGCATCCTGTACTCTTTTAACATGTGCCGCAGCCATACATTTGGGCCGCCCCGTAGCGTTTGACTACACGGTTGACGAAGACCAGCGATATCACTGGGGACGCGGTACCTTTGATTCCAGATATGCAATCGGTTTTAAAAACGACGGAACAATGGTTATGATGGATGGGGAGGTTTACCGTAATGCCTGTACAGGCGAGACAAATGGTGAATCAACACAGGCAGATGATATTAACGCAACCGGAAATATGCTGTATTCTCACAACTGCAAGCATAATAAACATGTAAAACACAGAGTCTATACAAATTCCCCTGGATGGGCCGGCTGGCAGGCATACGGAAACCCTGAGGTCTTTCTTCCAGTAATCTCCGTTATGGATGAAGCCGCGGAAAAACTGGGTATGGATCCTGTGGATTTGCATAAAATGAATGTCTGCAGAAAAGGTGACAATTTCCTGAGTGCAACATACTCCTTTGGAGGGGCGCAGTATCTATCTAAAGATGGTATGATTCCCTCCATCGAAGCCGGAGTTAAGCATACTGACTGGTACCGGAGGAGACAAAAACCAGAGGAAAAAACAGGAAGGATTCGTCACGGTATGGGAATGAGCCCTGCTTTAATGCAGACAGCCGGCCAGAATATTGTCTCCCAGGCCATTGTCATGTTAAACTCAGACGGTTCGGCTTTGCTATGCTGCAACATGCAGGATATTGGACAGGGTGCCCATGCAGCCCAGGTCCAGATTGTAGCAGAGGTTTTTGATATTCCTTATGAACATGTCAAGATGAGGACCGGCGATACTGATACTCTGTATACCAGCTTTCAGATTGCCTCAAGCGGTACAATCACACAGGGGAAAGCTACCTATAATGCAGCTATGGACGCCAAAACAAAATTAATCAAAAAGACTGCCGAAGTATTAAATGTTGCAGAAAATACGCTGACCATGAAAAATGGCAAGGTGGTTTCCCTGGTCGATCCTGATATGGATATTCCCTGGATTCCCCCCGCACAGACATGCAACGTACCGGGATTAAATTATGACTACGAAATTGACTGGATGACCAATCTTCCTATGGATGTAGTTGGCTACGGAAGCTCCCACATGGGACCCGGCGCGACTCCGGCGGAGCTAGGAGCAACTTTTGTGGAGTTAGACGTAGACACTGAAACCGGCGAAATTTTCAATGTCAAAATGTTCCACGCACAGGATTGTGGCAAAGCAATCAATCCCAAAAATGTTGAGGGAAACTATCTGGGACTTCACCATGGTTTAGAGGCTATGACAGGTGCAGAACAGATCATTGATCCAAAAACAGGCAAACTGCTCAATGATAACTGGTATGATTTTGCTGTCAGTACAGCTCTGGATTCCGATGTTGAGGTAGAAATTATCGAAACATATGACATGACCCATCCATTCGGCGCCTGCGGATGTGGACAGGCAATTATGAATGGCCTGCCCGGCGCATTTGCCAATGCGCTTTACAATGCCCTTGGTGTAAGGCTAAAAGAAACTCCGTTTACACCGGCTAAAATCCTAAAAGCGCTTGCAGAAAAGGAGGCATCTAGATAATGAAAAATTTTAGATTTGAAAAAGCGCATTCTGTAGAAGAAGCCGTTGAACTTATTAAAAGTTGCGATAGAAAAGCCTGCATTAAAGCGGGAGGTACGGATATCTTAGGAGGACTTAAAAGAGAGATTCATCCGGAATATGCACAGCTGGTAGTAGATATTCTTGACCTTGATGAGTTATCCTACATTAGGGAAGAGGACGGTTTTATTAAGATAGGCGCTCTTACCAGGCTAAAGGCAATTGCCGACCATGAACTTCTCAGGAAAAACTATACTGTTTTAGCCGAGGCAGCCCGTAGAACAGCATCCCCTAATCTCCGCTCAATGGGAACAATCGGAGGAAATATATGCCAGGAAAACAGATGCTGGTACTACAGGGCAAGAGATAATTTTTTTCCCTGCAAAATGAAAGGCGGAAAGAAATGTTATGCACCGGCAGGTGATAACAGAATTCATTCGGTTTTGGGAGCAGTCAATGCCTGCTTTGCCGTAAATCCTTCCGATACGGCTCCTGCCTTACTTGCATTAGACGCAGAGATAGTTACAACAGAACGAGTGATTGATTCAAAAGATTTTTGGACAGCAGGATGCAACGGGTGCACCATATTAAATAGAGGTGAGATTGTAACGGAAATCCGATTTAAAACAGCAACGGGCATGAAAAGCGCATTTCTGAAACATGCCTTACGTCCCACAATTGACTTTCCTATTCTCAACTGTGCAGTTGTAAATAAAAATGGCGAAATTAAAATTGCACTCAATGGTGTATATCCGACACCATACAGACCGCTTGAAGCTGAACAATTGGTGAGTCGTACAGAAATAACAGATAAATTGGCAGAAGAGGCCGCAGAACTTGCGTTTGCCAAAGCGAGAGCGCTATCCGGAAACGGCCATAAAATTCAAATTGCCAAAGCATACATTAAAACACTGCTGCTGGAAACCAGACAGTAAGAAGGAGGGGGCATGCAACATAAATCCAATTATACCAAAGGCATATTGTTTGGTATCGGCAATGCTATATTGTGGGGAACATTTGGGGTATTTTTCACTTTAATGCTCCAGGGTGGTTTGAGCGAAGTGGCTGTATCATCAGTTGGGCCAACTGCCATTTTGTTGTTTTTCGGCATTAAGACATTGATAAAAAATCCGAGTGCTTTTAAGATAAGTCTGAAGAACTTTATAATTATTTTCGGATGCGGAGGCGTCATTATTTCAATTCAGTTTTTTGCCGCCGCAAAAGCCCTCTCCTACGTCAGCCAGGGGATTTACACCATTGTTGAGTTTTCGCATGTATTTTTATTAATGATTTTAACTGCATTTATTTTTAAATACAAGTTTAACCGTGGTAAAGTCGTTTCTTTAATACTTGCGGTAATCGGTCTGTGTTTTGTCCTCAATGTATTCGTTCCAGACGGCTATATCCAACCCATGGGGATATTATGGATGGGAATCAACTGGTTCTCCCAATGTGCCCTTGCCATTTTACTCAAATCTGTTCTCAATTCGGGAGTGGACAGCGATGTAGTATTGGTCTATTATAATATGGGAGCCGCTTTGATCTACTGGGCATCCTGTCCGCCATGGGAAATTGTTTCTCAGGTCATTCATTCCAATGCCATGGGAAAACTAATTTTGGCTATCATTGGCTTTATTGTATTGAATCAGTTATTGTCAACCTACTGCTGGATTCAATCAATGTCAAACATTGATCCGGCCATTACCAATGCGTTGAACGCAATTGCACCAATTACATCATTGGTATTGGGATACTTTATATTTGCCGAAAAAATTTCGCTTATTCAGGGGATGGGCGTACTGATTGTGCTGGTATCAGTCTTTATCCTTAACAAGTCGTCAGATAACGAAGAATCATCAGATTAAATATAAGATGCAGATTGCTGCTCCGCTGTGTGGCGGAGCAGCAATACTATTTGTACATCTTAACTGTAAGTCACTTTAAAATCAGAGATAATCTGCAGATTTATATTTTGCGATAATACTCTTGAAAGACTTATTTTCTGCTTTAAGCTTTCTCTGTTTTTTACGAACATGGAGTAGTAAGAAAACAAAAAGAAATCAATCAGGTATTCTTCGTCAGGGTCCTCAAATTTGTGATTGAAAAGGTCATATGCAAACCGGATTTCCATTCCGCTGACCAAAGCGGTCATAACAGGAAGGTTGAATTCTTTCTCTGGATAGAACAGTTCATGATCCTCTATTGCCAAATTCAGAATAGATGATATAAATTGACGGTTCATCTTATAATTGACAGAACGGAATGCATCAATACTGCAGATTTCACTATAAAACCGTTTGACATGTTGGTTACTATGAATCGCAGTGTAGTATACTCTATAAGACGTAATGTCATGCATAAAGGCATCTGTATGTGGCTCCTTTTGATGTTCCAATATTGTATAAACACCTGATATGATCGCAGATGAAAATTCCCTGTAAATATCTATAGCCAACGAATCTTTACTCTCAAAGTGATAAGTAAATGTTCCTAACTTGATATTTGCCTCGGCACAAATATCCTTTACGGTTGTGTTTATATAACCTTTTTCATAAAATAGTTTTTTGGCAGCCGCATAGGTTTTTTCCTTTGTCAACATGCCTTTTGTCATCTTAGTCATAAAAAAACCCCTTTGTCTGAGTATAGCATATATCGTATGATAATAAAACCACAACTTTATTCAGAACCGATACACATCCAGGAACTATATGTAACGGCAGCGTCTCTCATCCAACCATCCTCCAGCCCTGTTCCGGCTTTCCTGGTGTTTTGCAGACATGCCTGCCGCAGCCTCTCTGGCCTACCGCGCCTCAAACGTCGCACATTCCGTATGCTCCGCTCTGCTCGCCCCGTCTCCTGCAATCCCGATATGCTCCGCTGAACAATGGCGGTCTTCATTATAAATACATTTTACCGCCTCACAGTCAACCTCCAGTCGGCTCTCCGGTGTTTTAAATACGTTCTGGAACGCCCCGTCCTTATTCTCATCAAAGCTTCCGCAGCAGGTATCCCCGCAGTCGCAGGCATCATGCCCGTCCACGATGATGGTCTGTTTGCAGCAGCAGTGATCGGAGTTGTGGAGACAACTTGTTACATTACAATCTAATCTGGTCATAATAAATGCATACCTCCTTATATCGCGATGAATAGATATCAGGAATAGTATGCATTTATCCTTATCTTTTATACCATTTTATTTGTTTTGAGACGGAGCCTCGACCTTACGGATTGTCTTATCGCAGATTTCCTTCTGGATAGCCACAATAAAATCATCCAGGGATTTCTGTCCTTCATCCCCCAGAAAACGACTGCGGACAGACACCACGCCGTCCTCCTCTTCTTTCTGTCCTACGATCAGCATATACGGAATCTTGTTTGTCTGTGCCTCGCGGATCTTATAACCGATCTTCTCGGAGCGGGTGTCCAGCTCCACGCGGATTCCTGCCTCATCCAAGGCTGCCTGTACTGCCCCGGCATACTCGCTGTACTTGTCGGATATGGGCAGCACTTTCACCTGTACCGGCGCAAGCCAGGTCGGGAACGCGCCTGCAAAATGCTCGATCAGGATACCGATAAACCGCTCGATCGATCCAAATGCCACGCGGTGTATCATGATTGGACGATGCTTTTCTCCATCCGCCCCGATGTATTCCAATTCAAATCGCTGCGGAAGCTGGAAATCGAGCTGGATCGTCCCGCACTGCCAGGTCCTGCCGATCGCATCTACCAGGTGGAAATCAATCTTCGGACCATAGAATGCGCCGTCGCCTTCATTCACCACATAGTCCAGCCCAAGCTCATCCAGGGCGCTCCTAAGCCCCTCTGTCGCCATCTCCCAGTCCTCGTCACTTCCCATACTGTCCTCCGGCCTTGTGGACAGCTCTACATGGTATTCAAAGCCAAACAGGGAATAGACCTCGTTGATCAGCTTTGCAACGCCCTTGATCTCATCCTTGATCTGTTCCGGGGTCATGAAGATATGGGCATCGTCCTGGGTAAAGCAGCGCACACGCATTAGTCCATGAAGCTGACCGGATTTCTCGTGGCGGTGGACCAGCCCCAGTTCGCCCATACGCAGCGGCAGGTCGCGGTAAGAACGCGGCTCGGAGGCATAGGCCAGCACTCCGCCCGGACAGTTCATCGGTTTGATCGCGTAGTCCTGCTCGTCAATCACCGTGGTATACATATTGTTCTTGTAGTGGTCCCAGTGACCGGAAGTCTCCCACAGGCTGCGGTTTAAGATAACCGGTGTCGCAATCTCCACATATCCCGCCTTTTTATGGATTGCCCGCCAATAATCCAGAAGCGTATTTTTCAAAACCATTCCTTTCGGAAGGAAGAAGGGGAATCCCGGGCCTGCCTCATGCATCATGAACAGCCCCAGTTCTTTTCCCAGCTTCCTGTGGTCGCGTTTTTTTGCCTCCTCCATCATCGTGAGATACGCTTCCAGTTCTTCTTTCTTCGCAAATGCAGTCGCATAGAGGCGGGTCAGCATCTTGTTATGCTCGTCCCCTCTCCAATAAGCGCCCGCGATGCTGGTCAGCTTGTACGCCTTGCCGACATCTTTTGTATTCATCAGATGGGGCCCCGCACAAAGATCGGTGAATTCCCCCTGGCTGTAAAAGCTGATTTCCTCACCCTCCGGCAAATCCTCGATCAGCTCTACCTTGTATGGCTCTCCTTTCTCCTTCATGAGAGCCAGCGCCTCTTCTCTTGGCAGGGTAAAACGTTCGATTGGCAGCGCTTCTTTGATGATTTTTTTCATCTCTGCTTCAATCTTTTCCATATCCTCTGCCACGATGGGAGCTTCAAAATCAATATCGTAATAAAATCCATCTGCAATAGAAGGACCGATGGCAAGCTTTGCCGTCGGGTAGAGCCGTTTTACCGCCTGTGCCATCACATGGCTGGCCGTGTGGCGCAGCGCTGCAAGACCACTTTCTTCCTTTGCAGTCAGGATATTCAGGCTGCAGTCCCGGTCAAGTACAGTCCTCAAGTCCACACATTCCCCGTCTGCCTCTCCGGCGCATGCCATACGGGCCAGACCTTCGCTTAAATCCCTCGCCACGTCCAGCACGGACATGGATTTTTCATACTCTTTTACGCTTCCGTCTTTTAATGTAACTTTCATCATGATTCCTCCCGGCTATTCTGCTGCCTGTTCTACTTTTCGGATCTCCTTCGTGCGGATTTCTTTGCAAATCGCGTCGATAAACGCATCCAGAGACTTTGCTCCCTCATCCCCGAGGAAACGGCTGCGGACAGATACGGTTCCGTCCTCCTCCTCTTTCTGGCCTACTACCAACATGTACGGAACCTTATCCATGCGGGTTTCACGGATCTTATATCCAATCTTTTCCGAGCGCTTGTCCACGGTACAGAGGATGCCGTTTTCCTTCAGCTTCGCCTCTACCTGATCTGCATAGTCCAGATACTTTTCGGAGATTGGAAGCACCCTTACCTGCTCTGGGCACAGCCAGGTCGGGAATGCGCCCTCGTACTTCTCAATAAGCCATGCCAGCGTCCTCTCGTAGCAGCCCATGGAGGTCCTGTGCAGGATGTACGGACGTTTTTTCTCCCCGTCCTTATCGATGTAGGTCATATCAAACCGCTCAGCCAGGAACATATCGATCTGGATCGTGATCATGGTGTCTTCCTTGCCATACACGTTCTTTGCCTGAATATCCAGTTTCGGTCCGTAGAATGCGGCCTCTCCCTTTTCTTCCGTATACGCAATGCCGATATCATCCAGAATGCTGCGCATCATCCCCTCTACCTCATCCCACAGTTCCGGCGTTCCGAGATATTTCTCCGGGTTCTCCGGGTCCCATTTGGACATCCGGAATGTGATGTCATCCTGGAGGCCCAGCGTAGTCAGGCAATATTTTGCCAGGTCTACACAGCCTTTAAATTCCTCTTCCAGCTGGTCCGGGCGGATGACCAGATGCCCCTCAGAGATCGTGAACTGGCGGACACGGGTCAGCCCGTGCATCTCGCCGGAATCCTCGTTTCGGAACAGCGTAGAGGTCTCGCCATAACGGCACGGCAGGTCGCGGTAGGATTTCTGGCTCGCCTTATATACATAATACTGGAACGGGCAGGTCATCGGACGCAGTGCAAACACCTCGTCGCCCTTTTCTTCATCTCCCAGCACGAACATCCCTTCTTTATAATGACCCCAGTGATCAGAAATCTTATAAAGATCGGATTTTGCCATCAGCGGCGTCTTTGTCCTGACATATCCGCGTTTCTCCTCTTCGTCCTCGATCCACCGCTGCATCGTCTGGATGATCTTGGCTCCCTTCGGCATCAAAAGCGGCAGGCCCTGACCGATCACGTCAACCGTGGTGAACAGTTCCATCTCGCGTCCCAGCTTATTGTGGTCTCTTTTCTTGATGTTTTCCAGATAAACCAGGTACTCTTCCAGTTCTTCTTTCTTGGCAAATGCAGTGCCATATACACGGGTCAGCATCTGGTTCTTCTCGCTGCCTCTCCAGTAAGCCCCGGATGAAGAAATCAGCTTGAATGCCTTGATTGGTTTTGTACTCATCAGATGAGGTCCTGCACAGAGATCCGTAAAATCGCCCTGGCTGTAAAAAGAAATCTCCTCGCCTTCCGGCAAGTCCTGAATCAGTTCCACTTTATATGGCTCGCCCTTTTCCTCCATATACTTGACTGCCGCATCGCGTTCCAGGGTAAAACGCTCAATCTTTGCGCCTTTTTTGATGATTTTCTTCATCTCTGCCTCGATCTTGTCCAAATCCTCACGGCTCAAAGACGGCATATCAAAATCATAGTAAAATCCATTGTCAATCGACGGTCCGATGGCAAGCTTCGCCTCCGGGTACAGATTCTTCACCGCTTCTGCCAGCACATGACTGCAGGTGTGGCGATACGCAGCCAGCCCTGCTTTGTCTTTCGCAGTCAGGATGCTCAGCTCACAGTCATGCTCCACAACGGTACGCAGATCCACCACCGCTCCGTCTACTTCTCCGGCACATGCCATACGTGCCAGCCCTTCGCTGATATCCGCCGCAATTTCAATCACGGACATCGCAGAATCATATTCTTTGACGCTTCCATCTTTTAATGTAATCTTCATCTCTCATTCTCCTTTTATTTTTTAAATCAGTGGTTCTCACTTTCCCGGGAAATAAAAAAAGCCCCTTACCATGTGCAAACATAGTAAGGGACGATACACTTCTCACGTGCCAATCGCGGTTCCACCCTAATTGTTATTGATCTTCCATCAAAAACCACTCATTCTGATGATAACGGAATCACCGTGTCCGATTAAGGACCACTCAGAGCTGGTCTTCCCTTCTCTTCCCCGTAAGGTGCTTCCACCATCTGCACCTCTCTCTGTACGCTTCCGGCAAGGTACTCGTCTCCTCAACGTGTTGTCGATATCTCATTCATATCTGTCTCTGATTATATCACGGCTGTCCGATTTGTCAAGCCCGGTCAGTCGATCGATGCATTTAATGTCCTGATCGCGCATATACTGCCCAACTCATCATTATCCAGGTCGTGAAGTTTCCCATCCTGGACAAAGTTATAGACATGGATATTGTCCACGTAGACTTCCTTTCCCGCCCGGAATTCTACTTTGTCATAATTCAGCCGTCCAAAATCCAGGTCTAACTGCCCCCTGCCGTTCACCTGCACTTCCTTGGTCACCCTGCCGAGCTTTACCGTAATCGTCGCCGGGGCATCACTGTCCGCAGTAAAACGGACATGGTTGCTGTGTGTAAGCTTCCCGGTAATCCTGCTGCCGATCTTCTGGCTGATCTGCCCGCCGCTGCCAATCCGCATCTGCCTGCTGCCGTCCCGTTCCACAACCTTTGCCCGGTTGGTGTCCCAGCCCCGCTCATCCAGTGCAAACTGGCTGTTATAAAGCGGATTGTTCGTATAATTCCAGTAGCTCCAAACCCCATATCCATTCGTATATTTCCGCAGGATATCAGGAAGCGACGTGATGAACAGGTTCACCTCCGACTCCTCCAACTGGGCGTTATGGGAGAATTCCTCCGTGGAATCCGTATAGAGGAGCTGCTCAATATAAATCGGCTTCCCGCCATTGTACATCTTAACCAAATTCAACTGACTGTCCATCGCAGCCAGTGCCGTCGCCGCGCTGATCGTTTCTCCTTTATTCTCCTGTCCCATCGACACGCTGTACATCAGAGAAGTGTGGTCCGAATTCCCGCAGGGAAAGGTCCGAAAATGATGGGCTCCTACCGTTCCCCCGTGCTTTCCGCTCACCGGGTCCACATCCAGGCGCACTTCCATGGAAAGGTTCGGAAACACCTGCTGTGCCGCATGCAAGAGCCGCATCAGATACGCATCATAAAACTCAAACAACAGTTTATACGCCGGACTGGTCTTCTGGGGCATATAGATGTCCCGATAGGAAGTAAACGGCTTTACCGGCTTATAATACTCGACGACCTCTTCCAACGTGTAATGCTGTTCCAGATAATCCGTAAATCCAATCCGCTGTGCTTCATCCCTGCTCTCCTTCCCCGTCCCAAAATAGGTAGAATCTTCCATATAATTCCAGAAATCCTCCCAGGTGATAAAACCGCCGTGAAAGTTTGGATATGCAGATGCCGTCACATACAATCTCTCCACATAATCCAGCCATGCCTGTTCCAGTTTTTCATCCCCAAGCATCTCTTGGAACCGGAGCCGGGACTCTTCTTCTCCGTAATAATCCCAGGTATAGCTCACGCGCAGCTCGACCCAAAGCCCGTGCTCTTCGGCCGCGCGCATGATCCGGTCCAGCTTCTCAAACGCATACCGGTTGTAGGACACAGGGCTCGTTCCCGGCTGAAATTCCCGCCACGGTATCACCAGGATAATACTGTTAAACCCATCTGCTGCAATCTGCGCCAGCTCCTCATCCATATGGTCGCTTTCCGTGTTCCAGAAATTGATCACCCACGCATCCGAAACGTAAGTAACCGATTTCAGATAGGACGGAGGTAACTTCGATACCGCTGCCTGTGGAGCAAAACAAGCTGCAAGCGTCAGACCTGCGGCCAACCCCAGACAGATTCCTTTTTTGTATCCCCTTCGTTTTTTCATAAATACCTCGGATAAAAATTAGTTTATTCTTAAGAATTTATTAATTATTATCCCTAAATTTTAGCTATCTGTCAACTGTTTTTCCCGTGCCCCGGATTTGCCGCTTTCTTATCCTGCGCAGACAGCTCTGGTAAAAGCGTCACCAGCATCGTTCCAAAACATGCTGCGCCGCCGATCAGATTGGAAATCGGCTCCGCTGCAAAAACTCCGTTTATTCCCAGGTTCCACAATCTTGGCAGCAGCAAAGTCAACGGAACCACAATAACCACCTTCCGGAAAATGGAAAAGAAGATTGCCTGTTTTGCCTTCCCCAGAGCAACAAACACCGCCTGACCGGAAAATTGCAGCGACATCAGGAAAAAACCAAAGTAATAGATCTGCATCGCCGGAATCCCTGCAGCCACCAGATCTGCATCCTGATTAAAGATGCGGATGAAAAACTCGGGATATCCGTGTACCATCATCCAGACAACGGTCGTATAGACAATCGCCGTGACAGAAGTAAAGGCGATTGCCTTTTTCACCCGCCTGTATTCTCCTGCCCCATAATTAAAGCCCATAACCGGCTGGGCGCTGTGGGTGATTCCCTGCACCGGCATAGACACCACTTCACGCACTGAATTGATCACGGTCATCACGCCCACATACAGATCGCCGCCCCATTGCTGCAGGGTCGCATTACAGACAATCTGAACCAGGCTGTTGGTGATAGACATCGTGAACCCGGAGAAACCAAGGGTTACGATATTTTTCACACGGATCTTCTCAAGCTTCATACAGGAAAGCCGGAGTTTCAGGATGGTCTTTGGTCCGGTCAGAAACCGGATGATCCATGCCGCGCTCAGCCCCTGCGAGATAATTGTCGCCAGAGCCGCTCCGCGGACTCCCATTCCAAGGGCAAAGATAAAAATCGGGTCCAGTACAATATTTGTGACAGCCCCCAAAAGCACAGTCATCATTCCCACTCTGCCAAACCCCTGGGCATTGATAAAGCTGTTCATTCCAAGACCGATCATCACAAACACACTGCCCAGCAGATAAATGCTCACATAACTGTCGGCAAAAGGAAATGTCTGGTCGCTGGCGCCAAACAGATACAGCATCGGCCGTTTAAAAACAAGACCCAGAACCGTCAGCCCTACGCCAAAGATGAGCATCAGGTAAAACGAATTCCCCATAATCCACTCCGCCTCTTCTTCATTGCCGCGCCCCCGCTCGATAGAACAAAGCGGAGAACCGCCCATGCCAAACAGATTGGCAAATGCCATGACCATAGAGATGATCGGCAGGCACAGACCCAGCCCGGTCAGCGACAGCGTGGCATGGTCCGGTATCCTCCCTATGTAAATACGGTCTACGATATTGTAAAGCACATTGATCAGCTGAGCCAATGTCATCGGCACAGCCAGATTCAGAATGTTCATAACAATGCTTCCCTGTGAAAAGTCGTTCTTCGCCCCACCAGATGTATGACTCATGGTAATCTCCTCTGTATCTTTTTATCTGTTTTTACGTGATTTTTGTACGTCATTTTATTGTAACGCTGTTTTTCTTTTTTTGCAATCGTCGGATCAGCCGTTAAAAAGGGGACTCAAAAAAAGAGCAGAGTTTTATGCACTCTGCTCCTGGTTCATATTCTCCTGATATTGTCCAATGATGTCTTTCAAATCATCTACTGTCAGGTTCTGCTCCTTCAACATCCCCGACAGTGATTTTAGTTCCTCCACTTCAATCTGCTCCTGAAGCATCCGCTCTTTTTCCCGCAGGGTTTTGAGACAGCTTTCATATTGTCCGACCGCTTCTCTGGTTGATACCAGTTCCTCCTGCAATTTCTCCAGTACTGTCTTTCTTACGCCTCTTGCCATGCCTGTAATTCTCCTTTTTCAGTATTTTATATCGTGCTTTGACACCCCGCACCACATATTACCATTATATGGACAAAATCAAAAAATATTCATAAAGCAGTGGGTTGACAGATATCCGCCTGGGTGTTACAATGAAAATCCACCGATGAGTCACGGTGAGCCAGTGAGGGGTTGTACTGGTTTCGACGGGGGTCATGCAGCTGGTGAAGCTATCCGCATGCAATGCGTTAAATGGCAAAATTAAAATTAAACGCTGAAGATAATTTAGCATACGCAGCCTAATGGCTGCTGTCAGCCTTAGTGCACTCACACATTAAGAACCTGGCATCGACGATGTGAGAAACGACATACACTAAGCTTTGCGTGTATGGGCGTATGATGAAGCTACTGAAACCGCAAGAGTGTCTGTTCCCGTGCGGCAGAGGGAATGTCAAATAACCGACTATGATAGTAGAAGAACAGGGAATTGGTTTTCGGACAGGGGTTCGATTCCCCTCAGCTCCACTTATGAAAAAGCCTTGAATATGCGTGTTTTTCCTTTCAATACGCATAGTTCAAGGCTTTTTGTTTCAACGGATATCTTTTCAACACGGTTTTACTCTTTCATCACTCATCAGCTAATTCTACGACCTCCTCCACCCGGCAGTCAAGTATCCTGCAAAGCTTCTCTATCGTATAGAGGGTGATGTACCTGTCATGGCGGAGGCGGTGCAGCAGGCTGCAGTCTATGCCATGTTCCTTGATCAGTCGGTACTGGGTCATTTTTCTGGCTCTCATGGTATTCCAAAATGGCGCGTAGCTTATCATGATCGGTCTCTCCTGCATTTGTTTGCAGAAGAATCATACCTTAACAGAGCCGCTACCCTACTTCCCTTCATTTAATTGCAGCCTGAATTGATTTACCACCTGCTTAATCGAACCACAGGGCAGTCCCTGTTTTTTAATGCCATTTTTTTCAATACTCACCACATGAAATATATAATTATTCACCGGAACATAGTCCATCTCAATCAGGATATTGGCTTCCACATCCTGAAGCAGAACTATGGTCGCCTGTGTACTGTTAATGCATCCCTGTACCTTCGATAAATATTTCAGGCAGTCCGCCTCCTCCTCAAATGCGGCTGTCAGTTTTTGCAGCTTTTCTTCCCTGTCTTTTTCTGTGCATTTTGTATAATTCCACATAGCCTCTCCTTGTTGTCAAATTAAATATTGGGTTACATCCGTTTCTTCGATAATCTCTACAGGCATCCTGATCATAGTGGACTCGTCCTTGCATCCATAAAGAATCCACCGCTTCTAAATTAATATAAGCAAAATACTAATTCCAGCAAATAACAGAGGTTGGCAATGCAGCTGATTGGCAGCCTGTCTCCATTGCTGTAAATGTATTCAGATAAATACAATTCAGCACCACATATTCTTCCCCCTTCGGATTTGCAATATTCCGCTTCTCAGCCCGGAGCATAAACCATTCAAAAAAGTCATCCAATGCGACAATCCAGGCACGCCCGACCAGTTCCGTCATGTAGCGGTATCCTTTTTCCGCACTATGTATCTTGCTTGTCCCGCCCTCCCTCCAATAATTTATGATAATATTATACACATAATGCTGATCCAGGTTCTTAGAGAATGTATGTCTGTTTTCCATCCACTGACCTGAAAACCGACTATAATTGCCATCCTCATACATAGCCTTAAGAATCTATGGACTTATATTCTTGTGATTTTTTCCAACGTTCTCCACGCTGAAACATAGGACAACTATCCTTTTATTTTCTTTATGCATATCCATTAAGGCATTGGATAATTCCTCCAGTGTCCAATTTTCGCATTTGCCACCAGCCATCAGTTCTCCTCTTGTAGTTTTGGATTTACCGTAAAACTATATTTATATTATAACATTGTGTTGAACTCATCAATATCTTTTTGATTTTAAAACTTAATTGATTTGCTGTTTTAGGTTATTTGTTCATTTTATTTACAAAAATCAGGTAATTATAAAATTAGCGAGGATAACTTTATTATATGGTCCCCCAGAGTATATCAATGCAGACGGCGACAGGACTGCAGCAGACATCGGGATCCGGTCTGATATTTCAATCCGCACCGCCACGCAGACGGCGACGCTGTTGTGCTTGTGCCTGTAATCCCAGTCCCTGTATTTCAATCCACACCGCCACGCAGGCGGCGACTCCGGCAGCGGCATCCATGCGATTGGGTTATATATTTCAATCCACACCGCCACGCAGGCGGCGACCATAAAACGTCTGCCGGTTCCCCACCGCAAAGGGATTTCAATCCACACCGCCACGCAGGCGGCGACGGATGGTCTTACGGAGCCGGAACCGGAACCAGAGATTTCAATCCACACCGCCACGCAGGCGGCGACGCCCCAGTACTCGACGCGCTTGGTGCGTAGGTGATTTCAATCCACACCGCCACGCAGGCGGCGACAGATACATACCACGTTTGACCGAAGCGACTGGAAATTTCAATCCACACCGCCACGCAGGCGGCGACGGTGCTTTCGTTTTGCAGGTTGCCTGTATCAAACGGATTTCAATCCACACCGCCACGCAGGCGGCGACGTGAAAGTCGGCAACAACTCATTTACCAGATATTATTTCAATCCACACCGCCACGCAGGCGGCGACTTTTGCGAAATAGTAACACATTTCACCTGCAGAATTTCAATCCACACCGCCACGCAGGCGGCGACTGATTGTGATGCCTGTTTAAATCAGTATTTGTGCGATTTCAATCCACACCGCCACGCAGGCGGCGACTGTAAAAGACCTCAACCTTGTCACCAACATGAAATTTCAATCCACACCGCCACGCAGGCGGCGACATAAATGGATACCAATAACCAGCATAAAACTATGATTTCAATCCACACCGCCACGCAGGCGGCGACGTTGCCAGTCTTGCGGCTGATATAATCAACAGCCTATTTCAATCCACACCGCCACGCAGGCGGCGACTGTATCCTGCGCTTGATTCTGGTGTTCGCCGGATTATTTCAATCCACACCGCCACGCAGGCGGCGACATAAGGAGACAATTCTGCTTCCCCACAGTATTGATATTTCAATCCACACCGCCACGCAGGCGGCGACAGATTCAATTAGCGCATTTACATATGCATTGAGTATTTCAATCCACACCGCCACGCAGGCGGCGACCAGGCACTCCTGGGTTTCCGGGGGATGTAAACTTATTTCAATCCACACCGCCACGCAGGCGGCGACCGCAAGCCAACCGCGGAGTGAGTTGGCGTGTGTGATTTCAATCCACACCGCCACGCAGGCGGCGACGGTGGATGCCAGGAATGCGGTTGAGAAGGATGGTATTTCAATCCACACCGCCACGCAGGCGGCGACGTACGAATATGTGATTTGGCTGGATTTTTTGTATATTTCAATCCACACCGCCACGCAGGCGGCGACCAAGAATCTGGAAAAACTCATCAAGTCCATGACATTTCAATCCACACCGCCACGCAGGCGGCGACAATGCCATATCTGGCAATTTCGAGCCGGAATGTAATTTCAATCCACACCGCCACGCAGGCGGCGACAAGTATGTTTTTATAAACAGTGATATCGAGGATGAATTTCAATCCACACCGCCACGCAGGCGGCGACCTCAGAAGGAGGGTATGCACCGCGCCTGGAAGAATTTCAATCCACACCGCCACGCAGGCGGCGACAATTTTCTCCCACATATAGGACAATAGTGTATTGATTTCAATCCACACCGCCACGCAGGCGGCGACGCAGCTGACATACGCAGCCCTGCCTTGATCATGCAGATTTCAATCCACACCGCCACGCAGGCGGCGACTTCAAATATCCCATATAAGGCAATTCCGAAAACATTTCAATCCACACCGCCACGCAGGCGGCGACTCGGATTCTGCATCAATCCATAAGTGACAAGCTATTTCAATCCACACCGCCACGCAGGCGGCGACCTCGGTGCCGGCGTCTTCGCGTGGTATATATTCATTTCAATCCACACCGCCACGCAGGCGGCGACTTTGACACCATCCGACGCATATCCAGCATTCATTATTTCAATCCACACCGCCACGCAGGCGGCGACATTACCTTTCCGGACGGAAGCAAAATCACAGGTATTTCAATCCACACCGCCACGCAGGCGGCGACCAATGCCGGGCGAACACCTTCGTCCGGCATGAGGAATTTCAATCCACACCGCCACGCAGGCGGCGAC
>JAPJQL010000048.1 GCA_030825115.1 Lachnospiraceae bacterium
TATTTCTCAAGGAGTTCCGGCTTTGTTAATCATTTCAAGTGTTGAAAACGGGATTTTAACTATAACAGAAAATAGAAACAAAGCCGTGATGATAATCACGGCTCCCGAAAATATTTGCTCAATTTTTTCAGATCAGGGACAAACACCCGGTTCTTCTCCATCCGTATCAGTCCCATCTCTGTCAGTTTCTTCATCTGCCTGGATACCGTCTCCCGCTTAGAGCCGACCATCTCCGCCAGATAGGTGATGCTTAAGTTCATGCTGATCTCAATCTCGTCCCCTGCGGCAATGCCATGATCCTTCGCCAGCTTATAAAGCTTTGCCGCCAGCCGTTTTTCCCCGCTTAAGGCATTGGTCGTATTTTTCAGCTGCCGGTAAAGCCGGCGGATCTTTAAAGACATGGACTCCATGACCGCGCGGGTCAGCGCTCCGTCCCGCTCAAGCACATACCAGAAACGAACCTTCGGCAGGACCAGCACCAGCGCCTCCTCCCGGATTTCACAGTTGATGGAAGCCGGAAGCTCCTGCATCGTCACCTCATTGAGCAGGCTGCCCGGACCGTAGATAAAGATAACCTTTTTCTCCCCCAGAGAATTTGTCTTATAGAGAGACGCTATCCCTTCCAGAAGAATATAAAAACAGTTCACTTCCTCCTGGTCAAAAAACACATGCTGCCCCCGTTCATACCGCCTGATAAACGCAAAAGAGGCAATCTCTGCCTGACTGGAAGGACTTGCCTGGCGCAGAATATCAGAAATCTGAAACGCTTCATTTATCGTCATGGCCCTTTACTCCTGCATGAAAAGATTTGTGTCCCGGTCTTTCAAGACCCGGTCCGCCGGAAACAAAAGCCCGGTCTGCCGCCTTGCCTCGTCCATCACTTCCATCGCCATGACCGAACAGCGGTTATGCTCCTCGCCGGACAGGCCGGCCCTGATGAGCCTGCACCACTCCCGCACCTCATATATCATGTTGATGCCCTCTTTTTCGATATGGATCGTTTCTGCTTCCCCATTGCGGTATTGGATCGTCAGGTCCGTGGGGTTCGGAATGTCCCGGATCAGCATCGTCCCCCGTTCCCCCTGGATCTGGCTTGGAAGACAGTTGTCACAGATCTTGGAGTACAAGATGTCCGCCATCATCTCCGGGTACTGCGCCAGAATCGTCCCCGCCCCGTCAATCCCGCCGGGAAGCATCAACGCTTCTGCATGGATCTTCCCGGGCGGTCCAAACAGTTTGACCAACGGGTGCACGCAGTATACCCCGATATCCATCAGAGCGCCGTTGGATAACGCCGGGTTAAAGGCATTCTCCACGATCCCTTCTAAAAACCTGTCATACCGTGAAGAATATTTTGCAAACTGGAAACTGACCCTGCGGATCTTGCCAAGCTTTGGAAGGTTGTCCCGGACAGCGGCAAAACCAGGGTCAAATACAGGGCGCATCGCTTCTAAAAACACCACCTTGTTTTTTCTGGCGGCATCAAGCATCTCTCCCAGCTCCCGGCTGTTGCTCGCCGCTGCTTTTTCACACAGCACATGCTTTCCATGCTGCATCATCAAGATCGCCTGCTCGCAGTGAAGGCTGTTGGGGCTTGCGATATAGACCCCGTCCACGTCATCCGCCCTGGCCAGCTCCTCAAGATCCGTGCACCAGCGCCCGGCGCCGTGTTTCCTTGCAAATGCCGCCGCCGTCTCTTCCTTTCTGGAGTATGCCGCCGTATAAACCATATCCTCACAGCGGCTCACCGCCTCTAAAAACCATTCCGTTATAAAATTCGTTCCGATCGTTGCAAACCGCATCACGTCTTATATCTCCTTCTCCTGCCCAATCCCTGACGTCAGGCTTCCTTTTCAAAGCACGCTGCCACCTGCTTCAAATACTCCACGATCGGAAGATGCTGCGGGCAGCTGTTTTCACATTTCCTGCATCCGATGCAGTCTGATGCCTTTCCGTTGGCCAGGGTGTAGTGCTCATAGTAGATTTCCTGCGTATTCGACCCCTGGTTCATCTCCATCTTATCGGCATTATAAAGTGCAAAATATTCCGGGATAGCGATATGCTTCGGACAGCCATCCACACAATAGCGGCACGCCGTACACGCGATCGCCGTGGCGCTGCGGATCTGCGCTGCCGCCCGGACCACAAGCTCCTGCTCCGCGTCGGACAAAGGAGTGAGTTCCTCCATATAACTCATGTTGTCCAGCATCTGTTCCATATTGGACATTCCGCTGAGCACCATGATGACCTCGTCCAGGCTCGCCGCAAACCGGATCGCCCAGGACGGCACGGACATCTCCGGATGCATATCTTTGAACAAAGCCTCCACATCCTTTGGCACATTGGCCAGACGTCCTCCCTTCACCGGCTCCATGACGATGACTTTCTTTCCATGCCGGACTGCCGTCTCATAGCATTTGCGGGACTGGATCCCGTCATCTTCCCAATCGATATAATTGATCTGAAGCTGGACAAACTCCACCTCGGGATGATCCGTCAGGATCTCATCTAATAATGCAGCAGAGTCATGGTAAGAAAAGCCGATATGCTTCACCTTTCCCTCCGCCTTCATCCTGGATATAAAAGAAAAACAGTCAAACTCCTCGATCAGCCCATAGTTGCCGCGGTTGACATTGTGAAGAAGGTAATAATCGAACCAGTCCACCCCGCATTTTTCCTGCTGTTCCAAAAAGATGCGCTCCACATCCTCCCGCTCTTTCAAAAATGAGATCGGAAGCTTGGTGGCGATCGTAAAACTGTTCCGGTCATGACGTTTTATTAACGCCTCTCTTATCGCAGTCTCGCTCTGGTGGAGATGATACATATAAGCCGTATCAAAATACGTAAACCCCCGCTCTAAAAATGCGTCTACCATCCGGCAGAGCTGCTCCATATCGATGCTCTTTGGATCGTCCGGATCTGTCTGTGGCAGCCGCATAAGCCCAAACCCAAGTTTTTTCCCGCCCATGTTTTATCCTCCTTCTCATCGTTCCATACATTATTTATTATGGGGGAATCAACCGATAATTGCAAGCAAAAAAGGTCAGGGCTGAGATTTTGCCCTGACCCGGTAATGGCTCATACTGCATTGGATGGCGTCGCATTGGAAGGCGTGGCGTCCGATGGTGTAGCATCCGACGGGGTCGCCAGGTCTGACAGATCCGGGAGAATCTCATAGACCGCGATAAAAGCAATGTCCTGATCGATCTCAATCTTTGTCGGGTCGATCACATTTACCCCATCCAGGCTCCAGCCAAGAAATACACGGTACACCGTGTCCTCATCGGAATAGATATAGTCGCCGCTGTCCATCACGCTGTCATCATACAGCATCGCCTCACAGACGTTCAAATCCGGCGCCCCCAAAAGCCGCTGGCCCTCGTACACCTGAAACGACGCCACCTCCGTGGCTCCGTCCTCATCCAGAAAAACAGCCTGATAAGCTGCCGCCACCTGCACGCTGATCGTGCCGTGGACCACGGTAGAATACCTGGAAAAGGTAACCCCGGTCAGGCTCATGCATAAGATTCCAAGATAAAAAAGCCACAGAGTCAGAGGCAGCCGTTTTTTCTGCGGCTGTCTGCGCGGTTCTTCATGCTTTTTTCTATATAAATCAGGCATGTCAGTCCCTCTCCTCCCGGATTATTTTTCCTTTCTCTTATCATGCCGAAACGACAGCTCAACAAGAAGCATAAACGCCACGATCAGCACCAGGGCCCCCAGAGGGGATTTGAGGAACAATGCCACATTTCCCAGCCCCGGCAATATAATCCAAAGCGCGCCATAGATATCTGCGTACCGGATCCTCATGCCGTCCGGCGCATTGTTGGCATCTCCCCTGGTCAAAAAACCGGTTTCATCCTGTTCAATGATCCGATGGGTGATAAAAGATCCCTGCTGCTCATAGGTCACAATATCTCCAACCTGATAGTCATCCTTCCTTTTAATCACCAGCATATCTCCCGGCGAAAATTCCGGTTCCATGCTGCCGGACAGCACTGTCACAACCGAACATCCGAATACCGACGGGAGTTCTTCCTTGTACACAAGCCGTTTCACTAACAGCACTCCGTTCATGGCAATCACTGCAGCAAGGAGCAGAAACACTGCTCCCTGCAGAACCGTTCCCATTCGTTTCATTTGGCTTTTCTCCTTACGATGTCCTTTTTCTATCTTTGGCACACAACTACACCTGTTCGATGATGATCGTCACGATCACCTGATATTCCAGATTGTCCGACGTTCCGATCCTGGTATCATAAGCATCGTCACCCCCGTCGAACAGCCATTGCCATTCCAGCAGATATTCCTTCTCCATCCCCGCCCCCTGTTTGATAAGGGTGGTGGCAAGCTGTTCTGCCGTCAGCCAGATCCTGCTGTCTCCGCAGAGGTAGTTCCCTTCGGATTTCAGACGGTAGCGCAGTGGAAGCAGAAGCTGCCCTTCCGGCGCCGATATCTTCATCCGGTAAATGATCGGATAATCATTCCGATTGCTCACATAAAATCCATACGTTCCCTTCGATCCCGGCATCAGCTTTCGGTCGATGCCTGCTCCTGTCCTGTCGGCAAACAAGCTGATTCTGGTATTCTGGGTCCATACCGGACCGCCTTTTTCCTGAACGCTGACATCCAGCGGGTCTGTCGGCTCACCCGGCTTAGATGGAGCAGAACCTGCACCACCGGATGCGCCACCGCCGCTCCCCTGGGTCTCTCCGGGCCTGCTCTCCACCGGCGTTCCCATTGTCGTCTCTTCCGCTGCCGGAAAGCTCTCCCTGCTCTCATCCTGGCTGCTGTCCTGCCTGGTCTCCTCCCGCTCCTCTTCCTGAATATGGTCCTGATCGACCAGACCTTCGCCTGATTCCGGTACAGGCGATTCCGGTTTCTGGTTTCCGCTCTTTTCCTTTACAGATACTGCATTTCCCGCCGTGTCACGAAAGGTATCCCCGGCGTTTCTGGTGTAGATCTCCGGCTCTACATACATGCGGTTTTCTTCGTCCAAATGGATATGAATGTGGAAACCAACCGCCCTGTCCGATACCCCCAGATGAACGGTCTGTTCAGAATGCTCCACAGCGCCCTGGGAAATCGTGCTGTCCCGCTCAATGCGGACGGCGATCTGGCTGACGGTCTGCCCCCTCTCATCCAGCAAGATCAGATGATGGTCCCCCACTTCAACACCTGCAAAATAAAAAACCCCATCGGAATCCGTTCTGGTCCGCATGGGGGCACTGTGCAGTTCTACCAGCTGACCGACACATGGAGTGCCGTCCGGATTATGAATCTGCCCGCTGAAATCGATATGGTTTTCATCCACTTTCTCCCCCTCCGGCGACAGGATGATGGTGTCTTTCATCTGCCCCAGATGATACTCGGTATCCCGGCCGATTCTGACTCCGGCAAGAAAGGACGTGATGGATACGAACACCAGAAGGATCGGCAGGAATATCCACAGTTTTTTCTCTCTCCGCCCCGGATCAGCGCTGCGGCGGAGTGGTTTTTTTCCATCATCCGGCATGTGGTCTGCCTCCTCTGTTCCCTTGTTTTGTGAAGCATCGTTTCCCTGTTCAGCCTCCGGCAGAAAGCAACCCAGGCACAGGCTGCCCTCTGCCGGGGGCTGAACCGCGGATGCGGTTCAAGCCCTTTGGATGTAGATTAGTTTGTCGGCTGGGTCGCAGTTTCAATTAGCTGGCTGGCTGTCATCGTCACCCCTATTGTTCCAGTAATAGGAGTTGTTCCAAGACCTGTATCTGTTGTATCATCTTGTGAAACCCATTTCCAATATACTGTTTTATTTTGGGGAGTAATGGCACCTTGAGCTACTGTACCTTCCATCGTTGCCTTATTTGCTGTATACGTAAGTTCTGTTTCCATCGTAGCATCTGAATAAAACTTAATCGGAACACCCCCCAAGTTCGTCACATCAAAAATAATTTCGTATTTAAAGCCAACCTCTGAACCAGTTCCATCAACTGTCATATTGATTTCTCCATAGGATTCTGGGCCGATTTTGTCAGTTGCAGTAACAGCATTCGGATTTTTATTTACCAAACTAAACTCAAACTTATTTCCTTCAATTGCCTGATCATTTGCTTTCATTGCGACTGCCCATTTCGCAACGGTTGCTTTTCCAGTAGCAGTAACCGTACTCGTATACTTCGCAAACGTCCCCCCAACCAGACTTGCCGTTACCAACGTCAAAACCACTGCTGCCGCCCCAACTTTTGAAAAAATACTCTTCTTCATACCTCTTATCCTTCTTTCTTTCATTTTTATGTTTTGATGCACAAAACGCTCTCAACCCTTTTCGGCTTTCAGCCGCTCCAACTCCAGCTCCAGTTCTCTCGCCCTGGACGCTTCCTTCCTGCCCTCCAGCTTCCGCCGGATGATATCCCAGACGATGAATAAAAGCAGCGGGCAGACTACAAAAATGATCATGCCTGTAGTCGTCTGCATAAACATCGCCGCCTTCCCCATGCCCGGAATCCGCCGCCTGTAGATTCCCTCCACATCCGCCGGCCGTACCATAGTCTGATCGGGACTGTCATTGGCGTCTCCCTGTGTCACATAGCGGACCTCCCCATCCTCGGCTGTCACATCGACAATCCGGTGGGTGATGACCGCTTCGCCGCTCTTGTAGGAAATCACATCCCCCTTCTGCAAGTTCCCGGCATCCGTCTTCTTGACGAGCACCATATCGCCGGTCATGATCTCCGGCTCCATAGAACCGGACAGGACAATAAACGGTTTATATCCCATAAAGTCCGGCACCTGATTCGGATTCGTATAAGATTTCACGATCAGCGTAACATTGATCAGGAGAAGCGGGATAAATATTACGCACAGCGCCACACCGATGGCCGTCGTGATCCATTGCAGCCATCCAGCCTTTTCTTTCACCTTCTTTTCTCTCCTTTCTCCTCGTTTTTGGCTGCTTGCCAGATAGAGACAGCCATCCAAAATACATCTTCCCGGCACATTTATCTGTTTCACAGGACACACTTTTTTGAAACAAAAAACAGCCCTGAATCAAAATCAGAGCTGCTTGCTTATGTCTGCAGACAGGTGCACGGATGCGCTTATCATATGGACCGGACACAAATCCCCCTAAAAGGAAGATGGTGTGCGGGCAACTGGCTGTCATATCGTATCTGATTTAGACCCTATAGCTTTGCGTCACTAACTTTCATTAGCTTTGCCGGATATGTAATTGTTCTGTGTATAGTATATCGTTCTGTGTGCAACCAAACTGCAACTTTCACACCTATTTTTACCCTCAGCTTAAGAAAAATTTAATTCTTTTTTTGCAGCCAGGCATTCGTCTCCTCCGCCCAACTGTACTCAAACATGTATTCCCTGTTGCACGGCGCATCCTGCCCCGCATGATTGTCCAAATAATCAAAGAAATCGCACTCCACCGTCTCCTTCATCAGATAACAGCCCCCGCGGTGGTTGCAGAACACCTCCGGCACACCGTAAGATTCCAGCAGATGGTGAATCCCGATCACCGCCTTCCGGTACAGCGCTTTGACCCGGTTGTCATAGTCGCGGTCCGGCCACAGCTTGTCGATCGCCTCCTCCATGCTCACATCCCCGCCCATGTGGTCCACGCACACAGCCAGAAGCTCCTTGCTCTTGGCGTTGGGGAAATTAACCAGTTTTCCATCAATAAACACATCAAACCGCCCAAATGTGCGGATATAGATCCGCTTGTGAAGCCGCTTTGCCAAAAGCTTTGCCCGGTTCAGGGCATCCAGGATATCGTCCTCCTCATAAGGCTTTATCACAAAATAATCCGCCCTGACCTGCAGCGCCTCCAGCATATACCCGCTTTGAGCGGTGACAAAGATGATGATCATATCGGGATAAACCGCGCGCATCTTCCTTGCCAGTTCGATCCCGTTCATCGGCTCCAGTTCCACTTCCATCAAGACAAACTCCACCCTGTTTGAAACCACATAATCCAAAGCTTCGGAGGAATCCGTAAAAATTTCCTCCACGTCAATTTCCGGCACAAGCAGGCACTCTTTCCTCAGCCGCTCCCCCGCGGCTTTGCTGCCGTCCACAATGATCGTCTTCATAACTCCACCCCGCATTTTCCGTAAAAATATACGGATATTTTGCTGTCTTAATTGTACCATCCGCCCCCTGCTCCTATCAAGCCTTTTCTCGCGGAACACTTTTGATTCCACAGGACACACTTTCCCGTAAAACCAAAACACCCCGCAGCCAGGAGAGTGCGCCTCAGGCTGCGGAGTGTTTGAAACATTATAAGATTAATAACGCGGGCCGAACTTGGTCCCTCTGCGGATGCTTCCGTCGCTGTTCCACTCGGTATACACATACGGACCTTCCGTCGTCGTACCGCTGTCGGTAAAGTTGTAGGTAACTCCGTCATAAGTAAGGTATCCCTCATGAAGCTTGCAGCTTCCGGAATCAAAATAATACACATTGCCGTTGATCTTCATGATCCCCGCCTGCAGTTCCCCGGTATCAGCCGCAAAATACCAGGTATTATCCCTCTGGATCCAACCCGTTCTTAAGAGCTGGTCATCCCCAAAATAATACCAGTGGTCCTGGTAACGCACCCAGTTGCCGGTGCAGTAGTTGTTCGGTCCCCACTGATATTTTACCCCCTGCGGAGTCTTTACGAAACCGGCAAAAGACGTCAGCGCGCTTCCCGCCGATAAAGCCAGCGCCAGGGCTGCTATTGCAAAATGCTTTCTTCTCATCGAAATATCCCCCTTGTATGGAAAATTTTGTCTTCTATAAAAGGGATTGTAAACCTTGGAATTGTTCGAAGGTCAATACGGTTAATATTATCGTAAGAAGATGACATATTTCTGAAAGATTTTTCCATCCCGGCTGACCGCCTTGACAGCGCTCCCCGCTCCCATGCTATAATCAATATGAAATCAGTTTCACTTTACCAAGGAGGAAACCTATGAATATCAATGATATCGCAAAGCTGGCAGGCGTGTCCAAATCTGCCGTCAGCCGTTATTTAAACAACGGTTATCTGAGCGCCGAGAAACAAAAGCAGATTGAGCTGGTCATCCGCCAGACCGGATATAAGCCGTCCACCCAGGCAAGGCTGATGCGGTCAAAAAAAAGCAAATTTATCGGAGTCGTCATCCCAAAGATCCATTCCGAATCCGTCAGCCGCATGGTGGCAGGCATCAGTGAAGTCCTTGCAGACGCCGGTTTCCAGCTCCTCCTTGCAAACACCTCCAACAATCCCGAACGGGAGGTGGCTTATCTGGACAGTTTCCGGGAAAACAGCGTGGACGGCATCATTTTTATCGCAACGATCTTTACTCCGGCCATCAAAGCCGTCTTAAAGAGCATCTCCATCCCCCTGGTGATCATGGGACAGCAATTGGACGGTTTCAGCTGTGTCTGCCATGATGACGCCAGGGCGGCACACGACCTGACGGCGCTGATGCTCTCTAAAGGGCGCAGGTATCCCGGCTATCTCGGCGTAACGCCCCGGGACATTGCCGCAGGGCAGCACCGCAGGGACGGCTTTTTGCAGGCGCTCTCCGAATATGACATTCCGGCAAAAAACGCCGATATGCGGATTGCGGATTTTACCATACGGTCGGGATACGAACAGACCCGCGAGCTGCTGGCATGCCGTCCAAAGATCGACTGCCTGTTCTGCGCCACCGACAGCATCGCCGCCGGTGCTGTCCAATATCTGAGGGAGGCGCAAAAAACAGTGCCCGGTGACCTGATCCTCACCGGATTCGGCGATTCCGGCATCAGCAGCGTCCTCACACCTTCCCTCACGACCGCCCATATCTACTACAAGACGGCCGGGGAAACTGCGGCAAAACTTTTGCTGGATTATCTGAGACAGGAGAACACCGCCAGACAGAGCATCCAGCTTGGCTATGAGATCATCGAGCGGGAATCCACATCTCTCCCCGTCTCCTGATGTGAAACTATGTGAAACTTCTAATTCTCCCTCCCCCACTTCTTCTATTTTGTCAATAGGCAGAACCTTCGGGTTCTGCTATAATGAGAGCAAGTTGAAACTGAAACCGATTTCACATCCACAGAACGAACAATAAAACTGGAGGTATCTTATGGATTACAAGGCAACCGCAAAGAGCATCTGCGAAGCAATCGGAGGAAAAGAGAACCTGGTATCTGCGGCACACTGCGCTACACGACTCCGCCTGGTGATTGCCGACAACGAAAAATGCGACAAGAAAGCTTTAGAAGACATCGACGGCGTAAAAGGCGTATTTGAAGCGGCCGGTCAGCTGCAGATCATCATAGGCACCGGCACGGTCAATCACGTATACCAGGAATTCACCGCCCTCGCCGGCATTCAGGAAAGCACCCGGGATGAGGTCAGGCAGGCAGCAGCAGCAAAAATCCCCTGGTATCAGCGTGCCATCAAAACCCTGGGCGACGTATTCGTCCCCATCATCCCGGCCATCGTGGCAAGCGGTCTTTTGATGGGACTTTTAGAAGGCTTATCCAAAGTTTTTCCGGGGATGACGGCAAGCGGCACCTATACTATCATCCACTTATTCAGCAATGCCGCCTTTGTATTCCTGCCAATCCTGATCGCAGTCAGCGCAGCGAAAGTATTTGGCGGCAATATGTTCCTCGGCGCTGTCATCGGCATGATCATGATCCATCCCGACCTGCTGAACGCCTGGAGCGTGGCCGGTGCAGAGTCCGTTCCAACCGCAGGCGCATGGTTTGGTCTGCTGGAAGTTCCGCTGGTCGGCTACCAGGGACATGTCATCCCGGTGGTCATCTCCGTATGGTTTATGAGCACGATAGAAAAATGGCTTCACAAAAAAGTACCGGCAATGCTTGATCTGTTCGTCACCCCACTCGTGACCGTGCTGGTGACAGGCTATATCACCCTTACCATCTTCGGACCGATATTCAGCACGCTGGAAAATTATGTTTTAAACGGAATGCAGATGCTCCTTGCCATCCCGTTCGGCCTTGGCGCGGCAGTCTGCGGAGCGGCATACGCCCCTACCGTAGTGGCAGGCGTCCATCACATGTACAACGCACTGGAAGCAGGCATGCTGAGCGCAGACGGCGTAAATTACTGGATGCCGATCGCAACTGCAGCCAACGTGGCGCAGGGTGCGGCAGCCCTTGCCTTTTCCCTGAAAACGAAACATGCAAAACTGAAGGCCGTGGCATTTCCGGCATCCCTCTCCGCTTTCCTCGGCATCACCGAACCGGCCATCTTTGGCGTAAACCTGCGGTTTATGAAGCCGTTTCTGGCAGGATGTGCGGGCGGCGCAGTGGGAGCTCTCTATGCCTCCGTCACCGGAATCACCGCCAACGCCTACGGAATCACCGGACTGTTCGGTTTTCTGATCACGACCAGCCACACGGTAAATTACCTGATCCTGATGCTGATCTCGGGCGGAGTTGCATTTATCCTGACCTTTTTGTTCTACCGGGACCAGGAATCCTGACCATGTGCACGCAGAAAGGAGACCGTCATGCCTGACCTTACGCGATGGAAAACAAAGCTTCATCTGATGCCCCCCACCGGATGGCTGAACGACCCAAACGGCCTGTGCCAGTTTCACGGCGTCTACCATGTATTTTTCCAGTACCGCCCGGAAGATGCCTTCGGCGGCGGCAATACCTGCTGGGGGCATTATACCAGCCCGGACCTCCTCCACTGGACCTTTCAGGGGACGCCCCTTTTGCCGGACCGCCCCTTTGACAAAAACGGCGTATACTCCGGCAGCGCACTGACCGACAAGAACTCCCTGTTCCTGTTTTATACCGGAAATGTAAAGCAGCCCGGCGATTTCGACTATATCTGCGCCGGGCGCGAAGCCAACGTAGTTCTTGTCCCTTCCCCGGATGGCGTAGAATTTGGCAAAAAGGAACTGCTCCTTTCCAATGACAGCTACCCGGCAGACTGTACCTGCCACGTCCGCGACCCAAAAGTGTGGCGGGATGGCGACGATTATTATATGCTGCTCGGCGCACGGCTGAGAAAAAGCCAAAAAACCAATCAGACGACAGAGCACCCGGATGCTTCCCCCGCCTGCGACTATGGCGGCGTCCTGCTCTACCATTCCAAAGACTGCCGCCGCTGGGATTACCACAGCACGATCACCACCCCGGATTCATTCGGTTATATGTGGGAATGCCCAGATGCCTTTGTTGTAGACGGTATCCCGCTTCTGTCCATTTCCCCCCAGGGACTAAAGCGGGAAAGCCGCCGCTTTCAAAACGTCTATCAATCCGGTTATTTCGTCATAAACGGAGAACTTACAAAAAACTGTGTACTATCTGAATTCCGGGAGTGGGATATGGGATTTGATTTCTATGCCCCGCAGACCTTCCTGGATGAAAAGGGACGGAGAATCCTGATTGGATGGATGGGGCTTCCGGACATCGAAAAAGAATATAAAAATCCAACGACAGAAGATGGCTGGCAACATGTCCTGACGATCCCGAGGGAACTCTACGCCAGCAAAGCCGGTGTCATATGCCAGCGGCCAGTCCCCGAACTTGAAGCACTCCGGGGTACAAAGCACATCATCCCGGACGGCGGACGTATCCAGACCGCCGCCCCATTCGATCTGCTTGTCTGCCCCGCACATACAAAAGAGACAGCAGGCGACACCGTCATCACCCTGTACGACAGTCTTCAAATCCGCTGCTCCCTCTCTAAAGGAGAATACTCCATGGAATTTGTGTCCGGCCCATCCCGTAAGGAACGCCCGTCAAATCCGCTCATGCAGTCCCCTGGCTATGGGCGCACCATCCGCCGCGCAGCCATCCCGGCCACGTCTGCCGGAATCTCCCCTGCCCCGGATGGCATCCCAGCCAGCCCCGGGCAGATCCGGATCATCTGCGATACCTCTGCCGTTGAGGTGTTCTTTGGAGATGGGGAGACGGTTATGAGCACCCGCATTTATCCAGACCCAAAGTCTCCCGCTTTTGTATCTGTCAAAGGCGGCGCAGGATGCCTTTGGGAGATGGAGGGATTGGAAATAAAATAACGTTGCGATAAAAAACCCTCAGAAGCAGCCGCCACACACAGCCGTTGTTCCTGAGGAGTTTTCCTGCCTTATTCCATTGCATCATTTAGAACAACCATGTGCACATGGTCCTCCCAAACACCATTGATTTTCAAATACCGCCTGGAAATCCCTTCCTTCCTAAATCCGCACTTTTCCAACACCCGCAGCGAGCGGATATTCCCCGGCATCACATTCGCTTCGATTCGATGCAGCCCAAGTACTTCAAACCCATATCTGACCACTGCTTCCACCGCTTCTGTCATATACCCCCGGTTGGTGTAAGCTTCATCCATCTTATATCCCAGATGGCAGGAACAGAAAGCCCCCCATACCATATTGTTTAAACTAATTTTTCCAATCAGGATATCTTCCCCTTCTCTGCCAAAGATATAAAACGAAGCCGACGTTTTCTCCCGCATCGCTGAAATTTCTTCCAAAAGTATCATCTTCTGGCTTTCTTTTTTATAAAATTCCGCATCCCGCAACGGCTCAAACACAGACAAAAAACAGGCATTTCTCCTGTAAAAATCTGCACACAATCCAGCAAAGTCCAATTGCGCCGGTTTCAGCACCAGCCTCTTGGTGACGATCGGTTTTCCTATCTGTCCCACCTCTGTCTCATGCACAAAATACTGTTCCTGAAACCTCACTTGTTTCTCAATCTCTTCCTCCGTAAATACCATCCCGGATGGTGCTACAACCCACTTGTCTTCTGTATCATCTGCACGATGGATGACTGCAATCACCGTACCGGTAAACAGCGCCACCGGCACATCAATTCCCAGAAGATAGGCGTCCTGCTCCTCCCCATCTCCAGCCATCACCCCCGGCACATAGCCGTAATTTACCGGATAAACCATATCAGGATAAGCCGGATGGGAAGACCCCAGCGGACGATCAACCACTACCGTCACCGTTTGCCCGATCATAAGCCAATCTCCCTCTATTCTACGGCATCTTCTGATAACAATGTATAGAATACCCCTGTGCATACTTCTGCCATCCTAAGACGGGCTCCGCCTCATAGACATCCCGCTCCCCCAGCCGGAATACGATCGGCTTTCCTGAACTGAGAAAACAGATTTCCTCCCCCTGTTTCTTTGCATATTCCTCGATCAAACTCATCTGAAACTCAATACTTGGAAACGTAAAATCCGGTTCAATCGGATAACAGTGCGGATCTGGAATCATGATCTGAATCGTCTTTGCCCGAAAGTTCTTCCACAGATATTCTTTTAATCCCATCTTCTATCTCCTTTTCTGGTTTACGGACTCTGGCCAATCCCCTTTGGCCGTCCGCCTCATGCTACCAAAAATAACCGGCGGCATATGCGCTGATGACTCGCTATGCCGCCGGTCCGGCTGATTTTTCTTACAATCCGTTACTCTCTGTCATTTTCCTATACTCAGTATACTTCGGGGATAACAGAACGTCAATTAAAATCATAAGTCCAAAACCAGTAAAAGTCTATATGTTTAGCGCTTGCACATCAACCTGACAATGCAGCTCACGCCGGGGATCTGGTACTGAATAATACCATTCTCTCCCACAACTACAGTCACAGCCGTTACGTTTCCATTCACGTCGGTAATCAGCGCCGTTACCTCCTGTCCCGGAGCAAAATTGGTCTGTTCCATCTGAACCTGTGGAACTGCTCCATTGATTCCGGCCGCCACCTCATAGGTGACTGCTGTGCCAACCTGCTGATATTGCTGCAGATCGATATCAACTTTGTCATTGTATACTGCCGCCACCGTCTGGCTACCACTCTGGATTGCCGTCTCCGCAGATACAACATTCTCTGCAAAACCTCCCAATTCTGAAGCGCCAGATTTCTGCGTTACCTGAGTTCCATCCGCGTATACAACCACATTCTGTGTTACTTCTACGCCTTGTACGACAACCGTTTTCTGCTGGACGGCCGCTCCCAGTACCTCAGCCGCAAGAAGCGCTCTCGCAGACCCGTCTGCACCGACCGCAATCGTAGCAACTTCTGCAGTCTGCCCCTCGGCTACAGTAACAGATGCTTTTTCTGTTGTGGACACAATGGTATTCCCGCTCACGCTTCCTTCTGCCGTCTGCGCTGTGGTTGCAGATACGGTTGTTCCTCCCGTCTGCACAGTTACATTCTGATTTTCTCCTACCGTTACCGTCACGGACGTTGTGCCTCCGGTAACCGCACCATCAGTAACCGTACCGCTTGTATTGCTGCTATTGCTGTCGCCACTGCTTCCGGAACTGCTGCCGCTGTCACTTCCACTGCTGCTTTCGGAATTTTTTATCCACTTCGCATACAGGGTAAGGTTTCCATAACTCTTGCTTGCAATCTCAGTGATCTTAACAGTAAATCCACTGTCCAGGTACCAGCCGCCAAACGTATAGCCCGCTCTTGAAGGAGCTTCCAGGACGATTGCATCCATAGCGCCTGTATAGCTGGATGGATTGGCATTGCTGTTGATGCCGCCGTCAAGCACATAAGTGATCGGATAGGAAATCACTGTACCGTGACCGTTTTCGTCAAAATGATAATAAACTCCATCCACCGGTTCGTCTGCAGAAATGATCAAATATCCACTCCCGTTCACCCGCATATCGTCAATCCAGACATTCGCAACCATCTCTTCCGAGACAGCAGCTCCACCTGCGGTGAGCAGACGACACCGGATCATTCCATCCGTCCCTTTTAAGAAACAATAGAACTGACGGTTCTCCATTCCTTTTCCAATGCCTGCAATCTCGCCTTCTTTGCCTGCGTACTCCATGACAGGGGTGCCGTCATCCAGCTCGGTATAAAAGAATGTCCGTTCAATCGCAGTCCAGTAACCTTCCTGGTCAAAACTGCCATAATACCCGCCAGCTGCCTTCACGGTATCCACCAGCATATAACCTTTTCCGTTGATATAGCGGAACTTTCCGCCTTCTTCCAGCCACTGGTGGAACACTTGTGCACCGTCTGCTCCAAAATAAAGCGTATGTCCGCCTATTGATACATATTGGCTTACTACCACATTTCCTTCTTCATCCACGTAGTACACGACGTCTGCATCCGGGGAAATAAGGGCATTTGTGATCAGCGTACTATAGCCATCGGCATCGAACATGTAATATTTGTTTCCAATTTTCTGCGTTTCCACGTTGACGCTCAGATTTCCGTCTTCGTTCACCCACAGCCTGCCGATCCAGATATTCCTTATGATTTCTGCAGTCAGGGAATCATCCTCGGAAGAAGACAGGTAGCAGTGTGTCTTTCCATTCGCTTCCTTTACAAAACAGTAATACTGACGATTTGGCAGATTGCCGATTCCGGCGATCTTTCCTCCTTCTCCTGCATATTTCATTACCGCCGTCCCGTCATCCAGCCTGGTGTCAAAAAGGGCATCTTCTATCGCCGTCCAATAACCGCTTCCGTCGAAATGGCCGTAATATCCACCGGCAATCCTGGTGTCATTTACCACCATGCGCCCCTTCCCGTCCACATAACGGAATCTTCCGTCTTCTTCAATCCATCTGTGGAATACCTGGGCTCCATCTTCTCCAAAATAAAGAGTAACTCCGTCAACTTCCACGAACCGATTCGTCACCATCGCCCCGTTTTCATCGACATAGCATACGATTGCTCCATCCGCATCAAAAATCAAAGTGCTTGTTATCAGAGAAACATAGCCTTCTACACTGATATCGTAGTATTTCCCCTCAATTTTCAGTCCTTTCTGATCCGTCACTTTGTCGCCGTTTTCATCCAGATAAAACAGGATATAGCCGGACTGGTCGTGGATAAACGCATTGGTAATCAGTATGACATTTCCTTCTCCGTCAATGTTATAATACTTGTCCTCCACCTGCAGTTCTTCTGCATTGACCACTTTCGTTCCGTCTGCATCCACATAACATAAGATGTTGCCCAATTCATCACGAATCAAAGAGTTCCTGATCAAAGTAACATAACCGGATTCGTCAATCTCATAATATTTTCCCTCTGCCAGCTGTACCTTCACGCCAGTCACAATCTCGCCGGTTTCATCGAGATAGTGCAGGATGTTTCCCGCCTCATCATGGATAAACGCATTGGCAATCAGCGTTGCCCTGCCGTTCTCGTCAAAATTGTAATACTTTCCTTCTATCAGCTGCTCTTTTAACCCGGTTACTTTATCTCCATTCTCATCAAGATAATACAGGATATTTCCTGCCTCATCATGGATAAAAGCATTCTTAATCAGCGTCACCCGGCCATCTGCATCAAAGTTATAATACTTTCCTTCTATCTCCTTCTCAGCTGTATCTGTCACCTTTGTCCCTTCTTCATCCACATAACATAGAATCTGCCCGGACTCATCCCGGATAAAGGCGTTGACGATCAGCGTAACCTGGCCATCTGCATCGATATCATAGTATTTTCCGTCAATCTGCTGCATCTTTTTGTCGGTCACCTTATCGCCGTTTTCATCCAGATAATACTGTGGGTTCCCCGATGCGTCATGGATAAACGCATTGACGATCAGCTGTGCCCTTCCCTCTGAATCAAAATTATAATACTTGTCTCCAATCTGCTTTTGAGCTGCTCCGGTCACCTTCATCCCGTCTTCGCCCACATAATAAGAGAACTCCCCGGACTCATCTTTGATAAAGGCATTGACAATCAGCGTTACCAGACCATCTTCACCGATATTGTAATATTTCCCCTCAATCAGCTGCTCTTTTTTGTCGGTCACCTTATCGCCATTTTCGTCCAGATAATACTGTGGATTCCCCGATGCATCATGAAGAAATGCATTTGCGATCATCACAGCATAGCCTGCTTCATCGAAATTATAATATTTATCTCCAATCTGCATCTCCGACACTGCGGTGACTTTCTTTCCGTCTGCATCCACATAATGGATTATGTTCCCGGCCCCGTCGTGAATAAAGGCATTTGTAATCAGGGTAACTGCGCCCTCTGCATCAATACAATAATAATAATCTCCTACCTGCTGTTCTTCTGCTTCTGTCACCTTCCCGCCATCCATACCGACATAGCACAGGATTTCTCCATCCTGGTAGATAAAGGAATTTGTGATCAGCGTGACATAACCTGCTTCGTCAAAATTATAATATTTCCCCTCGATCTCCATCTGCTGTGCGTCGGTGATCTTCTTTCCTTCTGCATCTACATAGTGCATAAGGTTTCCTGATCCGTCATGGATAAAGGAATCTGTAACCAGAACAGCGCTGCCTGCTTCATCAAAATCATAGTACAGATCACCAATCGGATACTCTTTCACGCCTGTTACTTTGTCTCCGTTTTCATCGACATAACAGACGGTCTCACCTCCTGCGCCATAAATAAAGGAATTTGTGATCAGGGTGACGATACCTTCCTCATCAAAGTTGTAATACCTATTTTCTATCAGCCTGTTTTCCACAGCGGTCACTTTGATACCAGCTTCATCAACATAATACAAGATATTCCCATCCGCATCATGAATGAAAGCATTTGTCATCAGCTTCCCATGCCCGTCTTCGTCAAATATGTAATAGTTTCCGTCTAACAATACTTCTTCAACACCAGCCAGCAGATAACCGTCTTCATTGATCCTCAAATCCTCAATCCAGGTATCAGTTACCGGTTCCCGGCTGGTCCCATCAGCAGAATACAGATAGCACCTGCCGCTTTCTGCGGGAACAAGGCAATAATACTGCCGGTTTTCCTTTTCACCGATTCCTGCAATCTTGCCTTCCGCGGCAGCATATTTTTTCACAACCGTGCCATCGTCCAGTTCATCCTCGAAAAATGTATTTTCGATCGCGGTCCAATATCCTTCCGCATCAAAGTCGCCATAATACCCGCCGACAGCCTTTTGGGTATTAACAACCAAACGGCCTTTATCATTTACATAGCGGAATTTTCCTGCTTCTTCAATCCACTGGCGGAACACCTGCTCCCCGTCATCTCCAAAATAATAGGTATACCTGCCGTCAAAAGCAAACACATTGGCCGCTTTATTTCCTTTTTCATCGACATAGCAAACGATTTTTCCATCTGCATCATAGATGATCGATAGTATCACCAGCTTGCTGTGACCTTCGCCATCAAAGTCGTAATATCTATCTTCAATCATTTTTTGGCTTTCATTGGTCAGGAGATATCCGTTCTCATCGATCCGCAGGTCAAGCACCCAGATGTCGGCTACCTCTTCTTTGGCCGTGCCATCAGCAGCATATAGCCAGCATCTTTTTTCTTCCAGATCAAAACAATAAAATTTTCGCTCATCTCCCCTGCCGACTGCTGCAACTTCTCCGCCGTCGCCTGCATATTTTATTACAGGGGTTTGGTCGTCCAATTCCGCATCAAAAAATACATTTTCAACCGGAGTCCAATATCCCTCTTCATCAAAGTCACCATAATAATTGCCAGCTTCTTTTCCCTTTTTATTTACGATAACTTTGCCGTCCCCCTTGGCAAAACGGAAGCCTTCCTTTTCACTTCCCAGCCATCCGACTGACATTTTTCCATCTTTATCTAAATGGATGATGCAAATCCCGTCTTCTCGTTCTACCTCGATATACTGTTCGGTGATTAACTTGTTCTCTCCTGTCACTTCATCCTGCACATAATAAAACCCATCCTCATACAGATAAGTACCTATCTCCATGTACCATGTGCCGGTCTCCAGCATCAACGTCTGAATCTGCTCCTGCACCGAAAGCTTCTCTTCTCTCTCACCTGTTATGCCGCTCTCATCATTCTCCTTTGATTCATCCGTCGTTCCGTCTTCCTCAGTTTCTTCTGACTCATCACCTTCTTCCGAACCGTCAGTGGATCCGCCCGCTCCTGGTTTCTCCGTCTCGTCAGCTGTTCCGCTTCCCTCTGCTTCCTCCGTCTCGTCAGCTGTTCCGCTTCCCTCTGCTTCCTCCGTCTCGCCGGATGTTCCGCTTCCCTCTGCTTCCTCCGTCTCGCCGGATGTTCCGCTTCCCTCTGCTTCCTCCGTCTTGTCAGCCGTTCCGCTTCCCTCTGCTTCCTCTGTCTTGTCAGCCGTCCCGCTTCCCGCTTCTTTCTCCGTCTCGCCAGCCGTTCCGTTTCCCGCTTCTTCCTCCGTCTCGTTCTCTCCTGTATCTTTCGTATCTTCGCCTGCTTCGCTTCCTGCTGTTGAATCAGTCACCTCTTTTGCAAATGCAGAAATCACGCCGCAATAAGGATTTCCAACAACCGTACTGCATGTCATCATAAAAGCGGATGCCATAGCAATTGCCCTCCGCGCGCTTCCTCTTGCCAGTTTGATCTTTTTCATCCGTGTACCTCCTGCCATCGAAATATATTATCTTAATCAATTATATCAAACTAGCCTGAGCATTTGGTTATTTCCCAAAATATTTGGGAAACTCCATTTATCCTTACCCGATAATCCCATCTTTGACAGTTAGAAGAAAATAAAATCGCTGTATCCCTTGTGTTT
>JAPJQL010000049.1 GCA_030825115.1 Lachnospiraceae bacterium
ACGAGTGGCAGCTTATCAATCATCACTGGTACCTGTTCAACCCGGACGGCTACGTATGTACAAGCTGGCACCGGTGGAACGGGATCGAATGCGATCCTACAGACGGTTCCGGGGATTGGTATTACTTCGACGCGACGTCGGATGGTCCGCTGGAAGGAGCCTGCTGGCATAGCCGGGAGAATGGGGCGCAGGAAATTTGGTATGTAAATCTCCCTGACAACATATAGGTAAAAAGGAGCGGCAGGATATCGCTTCCTGCCGCCTCCCTGCATGATGAATTTATACTGAATTCGACTATTTTGATAGTGTTTAAATTGTGTCGTTAGCAACACGTTAGCGACAAAATGCCGTATTTTCCTTATAAATACGTATAGCATATTTAATAATTACTTAATGGTTTGCCACTGTTTTTCTATGGCTGTTTATGTTATATTATAGAATTAGTACAGTAAGAAATTTGATACAGACAGGTAAACCATTACGATGAACAGAAAAAACAGAATTGATAAATTGATCAGACAGCTGACAGTCTATAAGACCCAGCTGATGACGGCGGGTGTAATGCTGGTACTGGCAGCAGGGCCGATTACATCCGCGTATTTTTATGTGCCAAAAGATACAGATACAGATGCCGTTTCCCCGGCTGCCGCTCTTCCTGAAAGCACATGGCAGGCAGAGACAACGCGCCCCATGCCGGAGACAGGCATTGCGAAAGAGGAATATATGCCAGATCTTGGGGAACTGAACCTGGCACATGTTTTCCCCGACGGGGCGGACCAAAGTAAGATGACCGAAAGCCTTGCGGGACAGGCATTTAAAGTTTTAATGACCCGCGATGAACAGTGGATGAGCCGGATTTATGATATGGCGGACGCCTCTCCGCTGCAGATGGCAAATGCACTGGGGCTGCCCAGGACGAAAGTCCTTGGAAAATACAACGATAAAGATGAATCTCATGATATCAAAGATCCTGACAGCTGGACCATCAATTCCTTTAAAAAGGTCAGAATGTCATTTACGAACGGAGACGGAGTTCCGGTCAGCGCTTATTCCAATGTCATCGACATCATGTCCATGGCAAACACTTACACTTATTACAATGGCGTGGATGATTATGACCTCTTTTTATCCTATTCTCAGGCGCTCTGGGAAAAATCCCACTCCTACACGGCAGGCATCAGCGATATTTATTACTGCGACGGCTGCATGGATGAAGACTCCGAGCGAAGAGAATATGAGGAACTGGAAGCGGAGGCACGGGCGGAAGAAGCAGGCTATGTCTATTCTGATGAGGACAGGGAGAAGACGGCAGAAACATCGTTGGAAAGCCCACTGACGGAAAGCGCTGCGGCAGAATCGTCCTCTGCCGTCATCATGGCAGGAGCTACAAGAAGCGCGCCTGCAGAGACCACGGCCGCACCGCCGCCGGAGACAGTTCCCGAAAGCACCTCCGGCGTCATTGTTGCCGGACAGGCGGCAAAAAACCTTACAGAAGAGACCACGGCTTTTGAGATTTCTGAAGCCTCAGCGGACGAGAGCCTGTCCGAGTACGCAACTCCTGCCGATGCAAAAGCTTCTGAAGCCAGGACCGCTTTAAAATGTCCCGGTCATATCGATTTGATCGTCAACGTAAAAGTTGCGGGACTGAAAGAAAAAAACGGGCTGTTTCAGCTGGACAGTCTCGGCAATGACAGAAACAACATAAAAGAAGGCGGATGGCCGGGCTGGACTCAGGATACGATGGAGTCTGCCAGGGCATTGAGCAGTCAGGACTGGTTTGAAAAATACGGGCTGTCCCTTTCTTTCATCTCCATGATGAACCCGTTGACGGAAGCCGAGATCGATGCATATATGAACCAGCTTCCTGCCGGAATTTCACAGACACGCAGGGATCTGATCCATTTTGCCCTTTCTTCTGTCGGAAAGGTGCCTTATTACTGGGGCGGAAAAGCCTCTTCCCCAAATTATTCCGGCAATTCATTTGGCGTCATGACAGCCCCGGATGTGAAAGGACGTATCTTGAAAGGTCTGGACTGCTCCGGCTGGATCAACTGGGTTTACTGGTCTGTAACGGGGCAGCGCCTTCCCTATGAAAGTACCAGCGGACTGGCGATCAGCGGCACCAGAATCAGCCGAAGCGAACTTCAGCCGGGAGATATCATCGTCCGCACAGGAGCCGATGCCCATGTCATCATGTTTTTGGGGTGGACGTCAGACGGCAAGATCCGGTGCATCCATGAGAGCAGCGCCGGCGTAAACAACGTCATGGTCGCGGTCCGGGATGCCAACTGGCCGTACTACCGCAGACTGGCAGATTAAACGAGACGAAAGAGAAAGGATGATTCCCATGAGCTTTGACGAGGATAATTATGAGGACGAGCTGGACCGCATGCGGGCCAGAACGCAGAGGAAAAAAAGTGGGCGTGTGTCTGCGTCAAGGGAGCCGGACCGCGACGACGATTTCCAGTTTTATGATGATGCCGATGCAATCGCGCCTGGCAGGCAGCGGGCCGGGGCTGTCCGTTCTGGCAAAAAAACGGCGGGGCGACCTCTCAGAAAAGGCAGGAAAAAGAGCGGATTTCTGAAGGTTCTTCTGCTTGCAGCCGTATTGCTGAGCGGTTATTTTTTGTATCAGCGCATGACAGATGACGGCTATTGGACCGTCGCGGTATTTGGCGTGGATTCCAGAGACGGAAAACTTGGAAAAGGCGCCCTGTCGGATGTGGAGATGGTATGCAGCATCAATAAAAAGACAGGCGAGATGCGGCTTGTGTCTGTATTCCGTGACAGCTATTTAAGGATTGACAATGAGGATAATTACCATAAGATCAACGAGGCATATTTTAAAGGCGGGCATCAGCAGGCTGTGGAAGCCCTGGAGCAGAACCTGGATATCCAGATCGATGATTATGCCACGTTTAACTGGAAGGCGGTCGTAGATGCAGTCAATGTCCTTGGAGGGGTAGAGATCGAGATTACCGACCGGGAATTTGCCTATATCAACGGCTTTATCACGGAAACCGTAAATTCCACCGGCGTAGGTTCCTACCAGCTGGAACACAGCGGCATGAACCATCTCGACGGCGTCCAGGCAGTCGCTTACGCGCGGCTCCGGCTGATGGATACGGATTTCAACCGGACTGAGAGGCAGAGAAAAGTGCTGGGCCTTGCAATGGAAAAGGCAAAAGCTGCTGATTTTAATGCGCTGAAGACGTTGATCGGGACCGTTTTTCCGCAGGTTTCCACCAGTATCGGCGTGGATGATCTTGTTTTCATGGCAAAGGACGCACGCAAATACTATATCGGACAGACATCCGGTTTTCCATTCTCCCATACGGAGATGAAGGTCGGAAAAATGGATTGCGTGATACCTGCGACCCTGGAGAGCAATGTGATCCAGCTTCACAGTTTCCTGTACGATGACGATAACTATAAGCCATCCGGGATGGTGAAAAAGATCAGCAGCCATATCGCAGAGAAGACCGGAATCGGCGAACCGGGGAAAGACATCGAATCTGACCGGACAAGCAGCAGCCAGTCCTCGGGCAGTTCCGGGCATGGCAGCCAAAAGCAGACCGCCGCCAACCCGGTCCCGCAGGAGACTTTACCGCCGGAGACAGTTCCCGAAAGCGCGGAAGTTTCGGAAGCGGAAACGGATGAAAGTGAATCGGAAGAAGAGACGATCATCGATCCAGGCGAGGACAGCACAGAAGAAGAGACAACAAGGGAGCAAGGCCCCGGAACGATAACAACAGAAGCACCGGATGAGCCTGGGGCGCTGGAAGGCCCTGGTCAGGGGCAAAACGGTACGGAAGACACCGTAGGCCCCGGTATCTCATAACATCAAAATCCAACATTAAAAACTGGTATCCCGTTGTATTGCGGTATGCCAGTTTTTTCGCTGTCCGTATGCGTTTACTTTTAAGGATACGTGTGGTAAACTAAGCAATAAGAACATATCCGTTGAAAAGGGGGGCCATATGATACAGTCAGGCGAGGCAATCAGGAGAGTTCAGTTATTTTTTGATGCATATCTTGTCAGGCGCAATATACAGCAGACAATGGATTGCCTGACAGAGGGAATCCACTGGGTGGGGACAGGAAAGTCGGAGATGGTGTACGGGCGTGAACAGGCGGAGCAGGCTCTGCGGGCAGAGTTTGCCCAGGCGCCAGAACCCTGCCAGATTAAATATGAAAGTATTGAGGAAATACGCGGTACGGAGGACTGTGCCTTTGTGCTGCTGACTGCTACGGTATATCCCGGCGATCCGTCTGCCGGAACGATCTGGTTTCGTGTGAACGCCGCCTGCATCGAAGATACGGACGGCGTATGCCGCATTGCTTCCATTCATGCATCCACCCCGGATGACCAGCAGGAGGAGGGGGAGTTTTTCCCTGCGCCAGGCCCGAACCGGTCGGCGATGGAACATCAGCTTGGAACCATAGCGCTGGATATCATAGGGAAGAACATCCCGGGAGGCATGATGGGCGGATATCTGGAGCCGGGATACCCGCTTTATTATGTCAATGATTTCATGCTGTCTTATCTGGGATTTACCTATGATGAGTTTGTAGATGCCATTGACGGGAAAGTGATCAACTGCATGCACCCGGATGACCAGCTGCGGGTAGAGAGCGTGGTTTCGGAAGCCTTCAGCCGCGATGAGATATATGAAGTGCAGTATCGGATACTGAAAAAAGACAGGTCCTATATCTGGGTCAATGATATCGGAAAAAAGGGCTGGTCTGAGGACGGCCGCCAGGTCTGCATCAGTGTCATAAGAGATATCTCCAAAGAGCGGGAGGCAAGGCTTCGGCTGGAGCAGCAGGCCCAGGAACAGAAAAAACTGGCGGTCCGGTATAACCACCTCTTCCAGTCTGTCCTCTGCGGCATCGTACAATACCGTCCTACCAGCAAAGGAATCGTATTCAGCGATGCCAACCGGGAAGCCATCCGCATTGTTGGCTATTCTGAGGAAGAATTCTGGAGCAGAAAATATTGGAAGCTGTCTGAACTGGTTATGGAAGATGACCGGGAATACATCACAAAGTTATACTCAAACCTCAGAACGCCGGGGAGTAAAGCCAGCTTTGAATACCGTTTGAGAAGAAAGGACGGCTCACCCTGCTGGATTTTGGGCAGCGCTGAGATCATGACGGATTATGATGGAGAGATGATGATCCAGAGCGTCTATCTTGATATTCATGACAAGAAGACGGCGGAGCAGCGCAGCCAACGGCTGTCAGAGCAGCTGGAAGCCAGCAACGAAATCCTTCATCTGGCGCTGGAACACACTACCACCTGTGAATTTTATTATTATCCAGAGACCAGGGAATGTACGGTGCCTGCGCGGACCTGCGCGCTCTATAATTGCCGGGAACATTATGAGAACATTCCCCAAAGCTTTGCTGCCGACCAGGTAGACGAACCGTACCGGCCGCTTTTCTATGAGATGTATGAGCGGATCCATCGGGGAGAACGCACCGCTTCCTGTGAGTTCCGGGGCGGCAACCAGGGCTTCTGGTGTCGGCAGACGCTGTCCGTCATACTGAGCAATGCAGACGGAACGCCAAGGCTTGTCATAGGAATTGTAGAAAATATCACGCGGCAGAAGCAGGTAGAAGAGGAGCTCCTCAACGCCAAGACAAAAGACAGCCTCACCGGGCTTTACAACCGGGAAAGCGGTATCCGCCTTGTCCAGGATTATATCATGAGCAAGGATCCGGGAGAGCACTGCGTCATGATGCTTTTAGATATGGATCATTTTGGTGATGTAAAGCAGCAGGAAGGACGTTTTTTCAGTGATGCCATTCTTCAGGAAGTGGCGGATATCCTGCGGGCGGAGACTGCGGCGGATGATATCAGGATTCGCCTGGGCGGAGATGAGTTCATGCTTCTGGTTAAGAATTCCACCAAAATCCATGCGGCAGATATCGGTCCCCGGATCGCCGGACAGGTTCAGAACATCCTCATCAACACAGAAAAGGATATCAAGGTCTCTGTCAGCATCGGAATGTGCAGCACAGAAGTAGTGGAAGAGTACAATGCCCTGTACCGCTGTGCTGAGAGCACCCTGAAATATGTAAAAGAACACTGCAAAGGGCAGGCTGCATGTTATCTGGACACGTCAAACGAACTGGGCGTATATCTTACGCAGCTCTACACAGAGAAGCACCCGGTCAATGCCATCGAGTTGGAGTCCTTCCATGTGGATGATGACCTGGTATCTTTTGCACTGGATTTGCTCGGCAAGTCCAAAAACCTGGACGATGCCGTATTCCTGCTGCTTTCAAGAATCGGGAAAAAATATCATTTTGACCGGGTATCGATTATCGAAGCCAACCAGGAATTCCTTTCCTACCGCTTTTCCTACCAGTGGGCGCGCAACCGGGAAACTCTTGAGCTGGGACAGGAATTTTACATTTCAGAGCAGGATTTTTACACCTGCTCCCACATGTATGATGCAGACGGCCTGGCTGATACCCACGTTCCCGGCGGAATTTCCCATATCGCATCATGTCTCCAGGCCGGCATATGGAATTATGGAGAATATGTAGGATCTATGGGCTTTGAGGTGGATCAGAAAGATTATCAGTGGACTCCGGAGCAGCGCAAGCTTTTGAAGGAATTGGTCAAGATCGTCCCATCGTTCATCATGAAATCCAAAGCAGACGCCGTAAGCCAGGCAAAGACCGATTTTTTGTCCCGGATGAGCCATGAGATCCGCACTCCAATGAATGCGATCAGCGGAATGACAACCATCGCCAAAAGCGTGCTGGACGACAGACAGAAGGCGCAGGAGTGCCTTGAAAAAATAGAATCCGCCAACACATTTCTTCTGAGCCTGGTCAATGATATCCTGGATATGTCAAGGATTGAGAGCGGGAAACTGGAGCTCAATTATGAGGCGATGGACCTTGCGCGGCAGATGACGAGCCTGGAAACTCTGTTCCGGGTACAGGCAGAGGAAAAGAAGCTAAAACTCTGCTTTGAAAACGGTTACAGCAGTGGAAGAGCGGTTCTGGCAGACAGCCTGAGGCTCAACCAGATTTTTGTCAATATCATTGGAAATGCCATCAAGTTTACAAAGCAGGGCAGCGTCACCGTCCGCACAGAACCGCTTGCGTTATCTCCAAAGGCAGTTTTAAGATTTACCATAGCGGATACCGGCATAGGAATCGAACCGTCCGCCATTACACGCATCTTCAACGCCTTTGAGCAGGCAAACGCCAGGACAGCAGCGGGATATGGCGGTACCGGACTGGGGCTTTCGATCGCCAGCCGCCTCGTTCAGATGATGGGAGGAGCGCTGGAGGTCAGAAGCGAAGTGGGCAGGGGGTCTGAATTTTTCTTCACCCTTACATTTGACTATGCACAGGAAACGGTCATTGAGCATCAGGAAGAAATCATTGCCACGCCTGATTTCCGCGGCCGACACATTTTGCTGGCGGAAGATAATGAACTGAACAGGGAGATTGCACAGACAATCCTTGAAATGAACGGATTCTCCGTAACATGCGCCGTTGACGGGCAAGAGGCGCTAAGCAGCTTTTATGACAGCCCGCCGGGGTTTTTCGATGTAATCCTGATGGATATCCGGATGCCGGTGATGGATGGTCTGGAAGCTGCAAGACAGATTCGGACATCCAAACGGTCTGATTCCCGCAGAGTGCCCATCATAGCCCTGACAGCCAATGCCTTTGATGAGGATACGAAGAAATCCATCGCAAGCGGTATGGATGGACATCTGTCAAAACCAATCCAGGTGGATAAGATGCTGGAACTTTTGGAAAGATGCATGAATGAAGAAAAATAATATTGCTGAATATCACGCGGCAGGCATAAGATTTTGTCTGCCGCGTGTGGTGCGTCTGTATGTCTGTAAAAATAAAAGGAAAGAGCAGTTATGATTTTGAAGGGGATTGCAGGGTGCCGGGAGAAGGATTGGTGTAATCCGATGATGGAGTATTATCCAGACAACTATTCGCGAAACAATACTTTAACGAATAGTTACACCCAACGAGGATGGACCGATTTCCTTTTGACACCCCTTCTCTTTTATGTTATAATAAATTAAATTTCAGAAAATTCTATTAAAAAACGCTTAATGTTACTTAGTAACAATGGGAGAACCACTATTTGGGGTGAATTTGCAAACTGCAATAGGGAACCTTCTTTCCCGAATCCGTCAGCTAATCTCATAGGCGCAGAAGGATAATTTCTTATTTTCGGACAGAGCTTATTTTATTCCGGCTCGTGTTCTTTATTTCCGTTCATATTATTTTATCCAGCCCACTCTTCCATTTTCATGACTTTTCATGACAAAAGCGTACAAACGAAAGGAGATGTGGTTTTATGATGCATGCAATGACTCCCCTTGATATGGTGATTATCGTGGTCTATATGCTTGGAATGCTGGGGATTGGCGTATGGTTTGTACGAAGGATCAAGAACACCAGGGATTATTATGTGGCAGGAAGGACTCTGGGACCGTTTGTGCTGACAGCCACAGTCTGTGCATCCATTATTGGCGGCAGCGCCATGATGGGACGCGCAGGCATCGCATACACGACCGGATTCAAGGCAGTTATGACTGCAATCCCATATCTGATCGGCATGTATATCTTCTCTGCGATTGCCGGCAGGATTCAGGAAATTGGCGCAAAACATAATATTAATTCGATTCCCGAACTCTTTGAATACCGGTTTGGGAAAACAGCCAAATGCATCCTGGCAGTTATGATCGTATTTACCATGATGGGAACGGTGGCCGCTCAGGTTACTGCCACTGCTACCATTCTTAAACTGATCGGCGGGGAATTTGGGATCTCCTACGAAGCCGGCGCATTGGTTGCCACAGTTATTTTTATTATCTATACGGCTGCCTCCGGTCTGTTCGGGGTTGTCTATACCGATGTCCTGCAATTTTTCATGCTCATTATCTTTGTATATTTTTTGATTCCATTTTCCAGCGTCAGATATCTGGGCGGATTTTCCAATTTCTGGGTGAACCTGGATAAGTCTTATCTGGTTCCACACATCGATGGCAGTATCCTGGGGGATATCGTTACATATCTGGTATTTACCCTGGCGGGCGCTGAAATGTGGCAGCGGGCATTTGCTGCAAAAGACAAAAAATCCGCCACCCAGGGAATGTTCTGGGGGACGTTTGTCTATATGATCTCTATTGCCTTGGTCCTGTTTATGGGCCTGGTGGCGCAGCAGATCATTCCGGATGTGATGGAGACCTATGGGAATTCTGACGCCGTGGTTCCGGCGCTGGCGATCGGAATCCTGCCTCCGGGACTTACCGGGCTGGCGCTTGCCGGGATCTTGTCGGTTATGATGTCCACCGCCGACAGTTATCTTCTGGTATCGGTCCAGACGTTTATCCATGACCTTTACAAAAACTTTAAACCCGATCTGTCGGAAAAACGGGAGATCCTGCTCTCCCGCATTGCGTCGGTCCTGTTGGCGCTTGGCGCGCTGGTCATTGCGCTCTATATTAAAAATGCCTATAATGTGCTGATGTTTGCATGGTCCTTTTATGCGGCGGCCGCCGGGCTTCCTGCGCTGGCTGCGCTCTACTGGAAAAAAGCGACTACGGCCGGCATTATCTCCGGCATGGTCGGCGGTTTCGTCGTCTGCGTAGGATGGAAGCTTATCGGTCTTCCGTTTGGACTTGGCGCAACCGTTCCGGGCGCGATTGCCTGCGGGATATTGCTTGTTGTTGTCAGCCTGGCAACCGGCAAAGACTCAGACACGCCCTATTCAATCGGCGCCTGATAAAATCCACCATAAAAGTTTTCCGTCTTAACCATGTTGACGATCACATGGGGGTCCGCTTCGCGCATCAGATGTACAATGTCATTTACTTCATAAGAAGAAACTACCGTGTGGAGGAGATACATTTTTTTGTGGCTGTATCCTCCCACCGCATCTACACAGGAAATTCCATGCCGGTATTGTTTTACATACGCCTGGATCACCGGCTCTGCCTGAGTTGTCGTCACCTGCAGCGTCACCCGTTCATAGCGGTGATGGAATGCTGAGATCGCCTTGGTGGACACAAACTGGAACAGGATCGAATATCCGGCATGGAGCCATCCAAACATATATCCGAAGATACACAAAATCACCACATTTCCCGCAAACACGTACTCCCAGATGGAACGCCCTGTCTTGTTGGATACATACAGGGCGATAAAATCCGTGCCGCCTGTCGATGCGTTTCCCCGCAGGGCGATTGCAATGGCAATTCCATACAGGAAACCGCCAAACACCACGTCCAGCAGCACATCGTTGAATAGCGGTTCAAAATGAAATACCTTTAAAAAGAAGCTGGCCAGAAACACCTGCATCATGGAATAAAACGTAAACCGCATGCTGATGCTCTTGCAGCACAAGATGGCAACCGGGATATTTAATGCCAGCATTCCAAGAGATGTCGAAAAGCTGTGCCCATACAGGGAGGCAATCCGTTCGATCAGAATCGCGACTCCGGTAAAACCGCTGGAGAGCAGATTTGCCGGACGGATGAATGCCTGTATGACGTAAGTCTGCAGCAGAGCCGACGCGACAACCGCCAGTATCGTGACTGCCCTGCGGACCATAATATTTTTTCTGTATTTCTCAAACATGATATGCCTCGCTTAAGCTTCTTTTTACCGCCTATCCGATCGCCGCCAGAATCTCCCGGACCCGGTCGGCAGATACCACCTCGTAGCACGCTTCATTCGGCGCAGGAGCATAGCTGTAGCTGACCTCACCCACGATCGTCGTGTTGTCTTTGATCCATCCCTTGCAGGAGCTGTGGACCTGGGTGATGCCTGTATCAGCCATCAGCTGCGCTGCATTCGAGGCATTGATCCCGCTCCCCGCAAGGATCTCAATCTGGTCCCCGAAGCGCTTTTGCAGTTCCCGGAGCATCTCGCGTCCTGCAGGCGCAGTAGGTTTTAAGCCGCTCGTCAGGACACGGTCTGCCGAAAGACCGATCAGCGTCTCCATTGTCTGAAACGGATCGCTGCTGCAGTCAAATGCGCGGTGGAACACAGCTTCCTTCCCTGACGCATGGATCATCGCGATGAGTCGCCGGTTCTGGTCAAGATTCAGGGTTGCATCCGCATTCAGGCAGCCAAAGGCGATCCCGTCTGCACCGTGTTCCAAAAGCATCCTGCACTCTTCTTCCATGACCAGGAAATCCTCCTCCGAATAGCAGAATCCTGCTCCTCTTGGCCGCACCATAGCGATCACCGCAAGTCCCGGGCAGTCTCGTTTGACCAGCCTTAAGGTGGCGGCCGATGGAGTAAGTCCGCCAAGGTTCAGAGCGCTGTTTAGTTCAATCCTTTTTGCTCCGCCCGCATACGCCTGCAGAGCGTCATAATAACTTCCACAACATACTTCCAGCATACAGATATCCTCCTATATGTTTACACTCACTCTATTTGTAAATATACGTCCTTACAAATTATAGTTGTGCGAGTTTGAAAAGGGCAAGTGCATAGATCTTTGCATTGGTTACCAGATCTTCTACCGTCATCCACTCATTTGGATTGTGTCCGATTCCTTTTTGCCCTGGAAAACTTGGTCCAAACGGTACGATCCCCGGCATTGCCTTTGCATAAGTTCCTCCGGTTGTCGTGACCGGAGTGCCGTCAAGCCCTGTCACCCGTTCATAGCTTTCCTGAAGCGCCCGGATCATGGGACCGTCCTTTTCAAACACGACCGGGTCATAATTGTGGATCAGCTCCACGGATAGTCCTGCCGGATCGGACTTGTCTTTGATCCGCTCCAAAATCTCCCCGCTTGATATTCCCAGGGGGTAGCTGAGCGTCACCTGAAAGCTCACACGTCCTTCGCCGGCAGAAAGTTCATATCCCCGCATCTCCATCATACCATACTCCGGGCTGGAATAGTCAATCCCCAAACGGTCTCCGGTGTTTTTTGCCCCGATAAAATACTCATTTACAAATGCGAAAAAAGGTTCCAGCCGCTCCTGCTCCCCATAAATCCTTATGACCGCCCGCCCGCGTTCGCTGTACACGACCGGATATTTGCAGTCTGGTGTAAATCCATAGAGCGGAGGCTTTTCCCGGCTGAGATAATAAGCCAGGTCCTCAAATCCCGACTCCTCATCACAGCCAAAGATGATTCTGACCGGATGCCTGAGCGAAAGATTTAACTCTTTCAGGGCTGCCAGCCCGTACAGGCATGCCAGCACCGGTCCTTTATTGTCAAGTACTCCCCTGCCGTATATCGTTCCCTCTTCCATATAAGCACTGAAGGGAGGCTGTTTCCAGCCCTCCCCCACAGGAACCACATCCACATGCCCGATGGCGCACACATAATCTTCTCCCCTGCCATACTGGGCATAGCCGATGTAGTTGTCCAGATTGGTTGTCGAAAATCCCAGATTTTCGCTGATGGAAAGCGCCTTTAAAAGTGCATCATGTACCCCTTTTCCGAAAGGCATTCCCTGTTTTCCGCAGGTCTCCACACTGTCGATCTGCACCAGTTCCCGGATGCTTTCGATCATAGAGCCGCTCAATTCCTCAACCTTCTGTAATATTCTGTCTTCGTCCCTCATCTTTTATTCCTCGATCGGAGCCATCCGCGTTTTCATGTAGTTGTCCATCCACTCTTTTGACGCCTTTTCAAACGTGCAGTGTCCGTCTTTGAGAGGATTTACCAGATAGACCGTAGGCTCCAGTTCTTCCGTCACAACAGCAAAGGAAAATCCTTCGATATTGGTGGCTGCTCCCCACTCCCCCTTCGGGTTCATGGCGACCAGGGACAGGTCTCCGGCCGCGCCGCGCCGTTCCTTTAATTCTGCGTCAAGGCGGGCAACCGCTTTTTCACAGGCCATCTGCGGATGCATTCCTTCCCCCATCAGCCTTACGATCTCATAAGAGATACATCCCTTCATCAAATCTTCTCCCAGACCGGTGGCGCTTGCCGCCCCCCGCCTGCTGTCTGCGTAGAAGCCGGAACCAGAGATTGGTGAATCGCCGACGCGCCCCTTTTTCTTCATAAACAGACCGCTGGTGGAGGTGGCAGACGTCATCTTGCCGCTCTGGTCCAGACATACCATTCCTACCGTATCGTGTCCGGAATATGGCTTCAACTCCTGTTCCTTTATCTCCTTCACCCGTTTCCGGTAGTGAGCCTTCGCACGGTCGGTCAGCATATTTTTCCGCTCAAATCCCTCTTTATGAGCGAACTTTTCTGCCCCTTCCGCGACAAGCATGCTGTTGACTTTTTCGCGGCTTAACCGGCGTGCGATCGATACCGGGTTGGCATAGTCTTTGATCGCTGCCACCGCGCCGATATCCAGCGTGTCGCCGTCCATAAATGCCGCGTCCAACTCGACTTCCATCTCCTCATTGGGAAGCCCGCCATATCCTACTGACTTGTAATAAGGGAAATCTTCTACTTCCCGGACAGCCGTTTCGATTGCGTCACCCGCATCGCCGCCCTCCTTTAAGATCTTTGCTCCCTCGGTAATCCCTTCCACAGCCATACGCCAGGTTGCTATCATACCCCACATTGCCGATTTCCTCCTGCACTCTTTCGCCGATTTCCTGCTCAAACTTTATTAAAACGGACTGTCCGGGGACTAAAAGCAGACCTGCTTTTGAAGTTCCTTCGTGTCCCTGCCGTCTGCCAGCGCCTTTGCGAACACACACATCTGCTTTAAGGCATCATTCAGGCCCAACCCGCCCTTCTTTGGCGTCTTGACGATCGCCACTTTGTCCTTGTACGCCGCGATCGTATCGGTGTTTTCCACCGACATTGCCGCAAACGCCTTTGCCTCTGTCGTCGCATTGATATCGCACGCCACTCTCGCACACATCGCGGCATAATCTGCAAAGTTAAATGCCGGACCACATATGACCACATCGGGCTTTAACTTGTTGACCATCGCACATAATTTCCGGCTCACTTCATCCGGGTCTGCCAGATAAGTGCCATTGCCGCAGCAGAGGCAGGCTACAACATGGCCGTCTACTTCCTTAAAGAAAGGTTCCATCATAATTGCCGGACCGATCGGGTCCTTTTTGCCGGTCAGGGGAACCATCGTATCATCCTTGGTTCCCAGACCAGATTGAATCTGGTCAAATATCATAACAATCTTCATTGTATACGCCTCCATTTTCGTTATCAGGCACTCTGTTTCTATCAGTTTAGTTACAGATCGTCAAAGGACAGATCATCCAGAGAGATGTCATCGTCGTCGCTGGTTTCTACTGCCTTAGCCTCATCCTCCAGATACTGTTTATCCATCATCTTGATGAATGGCATGTAGATAAATATGCCTAATATCAGCAGCAGAGCCTGAAGTACCGCACCCTGCCATCCGGTGGAAAGGAAACCGGACAGGATAACCGGCATCGTCCACGGGATTGCCACACCGCTGCACAGCGGGACGAGCCCGATGCTCATGCATACATAAGAGATGATGATGTTGATAGTCGGTACCAACACGAACGGAATCAGGATAACCGGATTCAGCACGATCGGAAGACCAAATACCAGCGGCTCGTTGATGCCGAAGATACCCGGGATAAATGCCAGCTTGCCAAGTTCCTTTACACGTTTGGAACGGCAGAACAAAAGCATTGCAATCAGCAGGGACAAGGTAGATCCGCAGCCTCCGAAGGTGGCGAACAGATCCTGGAACTGCTGGGAGATGATATTCGGCAGCGGCGCCCCTGCCTGAAATGCCGCCAGGTTCTCAGCAGACAATGTCTGCAGGATCGGGTTGAATACCGCTGCCACTACGGAACCGCCGTTCACTCCGAAAAACCAGAAGAAGTGAAGGAAAATATAGGCGATGATCATAGCAGGAAGGGTGTTCCCAAGCGCCAGCAGTGGAGCCTGTAAAATCACAAAGATAAAGTTAAACGCATTGCCATAGGATGTCATTGCAAATACAATGTTGATCACGAAGAATACCAGCACGGACATTCCTGCCGGAATCAGGGCTGCGAAGGATTTCTCTACGGTCGGCGGTACGCCGTCAGGCATTTTGATGACCCAGCCCTTCTTGTTTACCCATGCATAAATATGGATGGATAAAAATGCTGTGATGATACCTATGAAGATTCCTTTTGAACCTACCCAGCCAAGCGGGATACCTGCTGCAGTTGCATCGCCCACGATAACCTCATACGGCATGATCAAAAACCAGCATACCAGGGCGATCGCCGCTCCAAACAGCTTATCGACGTTCATCTGCTCTGCAAAGGAGTAGCCAATGCCGATGACTGCCAGGATTGCCATGATTGTAAAGGTTGCATCGGTTGGCTTTGCAAAAAAGGAAGTCCAGTTTTCCCCAAAGATCCCTGCCCAGAAATTATTCCATCCCGGGATCGGGAAGTTGGCGATCAACAGGAAAAAGGAACCTACGATCAACAGCGGCATGGACAACAGAAAACCGTCACGAACCGCGATCAGATATTTGTTCTTACCGATTTTTTCTGCCAAAGGCATCAATACGGACTCTAATTTATTTAACATCTTTTATTTCCCCCAGTTTCTTATTGTTTCCATTCTGTGCGGCTTCTGGCCGCCAGCGCATCGATTCTTACTGCTTTGCAGCCTTCATCAGCTTAATTGCAGATTTCAATACCTTTTCTCCGTTCATCATGCCATAATCACCCTGATCAATGACCTGAATCGGGATTCCCGTAGCTCCGAACTTATCCACAATCTCCTGATAACGGTATTTTACCTGCGGTCCCAGCAGGATCACGTCAGGATGACGCTCATCGATGATCTGGGCGATCTTGCCGTCCGGAAATGCCTCAACCTCGATCGGAAGGTCATGGCTGTTTGCTACCTGCTGCATCTTGCTTGCCAGCATGCTGGTGGACATCCCTGCACTACAGAATAAATAGACTCTCTTCATGATTCATTTCCTCCTGTTTTTTTCTCAAGTTCAATAATCCTCTCATAACTTGCGATCATCTCTTCCGCGATGATTTTAAAGCCTTCTGCGCTCATCAGCTGGTCTTCTGCGTGGACCAGGATCAGGGAGCCGCCCACAGCCTGCCCCTGCGCCTCCTTCTGAAGCAGCTCAAAATGCGCTTCGTGACCAGCTAAAAACTGCTGCTGGCCGGCTTCCATGCAGGCCCTTGCACCTTCAAAGTCCCCCTTCTTTGCCTTCTGGATGGCTTCGATGTAACTGGAGCGGGCGCCGCCCACATTTGATATGATTTGAAAGCATATCATTTCCAATCCTTCTACCATGTTGTTCCCTCCTTGTTATTCCTTCTTTCTTTTCAAAAAGAAAATACAGCAATCCGTCTGACTGCTGCATCTCTCATTCGGATGACTTTATTATAAGCCATCATATTTACTTTTTTCCGTAACGGAATTTCCTAGCTGTTAGGAAATCAGCCCAAAATCTTATCCATAAACTCTTCATAAGTGCACGAAATGCTCAAATTTGCCAGCTCCTTGGGCCGGTTGACGATATTGGAAACCCAGTCGAAGAAAATCTTGATCATCCGCTGGTCTCCTTCATTGATGGCGAACAGCATGACAAGACGTACCTCAAAGCTGCCCCATTTGACCGGGTTTTTCAGCTGTGCCACCGCTATCGTTGAATTTTTTGCAAACGCCCCAAAGGCGTGGGGTATCGCAAACGCATTGATGAACGAGGTCGGTGACATCTCTTCCCGGCGCAGCACGATATCTTCAAATTCAGCTTCTACAATCCCCTCCTGTACCAGATCATGGCACAGATGATGGATGATCTCCTCCGGCGTATTCAGATCCAGATTCTGATAGTAATGTTCTTTCCGGATCAGATGGCCGATATGGGAAGAAAATTCAAGCTGGAAACTCTTTTTGTCCAACTGGTTAAGCGCCTGAAGGATGTTGGACTCCGTCTCTGAATCCACAAACAGTTTGATGTTGACTGTGGGCACGTCCAGGCGGTGTTCGATCGGGAATGTGCACAGGAGAAGGTCCGCATCCAGTGCAGAGACGGTTTCCTCCTCAAAATAGCGGAGCACCTCTACAATCTCCATCCGTTCCCGGAACATATCGGAAATCTTTTTGACGCACATATCCGAAAATGACTGGTTGTGGGGCAGGATCATCACGGCGCGGTATTTGCGCACCGCATTCATCCGCTCACTGGCAGCCCCCAGGTGCAGGGCGATAAAACCGCTCTCCATATCGGATATCCTGGCATCCAGACGCTCCTCTAAAAGCTCTACGACATAGATGCCCATCTCAAATACCAGCGGATATTTCCGCTTGATCTCCTCTAAAAAGACATCTTCTATATTCACCTGATTCTTGATCCGCTCGATCAAGCCGTGCAGATGCATCTTAAGCCCCGCGATCAGGTCGCCGTCTTCCCTAAAGTCCACCCCAAACAGCCCGTATATCTGTTCCAGCGCCTCTCCCACCAGCTTCTTTGTATTCAGCCACTTCCCGTGGAAATTCACAAAATCACTGGTATAGTTGGATGCCCTCCGCCCCATGATGACAAGGGCAAACATCCCGATCTCCGCCTCTTTCACCTGTATGTGGAGCCGTTTTGATATCCGTTCAAAAAATGTCCGGGAAATCTGGTATTCGATGGTGTCTTCAAGCCCCTGCTCTTTGTTGTCAAAGTTGGCATAATTGGCGCAGGTCATCCGCTCAATGCTGGTTCCCGCATGAATGATCAGCATCGGAAACAGCGACTCGTGAATGGAATAGTCATACTCTTCCAGCACTTCCACAAAGATGTCCTTCACCTCGATCAGGTCGAAGCTCCGGTACATGTGGGCCAGGATGTTCAGGTTCAGGAAATTTTCCTGCACCTCGGCTACCAGAAGATCCCGGTAAAACCGCCGTTTGCTCGCCTCATCCCCCTGCAGGGAGATGCACTCGCGGTTTCGCACCAGCTTTAAGTTGGCGTACGGCTCAAGCATCTTGCGAATCCGTTTTAAATCATTGTCAATGGAGTAGCCGCTGACATAGATCTGACTTTGCAGGACCGTCAGGTTCAGTTCCCTTGTCTCAAACAAGAGTTTCTGTATGATATAGATGCATCTTGCGCCGGGAGTCTGTGGGATATCATCCCTGCTCTCTACCTTGGGGATGGAAGGGATTTTAGCGTCATGTACCAGCCGGTATCCCTGCCTCACATTGGACTCGATCGGCGGCGTTTCCATACTCCGGTTGATCGCGTCCACATCTGAGCGGATCGTGCGGTCCGATACCTGTAAGAGTTCGGCAAGCTGCCGGCTCGTCATATAATCCTTCCGCTCTGCCAGTAAGGCGAGAAGCTGTTCCTGTCTTTTGTTTGGCACGGTAAACTCTCCTTTATTTTAAACAGGTGAACGCAAACACCTTCCACGGCTCTGTATAGTCCAGCAGAATGTGCTCGTACTCCGGAAGGTGGCCGATCACGTTCTTTCTTCCGTCATTCGGCATATCCTTCAGCACGATATGGAGTTCCCCTTTATATTTTGGATATCCATCATTTAATATCACCACGTCGCCCCGTTTCAAATCCCTGGTATTTGCAGCCGGAATGGATTCACCGGCAAATGTGACTCTCGGCCAGGTGGAGCGGATCATATACTCGCTCAAATCTCCCCGCACCACATGTTTTGGCTCGTAATCCAGGATAGCCGCTTCCACCGGGGTCAGCTCTTTTTCCAGTTCGATACCAAAGGTCAGGATACCGGGATTGACAGCGGCACATGCCAGGAGCTCCTCATCGGTTGCATAAGCGTTGGCAATGATCACATCATCCACCATGCCGGTCGCAAACAGATGGCGCACCTGAAAATCAACCGGACGTTCCCTGTGCATTTCCAGGGTACAGAGGCCTTCCTGCAGCGGCCACGGTCCGCAGGCCTGCGGATTCTCACTGGATACAAATGCGGCAACCTGTAAGCCAAGACCCTTCAGAACTTCATTACAGTGGTTAAAATGAGTCAGGCTCAGACCGGTATAGCGCTGTGGATAAAAATTATGGCAGGTGACAAGTTTATCCCTGTCCGGGTGATGGTCCATAATATTTGCCACATAGGCCAGCTTCGTGCTGGCATTGAGCTCCACTTTAAGCCCCTGGGGATTGTAGGTCATCATGCTTTCCTTCTGCCCGTCAAATCCCTCATCCAGCCGGATCCCGTCCACATGCATCTCTGAAAATACGGACAGATCTTCATACGAGATCCCCAGCCTGGAAAATACTGCAGGGCTTACATCCGGAATGATCTCCATCCCTGCCTCATGGGCAGCGTCCGCCCTCCGGCGAAACGCCTCAATTACCTCTTTTCTGGTCTTTCCTTCCACGCTCAGAAGGCAGGTAAAGATACGTTTGAATCCCAGTTTTCCTGCCTTTTTGATATAAGCGATGTCTTCCTCCAGTGATGAATGTTCCGGATAAATCGAAATACCTAATCTTGCCATAATAAAACCCCTCCTCTGGTCATGATCAACTGCTTTGCAGTTTCCTGGCATTCATTATACAATGTCAAGACCGCAACAGGGGATAGAGTTGCTTCCTAGCTGTTAGGAAACATGGTTTGCCTTTCATCACAGCATGGTTGGAACTGTCGCCTTCAGAATGCTCAGCTCTTCTGCCTCATCTTCACCTTCCACAATGAACTCCACAAGGTCTTTTTCACATATCCTGAGATTCATGAGCGCCATCATATTTCGACAGTCAGCCTTTTTCCCTCCCGCCTGCAGAGTAACTATGGATGTGAAGGTTTCCGCCAGCTTGCACAGGCTCATGGCATTTCTCGCATGGAGTCCCCGGACATCCAATACTGTATATTTAAAACGCTGCATTACATTTCCCTCCGTCCCTACATGATTCTGCATTATATTTTAACATAATTGGCAAAGCTTGACAACCAGAGACAACTATAGGTACAATGGAACGGAGGTGAAAAAATTATGAAATTACAACGATTACTCGGGAGTTTGACAGTTGAATCATAGAAAAATACCTTGCAGGTCGCATAAAACCTG
>JAPJQL010000050.1 GCA_030825115.1 Lachnospiraceae bacterium
CTGCGACCTCCTGGTCCCAAACCAGGCGCTCTAGCCAAGCTGAGCCACACCCCGAAAATTGCACAAAACTAATGTTTTAACCGCAATTCTCAAAGCGTTGTTTCGCAACGCAAGTGTTATTATATACTACCATGTCCACCTTGTCAACCATAATTTTTTATTTTTTTATTTTTATTCCAAATCCAGCACGACAACCTCCGGCGGGTTAAAGATTCTCGGGATTTTAGGTCTTTCACAGGTCAGCCCGCGCCCAACCACCATCCGCGCCGTCCCAAACCGGTACATCCCTCCGGCATACTTGGGAAACAGCCCCTGGTGCGGGGCAAACAGCCCGTTCAATTTCCCGGGTATCCTCCACTGCCCGCCGTGGGCATGGCCAGACAATATCAGGTCATACGGCGCCTCCAGATAACGACCGATCAGCTCCGGCCGGTGTGCCAGAAGCACCGTATAGTCCCGAAATCCGCACACAGCCTTCAGCCGCCCAAGCTGCTCTTCCAACAGCTTTTTCCCTGCCACGGCGTCATCTACTCCGCAGATACAGATCCGGTTTCCATTCAGCACGATCCGTTCAAAAGAACCTTCCAGGACATGGACGCCATAGGACCGAAACCTTGCTTTTATCTCCCTGACACGCTGTTTCCGGAACTCATGGTTGCCCGTCACATAATAACAGGAATACCTGCTTCCCAGCGCTTTCATCAACACATCCGTATTCTCCTGCGGGACAATCTCATCCGCCATATCCCCACCAAAAAATACCACGTCCGGGCAGACCTTATCTACGCAGCCAAGCAGCTCCTTCTGCCTCTCGCCATAACAGCTCCCGTGCAGGTCTGACAAAAAGACGGCACGGATGCCGCGGACCAGCTTTGGGGAACGAATCCGGTATCTGCGTATATTCAGGCTGTGATCCATCATTTCCTGCCAGAAAACCGTTTCCTTGCCCATGCCCGCAGCTCCCTCCTTCATCCGATATAATACGTCTGAAAATGCATCTTGCCGTCGTCGTCCATCTCCATGATCATATAAGACGGTTTCCGCCCTTCCTGACGTGGGTAGGACAGGCTGCCGGGATTCAGGATCGTCACATCCGCCCCCTCTTCCAAATAAGGCCTGTGCGTATGTCCATACATGGCAATATCACAGCCACGCTCCAGCGCCTCCTGCCGCAGATTCTCCACGCCAAGGGATACGTTATAATAATGTCCGTGGGTCAGCAATGCCTTATGAGGACCGATTTCCACCTCGATCTCCCGGTCCAGCGCCGAAAAAAAGTCATTGTTTCCCAGGACCATCATCAGTTCACAGCCGTCATTCACCCAGTTTTCAATCAGATATTCACTGCCCTCCGCATCTCCCAGATGAATCAGCATGTCAAGGGGAATATGCTGCTCCAGCACGTGCCTGAGATTGTCATCTTTGCGGTGGGTATCGCTTACAATCAGTATTTTCATCAGGACTCCTCCTCCAAAACCTTCCGGATCTCACCTTTCATCGCCTCCAGGGCCTTCCCTCTGTGGCTGATCCGGTTTTTCTGATCGATGGTCAGTTCTGCAGAAGTCACGCCGTATTCCGGTATCATCAGAATCGGGTCGTATCCAAAGCCGCCGCTGCCTGCAGGCTCATGTGCGATCACGCCTTCCATCGTGGCTTCTGTATGCAGCACCCGCCCGTCGGGCATCACGGCCGCGATATTGCAGACAAACCGCGCCGTCCGCTCATCCTCCGGCGCATCTTTCAGCCGCTCGATCAGGTTGCGGTTCTTGACCTCATAGGAGGTGTCCTCTCCCATATACCTTGCCGAATAGACCCCCGGTTCGCCGCCGATATAGTCCACTTCCAGCCCGGAATCATCTGCCAGCACGATATCGCCTGTACAGGCCCACACTGCCTTTGCCTTGATTTCCGCGTTTTCCGCAAATGTCATCCCATCCTCCACGATCTCCGGGTCGGCGCCGGCTTCCTTCATGGAAAGGATTTCGCAGCCCAAATCTCCCAGAATCAGACGGATTTCCTTCATCTTCCCGGCATTGCCGGTTGCAAATATAATCCTGTGCTTCATTTTCTTTTCCTCCATGAGAATCAATTATCACGGGTATAAGCTTTCAGGCAGAGATTGCATCTCTGCTCCGCCTCCACATGCTGCCACTGATCTCCCTCCAGACTAATATACCCCTCCCCGTCCTCCAGGTCAACCTTGCATTTACCGTCTCCCGCATCATATTCAATCGCAATCGGATGAACTGCTCCCGGCGACGTCAGTTTTACCATCACGCCGTAGCGCTCCCCCGGTTTCAGCGCAAAGTCCCCCTCAAGCGGCACGGTATAAAACCCGGCGTAATCCAGCCTGCCCGCCGCCGCCAGACTGCGGTTTGCAAATGCCTTTCCATCCGGCTGCTCAGGCACGCCGCGCACCACATAGACTTCATATTCCGTATCTTCTGTCGTGGCATAGAAACCGGCCGCCTCAAGCCGCTCCTCCCCCGCGGAACGGTAGACATTCACCGCCCAAGCCGTGTCCCTGCCATATCCCAGCTGACCGATCCAGCCGCAGAGATCGCTCTGGTAAATATGGTCATAATTGCCGGTATCCTCGACAGAAGAATAAAGAATATTGTTCTTGCCGATATTGGCGTCATAATAGGAAACGTAAAAAAATCCGTCTTCTCCAAACTGCGTCCCCCAGCTGTTCTCACAGAGGAACGCCCCGTCTCCCTGGACCTCTGCCAGAAAGGATTCCCCTGGAAATTCATCGTCCCATCCCACGATCACCACATCGTGATTTGGCGCGGTATCTGTGGGATAGCAGTATGCCCTGGCCTCCCGGTTATAATATTCTGACTGGCTCTCGCTGCTCCTTAAAGTAGTATACAGCGAACTCTGTACCCCTCCGCAACTGTAAACAGCCCGTTTGATGGCTTCTAAGTCTCTGGAAGGAAGCATCTGGATCTCCTGCACATGCTTTGCCGCCTTGAGCCCTTCCGGAGAAAAACCATCGCCATAAGGGTCCTCCGCTTCCAGGACAGGCCCCTTCCACGCCAGCAGGTACGCCATCGACATGGTGTACTCGCCGCCTTCTTCCTGCCTCAGGTTGAAGCTGGGGTTATTTGACATATGGTCCTTGGAAAAATCAAACGTCTCCTCTGGCAAAAGCCTGCTCTCCAAAGCAAGCAGAGAAGCAAATGCCCAGCATGTCCCCAAATCTCCCTGGTCCTTAACCGGCGATGTCCTGCCGTCATTTCTCGCGTCATAGGAAACCGGCAGTCCCCCCAGCACCGCCGCCTTTCCCTGATATACCGGAACCTGCTTATCCCCTTGATCTGATTGATCCGCTTTGTCCGACCAATCTGCTTTATCCGTCTCATCTACGGCAAAGCTCTCATCTGCCGGCAATAAGGCGCTGTCTTTTCCGGTCTGGCCACAACCTGCCGCTGCCAGAGCGACACCCGCCGCCATAAAAACTGCCGCTGCTCTCCTGCCTGCCGCTGTCTTCCTGCCTGCCGCTAAACGGCTCCAGGCCCTGGTTTTCGTCTTACTTTCCGTCACCCACATCTCCTGTTTTCCGTTTTGGCGGCCTGGGACCCATGAACTGATAATAATAGGTCTTCATCATCCCATTATAGATCTTTCTGTTTTTGTCCGCCTTACGGCCCATATATTTTTCCACATCCTCATAAGAGGTGATCAGATAAGCCGACCAGGAATCCAGCGCGCAAAAACGCTCCCCAATCTGGGTATACAGCGCCGGCAGGTCCTTCTTGTCCTCAATCCGCTCTCCATAAGGAGGATTTGTGATCAAAAATCCATATTTTTTCGGATGACTCAGCTCACTGACCGGACGTTTCTGAAAATGGATCATATGCCCTACCCCGGCCAGCTCTGCATTTGCCTTTGCCGCCCTGATAATCTCGCCGTCTATATCATATCCCTGGATATCCACCTCCACGGTGTCATCCACCAGCTCATTTGCCTCGTCCATCGCCTCATACCAGCATTTGCGGGGAATCAGGTTCTTCCAGTCCTCGGACAAAAAGGAACGGTTCATGCCCGGAGCCATATTCGCCGCGATCATCGCCGCCTCGATTGGAAACGTGCCGCTGCCGCAGAACGGGTCCACCAGAATCCGGTCTTTGTTCCACGGGGTCAGCAGGATGAGCGCCGCCGCCAGAGTCTCCGTGATCGGAGCCTTGCTGGTCAACTTCCGGTATCCCCGCTTATGCAGGGAATCTCCTGACGTATCGATCCCCACCGTGACCACATCTTTATAAAGAGAAACCCTCAGTGGATAGCTGCTCCCGGTCTCAGGAAACCAGGAAGCGCCATAGGCCTGCTTCATCCGCTCTACCATCGCTTTTTTCATGATCGACTGGATATCTGACGGGCTGAACAGCTTGCTCTTGATCGAATTCGCCTTTGTCACCCAGAACTTACCATCCTGCGGAATATACTCTTCCCAGGGAATCGCTTTCGTCCCCTGAAACAGCTCTTCAAAGGTGGTGGCGCGAAAGCTTCCGGCCTTTAAAAGCACCCGCTCTGCCGTCCTCAAAAAAACATTGGCGCGGCAAATAGCCTCCGCATCTCCATAAAATGTCACCTTGCCATCTTCCACCTGTGCGATCTCATAGCCCAGGTCCAGGATTTCTTTCTTCAATACCGCTTCCAGCCCAAAATGGCAGGGCGCGATCAATTCGTATACTTTTGTCATAATCATCCTTTCAGTGAAATCTCTTTCACAACATTGCCCTCAAAGTCACAGATCCGGAACATGGCATCCTCCAGAACCGCATACGTAGCCGGATTCCCGCCTTTCGGAATCGATGTGGAGCCCGGATTCAGCAAAAAACCGTTTCCGCACTTCTCAGCCGTCAGCAGATGGGTATGGCCATGGATCAGGATATCTCCATCCTTCATCGGAGGCATGTTTTCCCGGTTGTACACATGCCCGTGAGTCGCATAAAATGTCAGCCCGTTCAGCACAAGTACGGCATAATCTGCCATCACCGGAAAATCCAGCACCATCTGGTCCACTTCCGCCTCACAATTCCCCCGCACGGCACAGATTTCATCTTTGATTCCATTTAGCATCGCGATCACTTCCCTGGGGGCATAGCCCTCCGGCAGATCATTGCGCGGACCGTGATACAGCAGATCGCCCAGCAGAATCAGCCGGTCTGCCCCGGACTGTCCATAAGCATCCAGAAGCTTCCGGCAGTAATGCGCCGAGCCGTGGATATCAGATGCAAACATATATTTCATAACGGTTGTCTCCTCTTACCTTCTTCAGTTTAATATCCCTATTTTATAGCCTTGGACATGCATCTGTCAACGGAAGCCGCCCAAAAACTGCCAAAACAAAGATAAATCAGGTCAGATATTTTCCCCTGTAATATTCAATCCCCCCATATACATCCGCAATGCGGTATCCGTAAGCGGATAGCTGTCTGGCCACCCGCATGCTGTGAGGGCCGCGGTAACAGTAAATGACGATCAGCCGGTCCTTAGGCAATTCCTGCATCCGTCCCGGCAGCTCATCGTTTGGGATGTTGACCGCTCCCTTTATATGGCTTTTTTCATAAGAATCCCTGTCCCTTATATCTACCAGAAAGATATCCCGGCCTTCATCCAGATATTGTTCCAGTTCTGTCGCACTGATCAGGAACCACATATCCATGCCACCTGTCTGTCATTCTTATTATTATTGTATGTAAAAAGCCGTCCCTTGTCCCCGGGACGGCTTCTGTATCTGCCTTAAGGCAGCCGGTTAGCGGTTGTTGTCCTGGCTGCTGTTACGGCTGCTGTTCTGGCTGTTGTTCTGATTGTTGTTGCGGCTGCTGTTCTGGCTGCTGTTCTGATTGTTGTTCTGGTTATTGTTACGGCTGCTGTTCTGGCTGTTATTGCGGCTGCTGTCCTGGCTGCTGTTGCTGCATTTTCTGGAATTGTCCATATCATTGTAGTTGTTGTTCATGGTATCATACCTCCTGATAAACTGTTTGATTTTGTTACAGGATTAGTATGTCTGTTTTTTCACGTAATATTCTTTTTTATTTGCATTTTCAAACTATATCCATTATAATAGACTGGTAAGAGAATGATTTCCCTTAAAGTCATTCTCTGCAACCTTATTAATTATTTATACTCCCCTCAGAAAAAGCCGAGCAGCTCCCCTGCCCGGCTTTTTCTCCATCCTTATTAAAATATCTGTAATCCTTTTATCCTTAAATTGAAAATCGAATCCGCAATCAATCCAACACATTCGCAATCCTTACCGGAGCTCGGTAATTCCACTGGGAAATCTTAATCCCGGTTTTGTATGTAGAGGCATGTACAATCTGACCGTTGCCGATGTACATCGCAACATGGTTGACACGGGAACCGTTGCCATAGAAGATCAGATCCCCCGGCTGCATCTCATTGGCACTGATGGTCCTGCCCTGGGTAGCCTGTGCACCGGAAGAACGGTTCAGGGAAACGCCCGCCCCATACTGCATCACATATCTGGTAAATCCGGAACAATCTGCACCGGTATGCGGGTCATTCCCACCCTCTTTATAGCGGCCGCCCACAAACTGCAGAGAATAATCCACCAGGTTCTGCCGACGCTGCGCGTTCGCCTCCAGCGCCGCCTGTGCTTCTGCCTCCGCCTGTGCTGCAGCCTCGGCTTCTGCCAGCGCCATCTGAACCTCGATGGCCGGTCCTGACATGGCAGTGAGGTCTTCCTCCTCTGGCTGCTCGATCACCGTCGATACCGTCTCTGTGGTATCCGCATAAGATAAAACCGGGGTTGTCCATAATAAACTTACCGCTGCGATTGCTATGTATAATCCGGACTTTTTCATCATATCTCCAATTCTTACCATTCGATTTCAATATGTTACGCAAATGTTAAATCTTATTACATTTGTATTATACACAACAACTATTTCTCCGTCAACCCCCAATTTTATGCCGCCAAAAAACCACAAAAAATGCCGAACAGCCGGGAAACCACGTATTTCCAAGCCATTCAGCACTTTTTCGTAACATTTTCATAACAACTTTATAATAATTTTAGAAATAAAACCCAATCTCACCTTCGCGGGCCCCTTACGAACCACATGATGACAAACAAAAGCCCGATAACCGGCAGAAGCGGGATGACAAGGCTCAAAATCCCTCCGACTACCGTAACGATCAAAGAGAAAATCCCCACGACCAGAAGAATTCCCAGCAGTTTCCAGTACCATTTGTTCAGATCATAATAATGAACTTTCTGTCCCCGGTCTCCTGCCGGTTCCTGCTGACGGCGCTCTTCCTGATATCGTCCCGCCGTTCCGTTATATGACTCAAATGCCCCGTCCCCGGAACCCGGAGTCGTATCGATGATCGTCCTGGCGATCAGGCGGGCATCTCCAAGCTCTGCCATGACGTCTGCCTCGCTTCGCCCGTTCCGAATCTCGGTACGGATATATTCATCATAATACCGCAGGTTTTCCTGGACTACAGACGGCGGTACTTCTCCCGACAGGGCGTTTTGCAGCCCTTCTAGAAATTCTCCTTTATTCATTGAATATCTCCTCTATGTTAATCTACTGCTTCCTTGATATCGCCGCGCCGAAACGCCGCCACAAGCTCTTTTAGATCCTCAATCGTCTCCGCAAGCTCCCTGCCCTTATCCGTGTCCGCCACCATCACGCGGTTCTTCATCTTCTCGACGATGGATACCTTCGGCGAACTCTCCCGGTTCGGGTCAAACGGCTTGTGCTCGGCAAGCGCCAGATGCCTGGAATTGTATATCAGGGTATATCCCGCGATACCGGTGTGGCTCTGGTATGCCTTGGAAAGACCTCCGTCGATGACAAACAGCTTGCCGTTTGCCTTCACCGGCGTCTCGCCGTCTTTAATCTTCACCGGCACATGCCCGTTGATGATATGCGCGCCCCGATCCGGCAGTCCGAACTCCGCCAGGATCCGGTCGCATACTTCCTCCCGCTGGCTCAGCTGGTAATACGGGTTCAGCTTCTCCTTATGGGTCTGCTTGTCTGCCACAAAATAATGCTCAAATGTGGTCATCTTGTCCTTTCCAAATACCGGCGATTTGGCTCCGCACCAGAGATACCACATAAAATCCTTCGCATTTTCCTTCTCGGCCGATTCTCCTTCCATAAAATACGCCTTATGGATCTGCCCGCTGATATGGTCCATCAGAGCCTTGCCAGAAAGCTGTTTTCCTTCACAGGTCATGGCTTCGAACGTCCCATCCGCCCGCATGGGGATACACCCGTGGTAGAGCAGGTTGGAATTGTAGCACTTATACAGCCCGCCATGAGAATACAGGAAACGGATGTGCTTGTGCAAAAGGTCGCTGTGTTTAAACGACATCACAAGCGTTCCCAAAAGCTCCTCCTCCTCTTTCGTCAGCTTCAGCGGATCTTTTTCATTGACAGTAGGGAAGTTCATATCCATCATGGGATATTCTTTTCCCCCGATCCGAACGGTTCCCTTCTTAAAATCAACCGCTTCTAAAAGAAGCCGGTCATCCATCTTGTATCCCGGATGGCGCTTGATGATCTGCCCTTCGACCTTAAACTGGATCACGGCGATGGCCTTATGCATCTTCGCCGCCAGCCCCGGGTCCACCGCATCATAGATGTTCTGGTCGAGAGTTTTTGGCACAAACTGTCCGCAGGGGTCATCCTTATAGACACTTGCCGCAAACATGGACAACGGACGAAGGTTGATGCCATACCCATCCTCCAGCACGTCAAAGCTGTTGTAGCTGATGGCGATCCGCAGGACATTGCAGATACACGCCGGATTCCCGGTGGCCGCTCCCATCCAGGAGATATCGTGATTGCCCCACTGGATGTCCACATCATGAAACTGCATAAGTTCATTCATAATGATATCAGCCCGCGGTCCGCGGTCAAAAATATCCCCGATAATGTGGAGGTTGTCGATCGTCAGGTTCTGGATCAGCTCACACAGCGCGACGATAAACTTGTCCGCCACTTCCGTCTCGATGATCGAATGGATGATTTCTGCATAATATACCCGCTTATTCTCATCATTATAATCAACATGCAGCAACTCGTCAATGACATAGGCAAATTCCGCAGGCATTTTCTTACGGACCTTGGAACGGGTGTACTTCGATGACACCTCCTGGCAGATCTGCACCAGACGGAACATGGTGATCCGCTGCCAATCCTCCGTATTGCGCCCTTCTCTCGTCAGCTTTGCCATATTCCTGTCCGGATAATAGATCAGGTTGGCAAGCTGCACCTGCTCCTCCTCCGGGATAATATGCCCAAACGTCTCCCGGATCTTCTCCCGGATGATTCCCGACGCACTTCTCAGCAGGTAGATAAATGCCTCATACTCCCCATGCAGGTCGCTGAAAAAATACTCAGTCCCCTTTGGCAGCCCACAGATCGCCATCAGATTGATGATCTCACTGGACGCCGCCCGGACACTGGGGTATTCCCGTGCCAAAAGCCTCAGATACGCTAAATCCCTCATCATTTATCCCTCCCGCTGTTGCAATTCCATTAAAAATATAGTACCATAATTTTTGATAAATGGGAAGTTCTAACAACTATCTAAACAAGATGATAAAGGAGATCCTTATGGAACAATTATACGTATTCGGCACCGGCAATGCCGCCGTAACCCGCTACTACAACACCTGCTTTGCCATCCGGGACGAGGAGCGTTATTTTATGGTAGACACCGGCGGCGGCAATGGAATCCTGCGGATCCTGGACGACATGGGAATCCGGTTTGAGCAGATTCATGATATTTTCATCACCCACGAGCATACGGACCATCTGCTGGGCATCGTCTGGATGGTGCGCTTTATCTCCACCCGGATGCTGAACGGAACTTATGACGGAGATTTAAATATCTACTGCCACGAGGACCTGGTCCCTTCCATAGACACCATCTGCCGTCTGACTTTACAGGGCAAATTTTACAAGATGATAGGCAAACGGATCCATCTGATTCCGGTCTACGACGGAAAGACCTGCCATATCCTGGATTATGACGTAACATTTTTCGACATCCATTCCACCAAGGCAAAGCAGTATGGCTTTACCACGGTCTTAAAAAACGGCAAGCGCCTTACCTGTGCCGGAGACGAGCCCTACAATCCCGACTGCGCCGCCTATGTAGAAGGCAGCGACTGGCTGCTGCACGAAGCATTCTGCCTCTATGAAGAGCGTGAGCGTTACCAGCCTTACGAAAAGCATCACAGCACGGTAAAAGAAGCCTGTGAGCTGGCAAAGCAGCTGCAGATCCCCAATCTGGTCCTGTGGCACACCGAGGACAAATCCACGGTCGGACGGCGCAAAGAGCTGTATGGAGCTGAAGGCCGGAAATATTATGACGGAAACCTCTGCATTCCGGATGATAAAGAAATTATCGAACTGTAAGAAATATTCCCCACTCCCCCGCATATCATTTACTTAGAGCACCAATACCAACCGTTTCCAAAGGGGGAGTAACCATGAAGCATTTGCGGCCGCCGCGTTTTTCACTACAGAATAAGGGGATCTTCTTTCTCATACTGGCAGAAATCCTGGTTCTCGCTGCCCTGATCGGTTCGCTCCTTCTTGCGCCCGGGCTTTACCGGTATCCAAAGGCAGCGGCCTCTTCCGACACAAAGGCGACCGGCTCTGATGCCAAATACATCAAATGGGTTGATTTCGATGTGACCGCCCCGGCTATGCGGCAGGCGCTCCGCTATGATGTGGACAGCTGCCGGCAGACGCCCCATCTGAACTGGATTGAACTCCTTGCTTATCTGGGCGCCCGGTATGGCGGTGATTTTTCCCGGTTCAAGGAAAAGGACATGGACAATCTTGTCGAGAAACTGCAGTCGGGAACTACAATGGAGGAACTGACTGCCGGTTTGAAATATTACTCCTATTATCTTGAAGCATACGAGGCAGTGCTGGGGGGCATGGTCGGCACTTATGAAATACAGATTCCCGCCTCTGAAGCTCCTGAATCCATCCTGAAAGCGCAGGGGACCGACCCGGCTTCCGGGAATTCCGGGGATAAAGTCTGGGTGACCAAATACGGGCTGAAAGCATTTCTCCCGATTGCGAAAGGATACCCGTTCCAGGATTTTGATGACTTTGGCGTGTCCCGCAGCTATGGCTTCAAACGGCAGCATCTGGGACACGACATGATGGGGCAGGTGGGAAGCCCCGTCATCGCGGTCGAATCCGGCTATGTGGAGGCAATCGGCTGGAACCAGTACGGGGGATGGCGGCTTGGTATCCGGAGTTTTGATAAAAAACGGTACTATTATTACGCCCACCTGCGAAAAAATTATCCCTATCATAAATCTCTGAAAGAAGGCAGCATCGTCCAGGCAGGAGATGTCATCGGCTATCTGGGACGCACCGGTTACAGCCGCACGGAAAATACCAACAACATCGACGATCCCCACCTACACTTTGGAATGCAGCTGATTTTTGATGAATCCCAGAAGGAGGGAAATAACGAAATCTGGATCAACTGTTATGAGATCATTAAGTTCCTTTATATGAACCGGGCGGAAACCGTTAAGAACCAGGAAACGAAAGAATATTACCGGGTCTACCAAATGAAAGACCCCGCCATTCCCGGCGGGGCCACAGAGCAGAATATCGATTCTGCCTCATAATATTTTGTTGTCAGCCTGTCTTAGGATTACCATTATAGTCCAGGATGTAACCGTCCGGCGTAGTGGTATTCTTAAGCATGGCTCCTGTGTTCTGGTCACAATAGTACTTTTTCCCGTCCCATTCGATCCAGCCAGTCTTCATATATCCGTTTTCATCAAAGAAATACCAGTTTTCCTTGATCAGCTCCCAGTTATTCTTGGTGTAGCTTCCGTCAGCGTGCTTATACCACCAGCCGGTATCATCCAGAATCCACTCGCCTCTGACCGGTACGGTCTTCTCTGCCGTGCCGTTGCGGATCGCATCGACCTGCTCTTTTGTCAGCTCGATCACGCTGGACTGACCCCACTCGCCCTTGTTCTCCGGCTTCAGCTTGTTCAGCGGACGAACACGGACATAATAACTGCCTGCCCTGATCATCATCGATGAAAAATCGTAATAAGCATTTTCCGTCGTCAGGATCGTCGCTCCAACTCCCGTACCGTTGCGGTACAGGCGCACTTCGTAGCTTCCGGCCCCGCGCACGTCATCCCATACAGCCATCCCGCCGGTCGTGATGGTCACCTCACCCTGGTCCCCTACGCTTTCCGCCAGAGACGGCAGCTTTACTTTGAGCACCAGTGTCTCGGAAGAGTCCTGCTTACTTGCTTTTACATAGGTAGCGCCCGTCAGCTTCACCGCGCTTGCCCTTGCCAGCGAAAAATAATATCCATCATCGGCACGCAGGTATATCGTAATCTCCGGCACATCGTCCTCAGTCCACTCAAACCCCATATTATTAATATCATAATAATCGTATGAGCACCTTCCGCTCTTTACTTCAACTTCAATCTCTTCATCCCCGTATTTGGTATCCGGAAAAATCTCGGACTTTACTACCAGCGAAACGGAACTTATCTTTTTCCGGGAAGCTGCATATGCAGGTGTCACCAGCAGCCCCGTCAATAAGCCTGCCACCAGAATCATCCCTGTCAGCCTCTTAATCTGTATCACATTGCATTCCCCCATTCAATACTTTTTCTGGCATATCAATTGATTATCTACACTCTATTACAAGTTTGTCACTGTGTCAAGCGAGTTTCTGATATTGTAATAATACTAAAAAGAAATGTAAGAGTTATTATTTTTTTAATTTCTTATTCCTGCTATAGAATTATTACTTCAAAAATGTTATTATGTTAATAATAAATCATCATTGGGAGGAGAACCCTTGTATGATATTTCTATTTCCTGTGCTTCTGATCATGAATGGAATCAGCGAATACCTGCTGAACAAAATGATGATAGCAATGGATGTTCTGGATAAAAAATATAACACTTACCACACGATATGCGCCATCCTTCGGATTGTCTGGCTCTTTCTGGGGGTCTCGTTTGCCGTGCCTTTACCGGCCTTGCTGGCAGGTCTGTTTATCCTGCTGTTTCTCAACATAATCCCTTACCATGGCCGGAGGCTGTTGATGAACAATCTTACCATGATCCTTTACCTGTTCTATACAACCTTGCTGATGACATTGATCGGCGGCGCCGGACTCCTGGGGTTCGATGTGACCTGTATCATGCAGGACATGACAGCGCGGGTGATCGTCATGAATATCACACTTTTGATTTTCAACGCCCTGTGCTTCTTCCTGCTTTATTACCACCCCAAATTTTTATGGAAAGAGGATTATGACAAACCCAAGGCAGTGACGTACACCTTTTTCCTCTTTATCTGCGCCGTCTACCATATCCTGGACGCCGTGATATTGACTTTATATCCAACCAGCCAGACCAATTATCTCCTTTTAGTAAGCGGGGATATCCTGATTCTGATCCTGATATTCAATTTTTTGAATTATAATTATGTATTCGTAAAAAGTGAGGATGTGAAGCGGGAATATGAAGAAAGCGCGGTTCTGATGGCGCAGCAATACTTTGAAAAAAAATCTCTGGAAAAACTGAGTGGATTTGACGCCCTCACCCAGGCCTGCAACCGACGGGAGATCTGCTCAGTCATGGCGGAAAATATTCAGACCGGGCATCCGATGGTCTGCGTTTTCATCGACCTTGACGGACTCAAACGGGCTAACGACAAATACGGGCATACCTTCGGCGATTTTATGCTGAAACGCTTTGCCGATACCTGCATGGAACTTGTGATAGAAAATGGATATCTGGCCAGGATTGGCGGCGATGAATTTCTTCTGGTATTTCCTGATACAGATATCGATGAGGTGGAGACCAGGATAAAAAAACTGCAGTTAAAGCTGCTGGAACCGTCTGACAACAAGGATAAAATCTCCTTCAGCTACGGGATTTCCTACGGCGAAACTTCAGTTGACGGTTATATCAATATGGCAGATCAGCAAATGTACAACCATAAAAACAGAAAGCAGCGTGATCATGTATGAACGGAAGAAATCTGATTCTGATTACAGTATTAGCAGTTTCCTATTATTTTTTCAGCGATCAATTTTTCAAGTTTGCCGCTGAGATCAAACAAGAAAAGGCATCATTCCTGTCCCGGTTTGTATGCTTCTTTTTTGTGTACCTGTGGTTTGTAGCCGCCAGCTATCTGGAGCTGCCGCTTATCATCAACTGGTTTGTATTCCTGATCATTCTGGGTTTGGAGGTACGACTGGTATTTTCCTTTGACGTCCTTGTATCCTACGGACTGGCCCTGTTCTGTGTCATCATGGGGCTGGCAGTCAATGTATTTTACCGCAGCTTTGCCGCGATCGTGCTGAATATCCCGCTGAATTCCTTTGACAACTTGAGGTCTACCATGAAATCTTATCCGATTTTCCTCGGCTTCCTGTCGATGGTCCTTCTGTTGTATGCACTGAGGCAAATCCATTTTCCCGAAAAGTTGAAGCGGCTGCTGCATTACAAAAAAAGCCTTATCTTCTATACCTGGACAGAAGTCTTTATATATCTGTTCCTCATGGCCCAGCTGCTGGCCTACTCCCACTCCGGCAGCGATTTGGGCATAAAGACCTGGGGCATCAAATCGGCATTATTTTCAGCCGTTTTACTGGTCATTACAATCCTTTACTCTCTCCGTGTTGCCTCGCTCCACTATTATATGGACCGGCAGCATGAAATCCGCCGCCAACTAATCCAGGAAAAACTGGATATCAACAATCTCTGGAAGCTGGCCTACACGGATATGCTGACGGGCTGCCACAACCGCCAGCTGCTGAATAAACGGCTGGAAGAATACGCCGGCTATGGCAGCCTTATCACCCTCGCTTTCATCGATATCAACGGCTTAAAGGCCATCAATGACCAATACGGCCATATGGAAGGGGACCATTACCTGATCGATGTAAGCCGCATCCTTACCGAGCGTATCGACGGACTGAATATCGACCTGTTCCGCTACGGCGGCGATGAATTTGTGATGATCAGCAATACCCTGGACGACAAGGAGGTCAGGAATCTCCTTGCCTGCATCAATGAACAGCTCCTGCACACAGAAGCCCCTTATCCACGGTCGATCAGCTATGGCGTGGTCTGCGGCAATTGTCTGGAGTATCAGGAACTGATTGAGAAGGCCGATGAAATGATGTACCGGTATAAGCTTAAGCATTATGAGAATATGGCGCAGATTTGACTTTGTATATAAAAATGCCCTAAATCTATATGAATCTTACATTCATACGGATTTAGGGCATTTATCGCCTCACTCCGAACAATTACTTCGCGTAATCTGTCGCTCTGGACTCCCGAATCACATTCACCTTGATCTGACCCGGATACTCCAGCTCGTCCTCGATGCGCTTGGAAATCTCGCGTGCCATCAGGACCATGTCATCGTCACTTACCTGATCCGGCACTACCATAATTCTGACTTCCCTGCCTGCCTGAATAGCAAAGGACTTGTCCACTCCCTTGAAGGAGTTGGTAATATCTTCTAATTGTTTTAATCTGTTCGTATATGTTTCCAGAGTCTCGCGTCTTGCACCAGGTCTTGCCGCAGATATGGTATCTGCCGCCTGCACCAGACATGCGATCAGGCTCTGTGGCTCAACATCACCATGATGGGATTCCACGGAATTGATCACAACGGCCGACTCTTTATACTTTCTGCACAAGTCAGCGCCAAGCTGCACGTGGGAACCTTCCATCTCATGGTCAATGGATTTACCAATGTCATGTAATAAACCGGCACGTTTTGCCATACGGACATCCACTCCAACCTCCGCCGCAAGCAGCCCTGCAAGCTGCGCGACCTCCATGGAATGTTTCAGTGCATTCTGTCCATAGCTGGTTCTGAACTTCATCTTACCAAGCAGTTTCACTAACTCCGGATGGATACCGTGGATGCCTACTTCAAGAGTCGCAGCCTCTCCGTCTTCCCGCATGTTAGCTTCTACTTCTTTTTGTGCTTTTTCTACCATTTCTTCGATTCTGGCCGGATGAATCCGTCCGTCCACAATCAGACGCTCCAAAGCAATCCTTGCAACTTCACGTCGAATCGGATCAAATCCGGATAATACTACCGCTTCCGGAGTATCGTCAATAATCAGCTCGACTCCCGTCATCGTCTCCAATGTACGGATATTCCGTCCCTCACGTCCGATGATGCGACCTTTCATCTCATCGCTCGGCAGCTGTACGACGGACACAGTCGTCTCAGCCACGTGGTCGGCAGCACATCTTTGGATCGCCGTTACCACATAGTCTTTCGCCTTCTTATCAGCTTCTTCTTTTGCCTTGTTTTCCAGTTCCTTAATCATCTTGGCAGTGTCATGTTTGACCTCTGCTTCCACAGATTTGAGAAGATATTCCTTTGCCTGTTCGGAGGTAAGTCCGGAGATTCTCTCCAGTTCCTGTATCCCCCGCTCATACAGAGTATCTACCTCTGCACTTTTCTTGTTCAGGTTTTCTTCCCGGGCAGCAAGATTCGCTTCCCTCTTTTCCATGTTCTCTGCTTTTTTGTCAAGATTCTCTTCTTTACTTAAAACACGTCTTTCATAGCGCTGAAGCTCAGCTCTTCTTTCCTTTGTCTCTTTATCCAGCTCATTCTTAGTCTTTAAGGACTCTTCTTTCGCCTCCAGGAGAGCTTCACGCTTCTTTGTCTCTGCCGTCTTTAACGCTTCATCTATTATCTCTCTGGCTTTTTCTTCTGCGGTCCCAATCTTGCTCTCGTAAGTATTCTTACGGTGGGTAATCGCAATCCCCCAGGTAATAGGCGCTACTACTAACAGCGTAATCGCTACTGCTATTATAGTTGACACAGGAGCACCTCCTTATTTAGTTTTCATTGTACATAAATACAACACTACAATTTTAAACTGTTTTATGCATTATGTCAAGTATATTGGTGTGGATTCCACTGTTCTTGGACAAGTTCGCCGAGGTCAGCTGACCGAAACACCGCTCTGGCTTTTCGACAGCAAAGCAGAATTTTCACTCTTCTTCGCACATCCGGTCAGTCACACGGCGGATGACTTCATAGGAAAACCCTTTGCGGCACAAAGCTCCCATCACCCTGCGGTACTGGTCCGGTTCCATCCGTTCTCCCGGCTGGTATCCCTTCTTGAGCAGCAGGCGGCGGACCTGCTCCTCCTCATCCACCGGGTTCTCTCCGAGGCTTTCTGTGACCAGCTCCTTCGCCACGCCTTTGCGCTCTAAGTCGCAGCGGATCTGGCGCATGCTCTTTTTGGAAGAATAGACGCGGATATACCTTTCAGCATATGCCGCGTCGTCTACATACCGGTATTCTTTGAGGAAGCTGACCGTTTCCTCAATCTCTTCGGGAGTATACTCCTTTTCCCTGAGCTTTTTCCGAATCTCCATCTCGGTCCGGTCAGAACGCTCCAGGATCGTCAGCGCGCACTCCCTGGCCGACTTCTTCTGCTTCATCCTGATTTACTCTGCCTTCTGGTCCGCAGCGCCAGCAGCCGCCTTGTCTGCCGCTTTTAATCCATCACTCTTGGCGGTATTGGCCTTCCCCTTTTCCGCCGCGTCACCGCCGCTTTCCGCGCCCTGCAGTGCATAATAAGCCCTTACCTTCTGCTCCACTTCGTCACAGACTGCCGGATTCTCCCTCAGGTAATTCTTGGCATTCTCACGCCCCTGGCCGATCTTCGTCCCATTGTAGGCATACCATGCGCCGCTCTTGTCGATGATATCCACCTTGGCAGCCAGATCCAGAATATCGCCCTCTTTCGAGATGCCCTGGCCAAACATGATATCAAACTCTGCCTCCTTAAACGGCGGAGCGATCTTATTCTTTACAACCTTCACGCGGACACGGTTTCCAATCATCTCGCCGCCCTGCTTCAGGGTCTCGATCCGGCGGACGTCCATGCGGACAGACGCATAGAACTTCAGCGCGCGGCCTCCGGTCGTCGTCTCGGGGTTTCCAAACATCACGCCGATCTTCTCACGGAGCTGGTTGATAAAAATAACCGTACAGTTGGTCTTGCTGATGACCGCGGTCAGCTTGCGGAGTCCCTGGGACATCAGCCGCGCCTGAAGACCCACGTGGGAATCCCCCATCTCACCGTCGATCTCCGCCTTTGGCACCAGCGCCGCAACGGAGTCCACGATCACGATATCCACCGCACCGGAGCGCACCATCGTCTCCGTAATCTCCAGCGCCTGCTCTCCGTTGTCCGGCTGGGATATATAGAGCTCATCGATATTAACCCCGATATTCCTTGCATATACCGGGTCCAATGCGTGCTCTGCGTCAATAAATCCGGCGATCCCGCCTCTCTTTTGTACCTCTGCTACCATGTGGAGCGCCACCGTGGTCTTACCACTGGACTCCGGTCCGTAGACCTCGATCACCCTGCCCTTCGGCACGCCGCCCAGCCCCAGTGCGATATCCAGGCTGATCGAACCTGTCGGCACAGTCTCGATATTCATATTCGCGCTGGAATCTCCCAGTTTCATCACAGATCCTTTGCCATAAGACTTCTCAATCTGTGTAATCGCGGCGTCCAACGCTTTCAATTTATCTTCTTTATTCATGTCATCCTCCAAGCGAACAAATGTTCTCATTTTGTTCTAATCATAGTATAATTCCAGGTAAATGTCAACTTATTTTTTCCCTGCTGCCTGCAATACGCATCCCCCCTGTCTCTATGTTTGCTCCAAGTCACGAATCTTTGGCGATATGCCGGACAAAAGGCTGAATTGCCTTTGAACTGCTCCTTTAATATAGCATGGACAAAGGGAAGTTGTCAATTGATGAATCGCCTCATTCGCTCGTTGCCGGCACACACAAACCACGAAAAAACTGCAAAACAAAAGAAAAAGCCCTGCGCCGTGATGGTGCGCAGGGTTCATTTTTCTTTTGCTTAGGATTTCGGATTTTCAAAAAGGATTAAGGATTTAAATTCTATGCATCTCTTATGCTCATAGTATATCACAGCGCTTCTGGAAATGTGTGTATAATGTTTAAATAGATTATGAAGAAATTCTTAAGGTTCAAAACGCGCAATCTCCCCCTTCTTTCCGAATACCCTAATAGTGAAAACGAATAGAAAGCTACAGGTAATTTTCGTGAATCAGGCAAGAATACAGATTCATTGCGAGGATACCGGGAAATTTACCGGAAGGAATGTCGGCGTCGCAGTGCTGGATACCGGCTGCTTCCTCCATGAAGATTTCGAGCATAGAGTCATCGCTTTTTCAGATATCGTACAAAAACGCCTTGTCCCATATGATGAAAACGGCCACGGCTCCCACATCTGCGGCATCATCGGGGGCGACGGCCATGCCAGCGGCGGACTTTACCACGGGGTCGCCCCCGGCTGCAACCTCTTCCCCGTCAAGGTACTGGACAGACGGGGCAACGGAGTCGCC
>JAPJQL010000008.1 GCA_030825115.1 Lachnospiraceae bacterium
TAAGACATCGCCCTTTCACGGCGGTAACACGAGTTCGAATCTCGTTGGGGTCATCTACTTGAAATTTTAAAGAATTTCATGTATAATACAATATATGGCGACATAGCCAAGTGGTAAGGCATGGGTCTGCAACACCCTGATCACCAGTTCAAATCTGGTTGTCGCCTCTAGTTCAAAGTATCGCAACACCTTGTAAAATAAGGCGTTGCGGTATTTTTTTGGTTTTATAATTTGTATGCAAATGTATGCAAGTTCATTTTTATCCTAAAATAGCTTTCATGGTATTAAAAGTATCTTCCTCTGGCGTTAAATCACGGAGATAATGAAGCGTCATGGCTAATGTGGTGTGTCCTAAAAGCCGTTGGAGAGCAGTTGCCGCCCCTCGCTCATTAAAATAAACTCACCGTTGGGATTAATTTCCTTGATATGTTCAAGCACCTTTTTTTGCGCCATCAGTAAGGGGCATGTATCGAAATCCATAATCTGTATTCCCTTTTATGTGTGTTACTTTTTACAATTATTGTATTTCTTGCTCTAATGTATCAAAAATAGGGTGTGTAAAAAATTCTCCTAGTGTAATTTCAAAACCATCACAAACTTTTTTAATTGTTGACAATGTTATGTTTTTTCTCGATGAATCAAAAATACTATAAACGGTGGACGGCGTTAAACCGCATATATTAGCTAGCTCATTATATACAATTCCTCGTTCTTTACAGAGAAGTTCAATTCTTTTTGCGGTTGCGTCTTTGGCGTTCATTTTGTTTATACCTCTCTAAAATTATCATGTTATAGAAAGAATATATTTTTGTACGCAATATCGTATACGCACTTGCGTATATATTAAAAATATGCTATTATTTTTTTGACATTTACAAGTAATCAAGTATAATTTTAGATAAGGAAGTTAAAGGAAGGTGGTCGGTTTATGAGAAAAGAATTGATAATAACGTTGGCGGCAGTGTTTACCTTTACAATGGTGACCTTTTCAGCACAGGCGGCGCATCCAGATACGAGTGCACCCGGTATTCCATGGGACCCTAACGCAAATGCTGTTCCTGTTGGTTGGACAGAAGAAGAGGCTAATGTCAATGTAGGTTCTATTGAGGAGGACGCTGCAATAATGGACGCTTTCGGCGGAGTAGAACGGTATCGTGCCGCATATGAAATCGTTACACCAGAATACTTCAAATCTGTGTATGGTGATGTAGCTAAATCTTTGCAATCTCAGGTAGATACGGCTAGTGTGGATACTATAATTAACAGTGTTGCAGTTGCTGTGAATAATCATTTCACCAAAGATTTTAACGTTATATATCATAGTGGATTGAACTTTGCATATGGCACTCGAGCGCTCGTAGATTATGTTTCAGAAGGACGTATGTATGGCTCCTATGAGCCTGCTGTTTTAGTCAGCACAATGCTAATCTTTAACGGCGTGGAGAACGATGTGTATGACAATTATGTATACACAACTGAAGGAATGACTGTCAAGACTGTAGACGGTCATTATGTGACTGTAGGGTTATATAAAGCTGGAAAATCTGACACGTTAGTTTCTACTACAGCCCCAGAAGGTATTTGGGACCATCCCTTGTACGAGGATTATATGGGTGCGTATAAGGAATACTTGAAGTAATGACATTGAAGTAATCAAGGCTTTTCCGCTCTCCACTATTCTTTTTCCACGCCGGATAGGTTTGAGTACCTGCTTGAGTACCTCTGTATTTAAGGACGTGCAGAACCTTTCTTTTCTAAGTATTTGAAGGCGGCTCAGAGAGTTCAAATCTCCCTTCTGTTATGATAAAAACAATTTAGTTATAATTTATTTTTTCTTAATATCTGATTGCTGATTTTTTGGGTGTGCTTCTAATTATTATGATTAACCTATGTATGCAAATTAAGAGAGGGATTGCAGAAAGCTCCTTTCTACAAGCATTTGTGGCGTCGAAATCAGTTCAAATCTGGTTGTCGCCTCTAGTTCAAAGTATTGCAACACCTTGTAAAATAAGGCGTTGCGGTATTTTTTTTATATTTTGTAAAGCGGATAGAGAAATCCCAAGCGATGTCGATAAAGCAAGGCTATAGTAGAATTATGTGCTTATATAATAATTGCTCAGATAATCAAAAAATGATATGATATAACATAGGAAACCATGAAAGAGAGAAGTGCAAGGGTGGTGAGGCGGATGGTGCTAAAGCGGGATATTTATATAAAACTTTTGGAATGGAAGAATAAGAGACCTCGCAAAGTGTTGGAGCTGGAGGGGGCTCGTCAGGTTGGAAAAACTTTTATTTTGGATTTGTTTTCAAGGGAATATCAAACTTATATTTATATCAATATGATTGGTTCCACAGGGCAACGGTTTTTACAGTGCCTGGAAGCTGCTTTAGCCTGGGAGCCGGGACAGATCCCGATTGAAAAACCGCTTCATAAAGCATTTGAATTGTACCAGCCAGACTTTCATGATGATGCAGAACTATTGGTTGTTATAGATGAAATCCAGGAATCTCCGGCCGTTTACAGTAAAATCAGGGAATTTTCCAGAGAGTTTCAATGTCATTTTATTGTGGCCGGGAGTTATTTGGGAAAAACCAGAGAGAAAGATTATTTCCTGTCGGCGGGAGACGTTGAGTCGCTTACCATGACATCTCTGACCTTTCCCGAATTTTTAGATGCTTTTGAGATGAGGGATTTGTATGAGAATATTGATTTGTATGGGGAGTCTAACCATGCAGATTATGATAAGCTGAAAAAATTTTTTGATATTTATCTGCATATAGGTGGATATCCGGAGGTGGTAAAAACTTTTTTGCAGACGGGGAGCATGGAGGCCTGTGCAGATATTATTGAAAACCTTGTAGTTATATTTATGAAAGAGTCAACCAGATATTTTGACAGTCCGCTGGAGACAGCCACTTTTGGCAAAGTATTTTCAGCGATTGCGGCTATGATGCTGAAGGAAAAGAAGGGGACCAAGGATTTAGTTACTGATCTGACTAGCATTATATTCAAGGAGGAAAGCGGAAGGATTGCTAAGCGGACAGTCAACGATTCAATTAGCTGGCTTTACCTGTCACATCAGATTGGATATTGCAGTAAGAGTGTGGATTGTGATAATTTGAATATTGTGGAGAATTGCCGTTATTATTTTATGGATTTGGGGATTGCTAACAGGTTCCTGTCTTTGACTGGTACTGCTCAGGAGACGATTGATGGGTGCTTATGTGAGAATTTTGTGTATTTAAATCTGGTGGATAGAATTAAGCGCCGTGAAATCGCAGGACAGGTCCCGTGGTTTGGGACTGATGAGAAGACCAGCGGGGAGTTGGATTTTTATGTGCGCAGCCGGTTGGATCATAAGAATTATGGACTTGAGGTAAAGCGGGGGAATGAGATTGCTGTGACGGCCAATGGGTTGCTGGAGAAGGGGAAATTGGATTATGTGTATAATCTGAAGGATACTTATGGAGGGATAAGTGGTAGGAAGTATGCTGTTCCTTTGTATTTGGTCGGAAGGATTGGGTTTGGATTGGGCAATGCTGTGTAGGAAAAAAAACTTTGAAAGGCAGGAACGAATATGACAATACTAAAAGAAGGAACCACAGTCTTTTATCTGGAAGACTCCCATGTTTTTTCAGGTCAGGTTATTGATGTAGAACAAACAGCGGACGGCGGATATGAATTCAGCATTGACAGTTATGGTGCATGTGAAGGGCATTACCGAATATCATCAGGACAGTTGGGAAAAACGGTATTTTTATCTGAGGAGGATGCAAATATGGCGGCAGCTTCTTGTTAGAAACCAATATCTCTAGTATAATAAACATAGACACACGTTACCATCACTCTCAAAGAAATGGAGGCGTTCATATGGAAAACAGATACTCAAAGATCTATGCATCAGGCTGCACCGCTCCTTTAAAGATCAGAGGTGGACACTTTGCAACCAACCACGCCCATATCAATTATTACATTGACATGACAACCTTAAAAGCCAGGATCAGTGAAGCCAGGGACGTGGCAAAAAGCCTGGCGGAGATGTTTCTTTATGATACGGTGGTGGATACCATCGTGTGTATGGAAGGCACGGAGGTGATCGGCGGATTCCTGGCGGAAGAATTGACGCGGGCGGGTGTGTTGTCTACGAACGCCCACAAGACAATGTACGTGATTACGCCGGAGTACAACAGCAACAGCCAGATTGTCTTCCGGGAGAATATCCTTCCGATGGTTCAGGGGAAGAATGTGCTGCTTTTGATGGCATCCGTCACTACGGGATTATCGCTTAACAAAGGAATCGAGGCGATTCAGTATTACGGCGGGGTACTGAGAGGAATCACGGCGATTTTCAGCACGCTGGAGGAAATGAACGGATACCGCATCACCTCGATATTCGGAAAAAAGGATATACCGGATTATGTCTATTCAGATTACCGGGATTGTCCGCTGTGCAAACAGGGGAAAAAGCTGGAGGCGTTGGTGAACGCTTATGGGTATTTTAACCTTTAAGCGCGCAGGATTTGAATACGGATTTATAGAATGTAGCGACAGCGGCAGGAGCGAGACGACAGCTTCTGCCGCTTTTTGTGTATCTCCTTGTGCCACTCCTTGTGCAGCTCCTCACCCCTTGTCCTTCTGCCACATAAAATAGAAAAAAAGGGTATCTGTTATGAAAATTTGTTTAGATGCCGGTCACTACGGCAAATACAACCAGAGTTTGGCCAATCCGAAATATTATGAATCAGAAATCACCTGGAAGCTTCATCTTTTTCAGAAAAAATATTTGGAGGAATACGGAATCGAGGTTGTTACCACCAGGGGCAGCCAGGAGACTGACCGGGGATTATATGACCGGGGAGCTGCCTCGAAGGGATGCGACCTGTTTATATCGGACCACACCAATGCAGTCGGGGATACGGTGAACAATAAGGTTGATTACCCGGCCGCCTATTGTGCGATCAATGGAAGCGCCGATGGCATAGGGATGGCGCTGGCGCAGTGTGTGGAGACGGTGCTGGAGACACGCCAGGCGGCCCGGATTGAGCACCGGAGAGGGCAGAACGGGGATTATTATGGGGTGCTGCGGGGAGCGACCGCGGTGGGGACGCCGGGGCTGATCCTGGAAAACTCTTTCCACACGAACTCAAGGATTGCCGCGTGGCTGCTGGATGACAGCAACCTGGAACGTCTTGCCCGGGCGCAGGCGGATACGATCGCTCTGTATTACAATATCCTGGACCCGGAGCCGCATAAATCCGGCTGGTACCAGGAGGAGGGCGGCTGGAGATTTTATCTGGGGGATACGGACACCTATGTGGCAAACGACTGGTATCAGGACGGGGAGAACTGGTATTGGTTTGACGGTGCGGGAATGATGGTACGCGACAATTGGAAGACCGGTTCGGACGGAACATGGTATTACCTGACGGAAAGCGGGGCGATGGCAAAAAACCAATGGGTGGTCTGGAAAGAGGAGCTGTACCGTGTGACGGACGACGGCAGTATGTTCGAAGGGGAGATGTTTTTGAAAACGGATGAGAAAGGCGCACTGACCAGACTGCTGGAAATTGGAGAACATACAAGTTTTTCCGGGGAACCTATGAAAATGTTGTAGATAATTACTTGTAATTTGAAAAATGAAATACAACTTTTGTGCAATAGACTCAAAAACATACAACTTTTTGATAAAGATGGTAAAAGTTGTTGAAAAAAGTTGTCTGCCTGTGTTAATGTGTAGTTATAAACGTAACGGGGGAGTGAATCATCCCTGAAACTATTTCAGGAAAAGGAGAATGTATATGAAGAAAAAAGCGTTAGCACTGGGTTTGGCACTTACAATGGCAGTTACCTCTCTGGTGGGCTGTGGGGAAAAGACGACGACCTGGACTGTGACCTGTCCGTGGGCTCCATCGGGCGTGGCAGCGATGGTGAGCCAGAAGGCAGCGGCATTATCTACAACTTATTCCGACAAGATCATTCTGGTTGCGGATGCGGTAAAAGGTGATGCGGCGACGGTAAATACCTGGGTGGCAGGTACGAAAGCCAATGATCCGGAACTGGTATTTGCAGGAGAGGGCCTGTTCTCGATCACATCGATCCTGGACCCGGCGAAGATGCAGTTTACCTATGATGATTTCGTATTTGTAGAGAACCTGTACTCATCCATTTTCGTGATGTCTGCGGATACAAAGCTTGGCATTACAAACCTGGAGGAACTTGAGGCGTACCTGAAAGAAGGCAATGAAATTACGGTTGCGGCAAACGGGGCGACCGGTTCGGAGGCATTCCTTGCGGCATCTTTGTTCGGCGCGATGGGATATGGCAGCCAGATGAAGATTGTAGCTTACAGCTCGGCAGCAGAGGCAGCCCAGGCAGTTGCGAAGGGTGAGACGAACTTTGCGGTATCCCACCAGTCCCAGATTCTGGAAACTTATCAGCAGGGCGGCGTGAATATCATCTGTGCATTTGACAATGAAGACCTGGCAGACGGTCCGTTCGCAGGTGTTGAGGGTGTTGGCAAGCATGGATATCCGTATTTCAGAAACCGTTGCTTCATCCTGGCACGCAAAGGTACGGATGCGAAAAAAGTAGCTGAGTTAAAAGAGCTGTATGACAAAATCCTTGCCGATAAGGACGTGGATGCCTGGCTGAAGGATACCATGCTTCTGGAAGTTGACACCATGAGCGAGGCCCAGGTACAGGAGCATATCCAGAATGTACAGAATATCGTAAATGAATACCGTGATATCGTTGTTCATTAAGCATTGAAACAAGAACCGCGCTTTGCGTGGCAGAAAGAGTGACGCAAGGATGGATTCGCCCTTGCGTCATTTTCTTCGAAAGGAGAAGGAGGAATTACCATGAAACAGGAAAAATCATTTTTTGACCGTCTCGATCAGCGATTGGATGAGGCGGGCGAGAAATTAAAAGGAAAAGAGGTTACGCTGCCGACCGATATGATAGGAGCGGGTCTGTTTATGATTCTGGCAGTCGTGATGCTGGTGATCATGCCGGGTCAGGTGCCCATATCGGAGACAGACGTGGTAAACGGCAGGGTATTTCCGACGATCCTGATGGTGCTGATGATCATATGCTGCGGGATGCTGCTCATCCAGAATATCATCAAGATGGTCAAAAAAGAGCCGTTACATACCTGTACTTTGAATCTGCTGGTCGAGGTCAAGGCGCTGATCATCCTGGGAATCTTGCTGGGCACTTATTTTATCTGTAAGATAACGGATCTTTTTGTAGTGGGAGCGGTGTTCTGCTGCCTGGGATTTTTGGCTTATTTCCGGTGCAGGAAGAAGCTGTATTATGTGATTACCATCGGACTGGCGGTGGCTATCTGGGTGGCGTTCCGGTTTGGCCTCGGTGTACGTTTTTAGGAGAGGGGGAGAGAAGAGATGACAGAATATATTGTTCCGGCTATCGGAATGCTGTTTACACTGGAAAATTTTTTGTGGATCAATTTGGGCGTTTTTATCGGTTCTGTGTTTGCGGCGATTCCCGGGCTTTCGGTAATTTTGTGTATCATCCTGTTTTTGCCGTTCACTTATAAGATGACGGCGGTTCCTGGTATGATGTTTTTGCTGGGAATCTATTGTGCGGGCGGTTACGGAGGCAGCGTGTCGGCAATCCTGATCAATACGCCGGGTACGCCTCATGCGGCGACGACGATGCTGGACGGACACCCCCTGTCCCAGAAAGGGCGGACAAAGGCGGCGTTAAAGATTGCTCTTTATGCGTCCACATTCGGAGGAATCTTTTCGGCCCTGATGCTTTTGTTTTTGGCCCCCCAGGTGGCGAAGGTATCGGCGCAGCTTGGGACTGCGGAGTATTTTCTGGTGTGCCTGTTCGGGCTTACGATCATAGCGGGGATTTCGGGGAAGAGCATGACAAAGGGAATCATCTCAGCCTGTATCGGTTTGTTCGTCTCCTGTATCGGAGCAGATCCGCTGACCAGTTATGACCGGTATACGTTCGGGATTCCGAGGCTTTATATGGGGCTGGACCTCGCTATCTGCCTGATCGGTCTGTTTGCTCTTGTTGAAATCCTGAAAAAGGCAGAGAAGAAGCAGGGGCGTCTGATCCTGGATGCGGAACGGATCAAGGACGATGGGAAGATTACGAAAGAAGAATACAAACGGATATTCCCGCCGATGCTGATGTCTTCGATCATCGGTACGATCATCGGAATCATCCCGGGAACCGGCGCTTCGATGGCATCCTGGTTCAGCTATGACCGTGCTAAGGCGATCTCAAAACACAAAGAGGAGTTTGGACATGGTTCTGTAGAGGGCATTGCGGCAGCCGAGAGCGCCAACAATGCGGTGACGGGTGCAACCCTTATTCCGCTGCTTACGCTGGGCATTCCGGGCGACGGCTGTGTGGCGATCATGCTCTCCGCCCTGATGATCAACGGATTGAACCCGGGGCTCAGCCTGTTTACGACCCAGGGGGATATCATGTATGCGATCATGATCGGTCTTTTGTTTGTCAATCTGTTCATGCTGATTCAGGGCAAGTACCTGACCAGGCTGTTTGCAAAGGTGGTGTCCATTCCGCAGGAGATCCTGACGCCGATCATCGTCATCTTCTGCTTTGCCGGTGCGTACTCCATCAACAAATCTTATTTTGACGTGGCGGTGACGCTTGCATTTGCGGTGATTGCATGGGTGCTTTACAAGCTTGATTTCCCGGCGGTTCCGATTCTTCTTGGCCTGGTGCTGGGAAATATGACGGAGACGAATTTCCGGCGGGCGCTTTTGTTGTCAAACGGCAGCCCGAAGATCTTTGTAGGCAGCGGATACTGTATCGCATTTATTGTGATGATTGCAGCTGCAGTGGGAATGATTATCAAGAGTAAATTGAGTGAAGGAAAAACGGCGAAGGGGGAATAGACATGGCATATAATATTATCTTTTATTTTACAGATCAGCAGAGGGCAGACACTTGCGGCTGTTTTGGCCAGCCGCTTGACATCACTCCGAATCTGGACAGACTGGCAGAAGAAGGCGTAAAATTTGACCATGCATATTCTCCGCAGCCTGTGTGCGGTCCGTGCCGCGCTCTGTTCCAGACGGGAAGATACGCGACGGATACCGGCTGCTTCCGAAACAATATCATGCTGCCGCAGGATGTGAAGACGCTGGCAAACTATATCGAAGAAGCAGGCTACGAGACGGCCTATATCGGAAAATGGCATCTGGCAAGTGACGGGGAGCTGGAGAAGGCGCCCACGATTGACCACACTGTGACGGCGATCCCAAGAGAGCTGAGGGGCGGCTATACCGGGTTCTGGCGGACGGCGGATGTGCTGGAATTCACATCCCACGGCTACGACGGCTATGTGTTTGATGAGAATAACAACCGGCTCGATTTTAAAGGCTACCGCGCTGACTGCATTACCGATTTTGCACTGGAATTTTTCGATGTGCGGGATAAGGAGAAGCCGTTTTTTATGACGATATCCCAGATTGAACCGCATCATCAAAATGACCATAAGCATTATGAGGGACCGGTCGGTTCGAAGGAGAAGTATAAGGATTACGTGCTGCCGGAGGATCTGGCGGCTCTGGAAGGGGATTACCGGGAGGAATACCCGGATTATCTGGGACAATGCGCGAGCCTGGATGAGAACCTTGGACGGCTGGTGGAGCGGCTGAAAGAGGAGGGGATCTATGAAAATACGGTGATCATCTTTGCGGCTGACCACGGCTCCCACTTTAAGACGAGAAACAAGGACAGCCATTTAAACGGCTATGACGATTACAAACGTTCCTGCCATGAAGCATGTCTCCGTGTCCCGCTGGTGATTGCGGGCGGACCGTTCCGGGGCGGCGTCGCCGTGGAGGAGCTGGTCAGCACCGAGAGCCTTCCAAAGACCATTCTGGCGCTTGCCGGTGTAGATGTGGGCGACAAGATGATCGGTGAAAACCTGCTTGACGTGGCGGAAGGAAAGGTTGATAATAGACCTAATGAGATTTATGCACAGATATCTGAAAGCCGTGTCGGGCGGTGCATCCGTACAGAAGATTATAAGTATTCTGTCTATGCTCCCAATGTAAACGGAGGAGAGGCGGCAGGGGCGGACCTGTATGCGGATGATTTCCTTTATGACATGAAACATGACCCGAACGAGCTGAACAATCTGATCCATGATGAATCTTATCGTGAAGTCAGGCTGGCGCTTCGAGAGAAGCTGCTGGACTGGATTGAAAAAGTGGAGCATTACAGACCGGTTATCGTAGACGAGGCTTGAAATGGATAAAAAATCCAACCGGGTATACAACTGGATCCGGGCGTATATTGATGAGAATAAGTTTTCTGCCAATCTGAAGCTGCCGTCAGAAAATGTGCTGTGCAAGCGTCTTCAAGTCAGCCGTGAGACGGTGCGCCTTGCGTTGGATCGCCTGGTGCAGGAAGGGTTGGTCTATAAGGTCAGGGGGAGCGGTACCTATATTAATAAGTCGGTAGCGCTCTCAAAGGAGGTCAGCGACGAATCGGCGCTGCTGAAGATTGCCCTGATCCTTCAGGGGCAGGACCGCAACGCCAACTCCGGGCTGATCAACGGGATCAAGAGTATTTTGAAGGAAAAGCGGGCTGACCTCCACATTTTCTTTACGGACAACAAGTTTTCCAGTGAGCGGAACTGCCTCGACGTGGTAGCGCATCAGGATTTTGACGGATTTATCGTAGACGGGGTTAAGGCCAGCCTGCTAAATCCAAACTTAGACTGCTACCGGAACATCTACCAGAAAAAGATACCGGTGATTTTTTATAACAATTATTATAAAGAACTTCGGTATCCCAAGGTGATCAACAATGATTACCGCTGTGCCAGGGAACTGTTGAAGCGGCTGATCCAGGCAGGGCATAAGCATATCGCCGGTATCTTTGTATATGACAATTACCAGAGCATCGAGAAATTCCGCGGATACGTAAGCGCGGTCCGCAAATATGGGGCGGATTTTGATGACGACAAGATCAAATGGTGTGTTTCTAATGAAGCTCATTCTGACGGATTTTACAAAGAAGTCGGAAAGTTCCTGAAAGGGAATCCAAAGTGTACGGCGGTGGTATGCTGCAATTACATGATCCTCCAGGCTGTGCTCCGGGCAATCCGGGAGGCAGGGAAATCTGTTCCGGATGATTATTCTCTGGTCTGTTTTGATTATTCCAAAGAAGACTGGGAGACAGCCGGGATTACCTGCTCGATCCATCCGGGGTATGAGATGGGGCAGCAGGTGGGACAGCGGCTCATGACGATGATTGAAAACAGGGAATACGATGACAATGGCTACTCTTATGTATTTGAGCCCCGGATCTATGAAGGGCGTTCTATAAAAAATCTGGGTGGGAGAAGATGAAAAAGGCAGAGGCAGATTTGTCTCTGTCTTTTTTCTGTTTCATGGGGACGGGCGTGGAAACATAAGATTTTCCCCTTGTGTACTTCCTGAAAAAAATGGTATACTAAAAAGGTATGAAATAAAGTAGATTAGAGGATACATTATGAGCTTAAATTTTAAAAAGATAGAAGCGTCCGATATCAGCAGACTGACCCCGTTTTTTGCCCAGCGTCCGAATAAGACGTGTGACAGCGTATTTCTCGACAGCTTTATCTGGCGGGAATATTACAATGTAAGGTATGCGATCAGCGACGGGAAGGCGATCCAGTGGCTGATGGAGGAGGATGGCGTTACCCACAGCGCGATGCCGATGTGTAAAGAGGAGGAGCTTTCTCATTATTTTTATGAGATGGTCGATTATTTTAACCGGGAGCTTAAGAGTCCCTATAAAGTATATCTGGCAGATGAGGAGGCGGTAGAAAGCCTCCATTTGAAGGAGTCGCCGGACTTCGAGGTGGTGGAGCAGGAGGATTTGAAGGATTATCTCTATGAGGGGGAAGCCCTCAGAAAACTTTCCGGAAAAAAACTGCACAAGAAGAAAAATCACCTCAACGCGTTTCTGAAGGAGTACGAAGGGCGTTATGAATACCGCCGTCTCTGCTGCTCAGACCGGGATAGCGTGTGGAAATTCCTGGACCGCTGGAGAGAGAGGAAAGGGGACGATGTGGAGGCCCATCTGGATTATGAGGTGGAAGGAATCCATGAGATTCTGAAGAACTGTTCTGAGCTGAGCGTGCGGATGGCCGGCGTCTTCATCGACGGGGAGCTGGAGGCATTTACCATAGGAAGCTACAATGCGTTTGAGAATATGGCCGTGATCCACATCGAGAAGGCGAACGCGGAGATCCGCGGGCTGTATCAGTTTATCAACCAGCAGTTCCTGATCAACGAATTTCCCGACGTGGCGCTTGTGAACCGGGAGGACGACCTGGGGGAAGAAGGGCTGAGAAAGGCGAAGATGTCCTACAATCCAGTAGGATTTGCGAGGAAATATCTGGTTCTGCAAAAGAATTTTAAAAAGCCGGAATAAGCAGCGCTGACTGGACAGGCAGTACCGGCAGCCGGAAAGGGGACTGCGGATGATACGATATCTGGAGACAGGGGAAAAAAATGCATGCCGGAGCCTGTGGGAAGAGGCTTTTCCAGAGGACTCCCGGGAGTTTGACGATTATTATTTTACGGAGAAGATGAAAGAGAACCGGGTCCTGGTATTGGAGGAAGAGGGGCGGATCGTCTCCATGCTTCATCAGAATCCGTACAGAATCCGTGTGCGGGATCAGATTTGGCAGAGTGATTATATCGTCGGCGTGGCGACGGCAGAGGACAGACGCCACAGGGGATATATGCGCCGGCTTTTGAACCGTATGATGCGGGAGATGTGGGAGGAGCGGATGCCGTTTAGCTTTTTGATGCCCGCAGATGAGGCGATATATCGACCGTTTGGATTTGTATATATCTTCGATCAGCCGCAATGGAAGGCAAAAGACGGGGAGCCGCTTCTTGCGCGCCCGCTGCTGCCCTGGACGGATTCGGCTGGCGGGAACAGGTGTCTGGGCGCGCTTGCAGACTGGATGGAGCGCTGGCTGAGCCGCCGTTATCAGGTGTATGCCGTGCGCGATGAGGCGTATCTTCGGAGGCTTCTGCGGGAACTGGAGAGTGAGGACGGGACCTTTGATGTCCTGTACGATGAGGGCGCGATGACCGGGATCCGCAGTGAATGGGGCATCGAAAAGAAGGAGCAGAGGCTTCTTATGCTTCCGCCGCAGTACATGGAGGAGGCAGCGCCTGCAAAGCCGGCCATCATGGCGCGGATCATCTGTCTGGAGCAGTTTGTGAAGGCGGTCCGGCTGAGAGAAGGCGTGAAGGCAGAATCGCTGCGTATCCTGCTTGACGTGGAGGACCCGCTGATCGCGGAGAACCACGGGCTGTGGTGCTGGAACCTGAACCGGGAGATGTCCTGGCTGGAACGGTATGGGCAGGCGGCTTCTCTGGACACAGACGGAATCGTGCCAAAGCCGGACATCCGGGTTACGATCGGGGAACTGACCGGATGGCTGTTTGGATACCATGTGCCGGAGGCGGCAGGGAAATACGCGGAGCTGATCGAGACGCTGAGCGGCGTATTTCTGGATGAGGTAGTCTGAGATTTACGGAAAAACAGGAGTTGCGGAGAAGGAGGCGGCGATATGGGAGAAAAGGAGCAGTTGAAGCGATGGATTGCCGGGAGCGGCAATATCGTATTTTTCGGCGGCGCAGGAGTGTCTACGGAGAGTGGGATTCCTGATTTCCGGAGCGTGGACGGGCTGTATAACCAGCAGTACGATTATCCTCCGGAGACGATCATCAGCCACAGCTTTTACCGGAGAAAACCGGAAGAATTTTTCCGGTTCTATAAACATAAGATGCTGTTTCCGGATGCGAAGCCCAACGCGGCGCATCTGGCCCTGTCAAAACTGGAGGAGCAGGGAAAGCTGCGGGCTGTGATCACCCAGAATATCGACGGGCTGCATCAGGCGGCAGGGAGCAGGGAGGTCATGGAGCTTCACGGCTCGGTACATAGGAACTACTGCACCCGGTGCGGGGAATTTTACACGCTGGAAGACATCCTCGCCATGGACGGGGTGCCCCGCTGCAGCTGCGGAGGCATCATAAAGCCGGATGTGGTGCTGTATGAGGAGGGGCTGGACCAGGGTATCCTGCGAAAATCGATCGAGTATATCAGCCATGCAGATGTGCTGATCATCGGAGGGACATCCCTGACGGTATATCCGGCCGCCGGGCTGATCGACTATTATCGGGGGGACAAGCTGGTGCTGGTCAACAAGACCGTGACGCCGATGGACAGCCGGGCAGACCTGGTGGTCAGCGGTAAGATCGGAGAGATCTTTGCTGAGATAACAGATTGAGGCCGGCGCTGTGGCGCCGGAAGTGACAGGAGGGCGAGAGACGATGTATCAGGCAGACGAGAACAGATATGAGAATATGAAGTACAGGCGGTGCGGCCGCAGCGGAATCCTGCTTCCGCTGGTATCGCTGGGATTGTGGCAGAATTTTGGGCTGGAAAAGCCTCTGGAGGAGCAGAAAAAGATCATCTTCCGGGCGTTTGACTTAGGGATCACCCATTTTGACCTCGCCAATAATTACGGGCATCCTGCCCGGGGAATGGCAGAGGAGAATTTTGGGAAGATTTTGCATGGGGATATGGCGCAGTACCGGGAACAGATGCTGATATCCACCAAGGCGGGATATGACTTCTGGCCGGGGCCTTATGGCGACTGGGGTTCCAGAAAATATCTGATGTCCAGCCTGGATGCCAGCCTGAGACGGATGCGGCTGGATTATGTGGACATTTTTTATCACCACAGGCCGGATCCCCAGACTCCGCTGGAGGAGACGATGGGAGCGCTGTCGGATATTGTGAGGCAGGGAAAGGCTTTGTATGTGGGGATATCGAATTACCAGGCCGACGAAGCTGAAAAAGCGATCGACATGCTGCGGGCAAACGGTACGCCGTGCCTGATCCATCAGCCGCGTTACAACATGTTTGAGCGCTGGGTGGAGGGCGGTCTTTTGCAGGTGTTGGATGAAAAAGGCTGCGGCTGCATCGCCTACAGCCCGCTGGCGCAGGGCTCGCTGACGGACAAATATCTGAAGGGAATCCCGGAGGGATCCCGCGCGGCAAGGCAGGGAACTACGGTTGGAGCGCGATACCTGTCCGGGGAGCGTCTGGAGAAGATCCGCGCATTGAACCAGATTGCCGCCGGACGCGGACAGACTCTGGCACAGCTTGCACTGGCATGGGTGCTGCGCAGGCCGGAAGTCACCAGCGTCCTGATCGGAGCCAGCAGTGCGGCGCAGTTGGATGATAACGTGGCTTCCCTGAAACGGCTCGACTTTACAGAGGAAGAACTGGCTGCGATCGAGGAGATCCTGGGGCAGGACGAGGGGCTGCTCGCATAGAGCCGGTTCTGCTTCCATACATGAAATGACAAAGGGGATACAGACAATGGAACAGCGATGGAACTATGAAGTAGGCGATGTGGTCAGATTGAAAAAGCCCCATCCCTGTGGAAGCCAGGAATGGGAGATTCTTCGCGTTGGGGCTGATTTCCGCCTGAAATGCATGGGCTGCGGCCATCAGGTGATGATAGAACGCAGGACCGTGGAAAAAAGTACCAGAAACCTGACAAAGAAGCAGGGGTAGCTTTTATCTCCGGAGGGGACGTTCGGAGAGCTGCTTGATCGAAGTTGCATACTCGGTCGGCGTCATACCGGTCATTTTTTTAAACTGCCGGGAAAAATAATGAATAGACCCATATCCCAGCTGGTCTGCAATCTGTGTGAAGTTATCCTTCTGATTGCGGATCAGCTGTTTTGCGTGCTCGATCTTCATGGAGTTAAAGGTTTCCAGGATGCCCTTGCTGGTATGGCTGCGGAACAGGCGCTTGAGCTGGGTCTGGCTGACCAGGTGTTCCTGGCAGATGCGCTGGATGGACATGGGTTCTGACAGGTGGTTCTCAAAATAGCCCAGGATATTCTGATACAGTTCATCATCCAGTGAGGCGGTCTGTTCTTTGCCGTATTTTTGCATCTCATCGGAATGCCTGCGGTATAGCTGGATCAGGAGCTGTTCCAGATGGATTTTGATCATCTGTTCTGCGCCAAACGGCGGATGCTCCACCCGTTTGAGCTGTTCCAGGTAGGGGTCGTCAAGTACCGTGATAAAATTGGAGCGCGCTTCGGATATGATATGGGCAAGCAGGGCCCGCTCGCTCTCGTCCACATTCAGGATCTTGTCTTCGAAGAACGACATCGAAGGGTCGCCGCATTCAAAGCCGACGACCACCAGGTTCGGGGCGGTCGTGCCATTGGCTGCGACTCCGTGAAATTCGTTGGGCTTGTGAAAGATGATGTTGCCCCGCTGCAGCGTCAGGCGTTCGTGGTCTGCCGTCACCTCCACCTCTCCTTTGTCCACGCACAAAAATTCCCAGAAGCTGTGGGATTCCCCGGAGAAGATAAAGTCGCTCATATATTCGAAATAGTGGATGCTGATGATCCGTTTAATCTGAAATTCTTCCTGAAGTTCTGTCATTTTATATCGCATGATTGCCTCCTGACTCCCGGATACGGGGCGCTGCGGCAGAAGTGGCACGGCAGCAGCGTTTGCTTTTATTGTACAGGAGAACAAACATTGTTGCAAGTAAAAAAGGGACTTTTTGTGCAAAAATGAGTTCTTTTTGTGTAAAGAAATATGTCAAATAGTATAATAATATATATCTATGAGCAATGGAAAATGTAACAATGTAACAAAAACGATAATAAGGGAGGATTTTGTTATGAAGAAAAAAACATTGAGCGTTTTATTGACGGCGGCAATGGCAGCAAGCGCGCTTGCAGGTTGTGGCGGCGGCAGCAATACGGCGGCGACTACCGCAGCGCCGGCAGCGGCTCCGGCGGCAACAGAGGCACCGGCAGCTACGGAAGCTCCTGCAGCAGACGGCGGCAGCCTGGTATACTGGACCATGTGGGAGTCCACAGAGCCGCAGGGACAGGCGATCCAGATGGCGGTTGACCAGTTTGTGGCCGACACAGGCGTAAAGGTAGACCTGCAGTTTAAAGGACGTACCGGTATCCGTGAGGGCCTTCAGCCGGCGCTGGATGCAGGAACCAACATCGATCTGTTTGACGAGGATATCGACCGTGTGAACGGAACCTGGGGCGCTTATCTGATGGATCTGGAAGAACTGGCAAAAGCAACCGACTATGAGGCAACCGCAAATGCAGGCCTGATAGCAGCATGCCGCGAAGTTGGAAACGGCACCTTAAAGTCCATTCCGTACCAGCCGAACGTATTTGCTTTCTTCTACAATCAGGATATTTTTGATGAAGCAGGCGTAACTTCTGTTCCGACCACATGGGCAGAGCTGGATGAGGCATGCGCAAAGATCAAAGAAGCAGGATATACCCCGATCACCAGCGACGACGCTTACATCACCTGTAATTTTGGTTATCATATGTCCAGACTGGTTGGGGAGCCGAAGACCGAAGAGATCGTGACAGGCAACCTCTGGGATGATCCGGCAGTAAAAGCAACCGCAGAAGCATATGCAGATTTTGCTGCAAAAGGATACTTCTCCAAGCTGGTCGCTTCCAACGTATGGCCGATGGGACAGAATACTGAGCTGGCATTAGGCGAGGCTGCTATGTACCTGAACGGTTCCTGGCTGCCGAACGAAGTAAAAGATATGGCAGGCGAAGACTTCAGATGGGGATGCTTCAGCTACCCGGCAGTAGACGGCGGTGTTGACGGACCGGAAGCTGCAAACTATGGCGCACAGGTTATTGCGATCAACAAGAACAGCAAGAACGCAGAGAACGCATTCAAGCTGATTGAGTATATCACCAAGGGCGAATTTGACCAGGTGCTTTCCGAGATGTCCATCGGTATCCCGGCAGACACTTCCAACACCGAATGGCCGGCACTGCTTGAGAGCGTAAAACCGGTTATGGACAGCCTGACCACCCGTTATCCGTGGGCAGCAGGCGCTGAGGCAAACGTAGATATGACTCCGATCATCAAAGAGAACATGCTGAAACTGTGCGGCGGTTCCATTACTGCTGATGAGTTTATCGCAAATCTGAAGGCTGCAAGCAACTAACTGACAGCAAAAAAAGAAGCATCAACGTGGAATGATGAATGCATAGCGGCATGGCGACATGCCGCTATGTTAAACTAAGGGATGGTTTTGAAGGAGGTAGCAGGGTGAAGAAGAATAAAGGCATGATAATTGCATTCATGACCCCGGCAGTTCTGATGTTTGTCCTGATTTTCCTCTATCCAATCTGCAGGACGATCGTGATGAGCCTGTTCCGGATTGAGGGAATCACGGACCCAATGTCAAAATGGACGTTCGTGGGCATGGATAATTTTGTGAAACTGATGAATACAGGCTTGTTCCGTATGGCGATGACGAACCTGTTTAAGATATGGCTGTTCGGTGGCCTGATCGTATTGAGCCTTGCGCTGTTTTTTGCTGCAATCCTCACCAGCGGCATCCGCTTCAAAAGCTTTTTCCGGGCGATGATCTATCTGCCGAACGTAGTCAGCGCCGTGGCTCTGGCAACGATGTGGCTGCAGTATGTGTACAACCCGAGATTTGGTCTTTTGACCAATGTGTTCCAGAAACTTCACCTGGAAAAGCTTGCAGAGATCCAGTGGCTGGACAATGACCACAAATTCATGGCCCTTCTGCTTGCGTACTGTTTTGGTATGGTTGGCTATCATATGCTGATCTTTGCCAGCGGGATCGAGCGGATCAGCCCGGACTATTATGAGGCGGCAACCCTGGACGGGGCAAACAAGCTCAACCAGTTCCGCTATATCACCATGCCGCTGTTAAAGGGTGTGTTCAAAACCAACATTACCATGTGGTCTGTTACTTCCGTAGGGTTCTTCGTATGGTCCCAGCTGTTTTCTTCCGTTACGGCGGATACCCAGACGATCACCCCGATGGTATATCTTTATATGCAGATATTTGGCGCGGGCAACAGCGTGACGGAACGAAATTCCGGACTGGGCGCTGCGGTAGGCGTACTGCTGAGTATCTGTGTGGTCCTCGTTTTCTGGGTATGTAACCATCTGCTCAAAGACGATGACCTGGAATTTTAGGAAAGGGGGCTGTGACGATGGCAAAAGAAAAGAAAGCACGCACGCCGGTGAACTGGCGTAAAGAGCTGCGTCTGGCTCCGGGATATATTATCCTGACAATTTGGATTTTGTTTACGATCGTGCTTCTTGGATGGGTTCTGGCGGCAAGCCTTTCCACCACCAAGGACATCTTCGCGGGAAACACATTAAAATTCCCGACCGGGCTTCATTTTGAGAATTACCGGAAGGCATGGGTAAATTCCAACGTATCCCAGATCTTTGTGAACTCCCTGGGATACTCCCTGGCGTCCTGTGCGCTGCTGATCCTGATCTGCGCCCCGGCGGCTTATACCCTGTCCCGCTTCCGTTTTGTGGCGAATAAGGTGATCCAGACCGGTTTTGTGTCTGCGATGGGCGTTCCGGTTGTTATGATCATCCTTCCGCTGTTTGGACTGATTGCCAACATGGATGTGCTGAACCATGAACTGCCAAACAGGCTGGTGCTCATATTCCTGTATGTGGGAATCAATGTGCCGTATACGACCATATTCCTCCTGACATTCTTTGCGAACCTGTCAAGGACGTTTGAGGAAGCGGCCGCGATCGACGGCTGCCCGCCGATGCAGACGTTTTGGAAGATCATGCTGCCGATGGCACAGCCGGGTATTATCACCGTGACGATCTTCAACTTTATCAATATCTGGAATGAGTACTTCATTTCTCTTATTTTTGCAAACTCCGACCGGGTACGGCCGGTAGCGGTTGGCCTGTATTCCATGATAAACGGTATGAAGTATACCGGCGACTGGGCAGGTATGTTTGCAGCGGTAGTCATTGTATTCCTGCCGACCTTTATCCTGTACATCTTCCTTTCCGAGAAGATTATCGCAGGTGTCACCGGCGGCGGAATCAAGGGCTGATGCAATGGTTTAAAATGTAAAATATGGAGGATTCATGATGAGCACAGGAAACTGCGAAAAACTGGATGAGGTATTGGCTGCGTATGGTTTTGCCGAAGGGCTGGTGAGCTGTGAGCGCTATGGCAGCGGCCATATCAATGATACATTTCTGGTTGTACAAAACAAGGACGGGAAGGAAGAACGCTATATCCTTCAGAGGATGAACCATGAGGTGTTCAAAGACCCGGTAGGGCTGATGGGCAATGTGGACGGCGTGACCAGATTTCTCAGGGATAAGATTGTGGAGAATGGAGGAGACCCGGACAGGGAGACGCTGAATCTGGTGCCTGACCTGGATGGAGCTGTGTTCTACCGTGACAGCAGTGGCAACTACTGGCGTGTGTACCTGTTCATTGCGGGGGCTACCTGCTATAACCTGGTGGAGAAGCCGGAGGACTTCTATCAGAGCGGCAAGGCGTTTGGACACTTCCAGCGGCTGTTGGCGGATTATCCGGCTGCAGAACTGGTGGAGACGATTCCAGGATTCCACGACACGCCGAAGCGGTTTGAGACATTTAAGAAGGCCGTGGAGGAGGATGTATGCGGGCGCGCAGCGCTTGTGCAGAAAGAGATCCAGTTTGCTCTGGACCGGGCGGCAGATATGGGGGTTGCGAAGGACATGCTGACGGCAGGAGAGCTGCCGCTTCGGGTAACCCACAATGACACCAAGCTGAACAATATCATGATTGACGATGTGACGGGCGAAGCTCTGTGCATCATCGATCTGGATACGATCATGCCGGGACTGTCGATCTTTGACTTCGGCGATTCCATCCGCTTTGGGGCAAACACCGCGGAGGAGGATGAGACAGACTTAAGCAAGGTTTCTTTGTCCCTGCCGCTGTTTGAGATCTATACGAAGGGATTTTTGGAGGGATGCGACGGAAGGCTGACAGAGGCGGAGAAGAAGATGCTGCCGATGGGGGCGAAGCTTATGACCTTAGAATGCGGAATCCGTTTTCTGACGGATTATCTGCAGGGAGATACCTATTTTAAAATCCACCGGGAACACCATAACCTGGACAGAACCCGCACCCAGTTTGAGCTGGTGGCGGATATGGAGAGGAAATGGGGAGAGATGGAGGAGATTGTAAGACGATATTAAAGATCTGATCAGATAAGAGCCGTTTGGGAAGGGCATGTTTGGACGCCTTCCCGGGCGGCTCTTGTTTTGTGGTGAAATATTACGGTTTGGTCTGGTTTCCCGGATAGTTTTCCGAAAATGTCTTCGGGCTGAGCGGGTAATAATAGTAAAATCCACTGGCAAGTTCGCACCCAAGCTCCTGGAGCAGGTCTGCCTGAGCCTTGTTTTCAACGCCGACGCAGATGATATTTAATCCCAGGTCATGGCAGAGGGCTATGATACTGTGCATGAGTTTTTTGCCATTGGGCTGTTCCAACTGCCGGATGAGTTCCCGCCGAAGCTTTATGGTATTGATGCCGCATTCCAGGTAGTCGAGAAAGACCCGGTCCAATTCCAGGCCTGCAAGGCAGACGTTAAAGCCGCTTGCTCTGAGCGCCTGTATGGTTTTCTTAAAGGAATCTACCCGGGCAACCTCTGCAATCTGGTTTAACTGGATGATGATCTGGCTGGCATCCAGCTGATATTGTTCGACTACGGCATTCAGATGGCTGACGAACTGTTCGTCTCCCATGTTCTCGGCTGTAAAGTTAAAAAGCATCTGCAGGGGACTGCCTTTTTGGCTTTCTTCTTTCAGGAATCTGCATCCCTGCCGGTAGATATCCATGTTCATCTTGCCGATCAGCTGCTTGCGTCTCATGGTTTTCAGGAATTCTTCTGGCTGTAGAAGACCGCGCTTTGGATTTTTCCAACGGACAAGCGCTTCCGCTGCCGCTATCCTTCCTGTGCTGAGGCTGACGATCGGCTGGAGGTAGATGATAAATTCCTGATGCATCAGCCCGTGGACGGCTTCATGTTCCATTGCATAGCCGGAAATGGCGGCATGTTCGATAGATTCGTCATATACGGCGAGGTTCAGATAGTACATCTGGGCATACTCCAGGGCTGCTTCGCTGTACTGGATAGCCCGGAGCATATCGTCGTCGATTTGCCGGAGCCGGTAAATTCCGGTATAAAGGTCTAAAAAGTAAGTTTTTTTCGCTTCTTCAAATGCCGTCTTAATGCTGGAGTGAATCTGTCGTACACGCTCTTTTGCATCTTCCACATCATTGTACTGGATAAAGAATATAAAACCAAATTCATGGAAACGGCAGTATCCTTCACATTCTTCCTGGATGTGAGGCAGGCAGCTGTCGCTGATGAGCTTCAGCGCCCGGTGTGCTTCCTCATAGCCATAGATGTGGTTGATGCTGTCAATCCCGGCAGATAAAAAGAGTATGGCATAGTGTTCCCGGTTTTCCGGAACGATGAATTTCTCATATTTTTCCCGGAATGCGGTCAGGTTGTCCCGGCCTGTGGTCTCATCGATATATGCAAGACGGCGGATTTGCAGGGCTTTTTTCCTGTTTCTCAGATAGAAGATCAGCAGGATCAGCATAAAAATGAGAGAAACAGAGGCGATCATCAGCCGGTAGGTTCTGATGCGTCCGGCTTGAGTGCCCTGATTTCTGAAATAGTGGACATACAGCCCCTGAATCTGTGCGTCATCGACAGCGTTCAGACCGTCCTCCAACGCCTGGCGGGTACGCTCCGGCATACTTTTACTGTAGGCGAGAGTGATGGAGGTCCGTGCATTGCCTTCTTCAAAGGAAAGCAGTTCTGTCTCATCGACAGCCTCCGCTTCGCGAAGGTTTTTTTCTTCCAGCCCAACCGTACAAAAAGCATCCACTTGTGTATTGGCGGCCATGACCATCCGGTTATCGGCTGACGACGGGTCCAGATAGCGTATGGATATGCCGGCCTTTTCTCCTGCCGTCCGCAGCAGGTCCGGCACGATGCCGAGGTAATCCCCGCTGATGCTGTCGTAATATTCAAAGGGCCACTGGTTGGGCGCGCCTGCCAGATAGACTTCATCACCTGCATAGCAGGGAGCGGCACCTGTACAGAAAAATAATAAAGTAAATATCAGGATACTTTGGATATGATGTATGGCGGTTGCGTGCTTCATATGGTGTAATCTCCTTTTGGCATGTCAGTTGAGCTTGATCTTCTGACGTTTGATCTGTCCCCAATCGCTTCTCCGCTTGCGGTAACCGATAAAGGCCGTCATTCTGGTAAACGCCTGGATAAACCGGAAAAATACGCTTTCGGCAATACACAGATAGATTGCTTTCAGGACATCGAGCGCCGACAGTTTGATATTTTGGGTATAGATCCGTGCAAAGAAGGCGGTGATGGTAAGGATCGCCCCGTATATGGCGTAGATCAGGAAAAACATGATCATGAACGGCAGATTGATAAGTTCTACAAGGTAAGCCATGATGATCGTAACCATACCGAACAGCTCGATAAATGGGGACAGCAGCTCGTACATCAGATAGTAGAGATAGGATACATATCCTACCATCCCAAATTCCTGTGCCATAAACATCTGCCTGTGCTTGTGGAGGCACTGGAATAATCCAAGATACCAGCGCCGCCGCTGTTTTTTCAGATCTCTTATGCTGGAGGGACACTGGCTCCAGCAGATGGCATCCGGTACATAGCGGATGCTGTAGGGTATCTTATTGAGCCGGCAGAAGGTGTGAAGTTTGACTACAAGTTCCATATCTTCGCCCATCGTGGAGGGGTCGTATCCCTTGACATTCAACACGGTTTCCTTGTGGAACAGGCCAAAAGCGCCTGAGATGATAAGGTTTCCGTTGAAACGGTTCATAAGGATGCGGGACGCCATAAAGGAGCGGTCATATTCCAGAATCTGCATCCCTACGATCGGATTCCAGGGCATATGGTAATCAACCAGGCTGCCCTGATTCAGTACGGCGCAGTTGGATATCCTGACCAGGCCTCCGACCGCCACAACAGAAGGGTCTTCCAGTACCGGCCGGACAATGTTTTTCAAAGAATCCCTCTGCAGGACGCTGTCGGCATCCATACAGATAAAATAGGGAAACTGGGATGCATTGATTCCCATGTTCAGGGCATCTGCCTTTCCGCCGTTCTCTTTCTGGATCAGGGTGAGGTGGATGCCATTGATGATGCTTTCGTATACATGTTTTTCACGCTTACATGGAATCTGTCTGCGGATAGGCCTGCCGATTTCCCTGAGGTGAAAGGCATCGACTAAAACCTGCGTGGTATTGTCCTTAGAGCCATCGTCCACGACCACAATCTCATAGAGGCGGTAATCCATCATAAGAAGAGACTTTACGGTGTCGGTTACAGTGATCTCTTCATTGTAGGCCGGCACGACGATGGTGACAGGCACATAAAAATCGTGCTCGATCTCGTCATGGTAGTGCCTCTTTTTGTGGTCCCGGTACAGCTCTACCGAACCGTACACGACGGAAAAGAACAAAAATGCCGAATACCCCATCAGATAGACGACAAAAAAGATGCCGACAATATTGTAAAAGGTTTTTATCATATCAAACATAAGTTTCTGCCATCTCCATTTCCTGATGAATCAGCTCGCTCTGAGAGGATACATACTGCAATATTTCTTTGGCAAAACGGTCCTGCCCATTGTAGATATCGTGGAGCTGGACCTGGGAAATCTTAAGGCCGTGGATCAGGGTGTCTGCGCTGTTTAAGCGGATGTACCAGTTGGTGCTGCCAAGGGCTGCTTTGAGGCAGTCCACGGTATCTGGTCCCGGATACCGGGACAAGGTGAGAGCGGCTACGGCAGTGTATTCCCAGTCCACCAGCCCGCAGTATCTGAGAAAACTCTGTATCGTCTGGCGTGCCGGTTCGTAAGGGTATTTGCGGAAATACCGCAAAGCTTCCAATTGAAGTTCCTTATCTGCGCCGGAGTCTTCCAGGATCTCCAGAAATTCACTTTGGTAATCGCCGGAAAAGTAGTAGATATACTGCAGAACCGGGAGCAGAAGGCGGTCGCTGTACTCTCTGCGGTGTCGGAACAAGAGGCTGGCGAGCTGATTATGGCTGCCGCTGTATTTTAACAGTCCGTCGGAGAGGAGTTTGTTGCTGTGAAGGATATCTCCGTTCTCCATCGCAGTCCATGCGGCCAGAATGGCATCCGGGTTCCCGATCGAATACAGGGCTTTCAGTGAGTTTTCCCGAAGTGAAACCTCTTTTCCTGGAATCTTGCCCAGACAGTACTCGATAATACTGTCAAAGGATTCCTGGCCGCGGTCAATCCCAAATTGTGCAAGGATACTGGAAAAGTAGGACTGCTCAATCGGGTCGTGTCTGTCATACACGGCAGTAAGCCCGAGGAATACGGGGCGGAGCTGTTTGATATAATGGGCGCAGTCCTCATTAGCGTACTTTTTCCATATCTCCTGCATGGACTGCTCAAAGATCTTCATGTTCCGCGCCCGTTTCAGTTTCCGCTGCAGATAGGACAGGTGTTCTGGCTGAACCGGTTCTCCCTTTTGGATGAGGGCTATCTGCTTTGCAATGATATCTGCCATATCAAGCCGACGTGTCCTGATCTGCCTGCGCTGCGCTTTGTCGATAAAGATATAAGCGATATTGAACAGGAGGAGGGCCAGACAGCTTGCCATGAAAAAAATCAGTATATGTTCTGGCTTTATTGAAAAAATATGCATATCAGCCTCCCCACAGTTCCTGCATTATATAGTAAGATTGTTTCAAACGTTCCCGGTAGGCCGGATGTTTGCCCCAGCCGCGCAGCATGAATTTTTCCATGGGAATCCGCTGCTTTTCGTGTTCCGGGTCACTGATGCCCACATAGATTCCGTCGATTTTCAGGTTCTCGACGCCGTAGTGGTCATAATAATCGTCATGGATCGTCATAGTTGAGGCATCTGAAAAATTCAGCAGCTGCCAGGGCAGCCTCAGTTCGATGTTGTCTCCGCTGAAGATAAAGTCGGATACGGAGTTATAATCGGGAGAGGCCGGATTGCCGTTCCCGTAAGTCAGTTTGCCCGTTTCAAATTTTTTTGCATTCCAGTCTGCTGACTCCGGGGCGTTTAAGTTGGCAAGCTGCAGGGCCAGATAGATGTTTTTAAACACCGGGGAATCCTTGTCCGGCGGATTAAAGTGGGGATTTTCTTCCCCATAATCCTCTGAGAATATGGCGCGGAAAGCTTCATAGCGCTCCTGTACAAGGAACCGGCTGTCGTCCGGTCCGTTTATCACAACCAGAAAATCTGCCGGACGGTCGAAACGGATGTCTGCATCTTCCGCATAATAGCTCCCGGATTTTGGCGTGACATCGATAGGGAGATAAATGGTCTCGTGCATCAGGTCGGCGCCCGGTTTATGGATGCGGAAATACAGGAATTTTTCATCATATTTCATGGATAACGTTGTAGTTCCATTGACGGCAACGATATCGCTGTCGCTCCATTCTTCCAGGGAACCGTCAGTATAGCAGCCGGGTTCCCGTCCCGGGTCAAAGGAGAGAAGTCCGAAAAACTGTTCGTTGGTCTGAAAATCGCTCCAGTACGCGGTGTGGTTTAAATCGATATTGGCCATCGTGTTCCACGTCCGCTTAAACCATTCGTCCTGCCAGCTGAAGATGATGCTTCCGGCGCAGCCGGCATTTTTGATATCCATATAGCTTTCGGCCAGGGCATGTCCCTGTTCTTCTTCCGACATATAGCCCTGGGAGCGCGCGGTGTTAAAATCAAGCTGAGCCCGCCCACGGGAGGTGGGCACGCCAAATTCGGAGATAACGACAGGCATGGAGTGATGGCTGTTCAGCATGTCCAGGTATGCTCCGTAGGTATTGTAATCACCGTTGTCCAGAAGATATTTGTCTGCATTGGGGAAGGAAGTTTTCCAGCTGTCAAATAAATTCAGGTAATCCGGATAGTAGGAGTATACGTGGTAGGAAGCAAACTGGCCGGATAAAAAATCGGCGGTACTCTGAATGTGTTCTACATCGATCCGGACACATTTCATAAATACCTGATTGATGACCTCCGGGTAGGTGAGCGGGTCGGTGGTCGGCCAGTTTGAAAATGCCATCAGCCGCTGTGTCTTGTACTTGCTGCTCTCGTACCGGATCATCTGGTCGCCGACCTCTGCAAGCAGCGCCTCGAATGGAGTCGCGTCCCCGGTTGTATACAGATACCTGCCCTGGTAGGAATTTTGCGACTTACGGGTATGGTCTGTGTAGGCGACGGTCACATCTTCCCACTCTACGCCCAGGATGTAGCCCAGCACCCAGGGAGAGATGTCGCGTCGGTAGGAGCCGCTGACATCGGAAGGGCCACGGGTTATTTTTTTCCTGCCATGCAAAACATCGACCAGTGTCCGGCAGTCCTCCTTTAAGGCTTTGAAAAAAGCGTCGTCATATGCATCTACATGGGAGTTCAGGACATAGTCGTCCACCCATACCCCGTGGATGATGTACAGCGGCTCAGAGTGCGATGTGTTGTATTCATATACCGCCTCGTAAAAATCGCTGGAAAGTATGGTATAGACGCGGATGGTGTTGGCGCCCATATCCTGGATCATCTGAAACCACCGCAGGTAAGTCTCCTTGTCAATGGCATATTCTGTGGCATAATGCCCGGGAATGCCGCCTCCCATGTCTACGCCCTTTATTTCAAATGGTTCCATGCCGTTTCCGGTATCCACAAGGATATCTTTGCCGTCCACTGCGGTAAAGGTGGAAACCGGCCGGTCCGAATTCAGGTCAACATAAAATCCCCACTGGTAGTAGGCTTTGTTCAGGAAAAAGATTGTCATAATAGCCACAGTGGTGGCGATGAGGAATTTTTTCATGCATTGCCTCTCTTTAATGGTTGAATTTTTTGTTCTTTGAGTTATGGCTGTAAAATTTCAGGTCTTCAATATGGTCGTCCATCCAGTTCATACGGCTGATCAGCCGGCGCCGGTACTGTGTTACCGCGTCTTCGTAGGAACTGATCTTCCTGAAATCCTGGGTCATCAGATCGTATTTTGGCTGAAAACTGTAACCCCACACCTGATAATTCCGCTCAATGGCCGGACCGAGATAATCCTGGACAGCGGAAATATATTCATTTATGGAGTCGTCGCTTAAGACTCCCTTCCGAAGATACCGGTACCTCGTGATGACTTTGTTGATAAAATCCTCGTCCTTGGTCAGCATGAAAAACCAGGGGCGGGACTGCATAAAGAAGCCTGCCATCGGGAGCTGGTCTTCGATATAGTTGTCGCAGCAATTGTTGAAATCCCAGACGGCCAGTTTCAGCTTTCCTGCTACATCTTTATAGAAGTATGTAGAGTAAAGACCGGCATCGGTATTCTGGGTTACTTCATTGATGATGAAATAATCCACAAAGCTGTCTACATCGATGAACGACGGATAACCATACCTTCTGGAAGTATAATCGAAGGAGTACAGGGATTTTTCAAATCTGGAAAAGTCCCTGCTGATATAATCGGTCAGTTCCGGCGTGAGGTTTTTGGTGCCGGGGTATTTGATTTCAATCTGGCTTTGCAGCCGCTCGGTATAGTTGGTAAAGTTTTCAAGGTATTGCACATCGTTTACACTGGCACGGTCGACGCAGATAATGTAGCTGGTGACCGGAGCGCCGGAGCGGTATTTTTTAACCTCTACCCGGCCTTCGGCGACTCCGATCTGTTCTGTCATAACATAGACGCCCTGGTAAGCGCCGTTCAGAAAGACTTCGCAATAACGGACATCGGGCGCCCATTCCATGATCTTACCGGAGAGGTTATACCACATGTAATTCCGCATCAGCGTCTTATCAAGATAGGGACCGTGAAGGACCCAGGTGCTGTTTTTCTCCATTCCCATAACCGGATATGATTTTTCCTGCTCGTGCTTATTGATGAACTTGAGGAGATAACCGGTTTTGTCAAAGGTTCTGGAAGAGTTTCCGCGTACCCTGATCTGGATTCGGCTGTCGATATCCGGTTTTTGGCTCAGGTCGTTTAATTCTCCGTTTTTCTGGAAAATCTTGACATCGGCCTGGGTATAGGTGTTTGGGATGCTTTTGACCGTCTGTCCCGGTTCTGGTTTTCCGGGAATGACAGAGCCGCCGGTATCGATGGATACAATCGGAAGATGGGAGGTAAATGTTTCTGCCTCGATGGAGAGACCGGTATCTTCAACCTCGGTATTGTAGGTGAGATGCTGCTCTGTACGGCGTGTCTGTGGCGTGTCCAAATTTCCCAGGGTAAGAACGGCGGCCAGCAAAAAGACCGTGCCGCCGGTGTAAAGGTATTTACTTTTCATATATAGTTACCCACTGATTTCGTCATTCTGGCTTACAATGTTGACATATTCGATGGTTTCCAGTTCGTACAGCAGCTCGGAAATACTTTTTTCTTTCTTGTTGTTGGAATGCATATAGGTTTTTCTCGGCATCTCATAGATCAGCTCGATGGAGTCGCGCGTCGTGTTTTTTACACGGAGCATGGCGCCTGCCTGAAAATAATCAAAAATGATAGCCTCGATCCGGCGCTCCATATTCCGGGCTCCCCGGACGATCAGCAGGATGCGGTTGTCATTTTTTACCCGTCCCAAAGCCAGCATCAGAAGGAATACGACAAAGCTGCCTGCGGTGGCAACGGTATAATCTCCGACACCGCAGCAGATGCCGACGATAATCGTCCAGAATATGTATGTGGTATCGCGGGAATCCTTGATTGCGGTACGGAATCTCACGATGGAGAGCGCACCTACCATGCCGAGGGACAGCGCAATGTTGTTGCCGATGACGGTCATAACCGTTGCGGTCAGGACAGTCAGCATCACCAGAGATACGTTGAACTTTTTCGAGTACACCCCGCCTGCATGGGTGAAGTAATACGATATGTAGATTACAATACCCAATAGAGAGGCCACCAGGATGTGAAGAATGATTTCCTCCACAGACAGGGAACCGGTTTCCTGAAACATGGAATAAAGATATTCTTTCATTGTATGATCTCCTTCGTGTTTAGAATAAATAATGCAGGCCGGTGCTTCTTGACAGGCAGTATTTGCTGACGGAGAGGGGGCTTTTTCCCTCTAAGCTTACCATCTGCTTGATATAATCCAGAAGAAAGCCGTTGAACTTGACTTCCATGACAACCAGATAAGGGTCAAAAACCGGATTTTGGAGCAGGGTTGGAGAAAAAAGATCCATATTGCTTTCGGTCGCCCTGATTTCGGAATCAAAGGTGATCCTCGTCCGGTTTTCGCTGGCAACATAAGCCTTACGCCGGTATTCTACGATAGACTTTGGGCGGTAGCACATCACGTTCATAAGGGCATAGCATTCTTTGGCAAACGGCTCGGGATAGAGCAGCAGGCTGGAATAATCGCCCCGGGTGAGAGCGATGGCGTCCTTGCGGGAAAGGCGCAGGGAGCGTTTTTTCTGGTTCTCGCCCTGCTTTTGCTTCATTTCCAACATGGCAAAGCCGGATGAGGGGTCATAGATCCGCAGCCGGATTTTCCGCCGAAGTTCAATCCCGTCTTCTTTTTCATAATAATCACGCTCATCCATGGTATCGAAGTACAGGCTCCGGATATTGTAACCGGATACTCCGTTGTGGGGATCGGGGTGCAGCGTCTGTGTGAACAGATGGTCCAGATGCCGGTATTGGTCGAAAGACAGCAGGTATTTTTTTTCCTGCCTCAAGACTTCTTGCATGTCAGTCCTCCTTATCTATGAGTTCCAGCGCCGGTTTCAGGTAATGCCAGGAAAAGCCGAGCCTGGAATCCGGGTACTCCTGCCGGAGCCGGTCCCAGCTTTCTTCAACGGCATGATACCCGTCCTGATAATATGTATTTTTTTCCGTAAGATGATGGAATCCGGGTTTTTGCAGCTCAGTAATGTTGATCAGCGCTTTGCCATGCCTGTCTGCCAGGCTGACTTCGGCAGCAATCTGTCCGGCTTCATCGGTTTTGTCATAATTCATCACCGCAATGGCGTCGCAACCGGATCTTATCAGGGCTTCCAGCACATCTTCCAGTGAAATTCTGTCGTAAAAGTTTGGAATGCATATAATAATGAGAAGATTTTGCTCGTGCGCCAGCTCATAAGCTTCGGCACAGTTGAGGGCAAATTGTGTCAGATGGTGTTTGGGGTCGTCATCCCATGTGTCCAGAAGATACGGTTCGATGTCCCAGACAATCCCTGTAAAACCAGCGCCATCGTCCGATTGATCATTCCAATTGCACACGGTTTGTATGGATTCCTTCATATGGCGGGCATCCGGTTCGATGCCCCATTCCGGCTCGCCGGTCAGATAGTAAACGTTCTGGTCCTGCTCTTTTCGCCTTGACAGAAAGTCCAGTACCAGAGCTTCCGGCGTAGCCTTGGGGATGGCCTGGTAGATGGATTTGCAGGAAAGCGCAGTCATAGCCTTAGAAAGCAAAGGCTCGCTCTCTTTTGTGATATATGTGGCTTCCCAGGAAAAGATACTGGTTTCACAGAGCGTATCCTCTGCGCGGCTGTTTCCGCAGCCGATGAGAAGCGCTCCGGCAGCCGTACAGAATAAAAGCAGAACCGACCGGTAAAATATAGGTATTCGAATCATTGCTTTCTGCCTCCTTCCAAGAATTATAACATTTTAAGCTGCTGATTCCAATGGATATTCTGCAGAATATGCCTAAAAAAGCAGGGAATTTTTTGTAGAATAGGAATATAGCGTGTAAATGCAGCCGGCTTGGATACAAGGCTTCATGCAGAGCGAAAACGCAGAGTGAAAACAGGGCAAATACGTGTAAAAAGTGCTTGCATTTGTAGGATTTCTCTGGTAAAATAGATATCCGTGACACATTATAATCCTTGCTCCTGATACTGAAAGCAGGGGCCAGAGACCACAAGGAGGTAAAGCAATGAACAAATACGAATTAGCAGTTGTTCTGAGCGCAAAACTCGAAGATGAGGAGAGAGCAGCAGCACTGGAGAAGGTACAGGGTTATATTACCCGCTTCAACGGCGTTGTGACTAACGTTGACGAATGGGGTAAGAAGAGACTTGCTTACGAGATTCAGAAAATGAAAGAAGGCTACTACTACTTCATCAAGTTCGAGTCTGAGAGTTCCGATTGTTCTAATGAAGTGGAATCACATATCCGCATCATGGAGCCGGTAATCAGATATCTTTGCGTTAAACAGGACGAGCAGTAAATAGACGACCAGTTTAGAAAAGAGAGAGTGATGGTATGAATAGAGTAATCCTTATGGGAAGATTGACCAGGGATCCGGAAGTGAGATATTCACAGGGAGAGCGCTCGATGGCGATTGCAAGATATACGCTTGCAGTAGACAGAAGAGGACGCAGAAGCCAGGACGGCGGCGAACAGACCGCAGATTTCATCAACATTGTAGCATTCGACAGGGCCGGCGAGTTTGCTGAGAAGTATTTCCGCCAGGGCATGAGAGTACTGGTATCCGGCCGGATTCAGACGGGCAGTTATACCAATAAAGATGGTCAGAAAGTTTATACCACTGACGTTATAGTAGACGACCAGGAATTTGCCGACAGCAAGGGTGCGGGCGGTGACAACAGTGGTTTTGGCGGTGGATACCAGCAGACCACAAGACCGGCTCCGACCAGTGCGATTGGCGACGGATTCATGAACATTCCGGATGGAGTGGAAGACGAAGGTTTGCCTTTCAATTAATCTGAGATTAATGGGAAAGACAGGTATGATTTGAAGAAGGAGGCAGTACCAATGGCATTCAACAAAACTGACAGAGCTGACGGTTCTAAGATGAGAAGAGGCGGCGGCATGCGTAGAAGAAAAAAAGTCTGTGTATTCTGCGGCGACAAGAACGGCGTGATTGATTACAAAGACGTAAATAAGTTAAAAAGATATGTATCTGAGAGAGGTAAAATTCTTCCGAGAAGAATTACCGGAAACTGTGCAAAACATCAGAGAGCGCTGACGGTTGCTATTAAGAGAGCACGTCACATCGCTTTGATGCCGTACACAATGGAGTAATCCATATATAAGAGATGACCTTATATGCGAGTATAGGGTCATTTTTTTTGCATTTTTTACTTCCCAAAATAAAGTTCCATGATATACTGGAAGGAAATAATCCAAATCAGGCATCTTATAAAGAAAATGGAGGGAGCGGGAGGTAGTATAGTATGAAATTATTTGAATTTAAAAAAGCAGATTTGTTTACAATTCCCAATATACTTGGGTATTTTCGTATTCTGCTGCTGCCTGTCATTGGCGTGGCGGTCGTAAAAGACTGGTATGTGGTGAAGGTGATGCTGCTGGCCATCTCCGGCCTGACGGATTTTCTGGACGGGAAGATTGCGAGAAAGTTCAATCAGGTGACAGAGCTTGGCAAAGTGCTTGACCCGATTGCGGATAAATTGACGCTTTGCGTACTCTTTTTCTGCCTGGCCATCCGCAGCCCTTATGCCCGCATTATCGTTGTGCTCATGGCGGGGAAAGAACTGTTCATGGCAACGATGCAGCTCTACGTCTGTCACAGGACGGGGCGGACGACGGGCGGCGCACTTTGGTTTGGCAAAGTCTGTACCTTCACCTTGTTTTTAAGCCTGCTTGCCTTTTTGTTCTGGCGGCGGATGCCGGCGGCAGCGGAACAGGCATTGACTGTGGTATCCTGTGCGGTGATTCTGTTTGCCTGGGTGATGTATGCAAGGGAATTTTACCGGATGTGCAGGCAGAAGGGCGGGGAATGACAGCGCGGGAGTTGGACCGTTCATGAGGAATCGGAAAACAGGCACTCAGGGTATTGTACTTACTGTGCACAATACCCTGTTTGCCTGACATTGCTTTTTAATCTAAAAGCTCATCAATTTGAGCCCAGATTTCATTGGTTTTCTTAAGCCTTTCCAGCCCGGATTTTTTTTGTTCCAGAATTTGTTTCATGCCATTGACAGCGGTATCGAAATCCTTGTTTTTCACAGCTTCCTTAATCTGTGTCCGAATCACTTTACCTGTTTCTCCTGCAGGCTTGTATTCTGCGCGGATGGATGCGATTTGTTTGTGGAGTTCTTTCGCTTTTTTCCAATTGGTCTTACTGATACTGAGGGTACCGTTCTCTTTCTTGTTCAGGCGGATGGATTTGTAAGCGGCAGCGACGCGCTTGTTTTCTTCCCTCAGTGGTTTTGCCTGTGATTCCAATTCTTTGATCTCGTTTTTAATTGGCGTTACTTCTTCCTTGTATTCTGCTTTTGTCTCTGCCGCCATGGCCGGAAATGCCATGCAACAGGTGACTGCGGTTGCCATACATAATGTACGTAATGCTTTTTTTACCATATTTCAGTCCTTTCCTGGTCAGGTTAATCTGTCTTTCTGTGACGTGTCTATCATAGCATCTCCGGGAAGGAGAATCCTAGTATAAATGTGTGGCAAAAATGTGGCAGCCATTTACGAATCTGTGACGCGATGTTATGATTATTGTAAATATAATTACTATTTATGACAGGAGATAAGAAGATGCCAAAATGCATTTATATCGCAGATGATGAAGAATATACTCGTTCTCTGATGAAGACATTCCTGGAAAACGAAGGGTTTGAGGTAAGGCTGTTTGCGGATGGATACAGTATTTTGCAGGCGGTGAAAGAGCGGATGCCTGATCTGATCATCCTTGATATCATGATGCCCGGAGCGGATGGATTAAGTGTCTGTACGTCAATCCGCAAAAAAAGTACGGTCCCTATCATGATTGTATCGGCAAAAGACAGTGCGATGGACCGGGTGACGGGAATTACGTTGGGAAGTGATGATTATCTGGTGAAGCCGTTTTTGCCGCTGGAACTGACAGCAAGGGTAAAAGCCCTGCTCCGAAGGTCGGAAATCTCTGCGTCTTCCGCGTCAGAGCGGCAAAGCGCCCATTACACCTGTGGAAACCTGGAACTGGATGTCAGGTCGCGGAAAGTCAGTGTGGATGGGCTGTTGATGGCCGTGACGCCGACAGAGTTTGATTTTCTGCTGTATCTTTTTGAACGGATCCATACGGCAGTGTCAAAGAAGGAGCTTTTGGAGCATGTCTGGAATTACCAGGATACTCTGGATGATATGAGGATGGCGGATGATCTGGTCAAACGGCTGAGAAAGAAATTAAAGGAGAAGCACGCCGGTGCAGTCATTGAGACGATCTGGGGATTTGGGTATCGGCTGACAGAGAGGCAGGAGGAGTTTCGTGGGTAGACGCATCCGTATCCGTATTTTTATTCCGGTCCTGATTTTGATTATCCTGTTTCCGGTTCTGACATGGATGATATTTTCAGCTGCCTCGGACCGGTATATTGAACACATGGTAAAAAGGGAAGTGACCGGGATTCTGCAACAGGTTGAGGCGGAGGCAGCCATCCTTGCTGGAGAGGAACTGGATGAGAAAGAGTATGCCAGGGAACTGCTGTCGCAGATGAAGGCGGTTGTGAAAAAGCAGCATCTGGGGGCGGATCTGCTGGTGATGAATTCGAGGAAAAAGCTGATTTATCCAAATGGTGAGCCGGAGTCCGGAGTGCGGCAGGATATCTATGAAATCTCCCGGACTATGCTGGAAAAGGGCGAATTGAAACCGGATGAACCGGTTACAGTGAAAGCGGATGGACAACGGTATCTTATAAATCTATATGAGGTGGAATCCTCCGGCAGAATCCGGGCGAAATATTATCTGGCCTATGCCCTGGTCCCTGACACCAGAATCCTCATGACTTATACCGGCGGTCTGCTTCTGGCCATTACATTAGGACTATTTGCTATCTCTGCTCTGCTTGTCTGGTTTACGGCGGGCAAGATTGCAAGACCGCTGCGGGCACTTTGCAGACAGGCCCATGGGATTGGAAGTGGGACGTTTTGCCCGATTGAAGAGAATTACCGGGTAATGGAGATTGAGGAACTGAAGAATTCTTTTAATGATATGGGAAGGCGGCTGGAGGAATCAAGGGAGGAGAACGCCAGGTTTTTCCAGAATGTCTCTCATGATCTCAGGACGCCTCTGGTTGCCATCACGGGTTACGCCCAGGGGATTCAGTGCGGGGTGATGAAGGATTGTGAAAAAGCGGCGGGGATTATCTTGTCCGAGAGTCTGCGTATGACAGAACTTGTGGAAAGTATCCTCACTCTGTCTAAACTGGACAATCACAATCTTCTTATGAACCGGGTAGAGGTCTATCTGGAAGAGTTTTTAGAGGAACAGACCGAGGTGCTTAAGGGAGCGGCCGGGGATAAGGAACTGAAGCTGTGTATTGCAGATGAACCTGTGGTGGTGCAGGTGGATCCTTCTTTGTTGACACGGGTATTCCAAAATGTGATTGCGAATTGTATCCGTTATGCGGAACATGATATCGGGGTAGCGCTGAGGATGGAGGAAACGGAGGTGGTGATTCTTGTGGAAGACGATGGCTGTGGTTTTGACCCGGAGGAACTGCCTTATGTATTTGACCGTTTCTATAAAGGGAAGGAAGGGAATTTTGGGATTGGGTTATGTGTAGTCCGGTCGGTGATGGAGTACATGGGGGGAACTGTGGAAGTGGGAAACCGGGAGCTTCCACTGCATGGGGCTTTTTATAAGATTCGGATTCCATTGGATTAGGTCTGATTCAATGGAATATCTTTAGAATATAACAGGCAGGGAAATGTGAGGGACTTCGGATGGCAGCTACGGACATGACACAAGGAAACATCACAAAACATCTGGTGCAGTATTCTGTCCCGCTGATACTGGGCAATCTGTTTCAGCTCACCTACAATGCGGTGGACTCGATGATCGCGGGAAGGTTTATCGGGAAGGAAGCGCTGGCGGCTGAGGGAATGGCAAGCCCGGTGATGAATATTGTGATTCTGGGAATCTCCGGTATCTGTATGGGTGCCGGTGTTCTTATGAGTGAATTTTTCGGTGCAAAAAAATATGATGAGTTAAAGCGGGAGATGTCAACAGCCGTTCTGTTCGGTCTGTGGTTTTCCCTGATCGTGGTGGTCCTGGGTGTGATCGCTACGCCGTCTCTCTTGCGTGCGCTTCATGTGCCCGGGGAGCTGATGGGGATGACGGTGATCTATCTGCGAATTATCTTTTTGGGAGCGCCGTTTACTTATTTTTACAATGCCCTTGCTTCGGCGCTCAAGAGTGTGGGGGATTCGAAGACGCCGCTGAAATTTTTGATGTTTTCGTCTGTCCTGAATGGAGTGCTGGACCTGGTTTTTATCGGTGGTCTTGGGTTTGGCATTGTATGTTCAGCGGTGACAACCGTGATCGCGGAGGCGGTATCGGCTCTGCTCTCTATTCTTTATATCTATCGTAACATACCGCTTCTCCGGCTGGGAAAGGGAGAGTTTGGGCTGGACCGCGGGCTTTTAAAATCCACCTTACAGTTTGGCTCTGTGACGGCGCTCCAGCAGTCCTGCCAGCCCATTGGCAAGCTGCTCATTCAGGGGGCTGTCAATCCACTTGGCGTTGATATGATCGCAGCGTTCAATGCGGTGAACCGGATAGACGACTTTGCATTTACGCCGGAGCAGAGTATTTCCCACGGGATTACGACTTTTGTGGCGCAGAACCGGGGAGCGGGCAGGAACGGACGGATCCGGGACGGGTTTTTAAAAGGACTGCGGCTGGAATTTTTCTACTGGGTTTTTATCTGCCTTGTGATCACGTTATTAAAAACTCCCCTGATGGGACTTTTTGTGACGGGAGACGGCGCCGGACAGATTGTGGCGCTGGGGAGCCGGTATCTTGGGACGATGGCCCTGTTTTACCTGTTTCCTGCTTTTACCAATGGAATACAGGGATATTTCCGCGGGATGGGGAATATGAATATAACACTTGTGTGCACCTTCATCCAGACCGGTCTGCGTGTCATCTTTACCTGGCTGCTGACGCCGCTGATGGGGATCTATGGGGTGGCATTTGCCTGTGCGATTGGCTGGAGCGCGATGCTGCTTGTCGAGGTTCCGTATTATTTTTACTATAACAAACGAACTGTTATTTTCTGAAATTATATGCTATAATTCCTACTGTCAGTAAAATGCCTGAAATGGGAATGGCAAGTGAATCGAAATAAGTACCGCGGAAGGAGGAGCTATGGAAAAGACGAATGAAAAGTATGCGGCATATATCCAGATTTTGAAAGAAGAACTGGTCCCGGCGATGGGTTGTACCGAGCCGATTGCGCTTGCATACGCAGCTGCAAAGGCACGGGAGGTATTGGGGGAATTGCCGGACAAAGTCGTCATTGAGGCGAGCGGGAGCATCATCAAGAATGTGAAGTCCGTGATCGTACCGAATACGAACCATCTAAAAGGCATCCCGGCAGCAGCGACCGCCGGCATCATTGCGGGACGGCCGGAGAAAGAGCTGGAAGTCATCGCACAGGTAAGCGAGGAAGAGATCGCACAGATGAAGAAGTTCCTTGCAGATACGCCGATTGAGGTAGAGCATATCGACAACGGAATTACCTTTGAGATCGTGGTGACGCTGCAGGCAGGGGATTCTTATGCGAAGGTGAGGATTGCCAACTATCATACGAATATCGTGCTGGTGGAAAAGGATGGGGAAGTCCTCCTGAAAGTTCCGGTAGCCGATGAGAGCGAGGAGGGACTGACAGACCGTTCCCTGCTCAATATGCAGGATATCTGGGATTTTATCAATACTGTGGATATTGCAGATGTAAAAGAACTTCTCGACCGCCAGATTGAATACAATATGGCGATAGCCGAGGAGGGGATGCGGGGAGATTATGGCGCCAATATTGGCAAGGTTCTGGTGGATACGTATGGAGATGATGTCCGTACCAGGGCAAAAGCGCTGGCGGCAGCAGGGTCCGACGCCAGGATGAACGGATGCGAGCTTCCGGTCGTGATCAATTCCGGCAGCGGCAATCAGGGGATCACCGTGTCGGTGCCGGTTGTCGTGTATGCAAAGCACCGGGAGTCGGGCGATGAGAAGATGTACCGGGCGCTTGCGCTGTCCAATCTGGTGGCGATCCATCAGAAGACGGGAATCGGAAGACTGTCTGCTTATTGCGGGGCGGTGTGTGCCGGAGCGGCTGCCGGAGCGGGGATTGCATATCTTTGCGGCGGCGGGTATGCGGAGGTCTGCCACACCGTTGTGAATGCGCTTGCCGTTGTTTCCGGCATGATCTGCGATGGGGCGAAAGCTTCCTGTGCAGCTAAGATCGCATCCTCGGTGGACGCCGCAATCCTGGGATTCAATATGTACAAGCGCGGGCAGCAGTTTTACGGAGGCGATGGAATTGTCGAAAAAGGGGTTGAGAACACCATCAGCAATGTTGGACGCCTTGGAAAAGAAGGTATGAGGGAGACCAACGAAGAGATTATCAAAATCATGGTAGGAGATGACGTATAACTCCGGGTTAAGGGGACCGGGAGTTGAGTCGAAAGGAGAAGTAAAATGAAGAAATTGTTTACGAGTTTACCTGCAAAACTGTTGATCGGCGTGATTCTTGGTATTCTGGTCGGTCAGGTGGCAGGGGAAAGCTTTATGCATGTGATCGTGACGCTGAAGTACATCCTGAATCAGGTGATCGTCTTCTGTGTGCCGCTGATCATTATCGGATTTATTGCACCGTCAATCACAAAACTGGGCAACAATGCATCGAGGATGCTGGGGGTAGCGCTTGTAGTGGCCTATATCTCTTCTCTTGGCGCGGCTCTGTTTTCAACCGTTGCCGGATATATCCTGATTCCGCATCTGTCGATTTCCGCAGATGTAGACGGACTGAAAGAACTGCCGGGCATCGTGTTCCAGCTTGATATTCCGCAGATTATGCCGGTTATGAGCGCCCTTGTATTTTCCGTTCTGGTCGGTCTTGCGGCGACATGGAGCAAGGCTGTGACGATCACTACGATCCTGGATGAGTTCCAGAGAATTGTGCTGAATGTGGTGACGAAGGTGGTTATCCCGATCCTTCCTGTATTTATTGCATTTACTTTCTGTGCACTGTCCTATGAGGGGACGATCACCAGGCAGCTTCCGGTGTTCTTGCAGGTGGTTGTGATCGTTATGGTCGGACATTTTATCTGGCTGGCACTGCTGTACGGGATTGGAGGCGCTTATTCTGGCTCTAACCCGATGGATGTCATCAAAAACTATGGTCCGGCTTATATTACCGCAGTCGGCACGATGTCTTCCGCAGCGACTCTGGCAGTGGCCCTGCGCTGTGCGAAAAAGAGCAAGCCTCTGAGAAGCGATATGGTCGATTTCGGTATCCCGTTATTTGCCAATATCCACCTTTGTGGGTCTGTGCTCACGGAAGTATTTTTCGTTATGACGGTATCCAAGATCCTGTACGGCTCTGTGCCGTCGGCTGGAACGATGATCCTGTTTTGTGCTCTGCTTGGCATCTTTGCAATCGGAGCTCCGGGCGTTCCGGGCGGAACAGTTATGGCGTCCCTGGGTCTGATCACCGGTGTTCTTGGCTTTGATGAGACGGGTACGGCTCTGATGCTGACCATCTTCGCTTTGCAGGACAGCTTCGGCACAGCCTGCAATGTGACCGGCGACGGCGCGCTTACGATGCTGCTGACGGGGTATGCAAAACGGCATAAGATTGAGGAGCAGAAGATTTCAATTGACTTATAAGACGCCGGGGACGGCAGGGTTTAAAGACCTGCTGTCCCCGGTATTTTGTTATTCGGCGTCGTCCTGCGGTCCGCTGCCCCGGACGACAATGCCGTTCACTTCGATATTTCCGTCAATTTCGATCACCAGGCACTGGCGTCCGTCGATCTCCCGCGTTTCGACCAGGTCGCTACGCTCCGGGTTCACCTTGATGATGACATCCGGGGTTTTGACCTCAAAGGCGCGGGTGTTGATCACGTTGTTGGCCAGCAGGGCGGTGCGTTCTCCTGCGGTCTCATCAAAACGTCTGTCAAAGTCCTGAAGCTTCTCTTCTTCAATCCCGCTGGTCTCCAGAAGATTCTTAACCTGATATTTATCCAGCATCAGCGGTTCTGGAGCGTCCTTGTGCTCTTCCAGCATTTCGCTCAGGTTCTCGTGGATGGTCCGCACGGTCTCGTAGCTGCATTCTTCTCCCAAAGTCTCCTCGATGATTGCCTGAAAAGACTCTTTCTGGTCGCTTGCGGCAAGCGGAAGGGGGCAGCCGAGAAGCTGCTCGACAAAACTGTCGTGGAGCTCGTCTGCATTTTTGGAGTAGTACAGGGTGCTGTGGATGTCGGTGGAGCGTTCGTTAAAGGCCGGGAAGAGGAAACCAAGCTCCGGCATGCCCACCACCCAGTCGCGGACCCGGTTCTGGAAGGTGTTCTGGACCTCGTTGTAGCTAAGCCCCGGTTTTGACAGGTCCACAGGGCAGATGCAGCAGAGGATGTAGCTGAACACCTCGTCGGAGGCGTCGTCCATCGTCAGACCGTCGCTCGTCTTGCCGGGAATATCGTAGGAGTCATGGATCAGAAGGATCAGGTAATTCCCTACAAAGTCATAAGTTTCGATGATACGGTCATAGAATTGTTCCAGAAGGTCGTCATCTTTCAGACGGCTGCTGCGGAGCTTTAACAGAAATTCCTGAGTGCCGCCTTCCATCTCGGTATCCAGCGGAAACTCCAGGTTCAGCAGGTTTTTCCCCAGGGTGCCGGAGAGGGCTTTGCGTAAAATCTCAAAATATTTGAACATGTCCTCTTCCGGCAGGGAGAGGAAGGCCTCCTTTAACTCGGTCTTTTTATTTTTCTCGCCATCTACATAACAGCCGCAGATGCGGGTGATCGAGCAGTTTGACGGAGTAAATAAGCGTTTGATTTCGGATATTTCTTTTTTTATCATCGGTATCATCTCCTGTTTGTTGTCCGTGTTAAGCACGGTCCTGAAATTTTATTTTATCACAGATTGAAAAATTAAAAAACTCCTGCGCCGGATTTTGAGGAAGATTTTTGGCGGGAAGAGCGGGCGGGGAGATTAGAATTCCGGCGGTAGACGGAGCGGGGTCTTTATGTTATAATCATAAGACAGGTTACAGGCGAATACGGGTTCTTTTAACTCGATAAGGAGATACCACATGAAAGACAATATAAAACCAAAAGGACAGATCAGGGCGTATCTTGCATGGCCGCTTTTATTATCCCTGATCGTTATCTGCGGGAATCTTGCCGTGCTGGCAGTGGATTATCTGGCGGCGGCAGCGATGCTCATCTTTACGCTGTTCTATATTCTGGCGTCGTCCTGGATCTATCTGTACCGCAGGAAACGCCTTCTTGGAGGGCTGGTAGAATTTTCGGCCGAATATGCCTGGATACAGAAGCAGCTGCTGGCGGAGATGGCCCTCCCCTATGCGCTTGCAGATGACGACGGGCGGCTGCTGTGGATGAACCAGGCATTTCAGGAAGTGCTGGGAACTGACAAGGCTGCGGGGAAAAACCTGCTGTCGCTGTTCCCCGAGGTGACGAAGACAGATCTGGAGACAGACGAGGACACGGCCCGTGTCCATACCACTTACGGAGAGCGCAGGTTCCGGCTGGATTTGAAGCCGATGTATATGAGCGGCACGGAGGAAGAGGATATCGCAGCATCGGGGCTTCAAAAGATGCTTGCGGTCTATCTGTTTGACGAGACGGAGATTCTCCGGTACAAGCAGGAGATCACCGATGAAAAGATGGTTGCCGGATTGATCTATCTGGACAACTACGAGGAAGCGCTTGAGAGCGTGGAAGAGGTGAGGCGTTCCCTGCTGACCGCCCTGATCGACCGGAAGATCAACAAGTATATCGGCGGCATGGAAGGCGTCGTGAAGAAGATGGAAAAGGATAAGTATTTCTTCACGATCAAACAAAAGCATATGGAACAGATCCAGGAGGAGCGATTTGGAATCCTGGAAGAAGTAAAAGGCGTGAATATCGGCAACGAGATGGCGGTCACCCTGAGTATCGGCATGGGCATGAACGGCGAGTCTTACAGCCAGAATTATGATTTTGCCCGCGTCGCCATCGATATGGCGCTGGGGCGCGGCGGCGACCAGGCGGTGGTCAAGGACGGAAGCCGGATCCAGTATTACGGCGGCAAGTCCCAGCAGCTTGAGAAGGCGACCCGCGTGAAGGCCCGTGTGAAGGCCCACGCGCTGCGGGAGCTGATGGAGACGAAGGACCGTCTGCTCATCATGGGACATAAGATGAGCGACATTGACTCGTTTGGCGCCGCGATCGGCATCTACCGGATTGCCACGTCGCTGAACAAAAAGGCCCATATCATTATCAATGAGGTGACAACCTCCGTTCAGCCTATGATGGCCAGGTTCCTGGAGAATCCGGAGTATCCGGAAGACCTGTTTTTGACAGGTTCCCAGGCGGCGGAGCTGGTGGATACCAATACGATGCTGGTAGTTGTGGATGTGAACCGTCCCAGTATTACGGATGCGCCGGAGCTTTTGCAGATGGTGAAGACCATCGTGGTGTTAGACCATCACCGGCAGAGCAGCGAGATCATTGGCAATGCCGTGCTTTCCTACGTCGAGCCGTATGCTTCGTCGGCGTGTGAGATGGTTGCGGAGGTACTGCAGTATATTGCGGACGGCATCCGGATGAAATCGGCCGAGGCGGACGCCATGTATGCCGGTATCGTCATCGATACCCACAATTTTACGAACCAGACCGGTGTCCGCACCTTTGAGGCGGCTGCCTACCTGCGCAGAAGCGGCGCGGATGTGACCCGTGTGCGGAAGCTGTTCCGGGACAATATGAATGATTATAAGGCGAAGGCGGCGGCGATCGCCTCGGCAGAAGTGTACCGGGAGTGCTTTTCTATCGGTGTCTGCCCGGCAGAAGGATTGCCAAGCCCGACGATTGTCGGAGCTCAGGCTGCCAACGATCTGATGGATATCGCCGGAATCAAGGCGTCCATCGTACTGACCGAGTATCATGGTGTGCTCTATGTCAGCGCCCGTTCGATCGACGAGGTGAACGTGCAGGTGATGATGGAGCAGCTTGGCGGCGGAGGCCACAGAACGATTGCCGGAGCACAGCTTGAGGGCATGACGGTGGAAGAAGCAAAACAGAGGATCAAACAGGTGATAGACCAGATGTTAGAGAAGGGAGATATATCATAATGGATATTGTATTATTAGAGGATGTAAAGGCATTAGGAAAAAAAGGACAGATCGTAAAGGTGAATGACGGCTACGCGAGGAACTTCATCCTGCCGAAGAAGCTGGGCGTAGAGGCGACTCCGAAGAACTTAAACGACTTAAAGCTCCAGAAGGCAAATGCGGACAGGATCGCGGCGGAGCAGCTTGCGGCAGCGAAGGAGCTGGCTGAAAAGATGGAAAAGCTGTCTATCACCCTGAGTATGAAGGCGGGAGACGGCGGCAGGGCGTTTGGTTCTGTGTCCGGCAAGGAGATTGCGGCGGCAGCGGCGAGCCAGCTTGGTCTGGAGATTGACAAGAAGAAACTGGTTCTGCCGGAACCAATCAAGACCTTTGGCACTCATGAGGTACCGGTAAAGCTTCACAGGGATGTGACAGCAAAGCTGGCAGTAAAAGTAGTGGAGGCGTAAGGAAAACAAATGGATGAAGCCCTGATGAAACGGGTGCTTCCTCACAGTATCGAGGCAGAACAGTCGGTCATCGGTTCCATGTTGATGGATAAGGAGGCGATTGTCTCTGCCTCTGAGATTGTCACCTCGGCGGATTTTTACCAGAATCAGTACGGGGTGATGTTCGATGCGATGGTGGAACTGTTCAACGAGGGGCAGCCGGTGGATCTGATCACCCTTCAGGACCGCCTGAAGGAGAAGGATGTCCCGCCGGAGGTCAGCAGCCTTGAGGTGGTAAGGGATATCATCACGACGGTTCCTACCTCGGCGAATGTAAAGTCCTATGCCAACATCGTGCGTGAGAAAGCAGTCCTCAGAAGATTGATCAAAGTTACAGAAGAGATTGCCAACACCTGCTATGTGGGCAAGGAGCCGCTGGAGCAGATTATGGCGGAGACGGAAAAGTCCGTGTTCAATTTGCTGCAGAGCCGGAGTTCCGGCGATTTTGTTCCGATCCGTCAGGTGGCGCTGAATGTATTGGAGAAGATAGAGACGGCATCCAAGACCCAGGGGACGGTAACCGGTGTGCCCACGGGATTTATCGACCTGGACTACAAGACGTCCGGGATGCAGCCGTCGGATTTTGTATTGATCGCCGCCCGTCCTTCGATGGGAAAGACGGCATTCGTGCTGAACCTCGTGGACCATGTGGCGGTAAAGAAAGGCCTTCCCTGTATGATATTCAGTCTGGAGATGAGCAAGGAGCAGCTGGTCAACCGTATGCTTGCGATGGAGTCCAACGTGGATTCCCAGAAGCTGAGGACAGGAAGCCTGACGGATTCGGACTGGGATGCGGTCGTGGAAGGGATTGGGATCATCGGCAACTCGAAGATGATCATCGACGATACCCCCGGTATCTCTATCACGGAGCTCCGCTCCAAATGCCGTAAGATGAAGCTGGAATATGGCCTGAGCATGGTTATCATCGACTATTTGCAGCTGATGTCGGGAAGCGGTGGAAAAGGCAGTGACAACCGCCAGCAGGAGATTTCGGAGATTTCCCGTTCCTTAAAGGCGCTGGCGAGGGAGATGAACGCACCGGTCATTGCGCTGTCCCAGTTGAGCCGTGCCTGTGAGACGAGAACTGACCATCGTCCGATGCTCTCCGACTTGCGTGAGTCAGGGGCGATTGAGCAGGATGCCGATGTGGTGATGTTCTTATATCGAGATGATTATTATAATAAGGATACGGATATGCCGAATATTGCTGAGGTGATCATAGCCAAGCAGCGTAACGGCCCGATCGGTACGGTGCAGCTCTTGTGGCAGCCGGAGTTTACCAAGTTTGTGAATTTAGCGAAGTGATGAGCGTCAGGTGTGAAGCCGGGCAGGAATCTGAAAGAATATGTCTTTCGGATTTCTGCCCGGTTTTGTTTGTGGCAATTACTTTAACTTTCTGTTAAAAACTTTTTTAATATAAGCATAATTCTTAAGGGCGGTTCATATGATATAAATAGATGCAATGGTTCAGGACGGCTTATCTTCCTGACCGAAAAAGCCGGTCAAGAAGCATCGGATGCCCATCTGATGTGGAAATTGGACTGTTACAAGTAAGTTATGAAATATGACAACTTTTAAGGAGAGAAAAAAATGGACGAGACACATTATTCCATATCGGAAGCAGGAAAACTGGTGGGGGTTGAGTCCCACGTGCTCCGATACTGGGAGGACGAGCTGCAGCTTAACATACCAAGAAACGGGAAGAGCCACCGGTATTACACAGAATTACATATCCGTCTATTTCAGAAGATAAAAGAACTCAAGGAGAAAGGATACCAACTGAAGGCAATCGAGCAGGTATTGAAGAAGATGATTGAGGGAGGTGGCGACGTGGACCCAGATGAAGTATTGGAGCAAAACGCAGTAAGGGCATTAAAAGAAGGAGCCGGAGCAGATGAATTTGATGGCGAAAACGGGCTTCGGATTATCCACAGGACAAGCGATGCACTGGCGATGATGACGCCGGAAGAAAAGATGGAGCAGTTCCAGGAGATTATGAACCATATCATCGGACAGGCGATTCAGGCAAACAACGATGCATTGAGTGAGGAGATCAGCCGTCAGGTCAATGATAAGATGGTTCAGGAATTGGAATATATGATGCGGATCAGTGATGAAAAAGAAGAAGAGCGTTTTAAAATGCTGGATGAGACGCTTCGCGCTTATCAGAAAGAAGGAAAAGGGCGTGCAGAAGCCGCCGCCGCCAAAGTACCATTCTTCAAAAGAAAGAAATTTGGAAGAGGGGGGAAAAAGATGGCATAGCTATGAGCAGTGCGGCAAGGTCAGCGAAAAAATCGGGGAGGAAGCTTGCTTTCGCCCCGATTTTTTTGGTGAGATTGCCATACGGCGACAGCCGTCCAGCGAACGGAAGCGCAGCGGACGTGAGCTGGGTGCGCTGCGGACTAACAAGACGCGCCCAACAAACTCATCTTTTAATCTTCGCCTCTCCCTCCTCTCAAAAAAAATTTCATCTCATCCACTCGCATACCATCCCCACAACCCGCACATAATACCTATAACAAAACACTTACAATCTTCCATAAATCCCAGAGGTAAAAAAATGGATACAAAACCAGGCAAACAAGAATCCACCAAAGAGCTTACAGAAGAAGCAAAAAAAGTAGAGACATTCAATCCCCTATGGCATGACGGGGAGTTTTTAGGACCAAATGCAATACGGTTTAAAAATGTAGAGGAACATAAAGAGGAAGAATGACAAGACAAAAATCTGACGGGTATGCAGTCCGTCAGATTTTTTGTTCCAAAAGGAAATCAATTAAATTTTTATGGATAATCCCATCCCGGCTCGTCAGAATTCGATCCATAGATATCACATATTTGGGATAGTGGTCGGATATGGCATCATAAGCGCCAAATTCCCTCTCTACGGTTTTTTCGCTGGAAAGCAGATATGCCGCCTGGATATACATTTTTTCTTCTCCACGCCGGGCTATAAAATCCACTTCTCCTTTGTAGGTTTTTCCTACATAGACCTGATATCCTCTGGCAATCAGTTCGTTATAACAGATGGTTTCGACAATATAGTTAAACTCTTCTTTTACACGGTTCTTTTTGATATAACCACTTTAAACCGCTATCTATAAGATGCATTTACAAAGTGTTCAAATATCCTCCGTGCAGCTCCATCCTGCTCCCACAGATATTCCGGATGCCACTGCACTCCCAAAAGAAACGGATATCCCGGCATCTCAATCGCCTCAACAAGACCTCCCGGAGCAAATCCGGAAGCAACCAATCCCGGGGCAACCTTTCGGACGGCCTGATGATGCATGCTGTTGACACGGATTTCTTTGCTTTGCGCAATCCCGGCAAGCAGTGTCCCCTCCGCAATCTTTACCGTATGGGCGGGAATCTCATAGCCAAAGGGCTGGGTATGAGCGATTGGAAAATCTTCTTTAAACTGGCTTGGAATATCCTGATAGATATCACCGCCCAGCCCGATATTGAGCAGCTGTACGCCGCGGCAGATTCCGAGGATTGGGCGCTTCATCTCCATAGCTGTCTTCAGCAGCGCCAGTTCCATCGAATCCCGTTTTATCGATACATTGCCACAGAACCGCTGAGTCTCTTCTCCAAAATAAAACGGGTGGACATCCGGTCCGCCGGTGAACAGAACTCCATCCACATGGCTTAATAAGTGTTCTGACTCTTCCTTGCCCGCATCCAACGGCAAGATGACCGGAATCCCCCCGGCGGCGCGGATTGCCTTCAGATAGGCAGGCCGCATATAAGGCTCATCCGTCTTTGTATTGTGATAAGGCGTCAGCGCGATAATTGGTTTTCTCTCCTGCAAAATGATAACCTCCCATATAGGCATAAAGCCGATGTTCCATGATATGTAACAGAAAAACAAAATGCCCCTTCCCCGCATAAGGAAGAGGCATTATGTATACAATTTCAATCAACCTTCGCTGATAGCGCTGGTCGGGCAAACACCTGCACAAGTACCGCAGTCGATGCAGGAATCAGCGTCGATTACGTACTGGCCGTCACCCTGAGAAATTGCGCCAACCGGACACTCCGGCTCGCAGGTACCACAAGATACACAGGAATCACTAATTACATATGCCATGATAAATACCTCCTTATATTCTATACATTTCTTGTCTATTTATTCTATCGTATATATCGAAAATATTCAAGTGGAAAATGTTGTGCAATTGGACTAAAATTTGTACAAAGTCAGTTAGTTTCGTTTAACCGGCTGTCTCTGATTCCTTTTACGATAATTTGGCGGGCGGCAAGCGCCTCATCTTTGCCAAGCGGTTTTACATCCTTCAGCGGATAGTCCATTCCCAGTTCCTGATACTTCACTTTTCCCATATCGTGGTAGGGCAGGACATCCAGCGCTTTTACATTGTGAAGCGTTCCGATAAATGTTCCCAGGCGGTACAGTTCGTTCTGATCATAGGTGATGCCTGGGACAACGACATGGCGAATCCAGACGGGGACGGCCCGTTCGTCCAGATACCGGGCAAATTCCAGAACCGGATTGAGCGGCTGGCCGCATAGTTTAACATGTTCGGCAGGGTCGATATGTTTGATATCCAGCATGACAAGGTCGGTGACAGACATCAGTTTGTCGAAACGTTCCATCAGGTCTGCATGTTCCGGGCGGAAGGTAATGCCGGAAGTATCCAGGCAGGTATGGATGCCGCGGTGTGCAGCCGCGGAGAACAGTTCGGTCACAAACTCCATCTGCATGAGCGGTTCCCCGCCGGTGACCGTAATGCCGCCACGGCTGTAGAATGCACGGTTCTTTTCATATAGTGCCATGATTTGTGCGACGGTCATCTCCGTACCGCCTGCCATTTTCCAGGTATCAGGGTTGTGGCAATACAGACAACGCATGGGACAACCCTGTAAAAACACAACCAGACGGACACCGGGTCCGTCTACTGTGCCGAAACTTTCTATGGAGTGAACACGTCCAACCATATGACCGCCTCCTGTTTTCGTTTTGTGTATAAGTTCAGAAAGATATGCTGACCGGTAAATCTGACGGGGGTTTCCGGGATTTTCCCGGTCAGCGCCTTTTGCTGCAATTTAAACTGAAATCAGCTGTAAAATCAGATGGAATCGTGGAAGGTGCGGGAGATTACCTCATCCTGCTGCTCCTTCGTCAGTTTGATAAAGTTTACTGCATAGCCGGATACACGGACGGTAAGCTGCGGATATTTTTCCGGGTGAGCCTGTGCGTCCAGCAGAGTATCCTTCGTAAATACGTTTACGTTCAGATGGTGGCCGCCTTTTTCTGCGTAACCATCCAGTAATGCTACTAAGTTGTCAACCTGTGCTTCGCTTGCGTGTGCCATGATAAAATCCTCCTTATGTCAGTTTTTGTTGAAACGGCTGAAATGATCCAGCCTGACCTTAATCTTAGTTATTGTCGGTTTCTCTGTCCATGCCGTCCATCAGGTTCGGGATGGAGCAGGCAGTGTTTACGCCGCATTCCAGTTCCACGTCGATGTCGCCCATGAAAAGCTGGTCTTCCTTGCCAAGCGCTCCCGGGATGATGGAGAAGGTATTGGAGATACCATCCTGTGCATCCTTAAACGGCAGCTTTGCAACGGAAGCGAGGGAGGCAACCGCACCGTGGGTATCGCGTCTGTGCATCGGGTTTGCGCCCGGTGCAAATGCTTCTCCGCCCTTTCTTCCGTCCGGTGTGGAACCGGTAGCATTGCCGTATACCACGTTGGAGGTGATGGTCAGGATGGAGGTGGTCGGGATGCCTCCGCGGTAGCAGTGGTTGCGTTTTACAAAGTTCATGAAATCATGGACGATGTTGACTGCAATCTGGTCTACGCGGTCATCGTCGTTGCCGTATTTCGGGAAATCGCCCTCAACCTCATAGTCAACGACAATGCCGTTCTCATCGCGGACTGTCCGGACTTTTGCATACTTGATTGCAGACAGGGAGTCTGCTACTACGGACAGACCTGCGATACCGGTGGCGAACCAGCGGGTTACCTTGTGGTCATGCAGGGCCATCTGCAGTCTCTCGTAGCAATATTTGTCATGCATATAGTGGATGATGTTCAGGCTGTTTACATAAACGCCGGCCAGCCACTGCATCATATCGTTATAACGGTCCATAACCTCATCGTAATCCAGGTACTCGGAGGTGATCGGACGGTATTTTGGTCCTACCTGCTTTTTGCTGACCTCGTCCACGCCGCCGTTGATTGCGTAGAGCAGACATTTTGCCAGGTTTGCGCGGGCGCCGAAGAACTGCATTTCCTTGCCGATCTTCATGGAAGATACGCAGCAGGCGATCGCATAGTCGTCGCCGTGGGTCACGCGCATCAGGTCATCATTCTCATACTGTACGGAAGAGGACTCGATGGAGGTACGCGCACAGAACCGTTTGAAGTTCTCAGGCAGTCTGGTGGACCACAGGACGGTCAGGTTCGGCTCCGGTGCAGTTCCCAGGTTGTTTAACGTATGCAGATAACGGAAGGACATCTTGGTTACCATATGGCGTCCATCGATGCCGACACCGCCGATCGCCTCGGTTACCCAGGTCGGGTCGCCGGAGAACAGGGCGTTGTATTCCGGGGTACGAGCAAATTTTACAAGACGCAGCTTCATGATGAAGTGGTCGATGAATTCCTGAATCTGCTCCTCAGTGTAAGTTCCTTCTGCAAGGTCGCGTTCTGCGTAGATGTCGATGAAGGTAGAGGTACGGCCCAGGGACATTGCGGCGCCGTTCTGCTCTTTGACTGCGGCAAGATAGCCGAAGTAAGTCCACTGGATCGCCTCTTTCACATCGTTTGCCGGTCTGGAGATATCAAAGCCGTAAATCTTGCCCAGCTCTTTTAACTCCTTCAGCGCACGGATCTGCTCGGACAGTTCTTCGCGGTCACGGATGATCTCAGAGTACATCGTGCTTCTCGTGGTTGCCTTCTGCTCTTCTTTATCTTCGATCAGGCGGTCCACACCGTACAGCGCGATCCGGCGGTAGTCGCCGATGATACGTCCGCGGCCGTAAGCATCCGGAAGCCCGGTGATGATATGGCTGGAACGGCATGCGCGCATTTCCGGGGTATATGCGTCAAATACGCCCGCATTATGGGTCTTTCTGTGTTTGCTGAAAAATTCGCTGATCTCCGGGTCTACGGTGTAGCCGTTGTCAGCACATGCCTTCTCTGCCATACGGATACCGCCGTAAGGCTGAAGGGAACGCTTGAAAGGCTTGTCCGTCTGGAAACCGACAATGGTTTCCTTTTCCTTATCCAGATAACCGGCTGCATGGGAGGTAATGGATGAGATGACCTTGGTATCCATATCCAGTACGCCGCCTGCCTCGCGCTCCTGTTTGCTCAGTTCCATAACCTGGTCCCAAAGTTCCAGGGTGTTGGCAGTAGGGCCTGCTAAAAATGTGTCGTCTCCATCATAAGGGGTGTAGTTCTTCTGAATAAAGTCGCGCACATTGATCTCGCGGCCCCATACACCAGGGGTAAATGATCTCCATTCGGTTTTCATAGGGTTTCTACCTCCTAAGTAAAATATTGTGAAAAGTGGGTTGACTTGTTGTTTGCATGATGATTATATATTGTATACAGTACACAAGTCAAGAGGATAGTTGAGAATATTTCGCATGTTTGTTAAAAGAAACACAATCTTATGGCTTGCCAACTCTGCGAAAAAGTATTATAGTAATTCATAGTATGTACAATAAGGAGGGAAATTAGCATGCAAATCAGTAAAGATATGATTATTGGTGACTTAGTTCAGATGCATGAACTGATCGCACCGATGTTAATGCGTGCAGGAATGCACTGCTTAGGCTGCCCGTCTGCGCAGGGAGAGTCTCTGGAAGAGGCATGCCTGGTCCATGGAATCGACTGTGATAATCTTGTTGCAGGCATCAATGAGGTGTTGGCTGAGAGAGGTTAAGAATCTGTATTACGGATGGCGAGGGATTGCCGCACCGGCTGGATGATGCGTTCAAGCCGGTGCGGCAGTCTTTTTTTAATGCTTTAGGTTGATATTCCTATTGATGTGCCAGCTATTTTCGATAACCGCATTTTGGACAAACACCATTTTCATCTAATGAAATGCCACATAACGGGCAGCGGTCAATGTTGTTTTTTGTCTCGAATTCAGCGCTGGCAGCGTTGACACCGCTGGTAAATGTAATCTTTGCGATATTCAGCTTGTCCTTCAGAAGGTCATAAACAATCTTAATCATGCCTTCGACGGTCATGGTCTCTTTTGTGACAACCAGGCGGCACTCCGGATATGCGGTGGCAAGATCTGTCTTGAAAGCCGGTCCCTTCATCTGGTTTGTCGGCGCGCCATCTTTGATTCCCTGCTTTTCGTAAACATCAAGGATTGCAGGCAGCAGCGGATCATCTTCCCGCAGGATCAGGGCGTGGTCAAAGTTTTTCAGGACTTCCCATGCGGTTTTCTGAATCTCGTTGCAGGGGAATACCATATTGACGCCAGGATTGACGGTATCCTCTACTTCGATTGTCAAAACGCCTGTATGTCCGTGCAGATACTGTGCTTCGCCTTTAAAACCAAAAAATCTGTGTGCATATTGCAGGTCCAGTGTTGTAATACTTCTCATACTAATTCTCCTTCGTATTTTATATTTACGGGGTGTTTCTATGCTCCCGTATGCGCTTATTCTAATGGATTCCGGTCGGTCTGCTCTGGTGAATCTGAATGATCCTGACATTCCGGACAGATTCCTTTAAAAACAATATCGTATCCGATAAATGTAAAACCGTGGGCATCCCTGATTGATTTCTCCAGATCGGGGATATAGTCCATGTCTACATCAAAAACGCGGTCACAAGTGATACACCTTACATGATAATGATCGTGGCAGCGATGGTCAAAACGGTCAGCGCCGCCGGGAATCTCCCGTTTGCGGATTGCGCCCATTTCACACAGGCGCTGCAGGTTCCGGTATACGGTCCCTCTGCTGATCGTCGGGTAATCTTTCACAATCTCCTGGTATACTTCGTCTGCGGTGGCGTGACACTGCAATTTTCTGACCGCTTCTAAAACTAAAGTGGATTGGATTGTATTTCGCTTAATCATAAAACTGCTCCTTAATGATATCTTGTACTAATAAGAATTATATTACAATAAATACAAAGTGTCAATGGATTTTGACAAAAAAATTGCCGGCAGGTGATACTGCCGGCATAGGTGGGTGTTCTGTTCTGTTTTGATGCCAATGAATTGGAACGGTCATGGATGGGCGGACGTTAGATCAGCGCCAGCTTCTGCAATGCCTGATTGCGGACAATCACTTCGTAATGCTCCTGATAGTAGGCTTCGCTGGCAGTTTCCTGCTTCACCTTCTCCCCGTACTCGGCGAGGATGTTGCAGACCCGGCTGAATACCAGCGGGTCGGTATCAGTGCTTGACAGCACCAGATAATACTGAAGGCTGACCGGGTTTTTGTAGAGCGTGTTGCGTCCCGGGTAGACATGTCCTGTCACGCGGGCTGCGTCGGTTGCCTGATCCAGATTTTCAAACCGGTATATCCTGGTCTGAATGGCGGGAGCCGCTTCTTCCACCGGCGTACCGGAAGGAATGCCGGCTTCCGGCGCTTCCTGCGGAGCAAGCCCCAGCATATCTTTTCTAAGGAAATTGAGAAGTCCGTCGGCGCCCTCTAACATCTCATTTGTAAGACCACTGAAGATGCCCTCCTGGTCTTCTTCGGAGAGAGGGGAAAACTTGGAAAAGCGGGTGTCCAACTCTTCCGGGTCCTCTATCTTAGTGATGACAAGCATCACGCTCTCGTTGGAGAGCGGGATGGCTTCTACCATCAGCGGAATATCCTCTGCTTCAAATCCAACTTCATTGGAGGCCTTCTGAATCATCTCGCGGAACAGATTGCGGGCTTTTTCGCTTCCATAAGCAAGTTCTCCCAAGTTCAAATTGCGTACACTCAAGTCAAAGCTGGTCAACGTGCAGCGAATCTGGTTTTCATTAATCCGTTCTATCTTCATAAGATCACTCCTCTCTGTGAAAGAAATTTGACGGAAAACATTGGTGTTCTGTAAAAGAATCTAGTTTCCTAATTTAATTATAGTATATGATATAGGGAAAAGGCAATTCTTATGTGAAAAAATTTATGAAAATTTTAAGATTACCGTCCGCAATTGCCGTCCGCAGAACAAAAAGTGCTTGTAAATTATCCCGGTTTATATTAGAATGTCCCTACAGAGATGATATTGGAAGAAGGAGGTGGAAGCATCGAAGGCACCACTTTATTTGGAAAATATCAACTTTGCCGGATTCTCGGACAGGGCAGGAGCGGCACTGTCTGGCTGGCAAAGCATATTGAGTTAGAGGAATACCGCGCAATCAAGCAGGTGCCAAAGACCTGCACCGATTACCGGCAGTTCCGGCAGGAAGCTCTGATCCTTAAGACTCTCCGCCATCCGGGCATCCCCATTGTATACGACCTGGAGGAGGATGAGCATTTCAGCTACCTGATTGAAGAATTTCTGGAAGGAGATTCTCTGTACGCCCTTGTTTCCGACCTGGGGCATTTTTCAAAGGCGATGACGGTCCGTTATGGGATTCAGATTTGCCATCTGGTTAATAGCTTGCATTTCGCTAAACCATACCCGATATTATATTTGGATTTACAACCGAAGAATCTGCTGCTGTGTGATAACACCATAAAACTGGTGGACTTTGATCACGCCGTTCATCTGTCCGAAGCAGACAGGCTGACGAAGCGTTATGGGACGATCGGCTGTGCGGCGCCGGAGCAGTATACAGGCGAAGCGCTGGATAAGAGAACCGACATCTATGCCATTGGTGCTGTCCTCTATTATATGCTCACCGGACAATATCCCGGTGAGAGACCTGTCTATCCCAAAGCGAAGATTGACCGCAGCATTGGAAAGATTCTGCGCGTCTGCCTGCAGAAGGATAAGGCGAAGCGGTATCCGTCCGCAGACCGGCTTTGTGAGGCGCTGGAGCGGATTCTTACGGAAGAAGAAGGTGTTTTCAAGAAAGACCAGTTATCATCTCTGACCATAGCGGTGGCCGGAACCAGAGCAGGGGCCGGGGCGACACATGCCGCGATGGGACTTGCCGTGTACCTGAAACATCAGGGGCTTTCCGTATTGTATGAAGAAAAACACGACTCCGGGGGAGTCCGTCAGTTCGCCGCCTGCTTACATGCGGCGCCGGACCAGTACGGCATCTACCGGCTGAAAGGGCTGCCCATGCTGCCTAAGTATGGGCAGGCGGTCAGCCTGCCGCCCCACCCTTACCGGGTCGTGGTGCAGGATTACGGAGCGGATTGGCGGGCGCCGGGGGAGGACCCCGGTGACGGAACCCTGCTGGTCTGCGCAGGCAAGCCCTGGGAGTGGGAAACTGCCAGGGAAGCGGTTTTGGGTCTTGGCAATCTGCCGGGACTGGCGGTAATCTATAATCATTTCTGCGGGCAGATGCGTGTCAGGCTGCCCGGTCCGGCGAGGGGGACGAACGTGTTCCTGATGCCATATTACTCCAATCCACTGATTAGCACGAGAGAGACGGAAGCTTTTTATAGTTCAGTTGTTTCTTATCTGCTGGGGGAAAAGACAGGGGGGCGATTTCAGTGTTTCAAAAGGCTTTGGAAAGATTTTTCGGGAGCTATAACGGCAGCCGCAAATCTTCTGCGGACTGGCGGACGCTAGGAATCATCGGAGCTGGAAGGCATACCGGGGTGACTCACCTGACTGTGTGGATGGGGAATTACCTGGCGGGGGTAAGGCGGGAGAAGACGGCGGTTCTGGAGTGGAATGCACATGGCGATTTTCAAAAGATGAGGCATTTTTGTGCAGAGAAGTCCGGGAACTGCCGGTCTGTGCAGCCTTTTCGGATCCTGGAGGTGGATTACTATGCGGACGCCGGTTCAAGAGAACTGGCGGACTGTTTGAATGGAGATTACCGCCGCATTCTGATTGACTTCGGGGAAAACACCGGGGAGGGCATCTGTGAATGTGCCCGGTGCGACAGGAAGGTGATTGTCGGAGCATTGAGCGAGTGGCAGGCAGAGGCGTTTCTGGGGCTTTTCAGGGGGGATGCCAGGCGTGATAAAAGCTGGAGATACGCGGCTGCTTTTGGCAGTGAGGAGACCAGGAAAGAGTGCAAAAAAACGTTTAAGGAAGAGATCCTGAGAGTTCCGCTTTCAGTGGATGCATTTGCCGTCACACGTGCCGATATGGATTTTTTTGCAAGGCTATTACAGGAACAGGCGTGAGGACCGGAAGGAGAATGTGTCACGGCTGCCTCCGGGCGCGGTCCGGCGCCGTTCCGAAGTGGAGGGCACGAAATGGAACAAAAGAGACGGTTGGAAGAAAAAACCAGAAAAACTTATGTAGAGGGACTGCAAAAGTACCAGGACCGTGGGATTCCCATCTTTATTGACGGACAGGAGGCCAAAGAGGCTGACTGGGAGCAGATCTTTGAGGTGCATGAGGACGGGAGTTTTTATATGGGGGATTATATTCTGGAAGATGAGGAGGGCGATGGACGGAAACTGAAAGAGATACGGTTTGACAAAGTGTATTACCGGTAGCAGATCTGTGCCGGGAACGGAGTGACTGTTTTTAGAAGAGGCGGCGGCACACACAGGGAAACTATTTCAGAGAGGACCCGTATTCAGCCGAATCGTGTGTGCCGGAAGCCGCAAAAAGTTATGAAAATTTTAGACCGGCACAGGGGTATCTGTGTTATAATCAGAATAGTTATTGTAAACTTACGCAGGAGGAATTACTGATGAAAAAAGTGCTGGTATCCGTTCTCACGATAGTGATATCCCTATGTATCATTGCATCCGCAGCAGGTGGTTTTTTCTTATACCGCAAATTTGCGCCGTCTAAGGAAATGGCTGATCCGTCCGACTGGTTTGCCGTGTCGAACGATGTGGTTGCGCTGGTACTGGACAACGAACTGGATGAGAAAAACACCGGGCGGTATATTGACGGACAGTCCTATCTTCCGCTTGATTGGGTCAATGACAATCTGAATGAACGGTTTTACTGGGACAGCGCTCAGAAACAGATGATATATACTTTGCCGGAATCGATTGTATATGCCGATACGACGACGCTTTCCAGTGAAGGAAAGCCGCTGGTCGTGGAGCAGGACGGTCAGGTGTGGCTGCTGACGGGGCTGGTCCAGACCTATACGGATATCAGGATCGAGCTGTTTGACGACGGTGAAGTAAAGCGTGTATTTGTGGATACGCAGTGGGAGCCCCAACAGGTTGCCCGGATAAAACGGGACGGGAAGGTGCGGGTACTTGGCGGCATAAAAAGTGCGGTTCTCACGGATGTTTTAAAGGGCAGCGAGGTCGTCGTGCTGGAGAGCCTGGAGAACTGGTCCAGAATACGGACGCCGGACGGATACCTGGGCTATATCCAGAACAAACGGCTGGAGGATCAGCGTGAAATGACGCTGGTGAGCACGTTTGAAGAGCCGGTGTATACAAGCATTTCCATGGAGGAGCCGGTCTGCCTGGTCTGGCATCAGGTGACGACCGAGAAGGCGAATCAGGCGATGGAACGTCTGATGGCCAATACAAAAGGGGTAAATGTGATCGCGCCAACCTGGTTCATGCTGACAGATAATACCGGTAAGTACCATTCTCTGGCGGACAGATCTTATGTTGACAAGGCCCATGCCATGGGGCTTCAGGTATGGGGCGTGCTGGACAATTTTAATATGGGCGAAAATGTGCAGTCCGAGATCTTGTTTGCCAGCACAGAGGCCAGGAAGAACCTGATCGCGGGTCTGATGGAAGATGTGAAGAAGTACGGGCTTGACGGTATCAATCTGGATATTGAAGGAATCAAGCCGTCGGCGGGACCGCATTATGTACAGTTTATCCGTGAGCTTTCCGTAGAATGCAGGAAGAATAAGGTTGTGCTTTCTGTGGACACCTATGTGCCGTCGGCGTATACGGCATTTTATAACCGCGCCGAGCAGGGCAGGGTTGCCGATTATGTGATCATCATGGGATATGACGAGCATTATGCCGGTGGAGAGATGGGTTCTGTGGCCTCACTGGGGTACGAGCGCAAGGGGATTGAAGATACGATGAGCGTGGTACCGGCAGAGAAGATCATCAGCGCCATTCCATTCTATACCAGGATATGGAAGGAAACGGATGAAAAGGTGACTTCTACCGCAATGGGAATTGCCAGGGCAAAGGAATGGATCAGAGAGAATAACGTGGAGCTTTACTGGCAGGAAGAGCTTGGACAGTACTACGGAGAGCTGGACCAGGGCGATGAGAAATATTATATCTGGATGGAGGAAGAGGAGTCCATTGGCAGGAAAATGGAGCTGATTCGGCAAAATGACCTGGCAGGCGTGGCATGCTGGAAGCTGGGATTTGAACCGGCGGAAATCTGGGATGTGATCAATCCGTGAGATATGAGTATGATAGTCAGATATAAAAAGAAACTGAGAGGGTAAGGGTATGAGAGAAAGATGGATGTATAAAATGTCTGGGGCAGGCCGTCGGGCAAGGCTGCTGGTATTGGCTGCTGTCATGGTGGCTGCAGCCGTTTTTTGGGCAGCGGGCTGTACCAGACGGACAGGGACAGAGGAGATTCCGACCGATACGGGAGGCGTTGCCGGAATAGAGTCATCGTCTGCAGAATCGTCCGATATGGGACCGGAGTCCCAGGAGCCTTCCACCATCGAATCATTTCCAACCTCAGAATCAGAGACGGAACCAGAGACGCCGGAGGAGACAGAGCCGGAAATCAGATGGGAAAAGACGGCGATTGTGGCTACGGATATCCATTATCTCGCCCGTTCGCTGACGGATGGAGGAAGCAGTTTCCGGTATATGGTAGAACACGGAGACGGAAAGGTAGTAACTTATATTGAGCAGATCGTGGACGCGTTTTTGGAGGAAGTGATTGCACAGAAGCCGGATATGCTGATACTCAGCGGTGATTTGACGCTCGACGGGGAGAGGAGAAGCCATGAAGAGCTGGCCGGGAAACTGTACGCGGTGCAGGAAGCGGGGATTCCGGTTCTGGTGATTCCAGGCAATCATGATATCAACAACCGGCATGCTGCAGAATACAGGGGAAATGACCGGCTTCCGACAGAGTTTACCACACCGGAGGAGTTTTTGGATATTTACAGGGATTTTGGTTATAACGAAGCGATCAGCCGGGACAGGGCAACACTCAGCTATGTCTATGAGGTGGATGAATATAACCGGCTGCTGATGCTGGATACCTGCCAGTACCAGCAGAAAGCACGGGTGGGCGGCGCGATTTTGTCGGATACATATGACTGGATCGACATGCAGCTTGAGGAAGCCTGGGACGATGGGATGAATATCATACCGGTAGCCCATCATAACCTGCTGGACCAGAGTGAGATCTATGTGGATGACTGTACGATTGAACACAGCGAACAGCTTGTGGAGCGGCTGGGGGACTGGAATGTGCCGCTGTTTTTGTCCGGCCATCTGCATGTACAGCATACCAAGCGTTCTGATGAGGACCGTGGCATCTGGGAGATGGTGACCAGCTCGCTGGCGACGCCGGCATGCCAGTATGGGGTGCTGAAGTTCAGAGATGACGGAAGCTTTGACTATCATACCCGGGCGGTAGATGTGGAAGTGTGGGCGAAACGCCATAACCGGACCGAAGCGGATCTGCTAAATTTTGATGAATTTAAGGAACCGTTTTTGAAGCGGGTGTTTTATAACCAGTCCTATGATAAGCTCCAGCTGATCCCTCAGCTTGATGAGAGCCAGAGACGGCGGATGTCGGAGGTTTATACGGAGCTGAATTATCATTATTATCAGGGAGATGCTTTTTTAGTCCGGGACAAGATTTTGAAAAGCCCGGATTATGAGCTGTGGCTGGGCGATGGCTCCTCTACTGTGCTGACGGACTATGTGGAATACATTATTTCAGATGCAAAGCGGGATTATAACCGGGTTTCAGGGAAGTAAGCAGTTCTTTTTTCGCTGTCATCTTACTATATTGAATTATAGTCTGAGCGAAATGGATGGATGTGGAGTGATAGAGCGAAAACCGGAAATGCTGATGGGTGTCATGCTGCTGGTCGTTGTGTTCCTGGTATCCCGTCACGCGGGAATGATGGTGTCCGGGCAAAATGTGATTGCAGGGAAGGAGAGACCGGTAGTCGTTATCGACAGCGGGCACGGGGGAAACGACCCGGGAAAAGTCGGGGTGGACGGGACTCTGGAAAAAGATATCAATCTCCAGATTGCCAGGCGTCTCCAGGCATATCTTGAAGCCTCGGATGTAAAGGTCGTGATGACCCGGGAAGATGATAACGGGCTGTATGAAAGCGGAGACAGCCATAAAAAAATGGCAGATATGAAGAACCGGTGCGCCGCCATCGAGGCGGCAAAACCGGATATTGTAGTGAGCATTCATCAGAACAGCTACCATGAGGAAGCAATCAGCGGAGCCCAGGTTTTTTACTATAAGGACTCCGAGAAGGGGAAGCGGCTGGCGGAGATCATCCAAAAACGATTTGATTTCGTGCTGGGAGACCAGAACCGCCGGGTGGCAAAGGCAAATGGGAATTATTATCTGCTGCTGCATGTGAAACAGCCGATCGTGATCGTGGAGTGCGGTTTTTTGTCGAACTGGAAGGAATCGGCGTCGTTGAACTCGGAGGAATATCAGAACCGGGTGGCGTGGACGATTCATATGGGGGTTATGGAGTATTTGAACCAAAGATAACGTAAATACAAGGAATTTGGGCACTGTTCGGGGTGTGACAGTGCCTTTTGTCTACCATAAAATTTGATATAATAAAGGAAAATTAATTGGAGGTTGAGAATGAAGGAGGAAAAGGTCTTAAAAGCCAAAATAAATGCCAAAGGGATGCAAATTTCCGTTGTATCAGATGGAAGTTGTGATGATTATATCTCTTTAACTGATATTGCGAAATATAAAAGTGAAGATCCGGCTGCCACAATTCAAAACTGGATGCGAAGCCGTGATGTCATTGAATTTTTAGGACTTTGGGAGATGTTACATAATCCGGATTTTAAACCCCTCGAATTCGAGGGGTTTAAGTCGCAGGCCGGTTCAAATGCATTTACCTTATCCCCGAAACGTTGGGTGGAAGCAACAGCCGCTATCGGTATGTATTCCAAATCTGGACGTAATGGTGGAACTTTTGCACATAGGGATATTGCATTTGAATTTGCCTCTTGGATTTCCGCAGAGTTTAAACTATATATCATAACAGATTATCAACGGTTAAAGGTAGATGAAAACAGTAGGTTGTCATTAAACTGGAATATGAACCGCGAAATCTCTAAAATTAATTACCGAATTCATACAGACGTCATAAAAGAGCATCTGATTGTTCCAGAATTGCCAAAACAATATCAGAGTTTTACATATGCAACTGAAGCAGATGTTTTGAATGTGGCAATGTTTGGTATGACTGCAAAGCAATGGCGTGAAGCTAATCCAAATCTTGATGGAAATATTCGAGACCATGCCACGCTTCAACAACTTATTATTTTATCTAATCTTGAAAGCCTGGATGCGGAGATGATAAAGCAAGGTATAGTCCGAAATAACCGGCTGGTAAATAGTTCCCTTTGAAAAATTACAAATATGGTCCAAATACTTTTTTATTATATGCTTTGCGATTGGGTTTTGATATTGATGATATAGGCACAGTTGCATCAGAGAGTATTACTTTTCGTCCAAGTTCGCCATATAATCTTTGATAGTCCTTGTTTTGAAAAATAGCATAGTCTCTCGGGTCAACACCCTCGCATCGTGAGCGCATCAGCCAGTGACTTGTTATGTTCTTTTATTTCCAAACGATCAGGTAGCCGTGTATTCTTACTGTGAGAATGCGGTGGAGCTGGATGGCACAAAACGATTCCCGGTCCAGCCGGGGAGTGGACCAAGATTTGAGGAATTTGACGGTAGCAGGCATAATTTTTATTTGATCTATGAGCTCGGTTCAAAAGTGCTGCACGCGGATATGAAGACGGAGTGCTGACCGGCTGTGATGCGGTTGGGACGCCTCCGGATCGAAGCGGACGGCTGGAGGCTGTAGATCAAGCCTGTTTTGGTTCACCGGTTTGTATCCGCTTTTTCTCTGAAACCGTGTTTACAGATTTAACCCACCCGTAGCCGGATTATCAATCAATTCTCCGTCCTCCTCAAACCGTGAACCGTGGCATGGGCAGTCCCAGGAGCGCTCTGCCTCGTTCCATTTCAGCGCACAGCCCATGTGTGGGCAGCGGGGGCTGGATATGGTCAGAAGGTTTTTTGTGGACTCCAGTGCATTGATGGCCAGCTGGGGACGGAGGATGCTCCTGGACGGCGAAAATACGGCGGCGTCCGGGTTTTCTTTTCCCGTCACCATATCGGTCAGCAGCATGGCGGATACCATCGAAGAGGTCATCCCCCACTTATTAAACCCGGCGGCTACATACAGATTTGGCGTATTTTTGGAGTAATGGCCAATGTAAGGGACGTCGTCCAATGTCATACAGTCCTGGGTGGACCAGCAAAAGCGCTCCCTGGCATCCGGGTAATGCTGCGCCGCGAACTGTCTGAGTTCGTCCCAGTTCCCTCCGGGTTTTCCTGTCCGGTGGCTTCCGCCGCCAAGCAGCAGAAGGTTATGGTAGTTGCGGAACGATAATCCTGTCTTGGCTTCGTCAACGTACATCCCCTTTACATCCTGTGCATGTTCCAGAGCGATTACGTAGGAGCGGTGCTGGTACATCTTCAGAAAATAGCTTCCGTGTTTGTTGAGAAACGGAAAATGGGTTGCAACGATGATCTGATCGGCCGTTATGTTCCCGTGCGGTGTCTTTGCCTTGCATCCAACCAGTTCCTGTACCATCGTATGTTCATAAATATTCAGGTCTTTTGAAATTGCCGAAAGAAAAGCGAGGGGATCAAACTGCGCCTGCTTTTCAAATCGGACTGCTCCTGCGACGGGAAACGGGAGAGGGAGTGAAATCCCGGATTCTACGGGAGTATATGCGGAAAAATTCAGTTGGTTAAGGGCGGCCAACTCCTCGTGGATGATCTGCGGATTGGTTCGGGAGTATACAAATGAATCTTGTTCTTCATAATCACAATCAATTTCCTTACAAAGTTCCTCATATTTTTTCACCGCTTCCTGGTTGGCATGGAGATACATGGCGGCTTTTTCGGCACCGAACTGCTTGATGAGTTTGTGGTAGATGAGCCCATGCTGAGAGGTGATTTTTGCGGTAGTATTTTTTGTGACGCCGCTGCAGATGGTTTCTGCTTCTGCCAGAACATAGTCGATTCCGGCTTTCTCAAGCAGAAAGGCACACAAAATCCCTGCGATCCCTCCGCCGATGACGAGAACTTCAGTCCTGATATCTGTGTCCAGGCATGGGAAGCCGGGCAGCGGGGAAGAATGACTCCATACAGATTTATTTTTGCCTGTGTTATTTTTCTTTTTCATGTGTTTCAGTCTCCCTGTCCTTTGATGGCACTTAGTATATCCCGTTTATGTATGGATGATTCAGACACCGATTCAGGGGATGTTTCCCACAGAATAAAGGCTTTGACAGCAGGCAGGCGGCACTATATAATGGCTTCAAAGACAGCAGGCAGGGAGAGGCATATGTGGAAAACGGACGAGCTCGGTGCGGCAGTCATCCCGACAATGGGGAGAAATAACTGTGGCGGCCGGTGTGTGATAAAAGCGCATGTAAAGGATGGACGGATCATAAGGATTTCTACGGATACAGCGGAAGAGGCAGGAGATACGCCGCCGCTTACTGCATGTGTGCGGGGGATGAATTACCATAAGACATTTCTGGGGGAAGACCGCCTCAAATACCCGATGAAACGGGTGGGAGAGCGGGGCGAAGGAGTTTTTGAGCGGATCAGCTGGGAAGAGGCGGTGGATACAATTGCCGGAGAGTGGGTCCGCATCCGGGATACGTATGGTCCTGGTTCGCGTTATGTAAACTATGCTACGGGCGTATCGGCGCTTTTGCGCGGGAATTCGCTGGCGAAGCGGCTGCTGGCGCTGGATGGGGGATATCTGGATTACTACAATTCCTACAGCACGGCCTGCGTGTCCTTTACGACTCCTTATCTCTATGGGACGGCGAGAAGCGGGAGCAGTTATGATACCTGGCTGGATTCAAAATTTATCATCTTGTGGGGGCATAATCCGGCAGAGACAAAGTTTGATGCGGGGACAATGTTTTATCTGAAAAAGGCAAAAGAGAAAGGAATCCCGATTGCAGTCGTAGATTCGAGGGAAAATGATACCGTCCGCACACTTGGCGCACGGTGGATTCCGGTGCGCCCAAGCACGGATGCGGCGCTGATGGACGCGATGGCGTATGTGATTTATACAAAAGGTCTGTATGACCGTACATTTATCGACCGATATTGCATTGGGTTTGATGAGGAGCATATGCCGGAAGGCGTGGACCGGAAACAGAATTATTTTGCATATCTGACAGGGGAAACGGACGGGGTGAAAAAGACACCGGAATGGGCGGCTAAGATTACCGGAACCCCGGTGGAAGATATCCTGTGGCTGGCGCATACCTATGCGGGGGCGAAGCCTGCGGCGCTGGTTCCGGGATATGGGGTGCAGCGCCACGGCAACGGGGAGCAGGCTACCAGGGGAGGAATCATGCTGGCATGTCTGACCGGCAATGTCGGCGTGTGCGGCGGCTGGGCGGCCGGAAGCGGATACTGGTCGCGGCACCGCAAACCGACGATGCCTCTGGTGCGAAATCCTTATCCCTATCAGATTCCGGTATTTTTGTGGACAGATGCGGTGGTCTGTGGAAAAGGGATGACGAAACAGGACGGTGTTGTGGACACTACGAATATGGCGGGACCGGCCCGTCTGGAATCCGATATCAAGATGATTTTGAATCTGGCAGGGAACACGCTGATCAATCAGCACAGCGATATCCACAGGACGGAAGAAATCTTAAGAGATACGGGTAAATGCGAATTTATCGTATGCAGTGACCTCTTTATGACGGCAAGTGCGAAATATGCAGATATCCTGCTGCCCGGTACTTCGATGTTTGAAAGCGAAAATATTGGCATGCCGTGGGAGGCCGGGGATTTTATCGGATTTTATAATCAGGTGGTGGAACCAATCGGGGAATCCCGGTTTGAGTATGACTGGCTTGTGGAAGTTGCGGACAGGCTGGGGCTTCGGGAGGAATTTACCGAAGGGCACGATACGGTGGAAGGCTGGCTCAGGAGCCGGTATGAAGCCCTGCGGCGGCATGAGAAGGAACTGCCGGAGTATGAGGAATTGAAGGAAAAGGGGATATACCGTTACCGCGATCTTCGTCCGGTTGTGGCATTTGAAAAGCAGATCCAGAATCCGGAGGAGTTTCCTTTTCCGACGAAAAGTGGTAAGATTGAGATATTCTCAAAAGAGATTTATGAGACGGAGTATGCAGAATATGTCCCTCCGATTCCCTGCTATGTACCTGCAAAGGAAGGGCCGGAAGACCCGCTTAAGACCCGGTATCCGCTCCAGCTTGTCGGCTGGCATACGAAACGGCGCTGCCACTCGATCCATGACAATAATATGGCAATGCACCGAATCGACCCGCAATGCCTGTGGATGAACCCGGAGGATGCAAAACGGCGAGGGATTCTGGATGGGGATATGGCAGTCGTGTGGAATGACCGTGGGGAGATTAAGATTCCAGTGAAGGTCACGGAGCGGATCGTGCCCGGGGTGACCGGGATGTCGCAGGGAGCCTGGTATCAGCCGGATGAGGGCGGTGCGGATAAAGGCGGTTCCATCAATGTGCTGACCTCCCAGCATCCGACTCCCCTGGCAAAGGGAAACCCACAGCATACGAACCTGGTAGAAGTAAGGCGGATTGAGGAATATTAGAAATGTATCATCATGGAAGAGAGGAATATGATATGGATAAGACAAAGATTTTGCAGGCAGTTGATCACACATTACTGAGCCAGACGGCGACATGGGAGGAGATCCGGCAGATTTGTGACGATGGGATTGCCTATGGCTGTGCGTCGGTGTGCATCCCGCCTTCTTATGTGAAGCGGGCGAAAGAATATGTCGGGGATAAGATTGCCGTATGTACGGTCATCGGTTTCCCGAATGGCTATCAGACAACCCCTGTGAAGGTTGCGGAGACGGCAGATGCCGTTACAAACGGAGCAGATGAGATCGACATGGTCATCAATATCGGCGACTTAAAAGACGGACACGATGAACAGGTGGAGCAGGAAATCCGTGAGATTAAAAAAGCATGCGGCCAAAGGATTCTCAAGGTCATCATCGAGACCTGCCTCCTTACGGAAGACGAGAAGATCCGGATGTGCAGGGTGGTAACCGGGGCAGGCGCTGATTTTATCAAGACTTCGACCGGCTTTTCAACAGCAGGAGCAACGCTTGAGGATATCCTCCTGTTTGCCGGGCATGTGGGAGAAGGCGTTCAGATCAAGGCGGCCGGTGGAATCAGCTCTTTTGAGGATGGAGAACGGTTTATGCAGGCGGGAGCGTCCAGGCTGGGAACGAGCCGTTTGGTGAAACTGATGAAGAATGACTCCGAAAATGGGGAAGGATATTGATCCGGACGGTCCGATAGAGGGGAGAATATACCTGTCCACATTTTATAAACAAAACTATCCACAGAGTTATCCACATTATCCACCGGAAATACAAGATGATTTGTGTAATTGTAGTGAATAACTAGATATAGTGGTGTGATAATTGTGGATAAGTGGAATTGAGCAGATATAAGAATTTCCGATAAGATACGCAGGAATTCATAGAAAACAAAGTAAGAAATTATTTCGAATCCCCTTGAAAACCCTTCTTAACTGTGCTATCATGCAAATGTAAACAAAATATAAGTTCTTCGGGGCGGGAAAAAGTTTATTTCAGTGAAAACCCTTATAAAATAAGGGATTGTGAGCATATTATCTCATTGTAAAAAGCAAATTTACTACTATTTTACTACTTTTTAAATCAAAGCTAAGAGCCTGATATGATACAACAAAACATAGGATTTGGACGACCTAATAAGTCCGTGAGTATGTAATTACAAGACATATTCGCGGGCTTATTTTAGCGTCTAAGATTATATCCATTCAAACAAATTATTAGAGGGGCAATCTCATTTTACATGGGGTTGCTCTTTTAGTATACAAAAACAAGAAGGAGATTGAATCTATGTTCGGTATAGTAACAAAGTATGATTACAACAGAGGTTTCGGATTTATCAAAGCCACCAATGGAGAGCATTATTTCATCCATTATTCAAAACTGGATAGTGAGTATATTGCGAGGGGGTATTATGTATTCTTTAAGTCATTCATCAATGACAGGAGCGACAGAAATGCGAAAGATGTAATCGTAATCGAAGCCAAGGAGCAGAAGAACAGCAGGAACCACAAAAAACAGGTAACAGATAACATTAAAGCAAAGTAGAATTTTATCAGCATTAGCAAGAAAGGAATAGAAAAATGAGAACAGTAAGAAATATGGACGAGTTAGCAAAGGCATTACAACCGGCATTAACAGGTATGGTGAATCAGATGGCGGAAAGGGTGTATGAAACACTGAATTATTTTTTGAAAGATTACTATGACGGTTGGACACCAGATAGCTACCGCAGAACCGAGGCTTTCCTTCGGTCAGCGGTGAAGGTAGATGCTAAACCGTGCAAGGGTGGAGCCAAGGCATGTGTATACATAGACTACGATTCCATGAACGGCTATGTGAACGCTACTGGGTTCCAGGTTGTAGAATGGACAAATACTGGAATGCACGGTGGTTTGTCAGTAAGCCATAAGCCCCACGTGTGGGATGATACCATAAAAAATACCGTGGAGAATGGTGACTTATTAAAGTTAGCAATCCAGTATCTGAGAAACAGAGGATTTACAGTAAAGGCATGATGGAGGGAAAAACAATGGCGGCAAAAGAAGAGATAGTAACGAGGATCGCACAGAAGTCCGGTATGACAAAGAAGGTAACATATAAATTTCTGGAGGCATTTTGTGAAGTACTGATGGATACGTTGGAAAGCGGTGAGAGATTTCATCTTCATAAAATATTTTCGATGACACCAGTAGAGCATAAGGCACATACAAAGCGAAATCCCAGAACACAGGAAAAAGTGGAGATACCAGACCGAATAGAGGTTAAAACCACAATCGGCACCAAATTAATAGCGGCGGTGAATGGATACGAGGACGATTCCGCAGAGGAATAGCATTATTTAAAATGAGGCATGAGTTTTGATATTATAGCGTTTTACAAAAATATGAGTGTTTAAAAACAAATGTTCAAATTTTTGTTTCGGGGTGGTTTTCTGCTACCCCTTAATATCCCCGTGTCTGGGGACGTCTAGAAAATCGAAAGGAAAATCAAATAAATGAATGAAAATAGCAATGAATTAAAGTTTTGCAAGAAGTGTGGGAAAATACTGCTGAAAGAAAATGTGCGTAGTTATGGTAAGTTTTGTAGTGAATGCTATAATGCCGTTAGAAGGCAAAAAAGAAAAATGACCAATATCAAACAGTTTGCGGAAGATGATTCCATGAAGGTACAGGTTCACTACAAAGAGATTCATCCGATACATATCCTTGAAACCGAACAATTAGGAATCAATCTGATTGCAGCGGATGAAGTGTTTGTCAAATTATTGGATTATAAAGATACTTGGATTTCCAACTATGGAAGAGCGATATCGTATTACAACAACAGGTATTCACTTGCCAGAAAAAAGATTGGCAATGATGGCGATGTATGCTATCAGCTAAACAGAAATGTATTTAATGGGAAAAACTGGGTATGGAGAAAACGGACGATTGAAGCGTGGAAACTGGTGGTAAAAGAATTTATTGTAAATTACGATGTGGCCAATAATTCCTGCTGCTGGCATAGGGGAAATGATAAGGAAGATAATTACTATAAGCATCTTTACCCTTTAAACAAATACCAGTATGGGGCTGTTTTGAAGAACTATGAGGAATGCGGGGATGATTCAGAAGAATACATCATTGGCATTATTAACAGTGTTGATTATAGACCTGATGGGTGGAATCCAGGATATATGAGAAAGTCCATGTTCGGAATCGGATATCTGGGGTGCAGCGATGTTGATGTCCAGAGTACAATATATCGTAAATGGGCTAATATGATGCAGCGGTGCTATAGTGAAGTTACCCATAGGATCAAACCATATTATAAAGATTGCAGGGTGTGCGAAGAGTGGTGGAATTTCTCAAACTTTAGGGAATGGTATCGCGAAAATGCCATTGAGGGAAGAAAATTTGACTTGGATAAGGATATTCTTATACAGGGGAACAATATTTATAGCCCACGTACTTGTTCGCTTGTTACACATTATGCAAATACGATATTCCAGCGCAGGGGGATTGAAACAAATATCACTCAAAACAGTTCAACCGGTATGTATGATGCCGTGATGACCATTCTGGGGAAAATGAGGAAAGTAGGAACATTTGGAACCCGGGAGGATGCAGAGAAAGGAGTGAGCACATATAGGAAAGAACTTATTAATAACTTTGCGCGGAAGAATAGAAACAAAGTACCTTACAAGGTTTGTGAAGCAATGTTGAGATGGGATACAGAGATTGCGTGTTAATATTATAGGCATATCAGGTAAAGATATCTGGTATGCCTTTTTTTACAGTTTTATTGAATTTTGGTTGAAATGATGCTTTACTGATATTATACTTATGGTAATCGGTGCACGGTTGGTAAAATATGACATGATCAAGTGAAAAGCATGGTTAAGGAAAATGAATAATGTTAAGGATTATCACGGAACAGGATATTAGGGCATTATTAGATTTTGCCGATTCAAATTTATCTACATATAAAGTGTTATATAAAAAATATGCAAACAAAAAAATGCTATATTGGGGAGCGATTCTGTTTGCGATATTAACATTTTTACTATGTGTATTTGATTTATATATTTTGTACTGCAATACAGTTTCTATGGGTATAATTATAATCAATTTGTTTCAGCTTGTAGTATTATTATATTTGTATAGTGTTCTAAATAAGTTTAGGAGCAAGATGCTGAATCATGCTCAAATTCAAAGATTAAAGTTACTAAAGAAATTTTATCATAGCAAAAAATATACGTATCAAGAATTGAATATTATCGTAAATATATTGGAAGATAAAATTAAAAAAAGCAAGGCGGATGTATGGAGTTTTATTATTATTTTAGGAACGCTACTATTCCCGATATGGAATGGGTATATTGATAAGTGGTTAAATGGTGTAGAAACATCAAATATTATCTTATATATTTTTGTTAGAGCAGTGATAATATTATTCTTGATATTTTTGATTTACCTCTTATCAATACCGCTTAATTATATTCTGACATTTAGACAAAGAAAATTGAAAAATATAATTTTTCTTACGAAATACATTATGGGGGGAACGACATGAACAAAAAAGGAATGGGTACTGTAGACATTGCAATGACGATGGCAGCCCTTATGATAATAGCATTGATTTTCAGAAAACAAATTTTTAATTGTGTACAGTGGTTTATTAATCTGTGATTTATCATCTAAAGAAGGACAAAAGTTTTTAATACATAATTGGGTGAATATCAAAAGCTATACGTATACCGGAAAGTCGGAAAATCTGTAAAACCAATTTAAGGTATCTGGTTTTATCGTCCTCCTGCCGTTACAACCTCTGGTCATCCTCAGATGGCACATAGATAGCAATATCCTGTAAACGACAGTCCAGGATTCGGCATAAGTCGTTTAATGTTGTTGTAGTGAGTGGCTTATTGTGTCTCAGTTTATGAAGCGTGGAATTTGAAATATGATGTGTCTGTACCAACGTATATGTCGTTTCGCTGGACTGAGCCAGCGTTTCCCAAAATGGCTTATAGTCAATCAATGTTACGCCCACCTATCTGTATAGTCTGATTAAAGAATAGTATATGGTTTCTTAGTTGACTATGGTCGGTATAGAGACTATAATTAAAGCGGAATGGGACAGGGGCATAAAATTCCCACCCTAGTGATAAGTCAACAGGGTGGGAATTTAATTTCATGTGAAGTATATTATCTGGTCAACGTTTATTTATGCAATTCTTATCATTTAGGTACTCTTTCAAAATCATGTTAATATACTGGCTAAAAGACCTATCGTCTTCCTCGGCCAATTCCTTAATCCGTATTATTATATCGGAGTCTAATGTTATACTAACTTTCTCTTTTAGTGGTTTCATGTGTTTATCACCATCCTTAAGCAATATTGTATCATTAGAGGGGATATTATATTGCTAGGTGGTATAAAATATGATAAAGTAGTATTGAGTGCTGGAGGGTATTATGGGTGATAAGTTTGCGAAAATGCCAATAGAATTAGGCGGTATGGAAGTAGAGTTAAGCATCGATGACATTAAAAAAGTTATAGATTTTTTAAACAAGTCGGATTATGAATTTTATAGTGAAATGAGAGCTGAAATGTCAGAGGAAGAATTCGAGGAATATTGCAAGGAATTTCCAGAAGCAAGGATGGTACTTTGAAACGGGGTATCCTATGGAGATCAGGTACTTAAAGTTTGAAATGAAAAAATCCCCCCTATGATTACAAATTGAAGGTTACAAACAGGTGGAAAAATGATGATGGATGATGTATAGTAGAACTAACATAATTGTGTAGAAGGGGGATTTGATGTGAAAAGGAGAGGTATGATATTATGTGGGGAATAATGTCTGCACTGGGATTAGGAGTTTTGGCACACGATAAATATAAAAAGTCAAAGATTCCTCCCTATGGAACATACGAATACTACCATTATGCTCATCCGGAGATGACTGATTTTCAGATTTGTAAACTGCGAAATGAAATGAGCGGAGAAATTACGGATGCAGAGGTAAAGGTACTATTTGATGCCGGTATTCCGCTTGGAATGTGGCACAAAGATAAGCAGCCGATCTGGGATAAATTGGCGAAGGAGAAGGAAAAAGTAAATTGTAATAATGAATTAAAAGGAATGACGGAAGAAGAATATGTGGATATGCTTAAAACGTCAAACAACTATGTTTATGGGATGGGAGACTATGAGGTTTATTACAGTGATTTCGAGTTGCCTTATATCTATTTAATCTATGACCCAATTAACAAAAAAATAATAAAAAATGGTTGGAGAATGGGATTTACAAAAGCAGGGGCTGTGGATTATTTTAAAACAACACCTAATGTCTATATAAAAGGTTCCGAAAAATATCGTATGGAAATAAAAGAAAAAGAAGATCAAAAGAAACAAAAAGCAACATTAGCAGAAAAATCAAATGAGATTATTCGCATCCGCAATCTTGATAATCTGGTATACAAAAATGGTGATTACGAGTTATACTTGGACAGGGATGCAAGTGATAACTACAACATTATGGTTTATGATGGAACGGAGCATGATTTTATCAGAAATGTTAGCGGTGAACCTGTTTTGTTTACTAAAATTAATGCAAGAAAGTATGTTGATGAAAGAGTATCTGAATGAGCCGGAGTATGAAGGTGACGGGTTCGGTAACCTCGAAATTTAACCTAATGCGTGAGTAGATTAGATGGGGGCTTTACCAGAATAAAGCATCAACGCAACTATGTAAACTATCCCGGGTACACCCTCCCCCCTTCCCCCCCCTCAAACTTGGGCTTAAATTGCACTGTACGGCTCAATTTCAGCTTTAACCATCATACCCTTACACTTTACCACATGGTACAATAAAAGACGAATATGAGCCGTATAACGCGTTAAAAGTGAGGTAAAGCACATAAACAAGGCTAGAAGTCAATCGCTCCTAGCCTTTAATGTTTTACCTGACAAATTTCCGCTTTAATCAATACTCCGGATATGAACAATCGATATTTCCTTCTTCATCATAATCCACACACCACAAACATTTCTTGCCCTCGTCCGTTTTTATGGTGAAGCCCTCTTGATTCCTGACTACAATAATGTTTTCGCCGTCTGAATTCGTTCCCGTGTATATGCCACATTCCAGCTTCAAAATCTCTTTTGTGTCCATCATGATTTATCTTCTCTTTCTTCTGCTTTGATTTCGTTTAAAAGATTCGCTACACCGCTCTCTTCTTCCAAATCCTGCAAAGTGCCACGGACAGAATAGTCGCCGTTCTCCCAGCACAAAGCGTAGTCATCATCTCCGTATCGCTGAAAAATCACGTTATCGCTATCGATTTTTAAAATTGCTAATGTTTTAGGTTCTTTCATGTGTGTTTACCTCCATTTGGTATAGGGTATTTAGTTCTTTTGATAACATAATTATATACCCTAAAAGTAGTGATATCAATGGTAAAACATAACAATGTTTAGGGTATAAAAATGTGCATAGTCACTATATTTAGGGTACTCTTGCTTTAGGGGCGAAATTGTGTTATGATATTTATGTAAAGGGGGTAATAATTGTGATTAGCTACGAAAAATTAGTAAAAAAATTAAAAGAAAATAATATAACTCAGTATAAGTTAAAGCAAGAAAAAATTTTGGGTTCTGCTACTATAACTAAGATTTTTAAGAATGATGGATTAAATGGGGAATCCATAGATATAAAAGTTGTAGATAAGATGTGCAAATTGTTAAAATGTCAGCCTGGGGATATATTGGAATGTGTGGATGATATAGAAGGGTATTCTGATACATCTGAAAGAAGATATAGAGGGTGAAAAGTAGGAGCGTGAAAAAGCGTTCCTATTTTTTTATTGCAACATACCCTAAAATTAGTGACAATATACAAAGGATATACCCTAAAATTAGTGATAATCACTATTGATATAACTATGTTTAGGGTATATAATATGCTTACAAGGTAAGCAATACATACCTTGATCAAAACACCGATAGCCCCGAAAAGGCTATGAAAATCTTGGTCAATATACTGGTGAGTGAGCCGAGGCAAAACCAATAGTCCAGAAGATTACCAGGACGGTGCAACCCTTAAGAATACTGAAAAGGAGATTGATACCATGTGTAAGACAATGACCGATTTATCCAAGATAGCAAAACAGATTTATGACCTGGAAACCAAGAAATCCAAAAAGAAGAAGGAAGTGGACGAGCTGGAGGCTCAGATTAAGCAGCTAAAACAGGAAACGGCAATGTACATGAGGAAACGCCAAAAGAATGAGCTAGATGTGGATTTGTTTACAGTCCTGTATACACCATATACAAAACCATCGTTTGATACAAAGGCATTTGTTGCCAATGAGGAAAAGGGGCAGGAATTGTATGACAAGTATATGAAGGTAATCCCCATCGAGCGAGTAACGGTCAAACTTGCCAGAGCGTAGGCATTGCACCGCCTGTCATCAGTAATAAGGATGTAGGAGCAAATCCAATAGGCGGTATCCCCAAATGGGAAAGGAATAGGAAACAAATATCTGCCGGAAATTCAAGACCCAGCAGGTGTATTAAAGTTACCCAAAAATGAAAGGAGACGCGGGATATGATAATTACCCTTGGTATCAACGATATTACAATGCCAGTACCATATGCGCGCACACCGCCACGGAAAGAGAAAGTCAACAGCCATATGATGTATTACCTGGAGCATGGCAAGCTGAAATCTGCTATACAGGTGACACAAAAAGGGATGTTGCTGGATGGGTATTGTGATTATATCGTGGCGGTAGCGTGCGGTATGGATAAGCTTGAGTGTGAGGTTAGCACGGATATTGTCAACAGGCATATGAGAACCAAGAACCGGAATATTAAAAAACGCCCCAACAAGCGGAAAATCCTGTATCAGCGGCAAGATGGGAAATGTGCTATTTGCGGGAAACAGCTACAGATTGAGGATAATACAAGCCGGGAGGATTATCTCACGTTTGACCATATTATCCCGGTATGCCGTGGTGGTAGTAACGGGCTGATGAACTTGCAAGGGTTGTGCTGGAAATGCAATCACGATAAGGACAGCGTATTAGATGGTGTTTCTAATATGGATAGAGTATAGCAAAAATCAAATATAAAGGAGATTAGGACAATGGAGAAAGAAACCAGAACAGTTACGAGGTCGCTTTTAACAGAACTCAAAGAAAACGGGGAAGTGAGATTAGCGAGGGTGCTTACATACGACAACGGTCATCGGATAGAGATACCGATTAACCGCGATGGGAGCGTTAAGTGGTTTGATGATGTCAAACTTTTGAAGGAGCATAAGTTATAAAGGGCTTTAGGTGGTGACGGTTTAGCCGTGGGCGATTCAGTTCGCCGCCTACCGTTTGCTATAAATCCATTTAATAAGGAGGGTGGAATTTTATGAGGGAGAGGCGGGTCAATGAGGGCAAGAGGGATCTGATTGCATTAGCTAAAGATTTTGGAATCTACAATAGGGAAGATGTGCAGGAGATACTTGCCAATTATACCGATTATGGACAGAGCCATAAGGTGCTGATGAAGATTTACGAGCAAGTTTATCTTGAGCCGGGAAAGAAACCGAAGCAGACGAAACAAGCGCAACCAGAAGAAAGCAAATCCAAAGGAGGATACAAAGTTATGATTAAGAAAGCAAATATTAACTGGACAGCAAGGCAGCTTGCCAAGATGGTGAGTAACAAGAAGATTACCTTTGATAATGCGGTGCAGCGTGGCTATGTTTGGGATATCAAGCGGAAAAGCCTGTTAATCCACTCCATGATTGTAGGCTATCCGATTCCAGCTTTCTATGCTGCTAAAAATGGAGACTGCTATGATATGTTGGATGGTCAACAGCGGTCAAGGGCTATCACGGATTTTCTGGAAGGACAATTCGCATTGACGGATGTTCCGGAACTGGAAGTTGAAAACGAGGACGGAACAAAAGAACTGGTTGACATAAATAACCTTTGTTTTGACGAACTGGAAGAATCGATACAGGATGAGATAACCGGCTACTCACTGACAATTTATTATTTTGACGGAATCACGGATGACGAAATCAGCGAGATGTTTTTCCGCCTTAACAACGGCAAACCATTATCTGCGATTGAGCTGACCAGAGTGAGATCTAAATCTATGGAAGCCATTAAAGCTTTGGGACAGCATGAACTGTTTAAGAATGCGCTGACAGAGAAAGCAATGGTACGCTATACCAATGAGGATATCGTTATCAAGTCTTATGCGATATTGCATGAGCCGGAACCGTGTTTTGAAACAAAAATAATCCGCCCATTAATGGAGCGGGTTGAAATAACGGACGATGACAGGCAGCAGTTGGATAAGATTTATACAAGGATTTTATCGGTATATCCTTTAGTGAAAGATAAGAAGGTTGCGAAGAGGCTGTTGACCCGTACACATCTTATAAGCGTTGTGCCGATGATGTGGAAATCATTGAATGACGGTTTGACAGATGAACAGGTTGCAGAGTGGGTGGCGAAGTTCTTTTCTGGTACGAGGTCAGCAAGCATCAGCGCAATTTATAATGAAAATGCTGGTTCTGGTTCGGCAAGAAAAGAAGCCGTTAGAAAACGGTTGGATGAAGTGGAGAAGAGTTACAAAGAGTATTTCAAGGATGTGCTGGTGGATTCCGATAAGGTAGCATAATACAAGGGAACAAGAGATTTTTTGCGAAAGCAAAAGGCACATGTGGGATTGATTCTGGAGTGGAAAGACAACGATATAACAATATGGAGTAGGAGGACAATGACAATGAGGAGATGGACAGATTTAGAGGAAATAAAGCTTGACCCTTTATCGGATACGTTTGAGTTGATTGATGATGGTTTATGGGGGAATAAAAGTATCATAATTAACCTGCTTGCAGGGCGCAGAAACCCGCTCCCACTCGTAATCCAGAAAGCAGTTGGGTATATGGTCAACATGATATTGCGGGAAGGGGGCTTTAATGCTGGGATTATGCGGCTATATGCAAGGCTATGGATTACCATAGCTCCAGGCAAAAGCCAGGAATATGTGATTATAGTGACATTATTAGAGATGGATGGCTGCGATCCATATGAAAAAAGCATAGGAGTGTTGCCAGGAAGCAAATACTTTCAAGTTTTGAAACAATATATTCTTTTAGAATTATGCTACATACTGTTTGGGGCAGATTATGATGGGACAGTATAGGGATGCAAAAAATGAGGGTTCGTATTCTCTATCATTATACGAACTTTCCTTTAAATACAAGGCTTGCTGTCATGGCGGAAAATACGACCGTGAAAATACGAACTTTACAGCTATGAAAATACGAACTTTTAAAAGGGGTGGTGAACATGAACAAGAAAACAATAACGCTTACGGAAGAACAATATACCACAATCATTTCTTTAGTTCGTACCGGATTTACCCGTGCAGATGGGTGTATTGTCAAAGCCAACGACCGGATTGCTACAATCCTTACTTTAGAGGCTAACTTGGGTATTAGGATATCCGATATATTGAAACTAAGGCTGTGTAACATAATCCGCGATGGCGACCGTTACAGATTGGATATTGTGGAACAGAAAACGAAGAAGAAGCGAGAGTTTACCGTTCCAATGGAAATTTACGTATACATCCAGAACTATGCTTTATCAAGCAGCATCAGTCCCACGGCGAAATTGTTTGACATTTCAGAGAGGGCAGTGCAGAAGCATTTGAAGCTAGTGGCAGATTATCTTGGGTTGGACAATGTAAGCACCCATTCTTTTCGAAAATATTTTGCTACGGCTATTTACAGGGATAATAATTATAATATTGAGTTGGTGCGAGTCCTGCTCCAGCACTCATCTGTTGCGACAACTCAACGTTACATTGGATTACAAAGACAAGAGGTTGAGGATGCGTTGCGGAAGCACGTAAAGCTACTATAACATAAAAGAAACAGATTAGGAGATAGAAATGATATGGAAAACAATATACTAGAGTTATCCAGTAGTTATACAAGACAGAGAATTTATGATTTTTTGCTTATTTACATCACAAATCATGGGTATGCGCCGACCATCAGAGAGATAGCAGATGGCGTAGGTCTCAGTTCTTCGTCAACTGTATCTGCCCATTTAGAAATGCTGGAGAGCATGAACTTGATTAAAAGAGACAAGAAGAAGCCGAGATCTATTGCCATATCTAAGATGGCGGTGGCTGAAAAAAACTACAGCGATAAATCAAAGTGGGAAGTGTGTGACAAAATTGAGGGGAAATTAAAAGATGTTATGCCGACTGACCAACTGGGTAAATTCCGGAAAGCATTTTTTTCAGCGCTGGATGGTTATGTGTTAAAAAAGATTGATACCTAACTAATCTATTAATAATAGAAGAAACAGGAGCGGGAGGACAGTGATGATTATACAGCCAGAGCGCGGAATAAGGGATGTAAACAATATGTTTTATGATTCAGAGGCAGCGCGGATTGAAAGACTGAATCAAGCATTTTTTAAGGATGTGGATTTGACACCGGATGAAAACGCTATGTTGGTTTGGTTGTGTGGATGGGACTGGCGTACAGTTGAAAATATTATTTCTGCATTTGCGAAAGTGAGATGATATGTCATTGGCGGAATCAGTTAGTAATAGTCAATAGAGATAAGACAGAAGAATTATGAGAAAAGAAGATTCGAAACAGGGTATGTTAATTCAGACGAAGCATAACCGTTATGGAGTTGTAGAGTTGGATAGGAATCTGAGAAAATCTATGATGAAGTGGAAATATATCCACAACTTATAGTGGAGGAGGATTAATAATGGCACACGATAGAAAAACACCATGCTTATATTATATATGTAGTGTAATAAGTATCAGCCGAGAGCGAAGGTAAAGCACATTAACAGGAAAAAGGAAGAACTGCGAAAACTCCAGAACAAAGAACAGTAATGATGTTTAAACTAAAATTATGGCACATAAGGTACCGAGGGAAGATTGAAAATTTCTAGAGGTGCCTTTTTGCGTTGTCAATGCCAAATTTGCATAAATAATTTTATTTTAATCCATTGATATTGCAGGTGGATATTTTTAATCTGACATGGTATACTGATTTTCCAACAGTATGGGGAGATGTGACCAATGCAGTTGAAAGAATATGAGAAACAGTTAGAGGATATAAAAGAACGAAATATACTTTTACGTGAGCGTGAGATGCCAGATTAACGGTGTCCGAAGTATGCGATATGGATTTTAAGAAAAATTTGGATGCATATTATATGCAGGTAGATCATGGGATGTGGAAATATAAGGTTTTAAACAAGTAAAAGATGATTTGACGGAATGGCAGAAGAACTTTGTTTATGCGGCGGCAGCGGAACTTAGAAAAGAGAAAACTGGGTGTGAGGTTATAAAATAATGTGAGAGGGATTCGGATGGCAGAGAAGACACTTAGGGAATGTGAGGAATATTTGTGTGATGTAAAAAAAAGATTAAAAGAAGTACTGCAAGAGCAAGAGAAAGCTTTAAGAGAGTGGAATGCCGCTTTTGCATCTGAAAATATTGAAAATATCAAATGTGAATGTGAAAATACCGGTCAACATTATACATTTTTGCTGATTAACGAGGATACAAAGCTGGAAGTTGCGGATATGTGGAAAGATGAATTGGAAGCGGATATAGATGCTTTTTATCAGAGACTTAAATCATCAATTGGAATGAATAAGATAGTAAATAAAAATTGGAATAGTTTTCCAGTGTATTATGAAGATATTATTGTGGCCAAGGCAATGGAGATTAGGCAAACACTTTTGCTAATTCGAGATGGGCGCGTTATCTCTTTAAAAGACAGGATTAAAAATAGGGACTAAATGGTATTATGAAGGTGGAGCAAGAATATAATCCCGATACGGAAATGCTTGCAGCGGTCTATCTTGATGGAAACACAACACACATCGGGGAGAATGACTGGATTGCTCTATGCGAGGATGGAAAGGTTTTTCTTTCATATAAAAAAGCGGAGCGGGAATATCTGAAGGTAGAACAAGAACGTCTGGAATATCTCGCAGATATAAATCACCTGCTGGATGAACTGTATTTCGAGATAGCCAGCGATAAAAGTAATCATATACGACTTTACAAAGAGGCAATAGAGCGGTATAAAGGCAAGGTGCAAAAAGACCATAGGGTAATAGATTGGGAACAAGCAGATATCAGATAATGGTGTCTGCTTTTTTGGGTTAAGTGAGTTCGGTAGTGAGTTCGATGCGATTGCTGCTTATGGACTTAATTCATAGTAAAATGCTAGAGAATATAAGGATTTACATAAAATTCGGACAAGAAAATAAGTATACACAATGTGTTCATAATATGGAGTTCGTTAATTGTTCGGTACTTGGTCAAATCTCCTTATTTTACAAGGGTTTTCTGGTGTGTGGGGCATGCTAAAAGGTGACAAGCTGTCACTTTTTGGAGTGAGTTCGGAAAAGTCCTTTATTTACAAGGGTTCTAACGATATTAGTAATGATTACTAAGATTGTGAAAATTAATGAAAAGTGCAGAAATGCTAGCAAGTACAAGGGATTTTGGGGACAGGGGGAGATATGCGGAAAATTATTGTGGTTCGGAGATAGTTCGAGAATCAAAGGATTAACTGCAACTATTATTTGTTCGTGAAGTGTTTCTATGCTGTTTTTCTGCACGGAAAAACTGACAGGTGTGTACCCAGAGGTACGGGTGATATAAGCAACGGGGTGAAGTCGGTGGATCTGCGAAGAAAGTTGGACTAAGAATTAAGGAGTTGGAAAGAATTTATGGAATTAAGCACGGTAATAATAGATACGAAATAAATTCGCCTCTAAAAAAAGAAAAAGATTTAGCTTCTGATATGGGTATGGATGTGCGTACTCTCCAAAATTACAAGAAACTCACCGAAATGATACCAGAGTTAGAAGAATTAGTAGATACGGGTATCACCACTCCTACTACTGCTCTTGCAATTATGAAAAACCTTTCTGAGCAAGAACAACTTATACTCATTTCATCTCTCGATACCACGAAACGTATCACGCAGCGAGAAGTTCAGAAATATATTGACAAAATTTTTTCAAAACATGATAATATATGTATTACATATAAAGGGAAGCGTGGATTGTATGAATAAAAATAATCGTAAAGTAAGTGAGGCACAAAAAGCAGCTCAGAAAAGATATGATAAAGAAAAAACAAAAATGTTGTCAGTTAAGTATACTCCTAAAGATATGAGAGACTATGATAACTTCAAAAGATACATTGAGAGTACAGGGGATTCAGCAAATCAAGTTATTAAAGAACTTATTCATCAGTTTTTAAAAAACAGGAATAGGGGCGGTCAATATTATATTTCTGGAAGTAAATCGGAAAATATACATAATGATGCAATGGTTGTGTACCCATATAAATTAATTAAAAGAGATAACATAGAATTTCTATATGCAAATTTTAACATAGAAGATGTTGAATATATATTAGATCAATATAAAAAAATCTTTCAGCAAGAAATTTTTAATGAGAAAGCGAAAGTGTTTAATACATTTATTGAAAATGTAGTACCGGCCAGAGTATTGAATAATACAAAATTAAGTACTAAGGGTAAAGGAATAGAATTAATTAGATTATTTGATAGATATGTTAGAATGTAAATAGATATGTATGGAGTCATTGCTTCACAAAACAGAATGTGAAGCAATGACTCTTTTTTAAAAAAAAAATATATGTAATACATAGATACTGAGGATGTGGAGAATAGTCAAGTATCAAAGAAAATATTCGCATTCGTGGAGAAAATCCATCAGATTTTATTATTTCTAATAATATAAAGGATAAAAGCAATAAAAAATATTATTGCCAATAGGGAATAAAGATATAGATAGGAAAAACAATTCCCTATTTTGATATTGAAGCAATATTTTTCAACATTGAATGACGAAAGGAGGCGTGAATATTCGTGGTGATTCTGTTGATTTTTCAACACAAATTATATAGAAGAAACACGTTAAGCGATGGACACTATTAGTCTGTCTATTAATGAACTTTGAAAATTTCATATCATAACGAGGAGGATTCTTAATGAATAAGAAACTAATTGAACAACCACATTTTGAAGTAATGGACATGAAACATTACAGACCTAAATATCGGAAGGATTCTGGCATTGCATGGGCAAAAATTGTGCCTATGAAAAGTGGTAGACAGAGGAAACCAAAAACATATCCACTTATAGATATAGCGAAAGTTAAGATTAAAAAAGATTTTGCTATCCGTGATGAGATTTTGGAACAATCACGCAATCAATTACAAGAGAGTGGTATTGCCATTCCGATTTTGCTGTCACCTGATAATATTCTTCTGAATGGCTATGAGCAGTACATAATTGCTAAAGAAAATAAGCAAAGAAAAATTGCCTTTTATCCACAAAAATTAAGTAAAGGTGAAAAATTTCAACGTAAAAAGGCAAAGGCACAGAAGAGAAGATCGTTTACTAAAGCTGAAAGAGAAGCAGTATTTAAAAAATGTAGTGGTAAATGTTCCAAATGTGGTAAAAAGGTACAAATTGACAATTATAAAAATGTGTCAACATATATGACCATAGACCATATTAAAAGGATTAGTTCAGGTGGGACGTATGACATAAGTAATTTAAGAGGATTATGTTATTCTTGCCATCAATTAAAGGATAATCAAGGAAAGCACAATAAAAAGAAAAAAGGTAAAAATAAGCGTCAGTAATGGCAGCCTGGCATGGCTTAACGATAACAATTTTACAGATGAATACTACTTCTGTGAGAGTAATCAGCTATACAAAATCAACTTTGACACTGATTTATGTGAGATTATCGTATCAGACGTTGAAAAAGAGGTTATTGGTGTTGCGGAAATGGATATTACTGATATTGATTCAGAGTGGGGAGTTGGCTTAGTTATCCTTTGCAGAGATAAGCAGATTCTTCTTGGATATGACGGAGAGAATATAGTATTCATGGCGGTGTATGACTATCATGTGCCGTCAGCAATTAAGTCAATTTTGGTGTGCTTAGTAAAGAATTGATGAAGTGGAGAATATGTTTTTACAGAGTGTTGCGTAGATTGAATGGGGCGAATTTTCGCTTGGCTGATTTTTGTACGCTTTTTCACGATGGATATGGGGAATAAGGTAGTAGGAACATATTAACATTGCAAAAAGAATAGGAGATTTGGGAAATGGCAATGAAGGAACAAATAACAGATTTATTGTGCGGATTTTTAGAGAAACACAAAGACTATGCGATTGAGGTTTATGTAAAGAATGGAATTACGGACAAGAATATTGTAAGACTTTTCGTGCCCAGTAATAGGAAATTTGAAGTAAAAGAAAATCAGTCTATATTGAAGTGGCAGTTTGGAGAAATTGATTCAAGCGGAATCACATTTCCATATGATGAAATTCTGGACTGCTATGTTGGGTATTTAGAGCCTGATATGAGGGCGTTGTTCCAAGCGGATATTATCGTTGCAATGAAAAATGGGATGAAATATCAGTTTCAGTGCGTTGGAATGCCAGGATAATTGTAAAAAGTCAATGCAATTCTGGTGAAGCTGCCAGAACTTAAAATGAACGAAAAACTTACCAGTGACGATACTGGTCACCATTATGAAAAACGGAATAACCGGCACACTGCTCTTTTTGGGTGGTGTGCCTACAAATGATTGATTGGAGGAACTAGCAATAGAAAAGGCAAAGAATACGGTAACAATAGTTGATAGTATCATGGGTTCCGGAAAAACAACTTGGAGTATTGACTATATCAACAAAAATAAAAGTGATAATATCCTGTATATTACACCATTTTTAGATGAAGTGACACGAGTTATTAAAGCAACAGACAGAGATTTTAAGCAACCTATCAACAAAGGAAATGGAAAACTGTATGCTCTGAATGAATTGCTGATGTGTGAAGAGGATATTGCTTCTACGCACGAACTATTTAAGCATTTAGATGATGATAGTAAAGAACATATCAGAAATGGACATTATACATTGATTCTCGATGAAGTTTTAAATGTGATAGACCCTTACAATGTGAAAAAAGATGATTTGAGAATTTTGTTAGACAGCAATTGTATAACAATAGATGATGATGGATTCATTATCTGGAACAAAGATAAAAACGATTATGACACCAGCTACAATGAAATTAAGCAGTTAGCGGAGAATAGAAGCCTTATTATTGTGAACAATAAAATGCTTCTATGGCGATATCCACCAGAGATTTTTAAGCTGTTTGACAGTGTATTGGTGCTTACATATTTATTTGAAGCAAGCGTATTAAAAAGCTATTTTAATGTTTATGACATTCCCTATAAGAAAAAGAGTATTAAATGTGACAATGGAAAATATGAATTATGTGACTATTTCGTGGCAAGTCCGCAATTAAGTCATCTGATAAATATATATGATGGAAAGCTAAATAAAAATATTAGACAGAAGGATAATGGATTATCTTCCACTTGGTACAATGCCAGTATAAATAAAGATACAATTATTCAGATACAGAAAAATATATACAATTATTTCAGAAATGTAGTTAATGCAGATAAAAATACAATATTGTGGACTACCTTCAAAGCACAACAGAGGAAATTACAAGGTAAAGGTTATACGAAACAGTTTCTTGCCTGTAATTGTAGATCCACTAATGAATATGCTGATACTTATAATTTGGTCTATGCATTAAACGTTTATATGCATCCAGCTATTACGCAGTTTTTTATGCATAAAGGTATTTCAGTAAATCAGGAGTTGTATGCATTGTCTGAAATGTTGCAATGGGTATGGAGAAGTCGCATTCGTAATGGAAAAAGCATTAATATTTACATACCATCAAACAGAATGAGAGAACTATTTTCGGATTGGTTACATGGTTTTGAACATATGGAAAAAGTGAGTTAGCACATTGGAAGTGCTAAAATTCAAAAAAAGTCCTTATTTTATAAGGGTTTACGGGGTGTTTCCCTTAAAAGAAAAATTAGTAAAAAATAGACCATTGCAACGTGACAATCACTCGTAATATGGAGAGCAAACTTGTGAAGAAAAACTATGTGAAGCGTGAGAGATAATCATTGGAATGGATGGAACGGTTTGCTGTTCCAATAGCAAATGTCCTCATATAAGTTGTATCGGATGCACCATATGATTGATGGTGATAAAGCAGTGGAGATCGAATTAAGAAAAAAGTAAAAAAAGACTAGACCTTTGAATGCGTAGTGCTTTTGAGCCGTTAGGCGAAAAAGTGCGAAGCATTTAAAGGTAATCACGCACTAAGGACAGCTTTGCTGGACTTAGGGTGTGCCTTGTGTCACAGACAACATTAAAGGAGAGATGGAATTTTGGGAAATTATAAAAAAGATTTGGAGAACAATATATTATCGGAGCAAATAATTATATCAGCACTTACTGCCTGTGAAGCGGTTATTAGTAAAAAGGCTTATCTTGCAAAGAAATGGAAGAATTATTATGTATGTCCAGGTCAAACAGCGGGTGATTCCTATACTATGGAGTGTTCCCAGTGGATGGAATACCGGAAGAAACTAAGAGAATCATTATTATCAAAATATTCCATGAAAGAGATTATCCAGATGACAAAAGGTAATACAGATAAGATTTCGCAGAAAGATGTGATTGCAATTATTAAGATGCTGGATTCCGATAATTACATTATGAGGTAGTCTACCGACTGTTAGTCACCCACTTGCAAGCAAGTGTGCGCCTGTGTGCCAGCCTTGCGGCTGTCCCACATATTAAATTTAATTTTTAGAGGAACAGGAAAAACACATGACCGATGGTTTTAAGAGGAAAAGAGTTCACAATAGAAAATTTTAATTGTAAAGGAGAATAGGGTAATATGGCAGGAAAAAAAGAAGTATGTTCCATCTGTGGAAAGAGTGTATCAGAGGTAAATAAAATGATTAAAACGTCGCAAGCTTGCTATTGTAATGAGTGCGTACAGGAGATGTATGATGTATGTTTCGCAAACGAGAAGGAAGAGTTTACAGAAGATTGCTGCAATGTTACGCCATCGCAGATAAAGGCTCATCTGGATCAGTATGTTATTGGTCAGGATAATGCAAAGATGGCTTTGTCTGTAGCAGTCTATAACCATTATAAGAGATTGCGTAATAACAGCAATCGGAATAGGGAGGTGGAGATTCAGAAGTCAAATATCCTATTGCTTGGTTCAACCGGTTCCGGTAAAACGTATTTGGCTCAGACATTGGCAAAATTTTTGGGTGTGCCGTTTGTCATTGCAGATGCTACCACTTTAACGGAAGCCGGTTATGTTGGCGATGATGTAGAAAACATTTTAACAAGGCTCCTTGAAAATGCTGATTATGATGTGGCTATGGCAGAGAGAGGGATTATATACATCGATGAAATTGATAAGATTGCCAGATTATCAGAAAACCGTTCCATTACCAGAGACGTATCTGGTGAGGGAGTACAACAAGCATTACTCAAAATTCTGGAGGGGACGGTATCGCAGATATCACCAAGTAGCAGACGTAAAAATCCACAGGCTGAGACAATCCCTATCAATACTACAAATATTCTATTCATTTGCGGCGGTGCCTTTGAAGGGATAGAGAAGATTATTGATAAAGATGCTGAACATAAATCTATAGGATTTAATACAGATATTGTAACGACCACAACAAAAAATGCCAATATTGATGATGTGCAACCAGAGGATATTGTTAAGTTTGGGTTGATGCCAGAATTAGTCGGAAGGCTGCCAGTGATTACGACCTTGAATCCATTATGTGAAAATGACCTGGTACATATACTCACGAAGCCTAAAAATGCGTTGGTAAAACAGTACGAGGAACTTTTTGCAATGGACGGTATCAAGTTGGAATTTTCAGATGATGCGATTCAGAAGATTGCGGAACTAGCCTATAAAAAGAAAATTGGAGCAAGAGGTTTACGGTCTATCATCGAAAAGGCTATGCAGAAAATTATGTTTACAGTACCAGACATGGCAAATGCAAGGAAAGTTGTCATCTCCAAAGAAGTGATAGAGGGTGAAACTGATGCAGTGGTGTATGGTCAAAGGAATAAGAAAATTGCATAGATGAATGGGGAATATAAATATATGGGAAAAGTGATTGAGTTTATGCCATCTGGGATGAAACATAGACAAAGGCTTGAAGAATTGGAACTTGAAATAAGTGCCGTTATTGGAGATTCTGAAATGATAGAGACAGATAATGAAGATATAATTCTCGACCCTGTATCAGAAGCTAAATGTGACAAAATCGAATCTGAGTATAGGTTGGAACTGATGAAGATGGGATATGGAGGTGAATTATTTGAGTGAGCCTAAGTTTACAGTTATAGATACAAAAGAGATTAAGGATAAAGCCCAAATAGAGCAAATACGCATAGAGCAATTGTATCTGAAGGCATTTAGCAGACAGTTTGAGCTATTGGTTGGGCAAAGGGCATGGGCAGAGAACCGGGATAACATAAAGCGTGCCGTATTTTATGCTGTTAAATATTATGGGGTGGCAAGAGTAGATAGAGAGTATAGCAGGTCACGGACATACCAGGAGGTGCAACAAGATTATGCGTTACTGGAATGCGTCAAAATGATAATGGCACAGCTTACACCACGGGAGATGGTGGATATTTTCCCGATTAATAAAACATATGATGGTGAGAAGTGGCAATGCAAGGATTATTTCTATACTATGGGCGAACTGAAAAATTACAATATGGACGAGCCATTAGGTGAAGAACGGCTAGAGGATTTTTTGTGGGATTACTGGAATGATGACTTATTTCGTTTTAGCTCAACAACTTTTTCCATTATCAATGGTATGTATCGCATACAGAATGGTGGAAAAGGGATTATGGAACAATGGGCAGAAGAAAATGGGATTGGAACGGTCACGGTAAGGGAGAAAGAAGGATATATGATCAACAACAGCACAGGTGAAATTTGTAAATTGGCTAAGAACAGCAAATTTGAGGTCGTAAAATAGGTGATTCACATTTCACAATAAAATGCACCTTTTATTAAATGAAGAAAAGGGCTAAAACAGCGTATGCGCCACGTATCACGATTGTATATATCGGATGGTAATTTGTATGGGGTGGTACTGGACCAGCGCAATGTGGGTTGTGTGGAGCGTTTTAGGTACGTGCTGAAGGTTGGAAGAACGGAGGGATAATTATAAAAAATATTCGCAATAAGGTATATGATATGATTGCAACGGAAACATATAAAAAATCTTTGGAAACATTGTTTTATGCATACCAAGAGTATCAAAAAGGAAATAAGGAACCAACGGAAAGTTTAATTAATGGATATCATGTAAATAAAAATAAGGCATTTGAAGAACTTGAGGCATACAATCTGGCACATAGCGAAGACAGATTAGATGCTGAATTATACCGGGAGCAAAATGAAGATAAATATAAAAGACGGGTACGTTATTTTGATAATGAGGTGTTGAACAGTCTGATAAATCGTGCTACATATACTTATCAAAATCCAGGAATAGATACCAAGGGCAAATTTAAAAAATACTATGCGGGTGAGTTTGATGTATCAGAGATTCCATCAATCATGGCAGAATGCGTTATAAAGGTATTTTCTGGAAAATGGGACAGTGAAAAATCAAAAAAGATGGAAATCACAGATGAGATAAGTTTAGCGGCGAATATAAAATACTGTTTTACTAAAGATATCAATACAATAAATTTTGACAGAGAAGATATTATATTATGTGGGAGCGGCGAAGAAGAAATATTTGATAAAAACAATTTGCTGGAATTGAATTTGACCAATGAAAATGATGCTGATAGCCGGTATTATGACGTCTACAGGGAAAGTTTATCTTGGTTAAAGTGCAATAATTTGCTAGACCTATTCAAATCTGGAGCGGATGAACTGGCAGCGATTGTTAAAACAATATGTGATTGCAAAAGTACCTTCTCTAAAAAAGATGATGATTTAGATTACCTGTCGTTTATTACACAGGAGGAGCTTGCAAAGCTAATAGAAAGTCATTGTGGATATACTATTCAACAGGGTAATATATCCAGAGATTTAAAAAGTGCTGAAAGAAAGATATTAGATTTTTTGTTTTGGGGTCTTAACTATAAATTGACGACAAGTGGTCAAAATAGGATACTAAATGCAGTATACCCATTTCGATTTGTTGACCTGTTTCTTAGGGAAAGCCGGTTTTTATATAATTGGTGTAATAATCAAGATACAATTTGTGAGTTAAACAAAGCCGAAGATTACAAAGAAACTGTCTTGGGTATAGTATGGGATAACAAAGGTAAATGTAGCAAATATGACAGATGGAATCTTGTTGATGGGAACTATGATATTTTGAATGATTCAGAAGATAAGATTCTTGCGGATGTAAAAAATGTCATGAGAAATTATTATAAGGATGCAGAAGAAAAAGAGATAAAGAAAGTGGTAGGCGGTTGCCATCGGAAAGATTGCTACATAAAGTCTGATTCTACATTATGGGAAGCACGATTTGATTCAAATTGTGAGAAACTAAGTATATCATTTTGGAGAGATAATACTGCCCAGAAGCCAACTAAGAACATTACCATACTGACAAAATCGCTGATTATATATAATACATTGACCAGTTATATTATATGTGATACTGATATACAGGAGTATTATAGGCTGCCCAAGAACAGGCGGGTAATTGTAAAGCGGAAATCAGACCATAATAATAAAATTGTTGCTGTAAATTAGTGGATTAGGTGCATTTACTGATATAATTCCGTATATATAAATAGAGGCGGAAAAAGAGATTCAACGTGATTTTTTTTACCCATTTAAGAAATATGCAATCAGGCATATATGTACATACGCATATATGTATACACGTATATACCTATAAAAAAATAATTCAAAAGGAGAGATGCAAAATATGTTAAGTGAAAAAGTTAAGCAGTTTATTGATGAGATGGGAATGTCCAAAACTATGTTCTGTAAAAAGGTAAATATATCCTATACGACATTGTACAATTGGCTTAAAGGAACTACAAACCTATCGGAAGAGACACAAGAGCGTATCGCAAATTTTATCGGTAAATATGGGTTTTGATATTTCAAAGCCCATACAGTATGTAACTCGTAAACCAAGCAGATATTATTTCATTAAATGGCGTATCGCCAAATATCCCATTATTACAAATTCATAATTTACAAGAGATATTTTTTTGTTGTAAAAGCTGTATTACGGAGGAACAATAAATGGAAAATACAGATAGGAAACCAGTAATTAGTAAGAAGGACACAATGCGACTTTTACTTGATGTAATGCCAGACACCGAGGCAGAGATGCTTTTAAAAATGTTCGATTACGATAAAATTTACAGAATATTTGCGAACAAATTTGAGCAAAGAAAAATTATTGACCAGGCAAATACTGGAATCAAGGGATATGAGCTGCTGATTAGGGCGATTAATCGGATACCGAGTCTTGTGGAGAACAAAGATGCATTGTTACGGGAGTATGCAATTACCCACTATAATGAGTTGTCGCGGGAGAGCAAGCGGGAATTTTGTATCGATATGATGAATCAAAAAGAGTTTCAGCGTGATTTGTGCGATACCATTTTTGATGAGATGGAAAAGCAGATTCCGGCTATGAAACCAATTTTGGATGGTCTGGATATCAAAAATAATTTCCTGTTACTGTATGATAGTGGCGGATATCACAGGTATGACGAGAAATAATCGAACAGGTGATTGCATGGTCTTGTTTGAATAGAATGAATGTGCTATGATTGAGTTATAAGGAAGGGGTGAGGATATGGGGATGTATTTTTATGACATTGATGAGCCAGGAGAATATCGTGAGGATGATTTAGGGGATGTAGTTTGTACTTGTAAGGAATGTGGTTGTAATCAAATGATTGATTATGATAAATTCAAAGAATTCCATGATGATTATGTCATACTAAATGACGGTGAATCTATTTGTTGTAAAAGATGTGGTGCATCGGCGGGACAGATTATTACCCGTAGACCAGAGCATATTGACCCATACCCTACAAATAAAAATGTTCCCCTTTGCCCAGTATGTCATTCACCAAAGATTCACAGGATTCCAAAAAGTAAAAAAGTGGCGAGGGTGGCGATTTTTGGAGTGTTCTCAATTCCGAAAATCGCCAAGGAATGGCACTGTGATAATTGTAATAGCGAGTTTTAGAAAATAGAACAATGCAAGAGTATTAACAGCTTGTAGACCACAGGCTGTTTTTTGTTGCACAAAAATAAAAATTATGGAGGAAGTAATAAGTACATGGATAATAGTTTTATGCTTAATGTAATGGCTGTACTGGATCGTGCTTTGTCAAAAAAGATGATAAAAGACGACTTGAAATCATTTGATGGACAGCTTTTTGTCAAGGTTATCGCAAGATTAGACAAAGCGTTGTCTCAAAGGGCTTTGAAGCAGACATTAAAGGAATTGACCAATCTCAATGTCAACGTTGATGCAAAATTAAATAAATCAATGAGCGAGGTACAATTACGTCAGCAGATTAAGGAACTTCAAGGTAAAATCGATGATTTGGAATTGCGGTTAAAGGTTAATGCTGGACAGATAAATACATCGATAGCACAAGCGGCAAAGACAGCACAGAGCGTTGCATTCCAGAATCCTATAGAATATAGCGTACAAATCAAAAAGGATAAACTTATCAGTGATTTGTCATTATTGGCAAAGCAGAACAGTAAGCTTTTTACCAACACGGGGGCGACACAGAAATATGGGAAATTGCTTGATGATGCTTATGGAGCTTCAAGCAGTGCGGATATCCGAGAACTTACATTGCGTATGTCTGCATTTAAAAGTGAAATTAAAGCAACAAACATTAGTGGTCTGACACTGACTGATACATTTAAGAAAACAATTGGGCGAGCAGGTGAGTTGGTTAGTGCCACATCCATGATTATGATAGGCTTTAGCCAAGCACGTAAAGCTTATACCGAGGTTAAGGCACTTGATGATCAGATGACTTCCCTATATAAAGTAGCTGATGAAATAAATTCCCGTGACGATTTTCCTGCATATCTGGATAAATCCATTCGCAAGGCAAAGGAATTAGCTATAGAAACCAAGTCTCTTATAAGTTCCGTCACAGACTGGAAAAAAATAGGATTCGGCTTGGGACTGAGCGAAGAATTAGCGGAGACTTCCACTAAATTAGAGAAGACCGGTGATATGTCCATTGAGAAAGCGACAAGTACATTAATCTCGAATCTACAGGCATTTAAGGAAATTGATGGACTGACAGAAGATCAGTATTCAGAACGAGCTTTGTCAATTGCAGATAAAATCAATAATATCTCGAACAGATATAGTATAGATGCCGAGGGTATTTCTGATGCTCTTCAAAATTCCGTTGCGGCATTGCAGGAAGCAAATAATGATGTCAATCAAGCAATTGCGATGATTGGTGCGGGAAATAAAATTTTCCAAAGCCCATCAGAAGTTGGCAATATGCTCAAAATAGTTAGTATGAGGTTGCGTGGAGTATCGGAAGATGGAAAAAAGGCAGAGGAGTCTGTTGCAAAACTTCAAGATACCATACTAAACCTTACCAATGGAAAAGTAGATATCATGCTTGACGATAATACCTTTAAATCTACATATGATATTCTACTAGAGATTTCAAAAGTATATGACACTCTTAGCGATAAATCACAGGCATTGTTACTCGAAAAGATTTCAGGTAAGCAACGTGGTGCTGTTACAGCCGCATTGTTGCAGAATATGTCCGAAGCAGAGAAGATATACCAGGATGCTTTGAATTCTGCTGGAAGTGTCAATAAAGAATTTGAGCGTTACCAAGAATCAGCATCGGCTGCCGTAACAAGATTCAAGGAAACACTGGTTGACACTTATACGGGAATTCTTAATGGTGATATGATTAAAGGTGTTGCTGATACAGGCAGTGCTATTCTTGATTTATCAAACAAATTTAACTTATTACAGTCGTCTATTATTGGCACTGCATCTGTTGTGGCGGTAAAAGGTATTGTGTCTATAGAAACAGCTTGCATATCTACCACAAGGCAAATGGGAATGCTGGGCGATGCAATTAATAGGATTAATTTATTACCAACAAATACAAAAGCGCGAAAAGCAGAATTACTAAGTATTGGCGAAGCGACAAAAGGTCTTTCGGATAAGCAAAATAAGCTATTACTATCTAATAAGAATCTAGAAACAAGTGACAGAAATAAAATATTACAAGGTCAAGGTGTCGCAGAAGCAAAGCGAGAAGAAAAACTTGCAACTATGGGACTTACTAAGGCTACGGACGCACAGACAGCGGCGAATGTGGGTGCAACAACCAGTACATTTAGTTTAAAAGCAGCAGTCACAGGTTTAGGTGCTAGCATGAAAGCGGCATTTATGTCAAATCCTATTGGCATTTCTTTTATGGCTTTAAGTATTGGTGTTGGTGCTATTGTGGGCAGATATCAAGAATACCGACAGGAATTAGAAGAAACAAGACAGAAAAATATTGAAGCCGCTGATTCTGCCGCCGCACAGGTAAAAAAGCTAGAGGAACTATATATTCAATACTTCAAATTATCGAGTGCTACAGATAGAACTGCTTCGCAGGAGCAGGAATTAAAGAAAGCAGTCGAATCTATGACGGTAGCACTTGGAGATAAGGCGAAAGTCCTTGAAGGTCTTACCGTTGGTACAGATGAGTATGCACAAGCATTAAGGAATGCCACACAAGCAGAAATGGAAAGCCAGTATGCGGCAGCGGTACGTGGGAGAAAATCGGCAGCGGAAACCTTGGAGAATGATTCTTGGAGTAATTGGAGCGGAAGTCAGATTAATGTCCCTCTGAATGTGAATATGACCGGAGTTGACAATCACGTGAAATCCCTTGAGATTGTTCGTGATTTGCTCAAATCATATGAAACGGAAACCAGTAAAGGTATCGAGTGGCAGCCAGAAGATTATAAAGATATGGATAGCGTTGTTGAGTATTATTATGCGCTTATAGATGCAAGAGAATGTCTTACTTTACAGTCGAAGGAGTTAAATGACGATACCATTCTTGAATCTGATATTTACAAGAATATGGATAATGCCATTTCTAAAGTTTCGGATAGTATCGATATTTACACTAAGAAGAAGTATGAAGAATTGAAAATGGAATATGAATTCCATAATGGTATTCCTTCTACCGTAGATGGTTTTAATACCATGAAGGATGCGATTCTAAATACAAGCGGTGCAGGAGAAAACTTAAAGCGGGTTTTTAATGATTTACTGACAGCGGATTTTAGTTCTTTGGCAATACAGGCTGCACAGATAGGAAATCCAGATTCCAAGAATATTGTGTTTTTCGACATACAAAATGAAGATATAGGCAAGCTGTTGGATGAGTATCAAAAGAGAATTTCGACTTTATCTTCGGCGATGCAAAAGGTGAAAGAAGATAAACTAACCGGATCTGATTTACTAGACCTGCAACAAGAGTTTCCGGAATTAATTAATGAGACTGATGATTTAAGTACCGCCTTAAATGAGCTGGTAGACAAGTCACTAGCAAATATGATTGACACAATGAAAGAGGCGGGTGCTTCCGACAATTTATTAAATACGCTCAAAGCAATTGCAGATGAAGCAAAGGGAATTGAAATATCGGAGTGGGCGAATACAGTCACTAATCTTGGAAAACTAGACGATGCTTTCGGTTCACTTGGCACGGCTTATGAAAACTTTATCGACAAAGATAAAGATATCACATTTGATAATCTTGCATCTTTAACGGAGAAATTTAAAGATGTATCAGGTATAGAAAACTATGTAAAAGCTATACAGGATGCGGCTGGCAATACACAGGCGACCCAAAAGGCATTTGATGACCTTACCACAGCGTACATTTATCAGTCTGGCATCCTCAGTCAAGTAAACGATGGGAATGCTGTGCTCATCCAGTCCTATTTAGAGGAACAGGGCGTTGTAAATGCAAATGTTATTGTGCATCAAGCTTTATCTGCCCAGAAGGAATATACTGCCCTGACCACAAAGAAACTTGCAGATGCGACATCGGAAGACATCGTAAATTTCTTAAAAGAAAGCGATGCCGCTGAAAAAACCAGACAGGCTATAGTGTCATACTATCTTGATAAAGAGTATGCTGCTGGCATAATGCTGGATACATCGAATGATGTATTGCAATTAATGCATCTTGTGGAAGCACTTGGCGGTGCTACTGGTGCATTGCAAATTTATTATAGTACTCTGAGCGGGAATCTTAATGCTGCACAAACAAGTGGTATGGGCGGCGGAGATGCCAAATATATAAAGCAGATGGCACAGGTACAGGCTCAAGCGGAGATAGATAAAATCAAGGCAAAAATGGACGAGAACCTATCTGCGCCCAAACTTGGAGTAAGACCTGAAAGTGATAAGAAAAAAGGCTCTAAAACAAAGAAAGATTCCGAAAAAGAATTTGACTGGATCGAGCGAAAACTCCAGCTTCTCAACGACAAAAAAGCAGAACTGGAAGAAAAGGTATCCTCTTCTGCAATCCCCTATCTCGGTCTTGATGAGACATCGGGTAAAAAAGCATTGGAGTTCATTTCCAAAATGGATTCTGGTCTTGCGCTGACAGGCGAAGAATTAGGATATCTGAGTGACATGGCTGCGAAAGCCGGACTGAGCCTTGAAAGTTTTATCGAAGCTGCAAGGAACGGGAACTTTGAGTCCAAGCAAGGATTCCTTTCTCAGTCTCTCGAAATAGATAAGCAGCTTTTGCAGGAATGCCAAAGTGCCGTGGAAGCATATCAGGCGCAGTACAATGAAGCGATGTCAAAACTCCCAGAGGATCTACGGTTAAAGGTTGAGACCGGCGGGGATGACATACAAACCCTTGTAGGCGGTGATGCGGAAAAGGTACAGGCGGCAATCGATGCACGTGAAAAACTCGTTTCCGCTAAAAAGCAGGAAGCCGAAGTCAATAAGACTATCGCAAAAACAACACGAGAACTGTATGAAAATGAAGCTAAATATCTTGATTCACAGGCACAGCAGTTAGAGAACCGTAACTCTATCATAAAATCCCAGATCAGTTATATGGAAACCTCTGGGCAGATAGTCAATGCAACAACATACGAGAACATCATTGCCAACCTACGCCGTGAGGAACAGATTCTAAGCAAAAAGCTTGCGTTACGTAAAAAGGAATTGCAAGATTTGCTGTCCAGCGGTGATCTCAAGGAAGGGTCAAGTGACTATTACGAACTTCAGGACACGATAGCTAAGCTGGAAGAAGAATCTTGGTCATTGGCACAGGCACAGGAAGAATACAATAACCAGCTTCTCAACCTGCCGATCCAGAATGCCCAGACCGTCATCGATATGTATAAAGGGATAACCGATGCCATCCAAAATTGGGGCAATGAGATGACCTCAATGGGAAGGGAACTTGATGCCGAATACTATCAGATGCTCATCCGAAATGGTGCTACTGTAATCGAGCAGTACAAAAAACAGGCTGAACTCATATCCGATGTCATGAGCGAATATGACGTTGGCAGCACAAAATGGAATGAACTGTACTCCCAGTTGCAGAACATCAATTCCGAGATGTCAAGCATGGTGCAGAACCTCGCAGAATGGAACAAGGCACTCCTTGAGATGCCGCTCACAAGTATCAGCAATTTTTCGGGTGATCTGAATAAGGTGCTTGAAGGGCTTAACAAGGTTAAGGATGAATTTGATACAGTTATTTCCGCCGTAACAAGTGCGATCCAGAAGGAAAAAGATGCCCTGGCAGATGCAAATGAAGCAACAAATAAAGAATTCCAATCACGGATTGAAGAACTTCAGAGCCGTCTCGACTTACTTCGTCAGCAAAACAAGGAACTCAACTTACAAACAACCCTCGAAAAAGCACTTTATGACCTTCAGACAGCTAATACCCAAAAGACTGAAAAGGTAGTCCGTGAAGGAGAAATAGTCTATGAACACAACAAAGAAAAGATTAGGTCGGCTAGTGAAGCTGTTGCAGATGCCCTTAAAGCCATTCAAGAATACAATATTGAAAAAGAAATCCAGGGATTACAGGATGAACTGAAAGATGTCAATGATGCTTATAACGAGCAGTTGGAGATTCTTGACAAGATAGCTGAAAAGTGGAGTCAGATTAAAAGCGATTCAATAGATACCGCAAATGCCAATCTTGCGTCTGGCATACTTGGTGAAGGATGGAAAGATAAACTCCTATCTGGCAATGATTCCGATATTTACGAAATGTTCAAGAACCTGTACCAGACGAATTCGGAACAGATCAATCAGTATAAAGAACAGATAGAGTCCACAGAGAACATCTATGCTCTCCTTCAGGAATATATCATCAAATACCAAGAAGGTACGCTAACCTATGAACAGGCACAGGCAGGTATCCAGAATCTACTGTCCCAGATGAACGGCAAGATGTCCGCAATGGACAACCTACAGAATATTTTTGATTATCTTGGAACAGTTAATGGAACATCCGCAACCGCTGAAGGTGTTCTGGAAGGAATTCAGAAAGCTCTCGAAAAATCAGCCCAAGAACTGCTAAAGTCGCTTGAGCAGTATAACGAAAACGCGGGGTTGATTTCCGAGTATACCACAAGCTGGAAACAGCTTACGAGCAATGTCTCCGATATGAAGAATATCTTGCAGGATGTTGTTGACGTGTTAGAGGATGGATTCAATTCATTAGGTAACTATGTGAAGCATAATCGAGATGAGGACGAAGACCTTGACGATGACAGAACCCATTCTTCCGGCACTGTATCTCCCGGCGGGACTGCAAACGACCATTATGGCGGCAATGATGTAAACCACAACACTGACCAAGACCCAAATCATGGCCCAGGTGTGTCACGCTATGCAAAAGGTATTTTAAACGGCGCTGTAGGCGGTTCAAGCAGTGACAAAGATGCCTTTGACATGGTGAAGTATTTAAGCACTCATGAATTGAAGCCTGGTGAAAGACCTGTCATTGCCCATGATGGGGAAGCGATATTGAATAAGATTCAGCAACTTACCTTGAGCAGAAACATGCTGAATAACCCTTACTACAGGCAATTTAGTGAAGAAGGTAAGAATATCATCAATGCACAATTGCATGATATCATGAATCCTTCGTCAAGTGGTATGGCAAGTACAGAAAATCTGGTTCAAAAATCAACCGAAACCAATGTTGAAGTGAATTTCAATGGCGATATGGAATTGCCTGACGTGACTGACCCGACAGAATTTGCGCGTGCATTTGCGAGGTTGTCATCACCAATCATCAGGCAGGAACTTGGAAAGATACGCTAAGTCTGACAGGAGCAATCTGAAAAAGGTTGCTCCTGTTTTAGAAAGGAACAGATATATGAGCATTAATGATTATACGCCATTTGTCCAAGAAATCATGGAAAACATATTAAGTGCTATGGACAGGATGATTTCTTCATCTAAATTCGATCGCACATTCAAAGCAATCGTAGCAGGAAAAGTAGATGATGGAAAATACAAAATCTTATATAACGGAAAAGAGTATACAGTGTCTAGCAGCATTGTATTACAGGTCAATCAGATAGTTTATGTATGTGCTCCATGCAATAACTGGAGCGACTGATAAAATATATAGTATGGAGTTGATTTAATGGATAATATCCCTGTTTGGGAAAAATACACGCTTACAATTGAAGAAGCAGCTAAATATTTCCGTATCGGAGAAGCGAAGTTGCGGAAACTCGTTGAAGAAGACAAAAGCGCATCATTTGTACTATGGAATGGTACACGCGCACAAATAAAAAGAAAGATTTTTGAAAACTATATTGACAATTTAAACGTAATATAAATGGAAACTGAATAGTTAAAATAGATAAATTGAGCCTAGTATGATAAAATAAAGATATCATATTAGGCTCTTGCCAATATGAGAGGAGGTACTTAATTGTCTGAAAAAAGAAAAGACAATAAAGGGCGAGTCTTACGAACAGGAGAGAGCCAAAGAAAAGATGGTAGATACCTGTATAAATATCTGGAAAACGGTGAGGAAAAGTTTGTTTACTCCTGGAAACTGGTGTCTACCGATAGAATACCAAGCGGGAAACGAGATGATTTGTCTCTAAGGGAAAAAGAGGAGGTGATAAACAATAATCAGCGGAATGGTTTGCAGACGAAGCCGAAAAAGACAACAATAGATCAATTGTTTCGTCAGCATATGGAGATAAAGAAATATGCTAATTCAACGCGCACAAATTATGAGTATATGTGGGAACGGTTTGTGAAGAAGTCAGATATTGCAAAGGTAGACGTTACCGGTATTAGAAAATCTGATGTTTTGAGATTTTACAAAAAACTTTCTGATGCTGGACTGGCAGACGGGACAATACGCACAATACATAAAATGGTGTATCCATCCTTGCAACTTGCCGTAGATGATGAGATTATCGGTAAAAATCCTGCATATGGTTGTTGCGATGGGTATAATACACAAAAATATGAAAAAACAGCGTTGACCGAAACGCAACAAGAAAGTTTTATATCCGAGATTCCGTTATTAAGCAAGCGCAGAAAATACGTTTTACTGTTTCGCGTGATGCTTGGTACAACAATGCGAATCGGTGAGATTATGGGGCTTACTTGGGACGATGTTGATATGGATGAGAGGACGGTTAATATCGACCACGAAGTCTTGTATCGCAAAGTAAACGGAGTAATGAAGTTTTACGCAGAGAAAACGAAAACAAAGAACGGTGAACGGATATTACCTATGACGGATGACGTGCACGAATGTTTTGTTGAGTTGTTTTCGAATAAACATCTCCATCCATCGACAATAGTTGTGGACGGTTATACCAATTTTGTGTTTACGTCACGGGCGGGGAAGCCTTTATACCCAGCTAATATCAATAAAGGTATTGCGTTACTGGTAAATAAGTACAATGCAAAATATCCCGCTGCCCCGCTCCCCAATATTACAAACCATATTTTCCGTCATACAGGATGTACAAGGATGGCGGAGAATGAGGTAGAAATGGGCGCTCTACAATACTTTATGGGTCACGGTGACATAAAAATGATACGGAAAGTATATGACCACGTGAATATTGACAGAGTGAGGAAGCAGTTGAAGAAAATGAACAAACCAACAGAGGAGCCAGAACCAGCGCAACACGCATAAATACTAGGATTTTTACCGTTCAATTTACTACTCAATTTACTACTTTTCACCGAGAAGTTATGAGAAGTTATGAAAAATTATGAAGAAAAAATGCAGAAAAACGGCATAAGAAAGGATGAAATTCCTTCAAAACCCCTTGTAAACAACGCATTTCTGTGCTATCATTCAAATGTAAACAAAATATAAGTTCTTCGGGGCGGGGCGCAATTCCCCACCGGCGGTATAGTCCGCGACCCACTATAGCAGTGGCTGATCTGGTGAAATTCCAGAACCGACAGTATAGTCTGGATGAGAGAAGAAATT
>JAPJQL010000051.1 GCA_030825115.1 Lachnospiraceae bacterium
CCAAAAAGACTCTTTTTTATTAGAATTTTCAGGGTTTTACATACTGTTCAATCTTTTATTTTCAAGGTTCATACGGCTCTTAGCTGAGCCTACGCAGAAGGAGGGATTTGAACCCTCGCGCCGCTATTAACGACCTGCACCCTTTCCAGGGGTGTCCCTTCAGCCTCTTGGGTACTTCTGCATAAGTACCGATGCCTGAACATCAGCAAAACTATATAATTGTCATCGGCAGATCTAAAATCTGTCCAACGGAGAGGGTGGGATTCGAACCCACGCGCCCTTGCGGACAAACGGTTTTCAAGACCGCCTCGTTATGACCACTTCGATACCTCTCCAAAGCATTCGTTCATCAAACGTGCTTGTCTATAATAATAAATTTTTGGTAATTTGTCAAGCGACTTTTTCAACTTTTTTCAACTTTTTTTTCGAAAGCTATTTTGTATCCATTTTTCCGGCTTAAAATCTGCCGTTTTGCCAACAGAGCTTCTGCGATCACCATGTCCTCCGGCGTTGTCACCTTCAGGTTTTCGTAGCTGCCCAAAATCAGCTTCACCTTATGGTCTGTCTGGCTTTCTACCACCATAGCGTCATCCGTGATCCCTGACTGAAGACGTTCATCGCCCATAAGTCTGTCATAGGCATCCTTAACCAGCTGGTATGAAAATGCCTGTGGTGTCTGAATCTGCCACAGACGGGCACGGTCCGGCGTATCTGCCGCAAAATCCTGACCGTCTGCCAGTTTTATCGTATCCTTTACCGGCATTCCCACAACACAGGCGCCGTACTGTCTGGCCCCCTCGATCGCACGCATGATGATCTCTTCTGTCACCAGTGGCCGGGCGCCGTCGTGGATCAGTACACAGTCGCAGTCCTTCAGCGCCTTCAGCCCTTCATACACCGAATGATAACGCTCCGCTCCGCCTGCAACCACCGCTTTTACTTTCAAAAAGCCATATGCCTCCACAATCTCTGTCCGGGCGTACTCCTCTTCTCCTGCTCCGGTCACAAGCACGACCTCATCGATTCCGCTGTTCTCAAACGCCTCCAGCGCATATGTGATCAGCGGCCTGCCGCCGAGCATCAGATACTGCTTTTGTACCTTGCTGTGCATCCGCTTCCCCTGCCCTCCGGCGAGTACCACGGCGCCTGTCCTGCACCTTTTTTCCATCTTCTCCTCCTGCCACGTTACCGTTCGCCAAGCTTCAGATTCGGAACTGCATTCAGATCCCAGCCGTGCCGGATCCCCTTCTTATACTCATAATAAGCCGCCGTCCCAATCATCGCCGCATTGTCCGTACAATAAATCGGAGACGGATGATAAAAACGGATCCCCTCCTGATCGCATGCCGCCTGCATCGCCTCCCGCAGCGCGGAATTGGACGCCACGCCGCCTGCTATGGCAAGCCTGTCATAGCCATACTCCTTCGCAGCCAGCACGGCACGGCTGACCAGAGCCTCCACCACCGCATTCTGGAACGATGCCGCCAGATCCGGGACCGGAATCTCCTCTCCTGTCATCCTGGCATGGTTGATGTGATTGAGGACCGCTGATTTCAAGCCGCTGAAGCTGAAATCAAACGGCGCCCCCTCCACCTTTGCCCTGGGGAATTCAATCGCATGCTTGTTGCCATCTTTGGCCGCACGGTCCACCTTAGGACCACCTGGATATCCCAGTCCGACGGCGCGGGCAACCTTGTCAAACGCCTCTCCGGCCGCATCGTCCCTGGTACGCCCGATAATCTCAAACTCTCCATAATCCTTCACGATCACCAAATGGGTATGTCCGCCCGATACGATCAGACAGACAAACGGCGGCTCCAGATCCGGATGCTCGATATAATTGGCCGATACATGCCCCTCAATATGGTGCACGCCTACCAGCGGCTTCTTCGCCGCATAGGCAATCGCTTTTGCCTCCGCAACGCCCACAAGCAGCGCCCCCACAAGTCCCGGACCGTAGGTCACGCCCACAGCCGTAATCTCAGGCAGTGTTACCCCCGCATCTTCTAACGCCTGCAAAATCACCTGGTTGATCTTCTCAATATGCTTCCTGGAAGCGATCTCCGGCACAACTCCGCCAAACTGGGTGTGAAGATCAATTTGGGAAGAAATGACATTAGACAGCACTTCCCGTCCGTTTTTTACAACAGAGGCTGCCGTCTCGTCACAAGAGCTTTCAATTGCCAGGATCAGTATGTCGTCTTCCGGCTGATTCCATTCCATCTTATCCATCATCCTTCCCTCACGCCTTTCCCTCATCATCAAAATCCAGTTCCAGGCTCCAGCCATCCCTCGCTGCTTTTGCCCGCGGGAATATCTTCCTCACTTTATCAATAAACTCGTCCGGTCTGGTCAGCGACGGACTATAATGGGTCAGCCACATCTCCTTTGGCTGCGCTTTCACAGCAAGGTTTGCCGCCTCGTACATCGTCATATGCTTGTATTCCCTGGCCTTCACTTCCTTGCCATCCTCTCCGTACATCCCTTCGCAGATAAACAGGTCTGCCCCCTGGGCATACTCCGCGATCACGGGAACAGGTCTGGTATCGGTGCAGTAAGCCACCTTAAGCCCCCGGCGTTCAGGTCCAAGCACCATATCCGGAGTGTACTCCACGCCATCCATGACAACCGTCTCCCCCTTCTGCAAAAGGCTCCACGCCCGAAGCGGCACGCCCTGCTCTCTGGCCCGCTCCACATCAAACCTCCCTGCCCGGGGAATCGAAACCGCGTAGCCATAACAGGTCACATTGTGGTTTACCTTATACGCATCGATGGTAAACGGTCCAATCACAAATTGCTTCCTCGGCTCATCCAGTTCTATAAACCGCAAAGAAAACGGCAGCTCCGGCGCAATCATCCGAAGCGCCCCCACAACCCTCTCTAACCCTTTTGGACCGATGAGGGTGAGCGGTTCGGTCCGTTCCGCATTCCCCATCGTCAAGAGCAGTCCCGGCAGCCCGCTGATATGGTCTGCGTGGTAGTGGGTAAAACAGATGATATCGATCGGTTTCGGGCTCCACCCCTTTTCCTTCAGTGCAATCTGGGTTCCTTCCCCACAATCGATCAGCAGACTGCTCCCGTCACACCGCGCCATCATCGATGTCAGCCAGCGGTACGGCAGAGGCATCATGCCTCCGGTTCCTAATAAACAAATATCCAGCATATATGTGCAACCTCATTTCTAACAATTCAAATTCTCACAGAATCTGATAGAATGATAACACACACGTCAAATGAATTCAACCTGTTCCTCGATCTCCGGCTCAATCAAAAACTGATTCACCAAATCATCATAGCAATCCTCGCACAGATCAAAACGGTGGACTTCCCCGTCCTTTTCCGAGAAAAAGTCCCACGTATGGCTGACCGGGATTGCTCCCTCCCGCAGGATTCCTCCTTCTACCACCAGCTTCTTTCCACAGCAATTGCACACTACACTTGTCAGTTCCCCGCTACTTTTGTATTTTCTCATCTCATTCTCGCCTTTCTTCATCAAATGCATTCCAAAAACAAGGGGTATCCACCTCTCTGGATACCCCTACATTATAATCGTTTTTGATTCACATTTTAAGTGGTAAATGTTTCATACCCGGCGCAGCCACATGATGACGGCGTCCTCCGGCGGATTGCGGTAATATCCCTTCCGCACCGCCTCTTTCGCAAAACCATAGGATTCATACAGGTTTCTGGCTGCCTGGTTGCCCGCCCGCACCTCCAGCGTAATCGCATACACCTGGTTTTCTCTGGCATGACCTACCATTGCATCCATGAGTTTCCTTGCCGCGCCAAGCCTCCGAAACTCCGGCAGCACGGCGATTCTCTGGATCTCCCCTTCACCTGCAAGGATCCTGAGGTTCGCATATCCCAGGATCTGCCCGCTTTGCTCCAGCACAAAATAAACGTCAAACGGACTGTGAAGCCCTGCCTCCAGCACTCCGTAGGACCAGTATTCCGAAAAACACCGCTTCTCCAGTTCAGCGATCAGCGGCAGATCATCTTCCGCCATTCTACGTATCACCATACGGTTCTCTTCTTCCTTCCCTATTCCCCGGTCCCGACCGAGTGGCCTGCGGCCAGTTCTTCCACCTTTCCCTGCCGCCTCGCTTCCTCAAGTTCCCGCTCCGCCTGGGCTTTCCGAAGGTAGTCCGGCCGGTGTTCCCCGGCAGTCTCTGTCCGTCCCTGGGCATAATACCAGGCGCCCATCGCCGCCACGCTTCCGCCGCGCTGACGGTTCACATGGGCAGGGGCAAATTCATAAGGCACAGCGATCAGGTCTCGGATCGTCTCCGCGTACACCGGAACGCCATCCCCTAAAAAGATGACCTTCTCGCCCCGTTCATTCAGTTCCTTCACAAGTTCCTTCACATCCATCGCACACTGTGCCTTCACCACCTCAAATGCACACTGGTTCCGGTACAGCCCCGTATAGACCTGGTTTCGTCTTGCATCCATCATCGGGCAGATGAGCGCCGCAACCCCGTAAAGGTTATACGCCATCGCATCCAGCGTGGGCACATGGATCAGCGGCTTGTCAAGCGCCAGCCCCAGCCCCTTCGCCGTAGCCGAGCCGATCCGCAGCCCGGTAAAAGAACCCGGTCCGCCGGACACCGCTATCGCATCGATGCTCTCAAGCTCCATATCCAGCATCCGCACTACCTCGTCAACCATCGGAAGCAGCGTCTGGGAATGGGTCTTTTTAAAATTCACCGTATACTCCGCCGTCATGACGTCATCCGTCACAATCGCCACGGACGCCACCAGTGAAGAGCTTTCAATTCCCAATATTCTCATATTCCCATCCTCCCTGTCACAGCCCTTCCACGATGATCTTCCGGTAATCAAAGCCACGTTCCAGATCTTTTTCGATCCGGATCCTGACAACATGCTCCGGCAAAATCTCCGGTATCAGCTGCGACCACTCGATCAGGCATACGCCTTCGCCGTAAAAACAGTCCTCGTAACCAATCTCATCCATTTCACAGACGTCGCCAATCCGGTACACGTCAAAATGGTACAGCGGCAGACGCCCGTCGTCATACTGCTGCACGATGGTAAATGTCGGGCTGTTCACCGGCCCTGCGATGCCAAGCCCCTCGGCAAACCCCTGGGTAAAGACGGTTTTCCCCACGCCAAGGTCGCCGTCCAGACAGTAGATCTGCCCCGGCTGCGCCTGTGCTCCGAGTTTCACGCCAATCCCGTATGTCTCCTCAGGACAATTGGTCTCTATCACCATAACTTCCTCCATCTGTCACAACTGCAGTTTTTTCTCAGATCCGCCTGCGGCGTTCTTTGGGCAGGTGCGCCCGGACCATCTCGTAAAACGCATCTTCCCGCTCTCCCATAACGGATTTTGGCAGCAGATACGCATGGACCCGGTCCATATACAGGATGACCATCGTCGGCATCTTGTCAAGCCTTCCCATCTGATCCCAGGCAAATGCCGCCTCCTGCCCGCTTTGCTCCACCTTAAGGCCCTCTTCCCCGAAGGTCAGTATCATCGACTCCTTCACCGCCGCAGCCTTCGCCTGCTTGCGCGCCTTATTGTAGAGCAGAAACGGCTGCCACACGGTAAACATCAGCGCGCACACCACCAACAGCGCCCGGTACGGCGTGGTCAGCGTCCCCCAGCGCGTCACGATCAAAAACAGTGCCGCCAGCGTAAACAACAGATTTACGATTCCCAGCATCCCCGCATTGGCGTGGTACATGGAAAACTGCCACAAATCCTTCACGCCCAGCTTTACTTCAAAGCGTAATTCTTTTTCCATCCTTCTCATCTCCTTGTATCTGCCTTACATGCTCCTTCATGTCCTGCTGCTTTGAAACCACAGCCCTACAGCTTCATCGTCAGGGCGATCCGTTTCTTCTGAAGATCCACACTTATGACTTTTACCTCCACGATGTCGCCCACGCTGACCACTTCCATCGGATGCTTGATATATCTCTGCGTCATCTGGGATATATGGACCAGCCCGTCCTGATGGACGCCGATATCAACGAACGCGCCAAAGTCCATGACATTCCGCACCGTGCCTTTTAAAGTCATCCCCGGAGTCAGATCCTTCATCTCCAGCACATCCGTGCGTAAAATCGGTTTTGGCATCTCTTCCCGGGGATCGCGCGCCGGTTTCTCCAACTCTTTTACAATATCCCTGAGCGTGATCTCGCCCACACCCAAATCAGAGGCAAGCTTTTTGTAATCATGGATCTTTTTTCCAAGTCCCGTAAGTCCGCCCTGCTTTAAATCTTCAGGACGGTATCCCAGTTTCTCCAAAAGCGCCAGCGCCGCCCCGTAGCTCTCCGGGTGGACGCTCGTCCCGTCAAGGGGATTTTTCCCGTTCTGGATCCGCATAAAACCGGCGCACTGTTCAAATGCCTTCGGTCCCAGCTTTGCAACCTTTAAAAGCTGCTTCCGGTCCGTAAACGCGCCGTTCTCTTCCCGGTATGCCACAATATTTTTTGCAATAGCCTTGCTGATTCCGGAAATGTACTCAAGCAATGAGGCAGATGCCGTGTTTAAATCTACGCCGACTTTGTTCACGCAGTCCTCGACCACGCCCTGCAGCGCCTCGCTTAAGTTTTTCTGGTTCATATCATGCTGGTACTGCCCCACACCGATGGATTTCGGATCGATCTTCACCAGCTCTGCCAGCGGGTCCTGAAGCCTTCTCGCAATGGAAGCAGCGCTCCTTTGCCCCACGTCGAAATTCGGGAACTCTTCCGTGGCAAGCTTGCTCGCCGAATACACCGATGCCCCCGCCTCATTGACGATGATATACTGTACCTGCTCCGGAATCTCTTTTAAAAGTTCCGTGATGACCATCTCCGACTCCCGCGATGCCGTGCCGTTTCCAACCGAGATCAGAGAGATATGATACTGTCCGATCAGCTTTTTCAAGGTCGCTTTGGCCTCCGCAACCTTGTTCTGCGGCGCAGTCGGGTAGATGACCACCGTATCCAGTACCTTTCCGGTTTCATCCACCACCGCCAGCTTGCAGCCGGTGCGGAATGCCGGGTCCCATCCCAGGACCACCTTTCCCGTGATCGGAGGCTGCATCAGAAGCTGCTCCAGGTTCTTGCCAAACAGCTTGATCGCCCCCGCCTCTGCTTTTTCGGTCAGGTCATTGCGGATCTCCCGCTCAATCGCAGGCGCGATCAGACGGTCATAGCTGTCCGCCACGACTTCCCGCAGAACCGGCTCCGTGAACGGATTGTTTCTCGTGATCACCTGTTTCTCCAGATAGCGGATGATCGTCTCTACTGGCGCCTCCACCTTGACCGACAGGATTTTTTCCTTTTCCCCGCGGTTTAACGCAAGTACACGGTGTCCGGCACATTTTTTCACCGGCTCCTCATAGCTGTAGTACATCTCGTATACGGATTCCGCCTTCTCGTCCCTGGCCGCGGAGCGGATGATTCCCTGCTCTGTTGTCGCCCTGCGGATGTAGGTGCGGTAATCTGCCTTGTCAGATATGCGCTCCGCAAGGATATCTTTTGCGCCGCCAATCGCAGCTTCCGGAGTCAGGACATCTTTTTCCTCCGACAGGTAAGCTTTTGCCAGCATTTCGAGCGGCTCTTTCACCATCTGGAGGCTGATCAGGTCTGCAAGAGGCTCCAGCCCCTTTTCCTTTGCTATCATCGCGCGGGTGCGGCGTTTCGGACGGTAGGGACGGTACAGGTCATCCACCGCCACCATTGTCTGAGCCGCCAGAATCTGAGCTTCCAGTTCCGGTGTCAGCTTGTCCTGCTCCCGGATTGAAGCGAGCACCTGTGCCTTTTTCTCTTCCAGGTTCCGCAGATATCTGAGCCTTTCATCCAGGTTTCGGAGCACTTCATCGTCCAGAGAACCGGTGGCTTCCTTCCGGTATCTGGCAATGAACGGGATCGTATTCCCCTCATCGATGAGCTGTACGGCCGCCTCCGCCTGTTTATAGCCAATCTGCAATTCTTCCTGCAATACTTTTATAATATCCATGATGTCATCTTCCCTCGCTTTTTTCTCAACCACATTATTATAATTCATCACGGGCGCTTATGCAAGGTTTACCGTCGCCAGAATCCTCCAGAACCCGCCTGATCGTCACCACATCACCCAAAACGCAGAAAACCTTGAGATAATAAGATTTTCGTGGTAAACTATCCAATGAAGAAAAAAGAATATACCAAAGATTTATGGAGGACCATGATGGAACCAGATTTCAACTATAAATCCAAAGGACCAGGCACTCCGCTGCCGCCAAGGCAGACACCGCCAAATCCCGCTCCCCAAAAACCAAATAGATTCGCAACCCTGTCGCTGGTGGCCGGTATCTTCGGCCTGATCTCCTGCTGCTTTCCGCCGACACAGCTCCTGTTCGGAGCCGGCGCAGTCATGCTTGCCATCGTGTCAAAAAAGGGAAGCCCGTTTTCCGGGCCGGCCATTGCCGGACTGGTGCTTGGCACCCTGTCCATCATCTGCAGCATCCTGATGTTCATCAATTTCGTCATCACGATGCAGCTGGTGCAGGACCCGGCAAACGCCCAGATCGTGAATCAGGTGATGGAACAGTACGAAAGCCTTTTCAACAGTCTGCAGGGCAGATGATATAAAAAAGAGACGGAGAATTTTCTTCGTCTCTTTTTTATATCGGCACCGGAAGCAGGTCGATCCCCTTCACCACCAGAAAATAGTTCTTCACGATCCAGTTGACCAGAATGATCCCCAGCCCCAGATAGATAAAAAGCTTCTCATGCCCCAGATACCATTCCGGCCGGTCCGCCTTTTTTGCCGCAAGAGCGCTCACAACCTCTGCCAGCACGACTGCCGCCGTATAAAGCACAAGCGGATGGTACTGCAGGCTCTTTCCAATCTGCCCGGTCAAAAGATATTTGACAGCCCGCGTCCCCCCGCATCCCGGACAGTAAAGCCCCGTGATCAGATGAAAGATGCAGGGCATATGAAAGATCTGGTAAAAAACAGCCCACAGCGTTCCGTTTGCCATCAGCGTCATTTCCCGCACCTGTTACAGCTCTGCCCGAATCATCTGGCGGATGCCGTCCTCGCCCTGCGCCTGACACTCCGAATCAAATGCTATCGCTTTTTCTTTAAAATCAGCCTCTGTCAGCTTCCCTGTCAGCACAGCAAACTCATCCATACCATCCAGCTCCACTACCTTTACCAGTCCAAATGCCTTCGCCACCTGACTGTTCTTCTTCGCCGCATTGCCTGCAACCCGCACAAAATAACGGTGTGCAGAGGTATCCATGTCTGCAATGGCAAGACGCTCATCATTCCAGCCCATCGGCACATTGCGTTCCATATTCTGCGCAGCTTCTATGATATCAGCCACAACCGCGCTGGCTGTCGGCAGCTTGCCCGCTCCGCTTCCGTAGTACATGGACGTCCCCAGCATATTTCCTTTTACCAGGATACCGTTAAATACATCGCTGACCGCATACAGCGGATGGCTCTTGCCAATCATCACCGGGGCTACCCAGGCATGGACCACATCGCCCTCCACCCGACTGGAGCCAAACAGCTTCACGGAAGTTCCCATCTTCTCCGCGTAGCGGAAATCCACATCTGTGATCTTTGTGATGCCTTCGGTGTGGATATCCTCATAATCCACCTCCCTGCCGGTCGCCATCGCCGTCAGGATTGCAATCTTCCTGCAGGTATCATGCCCTTCCACGTCTGCTTCCGGGTTGCGCTCCGCATAGCCCAGGTCCTGCGCCTCCTTCAGCACTCCGGCAAAGGTCGCCCCTTCCTTATCCATCTTTGTCAGGATATAGTTGGTCGTACCGTTTAAGATTCCTGTGATTTCTTCGATCCGTTCTCCCATCAGGCAGCGGTACAGTGGGCGGATGATCGGAATCCCGCCTCCCACGCTCGCCTCAAAGAAGAAATTTACCCCCTTCTCTCTGGCAATCGCCAGCAATTCCGTACCATGGGCGGCAACCAGCGCCTTGTTGGAGGTCACAACATGCTTTCCTGCCTCCAGAGATGCCTTTACAAACGGATAAGACGGGTTAAGTCCCCCCATCGTCTCCACGACAATCTGCACCTCGTCATCTTCTTCTATCACCTTAAAATCATGGATGATCTTATCTGCCACCGGGCTGCCCGGAAACTCCCGCAGATCCAGCACATACTTCAGCGCAATCTCCTGACCTGCCTGTTTTGCGATCACATCTTTATTCTCATCCAGAACTTCTGCCACCCCGGAACCTATCGTACCGTATCCCATGATTGCTACCTTGATCATTTCGTTCTCCTCATTTCCCTTTATTTCTGACTCCTTATTCTCTCGCCAGGATCTTCACATAATGAATTCCGCTCTGCTCCTCAATCTCCTCTACCATCCGCGATACATTGCCGGTATTCGGCTTTACTTCCACGGAGAGAGTCAGAGTCGCCACTCCGTTGACCGGAATACTCTGATGGATCGTCAGGATATTGGCCTTATAGACCGCCACAATGTGCAGCAGGTCTGACAAAAGCCCCTGCTCGTCATCCATCTGTACCACAAAGGTCACGGTCTTGCCCTTGGTATTGTCATAAAACGGAAAAATATCATCCTTATACTTATAAAAAGAACTCCGGCTGATCCCTACCCGGTCGGTCGCATCCTGCACTGTCATGACCCGCTCCGATTCCAGCAGTTTTTTTGCTTCGACAACCTTTAAAAGGACTTCCGGTACTGCTTTCTGCTTTACTACAAAATATTTGCTCTTCTCTTCTGCCATTCCATTCTCCCAGTCTCATGTTCGTGATACAGATACATTTGTGCTCATGTGGAAGATATTAGCACAAAAAGAAACAGGATGCAAGCATTTTATTGCATACACCCTGTATTTTCTATGATTTCCAAACAGGCTAATCTTCCCCGGAAGCTTTCCGGTCCGGGCATCCCAGGCTCAGCCACCGCAGGTAGGCGCTGATGAACCCGTCTAAGCCGCCGTCCAGGACATTGGCCACATTGCCGGTCTCCTCACCGGTCCGCAGATCCTTCACCATCGTATAGGGCTGCAGGACATAAGAACGGATCTGGTTGCCCCAGCCGATATCCTTCACGTCGCCGCGGATATCAGACAGCTTCTCTGCATTCTCCTGCTGCTTCAACATATAGAGCTTCGCCTTCAGCATCTGCATCGCCTTATCCTTGTTCTGGAACTGGGAGCGCTCATTCTGGCACTGTACCACGATTCCGGTCGGAATATGGGTGATTCTGATCGCAGAGGACGTCTTATTGATATGCTGGCCGCCCGCACCGCTGGAGCGGTAGGTGTCGATTCGCAGATCGTCCTGGTTGATATCCACATCCAGATCCTCTTCAATATCCGGCATCACATCGCAGGATACAAAGGAAGTCTGGCGTTTTCCGGCTGCATTGAACGGAGAGATCCGCACCAGACGGTGCACACCCCGTTCGGACTTCAGGTAACCAAAGGCATTCTCCCCGTTGATCTGGATCGTCACGGATTTTATCCCCGCCTCATCTCCGTCCAGGTAGTCCAGCACCTCAGTCTTATACCCCATCTTATCCGCCCACCGGCAATACATCCGGTACAGCATGCTGCACCAGTCGCAGGACTCGGTTCCGCCCGCCCCCGCATTCAGGCGCAGGATGGCGTTGCAGCCGTCATACTCCCCTGACAGCAGGGTCGTAAGACGCAGCTTCTCCAGTTTTGTCTCAAACTCAGTCAGCATTTCCTGAATCTCGGGAATCAGGGACGCGTCATTTTCCTCGTATCCCATCTCGATCATGACCTGGATATCCTCATACTCGGTCTCCAGCCCACGGTACAGATCCACCGTATCCTTCAGGTTCTTTGCTTCCTGTACCAGCTTGGCAGAGCGCGCAGCATCATCCCAGAAGCCCGGCTCTTCCATAGATTTTTCTAACTCATCGATTCGATTGACCTTGTTGTCCAGGTCAAAGTGAATCCCTCACTTCCACTAATGGTTTTTCAAAGGTTGATAATGTATACTTGAACTGATCTAATTCTACCACTGTGTCACCTTCTTTCATTTTCTTTTTTAATTAACATCGTAACTGTTCAGACCGGCTCATCTTCTTGACCGAAAAAACTGGATTTCCCCGCCGTTCTGAACGGTTAACTCTATACGCGCTTTCTGCCGCAGCACTGCTTATACTTCTTTCCACTGCCGCAGGGACAGGGGGAGTTCGGATAGATTTTCTGCTCTTCCCGTCTCTTCGGAGCGCGCGCCGCAGTGTCATCCTTATTGGTCCCGGTTACTTTTGCCGCCGGTTCCCGCTCTACCTTCTGCTCCACGCGGATATGGAACAGGATACGGACCGTCTCCTCCGTGATCGCAGCCGTCATGGCTTCGAACATCTCAAACGCACTGATCTTATATTCGACAACCGGATCTCTCTGTCCATATGCCTGCAGACCGATGCCCTGACGCAGCTGGTCCATATCGTCAATATGGCTCATCCACTTGTTGTCAATAACTTTCAGAAGGATAACCCGCTCAATCTCACGGATCTGCTCTGCCTCCGGGAACTCTGCCTCTTTTGCTTCGTAAAGCTTGATTGCCTCTTCCTTCAGCATATGCTTCAGCTCATTCTTCTTGCTGACCTGATGGTCTTCCAGGGTGATCGGACGAAGCGGGATGATCGGAAGCAGAAGCTGGTTCAGCTCTTTCAGATCCCAGTCTTCCGGCGCCTGCTCATCGGAAATCGACATATCCACGGAATTCTCCACGATGTCCGTCACCATCTTAAGGATCACATCGCGCATATTGTCGCCGTCCAGAACCTTCCGGCGCTCTGCGTAGATGATCTCACGCTGCTCGTTGTTCACCTCGTCATATTTCAGCAGGTTCTCACGGATACCATAGTTGTTGTTCTCAATCTTCATCTGGGCCTTCTCGATGGCATTCGACAGCATCTTATGCTCGATCTGCTCGCCTTCCGGCACGCCCAGCGCCTCAAACATGCTCATCAAACGCTCAGAACCAAACAGCCTCATCAGGTCGTCTTCCAGCGAGATGTAGAAGCGGGACTCGCCCGGGTCTCCCTGACGTCCGGAACGTCCGCGCAGCTGGTTGTCGATACGTCTTGACTCATGCCGTTCGGTACCGATGATCTTCAGACCTCCCAGCTCCTTGGAAATCTCATCCAGCTTGATATCCGTACCACGGCCCGCCATATTGGTGGCGATCGTCACAGCTTTGTGGATACCGGCATCTGCTACGATCTCAGCCTCCAGCTCATGGAACTTCGCATTCAGCACTTTGTGGGGAATGCCGCGCTTGTGCAGCATTTTGCTCAGCATCTCGGAAGTCTCGATGGTGATCGTACCAACCAGCACCGGCTGCCCCTTCTCATAAGCCTCTGCCACCTCATCTACAACTGCATTGAATTTTTCCCGTTTGCTCTTGTATACTGCATCCTCATGATCGATACGTGCTACCGGCTTGTTGGTAGGAATTGCGATCGCATCCATGCCGTAAGTATTCCGGAACTCCTTCTCCTCGGTAAGGGCAGTACCGGTCATACCGGATTTCTTTCTGAACTTGTTGAAGAAGTTCTGGAACGTGATGGTCGCCAGAGTCTTGCTCTCCCGCCTTACGTTGACATGCTCCTTCGCCTCAATCGCCTGATGCAGGCCGTCGGAATAACGGCGTCCCGGCATGATACGTCCGGTAAACTCATCGACGATCAGCACTTCGTCATCCTTCACCACATAGTCCTTATCCCGAAACATCAGGTTGTTGGCACGCAGGGCCAGAATGATATTGTGCTGGATTTCCAGGTTCTCCGGGTCGGCGAGGTTCTCTATATGGAAGAATTCCTCCACCTTTCGCACGCCGTCCTCGGTCAGGTTCACAACCTTGTCCTTCTCATTGACTACGAAATCTCCGGTCTCCTCGATATCCTCGCCCATGATCGCGTTCATCTTGGTAAACTCACCGGAGGCCTCGCCCCGCTCCAACTGGCGCGCCAGGATATCGCACACCTCATAGAGCTTGGTAGACTTCCCGCTCTGCCCGGAAATGATAAGCGGAGTCCTCGCCTCATCGATCAATACGGAATCGACCTCATCGATGATGGCATAATCCAGCTCGCGCAGAACCATCTGCTCTTTGTAGATCGCCATGTTGTCTCTCAGGTAATCAAATCCCAGCTCATTGTTCGTCACATAAGTAATATCACAGTTATAAGCCACCTTACGCTCTTCCGGCGTCATGGAGTTCAGCACCACGCCAACGGTCAGTCCCAAAAACTCATGGACCTGTCCCATCCACTCAGCATCTCGCTTAGCCAGATAGTCGTTGACCGTAACGATATGCACGCCTTTTCCGGTGAGGGCATTTAGATATGCCGGAGCGGTCGATACAAGGGTCTTACCTTCACCTGTCCTCATCTCCGCGATACGTCCCTGGTGCAGGACGATTCCACCGATCAGCTGTACCGGATAATGCTCCATATTCAAGGTCCTTCTGGCCGCTTCCCTTACCGTCGCAAATGCTTCCGGCAGGATATCATCTAACGTCTCGCCTTTTGCCAGACGTTCTTTGAAGATCCGGGTGTTGTCTCTCAAAGCCTCATCCGTCAGCTCCGTCATCTTTGGTCTCAGGGCCTCTATCTGGTCAACGATCGGGTAAATCATCTTAAGTTCCCGCTCGCTGTGGGTCCCGAATATCTTCTCTACGAGATTCATATTTCATTCTCCTAATTCTGAATTGTTCCTTATTCTATCAGTTTACATTTCAAGTCAATCTTATACATTGTATCACTAACCTACCATTTATTCAACTTATTCCCCTTTTGTTCATAAAAAATTAACTTTCCCTTTACACCTGCCACATTCGCGAAAATCTGGCAGAGAACGACGCAATTGTGGATAACATAAAAAATAAATTACGGTAAACCTAGCACATTGCACAAAAATTACGTTCGATTTTTGACTTATCCACATTATCCACATTGTTTATCCACTTTCCCACAAAATTCCATCCACATCGGACAACCCTATTTTTGCAGGCAAAAGTAGTTATACACCGAGTTATCCACATTATCCACACGATTTACACACAGGATAACTCCCGTTGTAAAAATATAACACATTTTTAATATTTTGTACACATGTCATAAATTTACATTTTACGACAAAAATTTTGCCCCAAACACTTGACATTTTTTTCACCATTTCTATGATTTGGCAATAAAGAAGTATCTTCTCCAATATCCATTTTTAGAATAATTTAATAATAATTGTCGCAACAATTCCATGATATCGATTGAATTTTTCGAACACATATGATATACTTAAAACATCTCAAAAGAAGGAGCTGATGACTATGCGTTATACGATTACAGGAAGAAATATTGAAGTGACACCGGGATTACGGGAAGCAATCGAAGAAAAGATTGGTAAGTTAGCCCGTTACTTCAACCCGGATACAGAAGTTATCGTTACTCTGAGCGTACAAAAGGACAAGCAAAAGATTGAGGTAACCATCCCGGTCAAGGGCAACATCATCCGTGCAGAAGAGTCCAGCAGCGACATGTACGTATCCATCGATTTAGTAGAGGAGATCATCGAACGTCAGATTAAAAAATATAAAAACAAGCTGATCGATAAAAAGCAATCCGCACAGGCCTTTTCCGAGTTATTCTTAAGCGAAGAATACGAAGCCGACGACGAGATTCAGATCGTAAAAACCAAACGCTTCGGAATGAAACCAATGGACCCAGAAGAAGCCTGCATCCAGATGGAACTGTTAGGCCACAGCTTCTACGTATTTTTAAACGCCGATACAGAAGAAGTAAATGTAGTTTATAAGAGAAAAGGAAACACCTACGGGTTGATTGAGCCGGAATTTTAGCGTAAGCCATGAGCAGTGCGAATAAAGCCGGAGACAATTTTACGTTGTGCTTGCACATAAGTAAAATTGTCTCCGGCTTTATTCATAGGGCGAAGCCCGTAAAGTAAGGCGGCGCCCCCGCCGCCTTACTTTGAACCGCCCCCTTCACGCCACAGGTCTCTTCTCCCCCTATATCACCTTCCTAACCCACCAAAACCTCTCCGTCTCCCCCAGCCGCGTCATCCCCCATGCAAACAAGATCACCGCGCCCAGGATCATCCCCATAACCGACCGGTTATTCAACGCCACCGGATTCCACTTCGACGTCCATGAAAAAAGGTAAAAGAAATAAAAATGGGACAAATAGATCCACTCGCTCATCACCCTCATTCTGGGATAAACCTTCCTGTCCTTCCACTCCACCGCCGAAGCCGCCGAAAACAGGCAATAGACCGCCGGAGCCGCCGAAAACAGCATGTTCGTACTGTGGAAAGCCAACACTTCCTGATACATCAGCCCAACAAAAAATACCGTCCCGGTGACCGATGCCCACATCGGAAGACGCCATTTTCCCTTCGCAAACAGCAGCCCGACCGCCGCATAAAAGCTGCCATAAAAAAGACCATTTCTCATGGTCAGAAAGTACTTGATATAAACCATCAATTTCAGATAAACGCGGTGGGGAAGCATCTCATTGAGATACCAGTTGTCCCCTACCACCCCGATCACAAAAAAACAGCCGGTTATGACCAATATCCCCCAGATCTTCACTCCCCTCGTATACAGCCACCAGACGATCAGGCAGGCCACCGCCAGCGCCGGCAGATACCAGAGCTGAACAATCGAACTGGAGAATAAAAACGCCTGCAGATAATCCAATATCCCCTCCCAGACGCCGCTCTCACCATGATACCAGTTGTACCAGTCAATCGGCAGATAGATTGCCGACCAAATCACATACATCCTCAAAATCTTCTTACAATATCCCGCGATCACTGACCACTCCGGCTTCTCCCTGTCCACCTTCTGAAACAGGAAAAACGCCGAAATGATAAAAAACGAAGGAACCGCCAGATTGGACAGCCAGGATCCGATCAGCAGATGCCACCGGCTGTCCGCGGTGAAGAAAACCTGGATAATATGGCGCATCGCCACCAGGATCGCCAGAATAAACTTCACCGCGTCAAGCCCGTTATAATGTCTTCTCTCTTGCATAGAAAATCCTCATCAATCCAGAAATGTTCCCGCTTTTGACGGCGTTCGGTAATTATACGGAGAAATAATGATCCCCGTCGTTGCGTTGCTGGAATGGATCACCTGCCCGCCGCCTATGTAGATAGCCACATGGTTAATATAATCCCCGCTCGCATAGAACAAAAGGTCTCCCGGCTGGATCGCATCCATCGATATCTCCCGCGCTTTCGCCGCCTGGTCCCTGGAGCTTCTTCCGGTCGAAATACCAAAATGGGCAAAAATCGCCTGGGTAAAACCGGAACAATCCGCGCCGTTCGTCAGACTGGTCCCCCCATACACATAAGGATTGCCCAAAAACTGCTTTGCATATGCCACGATCGCCGTCCTGGTCGCAGATGCCACAGCAACCGACCCCGGGCCCATAGGAGAGCCGCCCGTACCCGGTACAGCCGGTATCGGTGCGGATACCTTCTGTTCATTATTGCTCTTTTCCGGATTCGCCGCGATGATCAGCTCCGTAGCGGCCGTCCCGCCGCCCCGGCTTGCCTCAATCTGCTTCACCTGTTCCAGCGCAGCGATTGCGGTTTCCGCCTCCCGCTTTCGTTCCGCCTCTTCCTGCAGCCTGTCCCGCTCTTCCTGCAGGGACACAGCCTGGTCAAACTCAACTGTCGTCTTACAGTAGGATCTGGCAATATACCCCTCCATATCCGCGTCGATTGCCACCTTGAAAAAGTCGCCTTCCTCCCCCAGCACCACATAACGGGCCCCCTGGGAGAGCATGGTCAACACCTCGCTGTTCAGATCAGGCCGCTCCCGAAGCCGCAGGTTGTCAGCATTGACGGTCGCAAACTCCCAGCCAATCTCCTGCGCGAGCTGCTCGGCAGCCTCTCCGGTGATAAAGTACTGAGCCTTGATATATCCCTCTACCGTGCCGGATTTAATCTTATACCATGCCCCGCCTTCGCCCTCGACAGTCTCTTCAATCGTAGCAGCACAGTTGTTGTAGATCTTTCCCACGATATTGCTGTTTGTCGTCGCCTGTTCCCGGATATTGACATAGCCCGTCACCTGGGAAACCGCAATATTTTCAAAGTCAGACTTCTGTGAAGCCACCATCGGCACGTTGTTTGGGGATATGGCCGGCTCTGCAAAAGCCGGAATAATCCCCAAAAACGAGGTACAGAGGCAGCCCACCGTCAGTACTTTCAGAATTTTCTTCATTGGAATCTGCCTCCCTACGCTTCCGTCAGGTAACGTTCCACGCTGGTCACGGCATTGGCCCCGTCTGCCACAGCTGTCACAATCTGGCGGAGCTGCTTCGTCCTCACATCTCCCACGGCATAGATTCCCGGCACGCTGGTCGCCCCGGTCTCATCCGCTTTTACATAACCATGATCCATCTCTACCAGACCGGCATACGGCTGGCTGTTCGGGGTGATGCCTACCGCGATAAACACGCCGTCTACCGCAAGCTCACTCTCAGCCCCCGTCTTTACATTCTTCACCTTCAGGGACTCAACATGTTCTTCTCCCTGAATCGCTTCCACAACGCTGTCCCACAGCACAGTCACATTCTCCAGCGCCATCAGCTTCTCCTGCAGGGATTTCGCCCCGCGAAGCTCATCTCTCCGGTGGATCAGATAGACATGGCTGCACATTCTGGAGAGGAAGATCGCATCCTCGATCGCCACATCTCCGCCGCCTACGACAGCAGTCACCTTTTTCTTAAAAAATGCGCCGTCACAGGTTGCGCAATAGCTGACGCCCATCCCTGCCAGCTCTTCCTCGCCCGGCACTCCCAGCTTTCTGTGGGTCGCACCGGTCGCGATGATCACACTCTTTGCCAGATAGGTGTCTTTTTTACAGACCACCTTTTTCACGGATGCCCCGTCCCCAGACCCAAGCTCCGCTGCTCTCAGCTCTGCATCATCTGCCGATGCAAGCTCAATGCGCTGGACCTCGTCCTCCTGAAACGATGCCTCAAGCTGCTCCGCATGCTGTCGGAACTTCATGCCAAGATCAAACCCGCCGATCCCCGGAAGCCCCGGATAATTATCCACTTCATAGGTGGTGAGCACCTGACCGCCGCTTACCATCTCCTTCTCGATGATCAGGGTATTCAGTTTTGCACGCTGGGCATAGATTGCCGCCGAAAGTCCCGCAGGACCAGAACCGATGATGATCAAATCATATTTTTTTTCCATATTCCGCTCCATATCTGATTAAAATTTTATTTACAGTTATCATCCGCATATACTGGAATTTAGTATAACATAAAAATTCCAAAATATATAGATGGTTATAAAAATTGTAATATGATTGTAACATCCTTAAGTTACTGTTCAGAGGTACCATAAATCACTATCGTCAAAGTGACGAAATTTAAAAA